>DATJRV010000037.1:0-17932 GCA_035504435.1 Solirubrobacteraceae bacterium
TGCTCCCTCCAAAGAGGCACTTGACGCCCCGCTCAGCCCGCCGCCTCTCGACAACGAACCGGGGCCTGCTACCGGGCACTCCGGCGTCTACCCGGACCGGACTCCCACCGGCCGGCCTGATCCAGCTTCCAAGGCGCACCACGGCGGCAAGTCTAGAGCGCAGTAGGGTGCTCGCGGGGTGGGCGCATGCGACGCCGTGTGACCGCCTCCGCGTAGACTCCGCGGGGCATGGCGCTGATCCACACCTGCTACCGCATCACCGACATCGACCGCTCGGTGGCCTTCTACGAAGCCCTCGGCTTCGAGGAGGTCGGCCGCATCCCGATCCGCGAGGAGGCGGTCAACGTGTTCATGAACCAGCCCGGCGACGGCGACATGCCACGCCTGGAGCTGACGTACAACTTCGGCGTCGACGCCTACGACATCGGCACCGGCTACGGCCACATCGCGATCACCGCCACCGACCTCGACGGCACGCTCGCGCGCCTTGCAGAGCAGGGCATCGAGCCGGAGAAGCCCCCATATTCGGTGCGCGAGGGGGGGTCGCGACTTTGCTTTGTGAGCGACCCCGACGGCTATCGCGTGGAGCTGATCGAGACGGGCTGATCGACCAGCATCGAAGCCGAAGCTTTTGTGCTTCCAACCCTGCACGCATCCAGGCAGACAATGCTGCCCTCGGGATGTGGATCTCCGAGTTGCGCATAGTGCTGATCAATGAGAGGCATGAGGCACTGACCACCACGAACCAATCGACGCGCGAAGCGCTCTTGACCTGGGTCGCCTGGCACGAGTGGGGTCACGCACTCAGCATCGAAGGGCACTCGGCGCATGATCCTGCCGAAGGCGAGAGGCTCTTGGCACTCGCGCCGGACGGAATACGCGAGCGCGTCCGACGGGCCCACTACCCTCGCCGCGAGTACATTCACGAGTTGATTGCCGAAACTTATGCTCTCATCATGCGTGAGAGGGTAGAAGGTCGATCAGGGAGACCATCATGGCTATCAAACGAGATCTACAACTTGATGGCTCGTGTGGCGAGTTCGTCTCACAGCGAGGATTTGCGCTAGCACCAGGCGAAACTGCGGAGCAGTTTTTGGCCGAGCGAGACCAACTCCTCAAGAGCGTAGGCATAGATCCAAAGTGGCCTGGCGCGCAGGAGATCAGGCGTAGGCTCGAAGCTGGCGAGCTTGGCGACTAGGGCATAGCCGGCCTCACGGTCGCCAGCGTCCGGAGTGCGCGTGCACGACGCACCCGACGTGCAGGCAGCGGTCGGTGACTCGTGGGGGCTTTACGTTCTGCGGCGCGTGCTGCGAATAGTTTCATGGCAGTGGCTCCCGCTCGGTGAGTGTCGCGTGCCTCTCGGCTTAGTCGTCGGCGCGCGCAGGTGCTCGACGCACCTGGCAAACCCGCGAACTCCGGCTGGCAAACCCGCTGGTTCGCACCTGACAAACCCCGCGCCCGTACCTGGCAAGCTCCGCCCCATGCCCGCCCAAACGCGGGCCGCTGACCACCGGCGAGCCGGTGGCGCCGCTCAGGAGAGCACGCGCCCCCGGAACTTGCGTAGCCCGAGCGCGAGGAACACGGTCAAGAATCCGCAGAGCACGGGATAGACGACGTACAGGTGCATGTGCGAGGCGTTGGTGAGCCCCGCGCGCATGCCCTCGTTGATGTAGATGAGCGGGTTGATGAGCACGACGATCTGCAGCCAGTGCACGCCGCCGACGGTGACGGGCGCGAGCTTGGTCCACTGGTAGTAGGTGCCGCCCAGGAAGGTGAGCGGGAGCACGACGAAGCCGAACATCAGCCCGATGTTGCGCGGCTCGAACGCGGTTCCCAGCAGCAGCCCGAGCGAGGTCATGGTCACGCAGGCGAGCGGGATCAGCGTGAGCACCACCCCCCAGTGCGCGGTGAGGTGCGCGTGCACGCCCGAGGCGTGCACGACGGCGGCGATGGGAAACACGATCACCGCCGCCAGCAGTCCCTGGGTCGCGCCCGAGAGGATCTTGGCGGCGGCCACCAGCCAGATCGGGCAGGGCGCCTGCACGCGATCCTCGATCTCGCGCGTGTAGCCGAACTCGGTTGACAGCGGCAGGGCGACCGCTTGGATGCCTTGGAACATGATCGAGATCCCCACCACGCCGGGCACGAGCACGGTGGCGAAGTCCGACTCCGATCCCTTGCCCCCGCCGCCGCCGATGCCTTGGCCGATGTGCGGGAACACGTACAGGAACACGAACACGAGCAGGAACGGCTGGATCAGCGTGCGCAGGACGAACTCCCACTTGTTCTTCCACAGCACCACCAGGTCGCGCAGCACGAGCGCGTGCAAGGCGTTGCGACTGGCGAGCATCACCGACCGCGTGGGGGCGACCGCGATCGTGCGCGCCGGCGACGGCGCGGGCGCCGGCGCGCCGGGGCTGGCAGCCGCTGAGGGCGCGGTTCCAGGCGCGCTCACTCGCGCAGGTCCTTGCCGGTGAGGTTGATGAACACGGTCTCCAGGCTCGGCTCCGATACCGACAGGTCTACCACTTCCACGCCGGCGCTCTCAGCCGCACCGACCACGCGCGGCACCAGCCGCTCGGCGCCCTTGACGTGCAGCTCGACGCCCCCCTCGATCGTGCGAACGCGCGTGACCTCCGGCAGCGCACGCGAGAACAGCTCGGCTAGCTGATCGCCGTCGCCGGTGGCCTTGACGGTGACGATGGTGTCGGCACCGACCGACTGCTTGAGCGCTTCGGGCGTGTCCAGCGCGAGGATCTTGCCGTGGTCCATGATCGCCACACGGTCACACAGCTGGTCGGCCTCCTCCATGTAGTGGGTGGTGAGCAGCACGGTCTGACCCTCGCGGTTGAGCTCACCGAGGATGTCCCACAGCGCGAGGCGACTCTGCGGGTCGAGCCCGGCTGTGGGCTCGTCGAGGAACAGCACGGCCGGCCGGTGGAAGATCGAGCGCGCCATCATCAGCCGCTGGGCCATCCCGCCGGAGAGCGCGAACACGGACGCTTTGGCCCACTTGGCGAGCTGGAACTGCTCGAGCAGCTGATCGGCGGTGTGGCGCGACTCGGACGCGGAGATGCCGAACAGGCGACCGTGGAAGTACAGGTTCTCCCACACGGTCAGCTGCCGGTCGAGCGTGTTCTGCTGGGAGACGATCCCGATCAGCTGCTTGGCGAGCGCGGGGTGCGCGACGACGTCGATGCCGCCCACGTAGGCCGATCCCGAGGTGGGCACGACGCGCGTGGTGAGCATGCCCGCGGTGGTCGTCTTGCCGGCGCCGTTGGGGCCCAGCAGGCCAAAGATCTCGCCGGCGTGCACGCGCAGCTGGAGCTGGTCGACGGCCGCGAAGTCGGTTCCCGCGTACACCTTGGTGAGCTCGACCGTGCGGATGATCTCCTGCTCGGGCATCGCGCAACTGTATCCGCGTCCGCGCTACCCTTGGCGCGAGCGATGGCGGACACGGGCAAGATCGCCAAGAACCTCGAGCGCTTCGCCCAGGGCGTGGCGGCGCACGACCGCGAGAACCCCACGCACACCGCGTACGGCATCGGCTTGGCGCACTTCGACATGGAGCGCCTGGACCTGGAAGAGGGCGAGGAGATCCTGCCGGGCATCACCGTGCACGCGGACGGCGGCGTGACGGGCAACTTTCGCGTGCTGTGCGACGGCGAGCACGACGAGGAGGAGCTGAGCGAGGCCGAGGAGCGAGCGGTGGAGGCGATCGCCTCGCAGTCGATCCCCGTTTTCTCCCCCGGACGCTCGCCGGGCGAGCCGGGCGAGGCAAGCTAGCCCGCTCCTGCGTATATACGATCGAGCACAGAGTCCGCAAGTGGACTAACTCGACGCACCCTCAGCCGCACCCACACCGGCCGCACCCACCCTCAGCCGCACCCACCCTCAGCCGCGCCCACGCCGGCCGCACCCACGCCGGCCACGCCGACGCCACGCGCGTCGATCCGCGCCTGGATCAGCGCGACGAGCCGTTCGATCGTCGGGCAGGCGATCCCGTGGCGGGCGGCGGCGCGCAGCACGGAGCCGGGGATGGCGTCGAGCTCGGGCTCGCGCCCGGCGGCGATGTCGCGTTGCATGGAGCTGCCGAGCGTGTCGTGGGCTGCCTCCAGCTCGGCGGCGGCCTTGGCGGCGTTGACGTCGCTGGCCCCCTCGGCCTTGGCGACGGCGGAGGCCTCCTCGATCGCTCCGACGAGCTCGGCGTGCAGCGCGGGCGTGGCGCGTATCTCGCCGAGCAGCACGTCGTGGGCGCTGGTGACGCAGGCGAGCGCGTTGAGCCGCACGAGCTTCGACCACATGACCTGCGCCTCGGAGTCCAGCACCTGCACAGGTATGTGCGCGTGCGCCAGCGTGTCGGCGAGCGCGCGCATCGCCGGGTGCGCGCTGGGGTACTGGCTGGCGATGCTGACGAGCAGGAAGCGGCTGGTGTGCACGACGACGCCCGGCTGTGGCCGGTCGGCCTCGACGCGGATCGACCCGGCGAGCACGGATGCGGGCGGAAAGCGTTCGCGCAGCAGCGCGAGGTGGTCGAGCCCGTTGAGCAGGGGCAGCACGAGGGTGGGCGTGGCGGCGACGCGCGCGAGCGCGGCGGACAGCCCGCTGGCCTTGGTGGCGACGATCAGCGCGTCCACCGGCTCGCTCAGGCGCGCGAGCGCGCGCGGATGCGCGACGAAGTCGCCGAGGACGACGCTGTGCACGTCCACCCCGTGGCGCGCGATCGTCTCGGCGGTGCTCTCGCGCGCGACGACCGCCACCTGGCTGCCGGCGCGGTCGAGCGCGCCTGCGAGCAGGCCGCCGACGCCGCCGGGGCCGAGCACGGCGAGCTTCATGCGCGGCGGGTAGGCGGGGCGACGTTCACGCGGCCGAGTCTATGCTTCGCCGGACGTGACCGAGCGAGCGCAGCCCGCCACCCAGGCACCTGAGATCCTCGCCCGCGGGCCGTGGCCGGTGGAGCAGATCACGGCTCGCTGGTGCGAGCGGCCGTTCGAGGCCACGCCGCAGCAGACGCAGGCGGCGGACGCGGCGATCAGGGAGCTCCAGGAACGCGGGTCGCCGAGCCACGACGGGGTGGCGGCGCGCTTGAAGGGCTTTCAGCAGGGCGAGCGGGGCATCGAGCTGGAGCTGCAGCCGCTGCGCTGGGCGCTGCGGCTGGTGACGGGCGACGCGTCGGAGAGCATGGCGGCGCTGTGCGTGACGCGCTCGGCGGACGGGCGCTGGCTGGCCGGCAGGCGCGCCTCGTGGGTGGCTTCTTGGGCGGGCCGCTGGGCGCTGGGCGCGGGCGGCGCGGTGGACCTGGGCGAGAACCCGGCGCACACGCTGGTGCGCGAGCTGCGGGAGGAGTGGTCGGTGTCACCGGAGCGCGTGCGCGGTGAGGCGCTGCTGCGCCTGCCGCACCGGCTGGTGATGTTCGTGGGCCAGGCGTGGCTGGCGGAGGGTGCGGAGGAGCAGGTGACGCCCGACCCCGAGCACGACGCGTTTGCGTGGTGGCCGCGCGAGATCTCCGACTGGCCGCCGGAGGCGGGCGACACGCTGCCGCGCATGGCGATGTGGCTGGCGGAGTGAGCGGCGCGATGGCGACAGAGGCGAAACGACCGGCGGCAGCGATGGGCGCGCCGGCGGCGACGAGCGCGCGCCTGCGTCCGGCGGCGGGGCCGTTGACGTTCACGCGCCTGAAGTGGACGTCGTTCACGCACTCGTGCGTGTACACGGCGCTGCTGATCTGCGCGTTTGCGGCCGGCAAGCCGCAGCCGTTGACGTTCGTGCTGGGACTCTCGCACGGGCTGTTGTGGATCTTCATGTCGCTGGCGTGCATCACGGCTGCGCGCCTGCGCGTGGTGTCGCTGAGGCTGGCGGTGGCGGTGGCGGTGCTGGGCGGGATCGGGCCGTTCTTCGGCAGCGCGCAGTTCATCCGCGAACAGCGCCGGCGCCGCGCGAGCGCGAGCGAGGTGCAGGCGAGCGCGAGCGAGGTGCAGTAAACGTATACGCGCCGCGCCCGGTGTGGCGACCGCGCTAAAGTGAAAGCTCGATGGCAACCAGCACCGCGGCGGCGCAGACGATAGACGTCGTAACCCCTGCCGCGGGAGAGTCGGTCAGCGAGGGAACGATCCTCGAATGGCGGGTGAAGGTCGGTGACCCGATCAAGCTCGACGAGACGATCGTGGAGATCTCGACGGACAAGGTAGACGTGGAGCTGCCGTCGCCGGCGACGGGCACGGTGAGCGAGATCCTGGTCGAGGAGGGCGCGACGGTGACGGTCGGTCAGGTGATCGCGCGCATTGCGGTGAACGGCGCCGGCGGCAACGGTGCGCCTGCCGGCAGCCCGCCGGCGAGCAGCCCGCCGGCGAGCGATGACGCCCCTGCGGGCAACGGCGCGCCTACGGCGAGCGCGACCGCCGCGGCGCCGGCGCCGGCGAGCGCACAGGAGGGCGCGGGCAACGGCACGGCCGCCGCCCAGCCCCAGGCGGCAGGCGGGAGCCTGCTCGACGTGGTGACGCCGGCGGCGGGCGAGTCGGTGACGGAGGGCACGATCCTCGAATGGCGCGCGCGCGTGGGTGAGCCGATCAAAGAGGGCGAGACGATCGTGGAGATCTCCACGGACAAGGTTGACGTGGAGCTGCCGTCGCCGGGGAGCGGGACGGTGCACGAGCTGCTGGTGAGCGAGGGCGACACGGTGACGGTGGGCCAGGTGATCGCGCGCATCATGGTCGGCGACGCGCAGGCGCAGCCGGCGGCCGCCCAATCCGGCGCCCCGGCCGCCCAATCCAGCGCCCCGGCCGCACCGGCGAGCACGCCTGCGCCGAGCGCGAGCGCAACCGCACCCCCGGCGCCGAGCCCGAACGTCGCGGCGGGCGCGATCCCGGCGGACACGAAGGTCTCCCCGGTGGCGGCGCGCGCGGCGGCGGTGGAGGGCGTGGATTTGACGGGCGTGGCGGGCAGCGGCCCGGCGGGCAGGATCACGAAGTCGGACGTGCTGTCGGCGGCGCAGAGCCCGCCCGCCACGCGACCGGCGGGCGCACCCCATAGCGGGGCACAGGCGAACGGCGCACCGGCGGGCGCGAACGGCGCACCGGCGGTGACGCAGGCGCAGGCGGAGGCGCAGCCGCTGCGTGGCGGGGCGGCGGCGCTGGCGCGCTACATGGAGCAGTCGCTGACGATCCCGACGGCGACGAGCTTCCGCACGCTGACGGTGACGGTGCTGGACGCGCGCAGGCGCGAGCTGAAGGCGGCGGGCGTGAAGGTGTCGTTCACGCACTTGATCGCGTACGCGATTGCGCGCGCGGGGGAAGACATGCGGGTGATGGCGACGCACTTCGCGGAGCTGGACGGCAAGCCGCAGCGGATGAGCGACGGGCAGGTGAACCTGGGGCTGGCGGTGGACGTGGAGAAGAAGGACGGCTCGCGCACGCTGATGGTGCCGGTGATCCGCGGCGCGGGCCGGCTGCCGTTCGATGCGTTCCTGGCGGCGTACGACGCGCTGGTGGAGAAGGCGCGCACGAACACGCTGACGGCGGACGACCTGACGGGCGCGAACGTGACGCTGACGAACCCTGGGGGGATCGGCACGGCGGCGTCGGTGCCGCGGCTGATGGGCGGCCAGGGGACGATTGTGGCGACGGGGGCGATCGGCTACCCGCCGGGCCTGGAGACGGTGGGCGCGAGGATTGGCGCGGAGAAGGTGATGACGATGACCTCGACGTATGACCACCGCATCATCCAGGGGGCGGAGTCGGGCCGCTTCCTGGGACTGATCGAGGGTTATCTACGGGGTGAGAATAATTTTTATGAGGATGTTTTCGCGGCGCTGAACGTGGCGCTTGGGCCAGCCCCGAGCGCGCCGCAGGCGACGGCACCGGCGACCGCACCCGCGGCGAGTGCGACACCCGGCGAGGAGGCGGTCGCGTACACGGGCGGGGAAGAACTCCTGCAGGCGGTGCAGGCGGCGAGCACGCTGGTGAGCAGGGTGCGCAGCCACGGGCACCTGGCGGCGCACCTGGACCCGCTGGGCTCGGAACCGGAGGGCGACCCAGGCCTGGACCCGGAGGCGCTGGGGCTGACGCAGGAGCTGCAGGCACGGCTGCCGGCGAGGATCTTTCAGATGTATGTGGAGGGGGCGACGCTGGTGGACGCGCTGGCACACCTGCGCGAGACGTACTGCGGCACGATTGCGTACGAGGTGGAGCACATCGCCTCGCACCGTCAGCGGGTGTGGCTGCGCGAGCACATCGAGTCGGGCGCGTTCCGCAAGGAGCTGACGAACGACGAGCGCCGCACGCTGCTGAAGCGGCTGGTGGAGGTGGACGCGCTGGAGCGCTTCATGCACAAGGCGTACCTGGGCCAGCACCAGTTCTCGATTGAGGGCTTGGACATGACGGTGCCGATGCTGGATGAGCTGATCCAGCTGTCGGCGGCGTACGGCGGGCAGGAGGTGGTGGTGGGAATGGCCCACCGCGGGCGGCTGAACGTGCTGGCGCACAACCTGGGACGGGCGTACGACACGATCTTCGGGGAGTTCGAGGGCGCTTCGACGCTGGAGGCGGTGACGACGATCCCGCAGGGCGGGACGGGCGACGTGAAGTACCACCATGGCACGCAGGGCACGTACAAGCTGCCGGACGGCGCGACGATTCGCGTGAACTTGGAGTCCAACCCGAGCCACCTGGAGTACGTGTCGCCGGTGGTGGAGGGCGCGACGCGCGCGGCGCAGACGACGCGCAAAGGGCCGCACGCGCACCAGGACACGAACGCGGCGGTGCCGATCACGATCCACGGCGACGCGTCGTTCCCCGCCCAGGGCGTGGTGTCGGAGACGCTGAACCTGCAGGCGCTGGACGGCTACAAGGTGGGCGGCACGGTGCACCTGATCATGAACAACCAGATCGGCTTCACGACCGACCCGGATGACGCGCGCTCGACGCGCTGGGCGTCAGACCTGGCGAAGGGCTTTGACGTGCCGATCATCCACGTGAACGCGGATGACGTGGAAGCGTGCATCAGCGCGGTGCGCCTGGCGTTTGCGTTCCGCCAGGAGTTCGGCCACGACGTGCTGATCGACCTGATCGGCTACCGGCGCTTCGGCCACAACGAGTCGGACGAGCCGGCGTACACGCAGCCGGAGATGTACGCGAAGATCAAGACGAAGAAGCGCGTGTGGGAGCTGTGGGCCGACCGCTTGATCGCGGATGGCGTGGTCTCGAAGGAGGAGGTGGACCGCCAGTCCCAGGAGGTGTGGGACAACATGACGCTGCTGCACCAGCGCTTGAAGGCGAAGATCGCGGCGGCGAAGGAGCAGGAAGGCGAGCACGCGACGGGCGAGTACCAGCTCGACCGCTCGCCGAGCCCGGAGGTGGACACGGCGGTGCCGGCGGCGCGCCTGCGCGAGCTGGGCGAGCAGCTGCTGCGCGTGCCGGAGGGCTTCACGGTGCACCCGAAGCTCGTCAAACAGCTCGAGCGCCGCCGCGAGGCGCTGGCGGAGGACCAGGCGAACGAGCCGAACATCGACTGGGCGCACGCGGAGGCGCTGGCGTTCGCGTCGCTGTTGACGGACGGCACACCGCTGCGCTTGACCGGGCAGGACACCGAGCGCGGCACGTTCAGCCAGCGCCACATGGTGCTGCACGACGCGAAGACGGGCCAGACGGTGTGCCCGATCCAGAACCTGCCGGACGCGCTGGCGCCGCTGGAGCTGCACAACAGCCCGCTGTCGGAGCTCGCGTGCTTGGGCTTCGAGTATGGCTACAGCCAGGAGGCGCCGGAGACGCTGGTGCTGTGGGAGGCGCAGTTCGGCGACTTCGTGAACTCGGCGCAGGTGATCGTCGACCAGTTCATCGTGTCGGGCCTCGCCAAGTGGGGGCAGACCTCGCGCCTGACGCTGCTGCTCCCCCACGGCTACGAGGGCTCGGGCCCGGAGCACTCCTCAGCGCGCCTGGAGCGCTTCCTGCGCGCGGCGGCGGAGGGCAACATCCGCGTGGCGAGCCCGACGACGCCGGCCCAGTATTTCCACCTGCTGCGCCGCCAGGCGCGGATCGCGAAGCAGCGCCCGCTGGTGGTGATGACGCCGAAGTCGCTGTTGCGCCTGCCGCAGGCGGCGAGCGCGATCTTGGACATGGCGGAGGGCACGCGGTTTCACCCGGTGCTGGCCGAGCCGGGGGTGGCCGACGAGCAGGTGACGCGCCTGGTGCTGTGCACGGGCAAGATCTACTACGACCTGGTGGGCCACCCCGACCGCGCGTCGCACACGGGCCTGGCGGTGGCACGCGTGGAGCTGCTGTACCCGTTCCCCGAACGCCAGATCCTCGAGCTGATGGCGCGCTACCCGAACCTGCAGGAGATCGCGTGGGTGCAGGAGGAGCCGCGCAACATGGGCGCGCGCGCACACATGTTCCCGCGCCTGATGCAGATCATGCCGGCGGAGATCCACTTCGGCTACATCGGGCGCCCCGAGCGCGCGAGCCCCGGCGAGGGCTACCCGGCGGCGCACGCGGCGGAACAGAACCGCATCGTCACCACCGCGATCGACCTGCGCCAGCCTTTGTCGCAGTACCCGCGCAAGACCCCTGGGGAGCGCTGATGTGGGCGCTGTTCAAACGCTGGCTGCGCATCCGCGCACAGCGCAAGCGCAAGAAGCGGGGGCTTTAGACCGCTGGTCCGTGCGGGCGCTGCGCGGTGGCCTGATCCGGTCGCCGGCGCTTCGCGCGGGCGCCCGGCTCAGTCCCCCGCTCCGCTCGACCGGGCGACGGGTTGTGTCTCGGTTTGGGCACGGTCGGCTATGCCCTACCAGGTCAGCGTGAAGACTTCCCTCGCGTCCTCGATTGTCAGCGCGAACATGCGCATGACGTCTCCGCGACCCCAAAGAGCCGTTGCCGACTCGACGAAGGTCGGCAGCAGCTGGGTTGTCAGTTCCGGCGGCGTTGCGCCTACAACCGTGGCGAGGCACGGCGCGGTCGCTCGCCAGCCGTAGCCGATCCCTTTCGCGGTGCCGACTTCGATGCGCTGGAGCTGCGCTGCCGTGTAGCCCATCAGACCGGCATAGCCCATTGGCAGTGCCGTCGTATCGGCCCCAGAGTCGAGGAGGCCAACGATTTGTCCCGATGCGCCGTTGACCCCCGTCACGTGCATGGTCAAGTATGGGCGTGCGCCATGCCCGAACGGATTCGAGTATTGAAGCTCGACGGATGGCACGGCTGGCGTTGCTCTTTAGAGCAGCAGCAAATCCGCGCCGGGGTCGGGCACCGGTAGGAGCGTGTCCGTCTCCTCGACCTCCGGCCGGTTACGCAGGGCTACAGCGTCAAGGTCGCTGGCGACAACTTGATCGCCACGGATGGCCACCCACTGACCGGCGTAGGCGCTCAGATCGATATGAGGAATCGATAGCGCCTGCTCTCGCTGTATCTCCTCTACGGCCATCGCGTACTCCCTTGGGCGAAGTATTTACGGCCCATGGGGATTATCGGCACGACGGCTGGTGTACGGCTCGCATCGGGCCTGACCCACGGACGTATAGCGTACCGCAGCACCGCTGCAAGTGTTCTAGCTCCGACGGACGGTTCCTGCGGAACCACTCCAACTCTTCGTGTTCGCTAGCGCCCTTGCCACACGGGGTCGCGCTTTTCCTTGAACGCGCTCGCGCCCTCCTTGGCGTCCTCTGAGGTCATGACGGGGCCGCTGATGGCGCCTTGCTTTTCCCACATCTCGGCGGTGGACCAGTCGAACTGCTCTTGCAGGATCTGCTTGGCGGCGGCCAGGGCGAGCGGGCCGTTCTTGGAGATCTGGGCGGCCAGGTCGAGGGCCGCCTCGACGGCTGAGCCGGGGTCGGCGATGCGGTTGACGAGGCCGCATTCGTGGAAGCGCTCGGCGGGGAAGGGGTCGCCGGTGAGGGCCAGTTCCATGACCAGGTGGTAGGGCATGCGGCGTGGCAGGCGCAGCAGGGCGCCGCCGGCGGCGACTAGCGAGCGCTTGGCCTCGGGGATGCCCATTTTGGCGCCCTTGGCGGCGACGATGAGGTCGCAGGCGAGCGCGATCTCCATGCCGCCGGCGACGGCGAAGCCCTCGATGGCGGCGATCAGCGGCTTGCGCGAGGCGCGCTGGGCGATGCCGGCGAAGCCGCGGTCGCCATACCAGGGCGACTCGCCTTTGACGAACGCGCCGAGGTCCATGCCGGCGCAGAAGAAGCCGCCGGCGCCGGTGAGCACACCGACGGACAGCGCGTCGTCTGCGTCGAGCTCGTCGAGCGCGTGTGCGACGCCTGCGGCGAGCGCGGCGTTGACGGCGTTTCGCACCTCCGGCCGGTTGAGCGTGATCAGCAGGACGTTGCCGCGCCGCTCAGTGAGCACGGGCTCCGTGGAAACGGCTTGCTCTGCTGCACTCATCGTCTCTCTCCTCGCTCGGGAATGTCCAGCAGCCTAGATGATCACTCGCGCGGGTTGAGCGCGGTCCGTCTACGCGGGCTCGGCGGGCGGCGTCTGCTCCTGCGCCTGCCGACCCGCTTGCATGCTCAAGCGTTCCAATTCGGCTTCGTCGAAGCCTCCCGCGGCTTCTTCGACGATCTTGCGCGCCGACGCGAGGTCCTGCTCCTCGACCATTAGGTCCAGTCCGGACCTGAAGCCGACCCGACCGATGCCGCTGCCGGTTCGCATGCAGCGGATGCCGGCTTCCGACAGTCGGTCGACGACACTAGTCGCCTCGACTTCGTCGGCGGCCGTCGTCAGGAACTTCAGCATGTCTGAAAGGTAGCGTACGTTTGGGGTTACGCGGCGAACAGCTTGAGCTCCGGCGCGCGCTCCCCGCGCAGCACGGCGGGATCGACCTCCACGCAGTCGATCCCCCGCGCCCCCGCGAGCACGCGTGCCTGCGGCTTGATCGTCTGCGCGGCGAGCACGCCGCGGCAGGAGCCGAGCGCGGGGTCGAGGCGGATGCGCTCGAGGTAGCGC
Organism: Solirubrobacteraceae bacterium; assembly: GCA_035504435.1. Classification (GTDB taxonomy): domain Bacteria; phylum Actinomycetota; class Thermoleophilia; order Solirubrobacterales; family Solirubrobacteraceae; genus Palsa-744. The sequence goes on from DATJRV010000037.1 coordinate 12,933, forward strand.
GTGAGCTGCTCGACGGCGTCGATCGTGCCCACGCGCTTGATCTCCACGGCGATCCACGCATCCTCGCCGTCCCTGCACATCAGGTCCACGGGGCCGATGTCGGTCGGCCACTCGCGCTTGACGAGCCTGAACCCCTCCCCGCACGTCTGCGGGGCGTCGGCGAGCAGCTCCTGCAGTTCGCGCTCGACGCCCTCCCGCTCGAGCGTGGAGAGCGTGTCGAGCTCGTGCTCGACGTCGGAGAGCACCTGCGAGATCGCGATTTCCAGATGCTCTTCCTGTCCGCGCTTGCGCACGGTCAGCCCCTGTAGGCAACCGTCCTCGCCGGCCTGCTCCTCGATGACGGTCGGCGCGACCATCCAGTTGAGCGGCTTCACGTTGGAGCCGCCGCCATCGGCCCACACCATGAACGTGCCGTCGGCCTTCACCATCAACAGGCGCACCGCCTCGGGCAGCACGGTGCTCAGGCGGCCGGCGTAGGAGACCTGGCAGCGGGCGACGATCAGGCGCACTGCGCGAACCTATCGAGCGCGGCGGACCGCACGGGAGCGCGGCGGACCGCACGCGAGCGCGGCGGACCGCACGGCGATCCCCTCCGACCGGCCCCCTACGCTCTCGGCTCGTGGGCAGCGGAGCACGCAGCCAGGGCGATCGTCCCTATCCGCCCCCGCCGAGCCCGGAGACGGCGTGGTGGGCGCAGGCGACGGTGCTCGTGGCAATCGCGCTGCAGCTCCTGCTCCCCAACCGCCTGACGGCTGGCCCGACGTGGTTGGTCCCGGCGCTCGAGGGGCTGCTGCTGGTCGGCCTGTTCGCGACCACGCCGAAACAGCTCGAGGGCCACCGCGCCGCACGCCGGCGCACGGCGCTGGGGATGATCGCGCTGGCGAGCGCGGCGAACGTGTTCTCGCTGGTCGATCTCTCGCACCTGCTGCTGCACCACAAGGTGGAAAACGGAGACGAGCTGATCGTCTCGGGGGTGCTGATCTGGCTGACGAACTTCCTCATCTTCTCGCTGTGGTACTGGGAGCTCGACCGCGGCGGGCCGGGGCGCCGCGCGGAAGGCAACGACGGCCCACCCGACTTCCTGTTCCCGCAGATGTCCGACGACCACATCGAGCCGCGCGACTGGCGGCCGAAGTTCGTCGACTACCTGTATGTGTCGCTGACGAACGCGACGGCGTTCTCCCCCACCGACACGATGCCGCTGAGCGCGATGGCAAAGCTGGTGATGGGAGCCCAGGCGATCGTGTCGCTGGTGACGATCGGGCTGGTGGTCTCACGCGCAGTGAACATCCTGTAACCGTTAATATATTTATTTATATATATTAATAATAATTATCGAGCCGGGGCGAGGCTGGGCTCGATCGCCAGCGCCTGCGCGACGAGCTCCTGCAGCTCGCCGTCCGCGCCCAGCTTGAGCGCCCTGCGGAACGCCTCCAGCGCGCCCTCGCGGTCCATCAGCGCGAGGCGCAGCCGCCCGAGGCGCTCCCACGCGCCGGCGTCGGAGGGGCCGCGCTTGGCGGCGCGCTCGGCGGCCTCCGCGGCGAGGTCGATGGCGCCCATGTCTTCGTAGATGCGCGCGGCGAAGCGGTGGGCGGCGGGGCGGCGGCCGTCCACGCGCGCCCAGTCGCGCACCGCGCGGGCGGCCTCCTCGAGCTTGCCGGCCTGCCAGAAGGCGAGCGTCATCAGCCGCAGCACTGCCACGTTGCGCGGTTCCGCGTCGCGCGCGTAGATCAGCCGCTGGGCGGCCAGCTCGTATTCGCCGTCGGCCATCGCGCGCTGGGCGGCGAGCATGAAGCGCTCGACGCGCTCCTCGGCGGGGTCGGGCTTGGAGAAGTCCACGAACTTCATGCTGCCCGCGGGCACCGTGCGGATGCCGTGGCTGAAGCGCACGCGCGCCCACTGCTGCACCTCCTCGCCGTCGCCGCGCGGATCGGACGAGAAGTAGATGCCGGCGACGGTGCCCACGCCCCACTCGGGGTAGGCCAGGCAGCGCGCGTAGCGGTGCACCACCGAGTGGTCGGGAACGCGGCTGCCGAACGGGTCGTGTTCGGCTTTGTCCTTGGCCACCGCGCGGGCGCGCTGTTCGGCCTCGTAGGCGCGGCGGCCAGCCTCTTCACGCTCGCGCCGCGCGGCGGCGGCGGAGACCTTGACGGCGTTGGCCGTGACCTTGCCGCCGCGCGAGCCTTCCGCCAGGCGCTCGAGCTGGTCGGCGGCCTCGTTGATCGCCTTCAGATGGCGCTCGTGCTCGAACTGGCGCCCCTGCGGCGCTACGTCGGGGTGCCAGCGCTTGGCCATCTTGCGCCGCGCAAGCTGCACGTCACGCTTGGTGAACGGCGCCTCCAGCTCCAGCAGGAGCAGGTGCTGCTCGACGTCGAGGACCGTGGTGGGCATGACCCGACAACGTTAGCGACACCGCGGAGGTCCTATCCTGCGTGCGCATGTCCTCTCAGTACATCTTCACGATGCACCGCCTGTCCAAGCTCGTGCCACCGGAGAAGACGGTGCTGGACAACATCACGCTGGCGTTCTACCCCGGCGCGAAGATCGGCGTCCTGGGGTACAACGGCGCGGGCAAGTCCACGCTGCTGCGCATCATGGCGGGCGTCGATCAGGAGTACCGCGGCGAGGCCGCGCTCGCGCCGGGGGCGACGGTGGGCATGCTCGAGCAGGAGCCCCAGCTGGACGCGAGCAAGGACGTGAAGGGCAACGTGGAGGACGGCGTGGCGGAGACCAAGGCGCTGCTCGACCGCTTCAACGAGCTGGCCGCCAACTACTCGGATGAGACGGCCGAGGAGTTCGGCCAGCTCCAGGCGAAGATCGAAGCGGCGGACGCATGGAACCTCGACACGCAGCTGGAATACGCGATGGACGCGCTGCGCCTGCCGCCGGCGGACGCGGACGTGAGCGTGCTCTCCGGCGGCGAGCGCCGGCGCGTGGCGCTGTGCCGCCTGCTGCTGCGCGCGCCCGATCTGCTGCTGCTGGACGAGCCCACCAACCACCTGGACGCGGAGTCGGTGGCGTGGCTGGAGCAGCACCTGGCGGAGTACAAGGGCACGGTGGTGGCGGTGACGCACGACCGCTACTTCCTCGACAACGTGGCCGGCTGGATCCTGGAGCTCGACCGCGGCCGGGGCATCCCCTACGAGGGCAACTACTCGCGCTGGCTCGAGCAGAAGCAGGCGCGCCTGGCGCAGGAAGAGCGCACCGAAAGGGCGCGCCAGCGCACGATCGCGGCGGAGCTCGAGTGGGTGCGCACGAACCCCAAGGGCCGGCGCAACAAGTCCAAGGCGCGCCTGGCGCGCTACGAGGAGCTGATCTCCGAGGAGCGCGGCGTCAAGCTGGAGGACGTCCAGATCCACATCCCGCCGGGCCCGCGCCTGGGCCAGCAGGTGCTCACGGCGAGCGAGCTCAGCAAGGGCTTCGGCGATCGCCTGCTGATCGAGTCGCTGTCGTTCGATCTGCCGCGCGCGGGCATCGTGGGAGTGATCGGCGCGAACGGCGCTGGGAAGACCACGCTGTTTCGCATGATCACCGGCGCGGAGGAGCCGGACGGCGGCACGCTCACGCTCGGCGACACCGTGCAGCTGGCCTACGTGGACCAGTCGCGCGACGCGCTGGACCCGGAGAAGACGGTGTGGGAGGAGATCTCCGAAGGCTACGAGCACATCAAGGTGGGCGAGCGCGAGGTCAACTCCCGCCAGTACACCGCCGGCTTCAACTTCAAGGGCTCCTCCCAGCAGGTGCAGGTCGGCAAGCTCTCCGGCGGCGAGCGCAACCGCGTGCACCTGGCCAAGCTGCTGCGCAGCGGCGGCAACCTGCTGCTGCTGGACGAGCCCACCAACGACCTGGACGTGGACACGCTGCGGGCGCTGGAGAACGCGCTGCTCGAATTCCCCGGCTGCGCGCTGGTGATCTCCCACGACCGCTGGTTCCTCGACCGCGTGGCCACGCACGTGCTGGCGTTCGAGGGCGACTCGCAGGTGACGTGGTTCGAGGGGAACTTCGACTCCTACGAGGAGCACCGCCGCGAGACCCTCGGCGCCGCGGCCGACCGCCCGCACCGGATCACCTACAAGCGACTCGCGCGCGGGTGAGAGTAGGATTCGCCGTATGAGCGACTACACGGCGAAGAACATCAAGGACATGGAGGCCGCGTTCGGCGGCGGCTTCGTCAAGGCGCGCGCCGAGCTGGGGGTGACCTCGTTTGGCATGCAGGTGATCCAGCTGCCGCCGGACTACACGGACTACCCCGAGCACGACCATGTCGAGAGCGGCCAGGAGGAGGTGTTTCTCGCGCTGAAGGGCTCCGGCTGGATCGAGGTCGAGGGCGAGCGCGTGGACCTGGAGCCCAATGTGTTCGTGCGCGTCGGCCCCGCGCCCAAGCGCAAGGTGTTCGCCGGCCCCGAGGGCCTGCGCATGCTCGCGCTCGGCGCCACGCCCGGCGCGCCCTATGAGGTCATTGAGGCCACCGAACTGACAGCGGCGTAGCCGGGAGTCTCCGCCGCGGACGCGCCGTGCCTGCAAGCAGGACGTTTCGGCGCCGCCGCACGCCACCGGTGCTCACCGCCCGTGGCCAGTGCTCACCGCCCCGTGGCCGGCGCTCACCGCGTGAACGAAGTCTCGTGGTCCAACCGCAGCGCCGCGGCCGCGATCAGGCGCGCCGCGGCGTGGACGTCGTCGAGCTGGACGAGCTCGACCGGGGAGTGCATGTAGCGAATCGGGATCGACACGAGCGCGGTGGGGATGCCCGCGCGGGCGAGATGCACGGCGTCGGCGTCGGTGCCGGTCGCGCGGGCGGAGGCCTCGACCGTGAACGGGATCTCCTCCTCGGCGCCGGCGTCGTAGAGCAGCTCGAACAGCTTGGGGTGGATCGTCGAGCCGCGGGTCACGACAGGGCCCGAGCCGAGCTCGTGCTTGCCGAGCTCCTTGACCTCGATCCCGGGCGCGTCGGTGGCGTGGGTGACGTCGATCACGATCGCCGCGTCGGGCTCGAGCGCAAA
>DATJRV010000038.1:0-1024 GCA_035504435.1 Solirubrobacteraceae bacterium
CAACGGCCTGGGCCAGTACGACGCCGCGCGTGAGGCGGCGCGGCGGTCCTGGGCGGACCGGCCGGTGGCCGCGGGGGTGTTCGCCGTGCCGGAACTGGCCGAGGCGGCGGCCAGGACCGGTGAAGTACCGCTCGTCCGGGCCGCGCAGGAGTGGCTGTCCGAGCACGCGCTCGTGCTGCCTACCGACTGGGTGCTGGGAATGGAGGCTCGCGTTCGCGCCCTGCTCGGCGACGGTGACGGTGCTGAGCGCGCGTACCGGGAGTCGATCGAGCACCTGTCCCGGACACGAATTCGCGCTCAGCTCGCCCGCTCCCATCTGCTCTTCGGGGAGTGGCTGCGCCGCGAAGATCGTCTCACGGACGCCCGCGCTCAGCTCAGGGTCGCCCACGACATGTTCTCGGCCATGGGCGCCGAGGGCTTCGCCGAGCGTGCTCGTCGCGAGCTGCTGGCCACGGGTGAGACGGTACGGAAGCGCACGGTGGAAACGGTCAGCGAGCTCACCGCGCAGGAGCTGCAGATCGCCTTGCGTGCCCGGGACGGGCGAACGAACGCGGAGATCGGCGCCGAGCTCTTCCTCAGCGCGCGCACGATCGAGTGGCACCTGCGCAGGGTGTTCACGAAGCTTGGCATCACTTCCCGCCGGCAGCTGCGCCAGGCGCTGTCACACGCCGCGGGCGACTTTCCCGGCTGACGAGCCCAGGGCTGCCCGGGATGCCGGCCAGGGACTGTCACGGAGGCGAACCCGGCCCACTGCGCGCGACGCTGGATGGGGAAAGATCACTGCAGGCGGCACGTACAAACCGCCTCGTCACTGAGCGCCGAGGAGGCGAAGAACGTGGAGTACCTCGTCACGATGATCACTCATGTTCCCGCGGGCACGTCCCAGGAAGCGGTGGACGACGTCCGGGCCCGCGAGGCCGCGCACACGCGTGAGCTCGCCGCGCAGGGTCACGTCCTGCGCCTGTGGCGCCCGCCGCAGGCTCCGGGCGAATGGCGCACGATCGGGTTGTTCGCGGCCGCCGAC
>DATJRV010000039.1:0-24309 GCA_035504435.1 Solirubrobacteraceae bacterium
GCAGCTCGCCGTAGCGCTCGCGGATCGGGGCCAGGTACTCGACCACGGCCTCGCCGACGGCGCCCTTGAAGGCGCCGTAGCCGGCCCCCGCGAACTCGGCTTCGACGGCGGCCGGATCCTGGCCGCGGACGGCGGCGAGGATTTCGATCAGGTTCGTGATCCCCGGCTTGTCGGCGCCGCGAGCGATCTCGCTGCCGGAGTCGGTGACGGCGCTGCGCAGCTTCTTGAGGATCGCCTCGGGCTCGTCGAGCACGTACACGATGCCCTGCCCGGCGGAGAGCGTGGTCGACATCTTCCGCGTCGGCTCCTGCAGGTCCATGATCCGCGCCCCCACGGCGGGGATGCGGTGGTCGGGCACGCGCAGCACTTCCTCCCCGCCGGCGAAGCGGGCGTTGAAGCGCCGCGCCAGGTCCCGCATCAGCTCGAGGTGCTCGCGCTGGTCCTCGCCCACGGGGACCTCGTCGGCCCGGTAGGCGAGCACGTCGGCGGCCTGCAGCACCGGGTACAGCAGCAGGCCGGCCGACACGAGCTCGCGCTGCGCCGGGCTCTTTTCGCGGAACTGGTGCATCCGCTGCAGGCGCCCGAGCTCGGCCAGCGAGGTCAGCAGCCAGGTCAGCTCGGTGTGCTCGGGGACGTCGCTCTGGCGGAACAGGATGCAGCGGGCCGGGTCGAGTCCCGCCGCCAGCAGGATCGCCGCGGTGTCGTGGGTCCGCTCACGCAGCTCGGCGGGGTCGTAGGCGACCGTGATCGCGTGCAGGTCGACGATGCAGAAGATCCCCTCGCCGCGGTCCTGGGCCTCAACGTACTGGGAGATCGCCCCGATCTGGTTGCCGAGGTGCTTGCGCCCGGTCGGCTGGATCCCCGAGAAGCTGCGCACCGGCCGAGCTTCCGGCCTACCTAGAGGGCCTCTCGCACGACCGGCCGCTTGGCGGCCTCGGCCTCGTCCAGGCGCCGCACGGGCGTCTCGTACGGCGCCCCGGCGGCCACCTCCGGGTCCTCGCGGGCCTCGCTCAGGATCGCCGCCACGGCGGCCGCGAAGGCGTCGAGCGTCTCCTTCGTCTCGGTCTCCGTCGGCTCGACCATCAGGGCCTCCTCCACCAGCAGCGGAAAGTACACCGTCGGGGGGTGGAAGCCGAAGTCCAGCAGCCGCTTGGCGAGGTCCAGCGTCTTGATCTGCAGGCGCCGCTTCATCGGCTCGCCGGACAGCACGAACTCGTGCATGCACAGCTCGCCGAAGGCCAGCGGGAGGTACTCGGCCACGCCGTGCTCCTGCAGCCGCGCGAGCAGGTAGTTGGCGTTCAGCACGGCCGTTTCGGAGACGTCCTTCAGGCCGTCGGCGCCGAGCGAGCGGATGTAGGCGTAGGCGCGCACGAAGCAGCCGTAGTTGCCGTGGAAGCCGCGTAGGCGCCCGATCGTCTTTTCGCGCTGGTAGTCGAACGCGAACGTGCCGTCCTGCCCGCGTACGATCACGGGCACCGGCAGGAACGGCTCGATGCGCGCGGAGACGGCGATCGGCCCGGAGCCGGGCCCGCCGCCGCCGTGCGGCTGGGTGAAGGACTTGTGCAGGTTGAAGTGCACGATGTCGAAGCCCATGTCGCCGGGCCGCGAGAGGCCCATGACGGCGTTGAGGTTGGCGCCGTCGTAGTACAGGGTGGCGCCGACGTCGTGCACGATCTGCGCGATCTCCACGATGTTCCGGTCGAACAGGCCGAGCGTGTTGGGGTTGGTGAGCATCAGGCAGGCGACGTCGCCGTCGGCCTTGGCGCGCAGGTCGTCGATGTCGATCCCGCCGTCGGCGCCGGTGGCGAGCTTGACGAGCTCATATCCGGCCATGGTGACGGTCGCCGGGTTGGTCCCGTGCGCGGTGTCCGGTGCGAGCACCTTGTGGCGGCGCTCGCCGCGATCCTCGTGGTAGGCGCGCGTGAGCAGCACGCCGGCGAGCTCGCCGTGGGAGCCGGCGGAGGGCTGCAGCGAGACGTGCGGCAGCCCGGAGATCTCGGCGAGCGCGCCCTGCAGGTTCCACATCAGCTCGAGCGCGCCCTGCGCGTGCGCGGCGTCCTGCAGCGGGTGCAGTCGCGCATGGCCGGCGAGCGCGGCGACGCGCTCGTGCAGGCGCGGGTTGTGCTTCATCGTGCACGAGCCCAGCGGGTAGAAGCCGGAGTCGAGGTCGAAGTTGCGCTTGGAGATGCCGACGTAGTGGCGCACGATCTCCGGCTCCGAGACTTCCGGCAGGCGCGGCGCGTGCGCGCGGCGAAAGCGCGCGGGCAACAGCTGCGAGACGTCGACGTCGGGCACGTCGGTGGCCGGGCAGGTGAACGCGCGCCGGCCGGGCGCGCCCTTCTGGAAGATCGTGCGCACCGGCTCGCGCTGCAGCGGCAGCTCGGTCCTCGCGATGGCGCTCACGCCGCCACGGCCCGAGTTGGCGCTCACGCCGCCGCCCGCGTTGGCGCTCACGCCGCCACCGCCGTCCGCCGCTCCGCCTTGACGGCCGCGCCGAGCACCGCGGCGAGCCGGTCGATGTCCGCGCGCGTGCGGCGCTCGGTGATCGCCACGAGCAGCCCGCCGCGGTCCTCCTCGCGCGCGGTGAGCGCTTGCAGGTCGACGCCGGGGTTGACGCCCTCCGCCAGACAGCGGGCGCGCACGGCGGGGACGTCGGCGTCGAGGCGCAGCGCGAACTCGCGCACGACGGGCTGGTCGTGGAACGGCTCCATGCCAGGGATGGCGGCGAGCGTCTGGCGCGCGTAGTGGGCGCGCTTGATGAGCAGCTCGCCGAGCTCGACGATCCCGCGGCGCCCCAGCCAGCTGAGGTACACGACGCCGCCGAGCGCGTTGAGCGCCTGCGCGGTGCAGATGTTGGAGGTGGCTTTCTCACGGCGAATGTGCTGCTCGCGCGTCTGCAGCGTGAGCACGAAGCCGCGGCGGCCGTCCACGTCGGTGGTCTCCCCGGCGATCCGCCCCGGCATCCGCCGCAGGTAGGGCTCGCGCGCGGCGAACAGCCCGAACGACGGGCCGCCGAAGTCCAGGCGGTTGCCGAGCGGCTGGCCCTCGCCGACGGCCACGTCGACGCCGCATTCGCCGGGCGCGGCGAGCACGCCGAGCGTGATCGGGTCGACCTGGGCGATCACCACCGGCCCGACGTCGCGCGCGGACTCGCCCGGCGCCCCACCGCCCGACGCCCCACCGCCCGGCGCCCCACCGCCCGGCGCCCCACCGCCCGGCGCCCCACCGCCCGGCGCCCCACCGCCCGGCGCCTGGCCGGCGGCGTCCTCTCGCGCTCCGGCCTGGCGCGCGGACTCGCTGAGCGCAGCGGCGTCCTCGACGGCGCCGTAGAAGTTGGGCTGGGCGAAGATCGCGGCGCTGAGCTCGCTGCCGGCGGCGGCGATCGCCTGCGCCCACGCGTCGGGGTCGGTGACGCTCTCGCGCAATGGCACCTCGATCACGTCCATGCCGTAGCCGTGCGCGTACGTGCGCAGCGTTTGCGTGGAGTGCGGGTGAAGTCCCGCGCTGACGACGATCCGCGGGCGGCCGTTGTGCAGCTTGGCCAGGTAGGCGGCGGCGGCGACCGCGGAGGGCCCCTCGTAGACGGAGGCGTTGGCGACGGGCAGCGCGGTGAGCTCGCAGATGGCGGTTTGGTACTCGAACATCACCTGCAGGCCGCCCTGGGAGATCTCTGGCTGGTAGGGGGTGTACGGCGTGAGGAACTCGGAGCGCTCCATGAGCATGTCGATGAGCGCGGGCACGTAGTGGTCGTACATGCCGGCGCCGAGGAAGCTCAGCTGGTCTTCGACGCTGACGTTGCGCGCGGCGAGCGCGCGCAGGTGCTCGTAGACGTCCTGCTCTGGCAGCGCGTCGGGCAGCTCGAGCTCGCGCTGCAGGCGCACGGCGGCGGGGATCTGGCGCGCGAAGAGCTCCTGCGCGGAGCCCACGCCGATCGCGGCGAGCATCGCCTGCAGGTCGGCGGGCGTGATGGCGGTGTAGCGGCTCAACTGCCGCCCAGCGTGGCCATGTAGGCGCCGGCGTCGAGCAGCGCCTCGCACTCGGCGGGGTCGGACAGGCGCACCTTCACCAGCCAGCCCTCGCCGTAGGGGTCCTCGTTGATGATGTTTGGGTTCTCGGCGACCGCCTGGTTGACCTCGACGACCTCCCCGGACAGCGGCGCGACGACGTCTGAGACGGCCTTCACGGACTCGACCTCCGTGTACGGCGTGTCCTTGCTGAGCGCGCTGCCGGGGGCGGGCGCCTCGAAGAACACGACCTCCCCGAGCGCATCCTGCGCGTACCAGGTGATGCCGAACGTGGCGAGCGCGGGGTCCTCGTCGCTGATGCGCGCCCAGTCGTGCTCGGGGTGGTAGAGCAGCTCGGCGGGGTAGGTGCCCTGGGCCATTTACGCGTCCCTTCTGTAGAGCGGCTTGTCCTTGACCACGGCGCGGCGCATCTTGCCACGAACGTCTATCTCCAGCTCGCCACCCGTCTCGGCACGCGCGGCGGGGACGTAGGCGAGCCCGATGCCGGTCTGCAGGCACGGGGAGAAGGTGCCGCTGGTGACCACGCCGCCGCCGCGCACGGGGTTGCCCTGGCGGGCGATGCCTCCGTCCACCGTGAACGCCACGAGCCGTTCGGCCGGGCCCTTGCGCCGCGTCTCGCGCACGGCCTCGGAGCCGATGAAAGCAGTGTCCTCCTTGCAGCACCAGCCGAGCCCCGCCTCGATCGGCCCACGCTCGACGGACAGGTCGTGGCCGTACAGGTGAAAGCACACCTCCAGGCGCAGCGTGTCGCGCGCGCCGAGCCCCGCGGGTGTGGCGCCGCGCCGCACGAGCTCGTCCCACAGCGCGGGGGCGTCCTCCGCCTCGCACAGCAGCTCGACGCCTTCCTCGCCCGTGTAGCCGGTGCCGCACACGATCGCCTCGGCACCGGCGAGGCGGCGCGGCGCGGCGCTCATGCGCGCCGGCAGCGGCTGGTCGGAGATCGCCTGTACGAGCTCGCGCGCGAGCGGCCCTTGCACGGCGAGCATCGCCCAGTCCTCGATGCGATCCTCGACGCGCACGTCGTCGCGCTCGTCCGCACGGGCACAGAACCACGCGAGATCGCGCAGGTGGTTGGCGGCGTTGGTGACGGTGAGGTAACGCTCGACGTCCAGCCGGTAGGTGAACAGGTCGTCGAGCACGCCGCCGTCCTCGCGGCACAGCACGCTGTACTGCGCACCGTCGACGCCGAGCTTGCCGAGGTCGTTGGACAGCAGCCGTTGCAGCAGCTGCGCGGCGCCCGGCCCGCTGGTTTCGATCTGGCCCATGTGCGAGACGTCGAACACGCCGCACGCCTGGCGCACCGCCATGTGCTCCTGGCGCACGCCCTGATATTGGACGGGCATCTCCCAGCCGGCGAACTCCACGAGGCGGGCGCCGGCGGCGCGGTGACACTCATACAGCGGCGTGCGACGCAGCGGCGGCGAGGCGATCGGGGACATGGCCCCAGGCTAGCGTCAGGCCAACGACCAGCCGGCTTAGGCCGCGGGAGCCGTCGAGCCGCCTTCCAGCGCTTCGCCGACCTTGCCGAGGGCCGCGAGGACCTTGGCCAGATCACTGGAGAGCGCTGACTTTTCGAGGTGGGCGATCTGCCGCGCGATGTGCTTGTCGGATTGGTTCTCGTAGCGCGTGAGCTCGTGCATGATCTTCGCTTCGACCCCTTCCGTCGCGCCCGAGAGCGTCGCGCAGCGGTGCACGTAGGACGCCGTCGCGGCGGAGACGGTCTGGTAGCCGCTGCTCACCCACGCCCGCGCGTCCGCACACAGGTCGGGGGTCGCCAGCGCGGCTTGCTGGACCGCGTCGGCGGTGCCAGAGTGCACCAGCCGAGTCAGGGCGCGATCGCTCCAATGCAGGTGCGAAACCGCCCGCGCGAATGCACGGTCACGGCCGTATTCGACGTGTTCTGCAACCCCAAACGCAGCGTCGGCCTCCTCGTCGGCGATCTCCAGCCCGCTGGCGCTCAGTGGCACGCCGGGGGCCGGTCTCGGCCTGTTCGCGAGCACACCCGGACATTCCGCGTGAAGCCGCGTGGCGAGTGCTTCAATCGCCGCGATCGCCGCCGGAATCTGCTTGACCTCGGCGCGCGTGGTGGCGTAGTCCTCGTGCAGGTAGCTCGCCGTCGCGGCCGCGTTGTCCGCGCTCACCTGCGCGAGCGCCACCGGCGCCAAGAGCCACGCCACGAGCACCGCGCTCACCGTCACCCCCAATGTCACCAGACGGCCCATCGGCGCGAGTCTGGCAGCTACCGCGGATGCACGACTTGGAACTACCTGAGGAACGGCGGGACGTCGATGTCGTCGTCGGAGATCTCCAGCGAGGAGCGCTGGCGGTCGGAGATGCGCGGGCCGCGGTCGGGGCGCGTGGTGCGCGTCTCGCGGCGGGCGCCGCGTCCGGCGCGGTGGTCGAAGCCGGTGCCGATGACGGTCACGCGCACGTCGTCGGACATGCCCTCGTCGATGACCGCGCCGAAGATGATGTTGGCGCCCGAGTCGGCGGCGTGCTGGATGATCTCGGCGGCGTCGTTGACCTCGAACAGGCCGAGGTCCTTGCCGCCGGTGATGTTCAGCAGGATGCCGGTGGCGCCGTCGATCGACTCTTCCAGCAGCGGCGAGGAGATGGCGGCCCGGGCGGCGTCGGCGCTGCGGCTCTCGCCGCTGCCGGTGCCGATGCCCATCAGCGCGGAGCCGGCGTCCTGCATGATCGTGCGCACGTCGGCGAAGTCGAGGTTGATGAGGCCGGGGATGGTGATCAGGTCGGTGATCCCCTGCACGCCCTGGCGCAGCACGTTGTCGGCCTCGCGGAACGCGTCGAGCATCGAGGTGCGCCGCTCGACCACCGCGAGCAGCTTCTCGTTGGGGATCACGATCAACGTGTCCACGACCTCGCGCAGCCGCTCGATGCCCTCGATCGCCTGGCGCGCGCGCTGGGAGCCCTCGAACTCGAACGGGCGCGTGACCACACCGACGGTCAGCGCGCCGATCTCGTTCTTGGCGATCTCCGCGATCACCGGCGCGGCGCCCGTGCCCGTGCCGCCGCCCTCGCCGGCGGTCACGAACACCATGTCAGCGCCCTTGAGCGCCTCCTTGATGTCATCGCGCGACTCCGAGGCAGCAGCCAGCCCGACGTCCGGGTTGGCGCCCGCGCCGAGGCCCTTGGTGGACTCGTGCCCGATGTTCAGCTTGACGTCCGCGTCGCACATGGCGAGCGCCTGCGCGTCGGTGTTGGCGGCGATGAACTCCACGCCGCGCAGTCCCGCGTCGACCATGCGGCTGACCGCGTTCGTGCCGCCGCCGCCGACGCCCACGACCTTGATGACCGCCAGATAGCTTCCGCCGCTCTCCATGATGGTGTCCGAAGCCTTCAGTAGGAATTAAGGGTTCGCAGCATACTCTTCGCCCGACCCGAGGGATGTGCACGTTATGCAGGGAACTTCGCCCTGTCAACGAAGGCGTCCACTCTCGCAACGAACGTTGCATGTTACGCAAGTCTCAACTACTGGCTGAGAGTTCTCTGGATAATGGCCTAAGTCTCGACTGAAGCATGAGTGTTCTAGCCGCCGGCTGAAGTCCCGGCGGATGCCGTGCCTTCGGCTGGCGGGGCGGGGCTTGTTTCGGCGCCTGCCGGTGGGGGCGCCTGAGAGCTGGAGGCCGCTTCGGAGGGCGACGCGGCGGTCGTTTCTGCGGCTGGCGGCGATGCGGCGCTGGGTTCGCTGGCGCTCGCAGGCGAGGACACTTCGCCGCTGCTCGCCAGGTCGGCGGCGAGCGCGGCGACGGTCGATTCCGTGCCACCCGGCTGTTCGCCGGCGGAGCCTGCGCCGGCGGACGTGCTGGCGTCCGGCGGGCTCACGCCTGCGGGGAAGCCGGCGGCCGGATGGGAGGGCACGCGCACGTCGATGTAGGAGGCGCCGGCGGAGCTCTGGTCGGCGAGCACGCGTGCGAGCGACAGCCACTTGGCGTGCGGGCGCACGTCGTCGCCGAAGTACACGAGCAGCCCGTTGCGCATCGCCACCGTGAGACCCTCCGCACCGGTGAACACCCGTTCTACGTGCCTCGCGAGCAGTGCGGGGGCAGCGCCGAGCACGGTCAGCTCAGCCAGCAGGGTGGCGCCGCCGACGCGCTGTCCGGCGGCAGGCGCGGCCGCATCGTCTGCGGCATCCTCCCCGAAACTGTCTGCGGCATGCTTCCCGGTTGCGGCGGCGGCGCCGGAAGGCGAGCCGCTGATGCTCGGCAGCGAGCTCGACAGCAGCGCCGGGCCGAGCACGTCGCCGTCGGCCGCCACCGCTGTGCGCACGCCGCCCACGCTCAGGCTTGCCACGGGGAGCTGCTCGAGCACTTCGATGCGCAGCGCGTGCGGGAAGCTCGGGATCGCGCGTACTTCGCGCACCACGCGCAGCGGCGCCACCGCCGCACGCAGCGTGCCATCGCTCACGTCCAGCGTGCTCATGCCGCGCGCGGCCTGCGTGAGCGCCGCTTCCACCGCCGCCGCGTCCTGGCCGTGCACGCCGCTGATGCGCACACGCTGGATGGCGACGAACGACGACTGGCGAAACCACAGCCAGCCGCCCGCCAGCAGCGCCAGGACGAGCGTGAGCGTAAGCAGCGCCATGCGCAGCCGCCGGTGCCGCGCGAGCCAGGCCGCCGCCGTGGGCAACAGGCTCGCCGCGGCGGCCAGCGGACGCGGCACGCCCATCGCCGGCGCCGGCGGCCGGCGTCCGGCGCGCCGCGAGACGGGCGCGCCGCGACCATGACGCGTGGGCGCGGCTGCGAGCGAGCGGCTCATTCACGGGGTCTTCGACCTCGCCGCGTGAACCCCTACAACTCCTCAGCGCCCCTCCGGTCAGTACACGTAGTAGAGCAGCGCGCGACCGCGGCGATCGACGAAGAACATGCTCGAGATGCACGCCGCAGCGCTTCCGCGGACGGCCTGCCCAAGCGCCACATGTCACGCACCTGCGCCCACCACGGCGAGCAGGTCTCCGTCACCTCATCCGCCTCAGCTCGGATCGGCGCTCGCGGTCGCGGTGAGGGGCCAAAGCTCCCGCGGCTGGGGCGCAGGGTGCACGGCGTCGGGATCGAGCGTCGCCTCGAGGATCAACGCCGTCGCGCACAACACGGTCCACACCTGCGCCACCAGCGCCCACAGGCGCTCTTCGAGGCCTTGATAGCCGGCGATGTGGTCGTGCAGCCCGTAGGAGGTGACGACCCACACGGCCAGCACCGCGAGGCCGCCGCCGAGGGTCAGTCGCGCGAGCCGCCCCGGCCAAGCGGAGCGCGCGATCGCAAACGGCGTCAGCAACAGGAACGCGTTGATTCCCAGGCTCGCCCACTCGTGCGCGTAGTGATGCCATGACAGGGTGCCCGCGAGTTCACGCAACCTGCAGAGATGGCTCACGGTCGGCGAGCAGTCCATGCGCAGCGGGGCTACGGCGATCGCGCATGCGCCCGCGAGCACGAACAGGAGCGGCATCGCCTTCGCGGAGGGTCGCGTGCGCAGCGCCGGCGCGAGCGCGATCGCAAGGCCGATGAATCCCAGACCCCAGATTGCGACCGAGATGGAGAAGATCCACGGGTGCGCCGCGCCGCGCCGCCCAAGCTCGCTGATGTACTGGCGCAGCGGCGAGTAGTGGGCTTCGAGCGCGCCGCCGAGCACCCAGCCAGCGATGAAAATCGCCTGCGCGACGATCGCGGACCATGCGAGCAGCAGCGTCCGGCGGCATACGCCGTCCGGCAGCGGTGGCCACCCTGCCGGCCTGAGCCAAAGACCAATCCTACGCAGCACAGTCGACCTCCGTGCAGATGCTAACGACCAGCACCTGCCACCTGGCCCTACCAAGGAAAGCGCACGTCCCCCAGCGTCTGCACCTCCGGCTCGAGCGCCACGCCGAAGCGCTCCAGCACGCGGCGGCGGCCCTCGGCCATCACCGCCACCACGTCGGCGGTGGTGGCGGCGCCGGTGTTCTCGATGAAGTTCGCGTGCTTGGGCGCGAAGCGCGCGCCGCCGATCGCCAGGCCGTTGCAGCCGGCGTCCGCCAGCAGCAGCCCCGCGCTGCGACCTTCGGCGCGGGGATCCTCGGGGTTCTTGAACGTCGAGCCGAACGTCTTGATCCCCTGCGGCTGGGCCTCGTGGCGGCGGCGGCGCATCTCCTGCAGGCTCGCCTTCACGCTCTGTGCATCCGCCCTCGCCAGCAGCAGCGACGCGCACGCCACGACCTCGCCGGACACGAGGTTGGAGCGGCGGTAGGCGAAGCCGAGCGCGTGCGGCTCACGACGCTCGACGCCCGCGGCGGTGACGATCTGCACCCACTCCAGCACGCGCCCCAGCTGCCCGTCGTAGGCGTTGGCGTTCATCCGCACCGCGCCGCCCACGGTGCCGGGGATGTTCACGCCGAACTCGATTCCCGACAGGCCGGCGCGTGCCGCCGCGCTGGCCACCGCCGGCAGCCGCGCGCCGCCGCCGCACACGATGCGCTCGCCCTGCACGGAGATCGCCGCGAGCTCGCCGTCCAGCTTCAACACCAGGCCCCGCACACCGTCATCGGCGACCAGCAGGTTGGAGCCCGAGCCCACGACGTTGACCGCCAGCGCCTGCGCGTCCGCCCACGCCAGCAGCTCGGCCAGCTCCGCTTCGCTGCCGGCGCGCGCGAACCACTCGGCTGCTCCGCCGGTCTTCACGGTCGTCAGGCGCGCCAGCGCGTGGTTGGCCCGCAGCGCCGACGGGCGAGACGGGGCCGCACTCACGAGCGCACCAGCTCCCGCGCCAGCTCATCGACGTCGCCTGCGCCCATCACCACGCACACGTCGCCGTCGCGCAGCAGACCGCGCAACACCGGCTCTGCGTCCGCGAACGATGGCAGCCAGTACACGGGCGCCCCGCGCGCCGCGTCGGCGGTGGCCTGCGCCACGAGCAGCCCGCTCACGCCGGGATGGTCCGCCGCGCGCTCGCGCGCCGGGTACACGTCGAGCACCACCGTCACGTCCGCGTGCGCCAGCGCCACGCCGAACTCGCGCGCCAGCAGCTGCGTGCGGGAGTACAGGTGCGGCTGGAACACCGCCACCAGGCGCCGGGGGGCCAGCGTGCGCGCGCCGGCCAGCGTGGCGGCGATCTCCGTCGGATGGTGGGCGTAGTCCTCATACACGCGCGCGCCGCTCCCGGTCATCCCCAGCGCCTGAAAGCGCCGGCCGGCGCCGGGAAAGTCCGCCAGCGCGGCGAGCGCCACGTGCTCGTCTGCTCCCGTCAGGCGCACCACCTCGAGCGCCGCCGCCGCGTCGAGCGCGTTGTGGGCTCCGGGGACCGCCAGCGCGACATCGTGACCGCGCCAGCGAAAGCGCGAGCCACCGGGCACGAGCACCACGTCGGGCACGTCGTAGGGGACGACCTCGATGCCCGGCGGCGGTTCGCTGCCCAGCGGTGGCCGGTGCTGGGGGAGCGGACGCTCTGGCTGGGCGCGCCCCGGCCGGCGGGTCAGCTCGAGCAGCTCCGGGCGGTCCCACACGACCGCCGCGCGGCGGGCGCGCACGAGGAACTCGCGAAACGTCTCGCGCAGCTCAGCGAGCGAGGAGAACGTCGCGTGGTGGTCGAGCTCCACGTTCGTCAGCACCGCCACCTCCACGTTCAGGCTCAGCATCGAGCGGTCGGACTCGTCGGCCTCCACCACCAGCCACTCGCCCGCCCCCCACTCCGCGTTCGCCAAGCCGCCGCCGATCGGCGCGCCCACCAGCCAACCCGGCTGCAGGCCGGCAGCGCGCAGCGCGTGCGCGAGCATCGACGCGGTCGTCGTCTTGCCGTGCGTGCCCGCCACCGCGATCGTGCGCCGCATGCCCGTCAGCTCCGCCAGCAGCTGCGCACGCGGGTGCTCGGCGATGCCGCGCTCGCGGGCCGCGACGCGCTCTACGTTGTCCGCGGCCACCGCCGAGGAGTACACGAGCTCCACGCCCGCGCCCGCCGGCACGTTCCCCGCGCGGTGGCCGATGCGCGCCCGCAGGATGCCGTCGGCCGCCAGGCGCTCGGCGTACGGCGAGGCGGCACGATCCGAGCCGCTGACCTCTGCCCCCAACGCGTACGCCGCCCGCGCATAGGCGCTCATGCCCGCGCCGCCCACGCCCACGAAGTGCAGCCGCCGCCCGCGCCACGGACGCTCCAGCGCGCCGTGCTCGCTCGGCGGGCGCCCGAACCCGCTGCCCGCGCCTGACGGCGGCTCCGTCGCGCTCATCCGCTCGCCGCTTCCAACAGCTCCTCGGCCACGTCGCGCGCGGCCTGCGGGCGAGCGAGGCTGGCAGACGCGCGCGCCATCTCCGCCAGGCGCTCGCCGTCGGCGAGCAACGCGTCGATCTCGGCGCGCAGGCGCGCCGGCGTCAACTCGCTGTCCGGGATCGTCACCGCGGCGCCCGCCTGCGCCATCCAGCGCGCGTTCTCGCTCTGGTGGTCGGCTGACGCGTGCGGGTAGGGCACCAGGATCGCGGGCAGCCCGTGGGCGGCGATCTCAAACACCGAGCCGCCCGCGCGCGCCACCACCAGGTCGGCCGCCGACAGCGCGTCGGCGAACGCCTCCCGGTCGAGATATGCGCGCAGGTCGTAGCCACCCGCCGGCATCGGCGCGCGTAGGTCGTAGCCGCCCGCCGGCATGGTCGCGCGTAGGTCGTAGCCCCCCGCCGTCATGCGCGCGCGCAGCTCGTCGTGGTCGCGCACGCCGCACACGTGCAGCACGTGGAGGTCCGCCCCCGCGAACGCCTCGATCGCGGCCAGGTTGATCGAGCGCGCGCCCAGCGAGCCGCCGAACACCAGCACGCATGTCGCCTGCGCGTCGACCGCAAAGCGCTCGCGCGCCGCGGCGCGGTCGTGCGCTGGCATTTGGATCGGACGCCCGGTCACCCGGTAGCGCGTGCCGTTGCGGGCCGCCAGCGGGAACGCCAGGCACACGCGGCGCGCGAACGGCGCGAGCAGCCGGTTGGTGAGCCCCAGGTGGCTGTCCGCCTCGGTCAGCACCAGCGGGATGCCCAGGCTGAGCGCCGCCAGCCCCACCGGGCCGGCCACATAGCCGCCGCCGCCCATCACCGCGTCCGGCGCTACGCGCGCGAGCAACGCCCGCGCGCGTGCCAGCGCCGCCGCCGACAGCGCCAGCGCCTGCAGCGCCAGCAGCGGGTTGGAGCGGTGCAGGCCACGCACCGACAAGGTGTGCAGGGGGAAGCCCGCCGCCGGCACCAGCTGTGCCTCGGCGCGCTCGCCGCCCACGAACTCGACCTGCGCGCCCTCAGCCCGCAGCGCGGCCGCCACCGCGAGCGCCGGCACCACGTGTCCGGCGGTCCCGCCCGCGGCTATCACGATCCTGCGCGGCCTGTCCATCAGCGCTCCATCGTGCCGTTTCGCGCGGGCGTGCGTCGCCGGGACGCCAGCCAGGCGCGCGGCGCGGCGCCTGCCGGGTGTCCGTGTCGCGCGCCGGCGCCCGCCCGCCGCGCGTCACCCTGCCGCGCGGCGGCGCCACAGCGCGCACGTGCCCGGTCGCGCCCGCCGCCACGTTCAGCAGCAGGCCCATCGCCGCGAGCGTCACCACCATGCTGCTCGAGCCGTAGGAGACCAGCGGCAGCGGCACGCCCGTCAGCGGCGCGAGGCCCAGCACGGCGAACGTGTTCAGCACCGCCTGCGAGACGATCAGCGCGGTCACGCCCACCGCGATCAGCGCGCTGTACAGGCTGCGCGCCGCCTTCGCCGCGCGCAGCCCCGCGTACGCGATCAGCCCGTAGAGGAACAGCAGCGCGCACACGCCCACCACGCCGAGCTCCTCGCCGATCACGGCCAGGATGAAGTCCGTCGGCGCCTCCGGCAGATAGAAGATCTTCTGCACCGACTGCCCCGGCCCGACGCCAAACAGCCCGCCCGAGCCGATCGCGATCTGTCCCTGCACCGACTGAAAGCCGCTCGAGGAGGCGTGCGCCCAGGGGTCCATGAACGATGTCAGCCGCGCCCGCGCGTACGGCTGCACGAGCGCATACATCAGCACCAGCGCGAGCACCGTCCCCGCGACCGTCGCCAGCTTGCGCGCCGGCATGCCCGCCGCGATCAGCATCGCCGCCACCGTGAACGCGATCACCATCGCCGTGCCCAGGTCCGGCTGGGTGAACACCAGCAGGCAGGCCGCGCCCACCACCGCCAGCAGCGGGCGCGCCAGCTCGCGCAGATCGTGCACGCTGTGCGGGCGCTTGGCCAGCAGCGTCGCCGTGTACAGCACCAGCGCGAGCTTCATCAGCTCCGCCGGCTCGAACTGCACGAAGCTCGGGCCGATCCAGCGCCGCGCGCCGTTCACCGCCACGCCCACGTGCGGAATGTGCACGGCCAGCACGAGCACGAACGACACGGCCAGCAGCGGCGCGGTGATGCGGTGCACTTTCGCCACGCCGTCGCGCGCCAGCAGCTGCATCAACACCAGCCCCACCGCACCGAACGCGAGGAACTTCACCAGGTAGCCGTCGCCGTAGCCTTCGCCCTGCAACAGTGACGTCGCCGAGGAGGCGCTGTAGACCATCACCGCGCCAAACGCCAGCAGGCACATGGTGGCGGTCATCAACATGCGGTGCTCCAGCGTGCGCTCCGCGGCCCGGCGGCCGGCCGGGCGCGCGGCGCTCGCCCTCGGGCGAGCGTTCGGCTTTTGCGCGCGCCGTCCCCGGCCGGCCGTGGCCAAACGTGCTCGCGCTGTTGGCATCCGTGGACACTTCGACGCGCGCGCGCAGAAGCCTCTTCACAGCCCCCTGCTCTGACGATAGATCGTGAAGCCGATCGCGCCGCAGATCGACGCGACGATCCAAAAGCGCAGGATGATCTTCGTCTCCGACCACCCCTGCAGCTCGAAATGGTGGTGGATCGGCGCCATCAAGAACACCCGCTTGCGCGTCATCTGGAAGGAGATCACCTGGATCACCACCGACAGCGCCTCGATCACGAAGATCCCGCCCAGCAGCACCAGCAGCGCCTCCGTCCTGGTCATCACCGCCAGGCCCGCGATCGCGCCGCCCAGCCCGAGCGAGCCGGTGTCGCCCATGAAGATCGTCGCCGGGAACGCGTTGAACCACAGAAAGCCGATGCACGCGCCCACCAGGCAGCCCGCCAGCATCGCCATGTCGAAGTCTTCGGTCAGGAACGTGATGCCGATGTACGCCAGCAGCACGATCGCCGCGCAGCCCGCCGCCAGGCCGTCGAGGCCGTCGGTGAGGTTGACCGCGCTGGTCGTGCCCGCGACCACCAGGTAGATCAGCAGCGGGTAGAACGGGCCGAGGTCGATGTGGTAGTCCACGAAGTACAGATCCAGCGTCGGCGCCAGGTTCGCCTTGTAGCGCGCCACGTACCACAGGCCCAGCGAGATCGCGATCGTCACCCCCAGCTTCGTGCGCGCCCGCAGCCCCAGCGAGCGGCGGCGGATCAGCTTCGTGTAGTCGTCGGCGAAGCCCAGCAGCGCGCACGCGATCGCCGCCCCGAACACGCCCAGCGAGCGCCATTCGTAGTCGGTGAGGATCAGATACGAGATGCCCACCGCCAGGAACACGATCACCCCACCCATCGTCGGCGTGCCGGCCTTCTGGTGGTGACCCTCCGGGCCGTCCTCGCGAATGTGCTGGCCGAACTCGCGCTTGCGCAGGAACTCGATGAACTTGGGGCTCAGGAAGATGCAGATCAGCAGCGCGGCCGTCCCCCCGATGAGGATGCGGCCCATTCAGCGCGGCCCCCGGCCGGCGCCGGCGCCGGCGCCGGCGCGCAGACGCTCCGTCACCTGCTCCAGGCCCACCCCGCGCGAGCCCTTCACCAGCACCGTGTCGCCCTCGTGCAGCAGCCCCTCCAGCAGCTCGCCGGCCGCGCGTGCGTCGGCCGCCACATGGCTCTCGCCGGCGAACGCCGCTGCGCTCTCCGCCGCCAGCGGGCCGACGGTCACGAGCAGCCCCACCCCCGCAGCATCGGCGTACGCACCGATCTCGCGGTGCATGCGCGTCGCCTGTGCGCCCAGCTCGAGCATGTCGCCGAGGACCGCCACGCGCCGGCCCGCGGCGCTCTGTGCGAGCTCGTCGATCGCTGCGCGCATGGACATCGGGTTGGCGTTGTAGCAGTCATCGATCAGCACCGCCCCGCCGGGCAGCTGCTCGCGCTGGCCGCGCATCGCCGAGAAGCACACGTCCAGCGGGCCGCCCAGGGTGTGCCCGAGGGCACGCGCCGCTGCCACCGCCGCCAGCAGGTTGCGCAGGTTGTGCGCCTGCGAGAACGACGGCCACAGCTCGATCTGCTCGCCCGCATGGTCGATCAGCACCGCCCCGTCCGCGCGCCGCTCACACAGCGTCACCTCGCCGCCCTCACCGAAGGAGATCGTGCGCAGGTCGGCGCGCAGGTGGCGCTCGAGCAGCGGCTCGCCCGCCGGCACCACCACGCTCGCTCCGGCGCGCAGGCCGGCGATCAGCTCCGCCTTCGCCGCCGCGATCGCCTCCAGCGACCCCAGCCGCTCCAGGTGCGCCGGACCGACGTTCACGATCACGCCCACGTCCGGCTCGGCGATCGCCGTCAACTGCGCGATCTGCCCGGCGCCGCGCATCGCCATCTCCACCACCAGCACCTGCGCATCGGCGCCCGCGCCGGCCAGCACCAGCGGCAGGCCGATCTCCGTGTTCAGGTTCGCCGGCGTGGCCACCACCCGCGCGCTGCCCTCCAGCAGCGCCGCGAGGATGTCCTTCGTCGACGTCTTGCCCGTCGAGCCGGTGATCGCGATCACCTGCGCCCCACGCGCACCCAGCTCGCGCCGCCACGCGCGCGCCAGCGCGTGCAGCGCCCGCAGCGGATCCTCGTGCGCCAGCACCACGCCGTTGGCGGCCACGTCGGCTGCCTCGCCGTGCGCGCCGCCCGCCGCCAGCTCGCCGGCATGCGCGGGGTCCACCAACACCCCCCACGCGCCAGCCGCCAGCGCAGCCGCGGCGTATTCGCCACCGTCGGCGTGCTCACCGCGCAGGCCGACGAACAGCTCGCCGGGTGCGAGCGTGCGCGAGTCGATGCTCACGCCGCACGGGCCAGGCAGGCGCCCGCGCGCAGCCGCGCCGTCCGCGCTCGCCGGCTCGGCCAGCAGCACCGCGCCCGCGCCCGCCGCGATCCGCCGCGCATCCCACTCCCTCATCGCCCGCCCACCCTGATTCGGCCTGCATCCGTGCCGGTAGCCCCGCCCGCGGCGGACGCGTCGCCGACGGTGGCCGCCCCGTGCATGTGCGCGTGCAGCGCAGCGCGCGCGACCGCCACGTCGTCGAACGGGATCTTGCGGGCGTGGGCAAACTCCTGTCCCTGCTCGTGGCCCTTGCCCGCGATCACCACCACATCGCCGCCGCGCGCGCACGCAATCGCCGCGTCAATCGCCGCCGCGCGATCCGCAAGCGCACGCACATGCTCCGCCCCGCGGCCCGCCTGCGTGCCCGCGGCGTGACGCGCGTCCGCCTCGCCGCCGGCAGCCACCACGCCATCCAGGATCTCCCCAATGATCTGCTCGGGGTCCTCCGAGCGCGGGTTATCGGAGGTCACGAGCACGATGTCCGCCAAGCGCGAGGCGATCTCGCCCATCAACGGCCGCTTGCCGCGATCGCGGTCGCCACCCGCGCCGAACACGCACACCACACGTCCCTGCCCGTCCGCGCCGCCGACCAGCGTGCGCGCCGCCCGCAGGACGTTCTCCAGCGAGTCCGGCGTGTGCGCATAGTCGACCACCACCGCGAAGTCCTGTCCCGCGTCCACCGGCTCAAAGCGCCCCGGCACGCGCACGCCGCGCGCGAGCGCCGCCACCAGCGCATCCAGCCGCCGCGCGTCCGCGTGCTCGCCGCCCAGCGCGTGCACCGTTGCCAGCGCGCCCAGCGCGTTGGCGACGTTGAACTGCCCCGGCATCGGCAACGTCAACGCGCGCACGCCCACCGGCGTGGTGAGCGTGAACGCGCATCCGCCCAGATCGCAGCGCACGTCCGTGGCGCTGTAGTCCGCCGGCATGTCCACCGCGAACGTGCGCGCACCGGCCACCTCCGCGGCCAGCCGCCGCCCGTAGGGGTCGGCGACGTTGATCGCGCTGACGGCCGGGGGCATGGCGTACACAGGCGACGCGGGCGGCGCCTGCACCGACGCGGGCGCTGCTGGCGCGGCTCCCGTTTCGCCGCCGTCCGCCACGAACAGCCGCCGCTTGGCCTGGAAGTAGTCCTCCATGCTCGCGTGGAAGTCCAGGTGGTCCTGCGTCAGGTTCGTGAAGATCGCCGCCGCAAATCCGATCGCCGCCACGCGCCCGAGCTCCAGCGCGTGCGAGGAGACCTCCATCACACACGCGCGGTCGCCGCCGTCGAGCATCGCGCGCAGGTCCGCCTGCAGGTCGATCGCCTCCGGGGTCGTGCGCGTGACCTCACGCTCACGCCCACCGATCACCGACTTGACCGTCCCCAGCAGGCCGCACTGCACGCCCGTCGCTTCCACCAGCGCCCGCACGAGGTACGCGGTGGTCGTCTTGCCGTTCGTGCCCGTCACCCCAACCAGCGCCAGCTCGCGCGCCGGCTCGCCGTAGAAACGCGCCGCCACCGGCGCCATCGCCGCGCGCGCCGAGGGGACCACCACCTCCGGCACGCCGAGACCCAGCGCCCGCTCCACCACCAGCGCCGCCGCGCCCGCGCGCACCGCCTGCGGCGCGAACTCGTGGCCGTCGCTGTTGAAGCCGGGCACGCAGAAGAACAGCGTGCCGGGCGTCACCCTGCGGCTGTCGTAGGCCAGGCCGGTGATCTCCACGGCGCCGGCCCCGCCCGCCAGCTTGGAGTCGATCAAACCGTCCAGGCGCATTGGGCTGATGCTACTCACCGGGTAGGAGCCCGCCGCCCCCCGCTGTGGCGCCCGCACACGCATAGCGATCCGCACACGCACAGCGATCGCATCGGTGCGGCGTCTGGCCTATGGCGCACGCCGGGTCTACGGACACAGCGTCGCCTGTCGAGTGCGCCCAGGATCGTCCCCGAGCACAGCGCGGGCCACGCTGCTCAGTCGATCAGCCCCGCAGCTCTGTTTCGAAGGGCTACTCAAAGAGAACGCGATACCGGGCTTCGAAGAGCTCCTTCATCCAGCGTCGTCAGTGCAGCGGATGTGCTTCAAAAGTAGCAGCGGCCGCACCCCACAACCATTAGGGGGTACGGCCTGTGCCACACAAACCTGCGGAATCGAATTTAGATGTCCGTTTCGAATGGTTCGAAGAGCGCCGGGCCAACCTCGGTGACGACGGTCAGCGTTTTAGCGCATGAAGCGCTGCTCCCCTTGGCGAGCTTGCCAGACGCTTCGCCAGATCCAAACACATACTCTTCAGAAGGATCAAATGTGGTGCTGAACTTCTTGATTGTGTACGTACACGGCTTGGGAGTCGTGTAGGTGAGCGCGCCCTTGAATGATGCCACGCCAGCACTTGACATATCGGCTGCTGACACATTCCCCGACAGCGAGTAGCCTGATTCTTCGCATGCATTGAAGACGCTCGTTTTGAACGATGCCTTGTCCTTCGACTTGTCGTTCTTGCCCAAGGTGCCTTCCCAAGCGCCGTCGCATTCTTCAGGAGCACCGCCGATCACGACGAACGCAACGGCCGGAGATCCCCCTGCTGCTTCTTTTCCTTCGTGCTTCAGCACGAGATTTGATGCGGAGGCGCCGCTGACACCAACAGCGCCCAGCGCCAGTGCCGTCAAGACACCCACGCCGATCAGATTGAACCGTTTCATCAATTCCCTCCTTGGTAACTGCGCTTAGCTTTAGTTGTTGCGCCACATATAGTGCGCCACTTGTCCCCATTTGAGTGAAGCAGCGACCCGGGTACCTTACTATCTCTACCCCGGGGGGCAATTGGTGTTTCTCACTCTGGCGCGATCCCCAAGTAAGGCAGTGCGAAGCTCATGATCTGCCCAAATGCAGGCGCCGCCACCGTGCCGCCATATATGGAGCCTGCGGTCGGTTCATCCACGACCACCGCGCACAACAGCTTGGGGTCGCTGGCCGGCGCAAAGCCGATGAATGAGGCCACATATTTGCTCTGCGAGTATTCCCCTGTTTCTGGGTTGATCTTGTTCGCGGTACCCGTCTTGCCCGCCAGCTGGTAGCCGGGGATCGAGACCTCGTGGGCGGTTCCTTCCGGGCCGAGCACGCCTTCCAGCATCTGGCGCAGCTCCGCCGCGGTGGCGCTCGAGATGATGCGGTGACCGGCGGGCTCGCGCGCCGGGCGCCCGTCGATCGCCGCGACGATGTGCGGCGGGCGCAGGATGCCGCCGTTGGCGATCGCCGCGTACGCCGTGGCCATCTGCATCGGCGTCACCAGCTCGCCCTGGCCGATCGGCAGGTTGCCCATCGAGGAGCCCGAGTATTCGTCCGGCGCGAGCGTCACGCCCGCTTCCTCGCCCGGCAGGTCCACGCCGGTTGGCGCGCCGAAGCCGTAGCGGTGCACCCAGCGGTTGAACGTTTCCGTGCCCTCCAGTTTCGCGATCGTGATCGCCCCCACGTTGCTCGAGCGCGCCAAGATCTGCCCGGTGGTGAGCGTTTCTTCCGGATGTTCGTCGTCGTCGTGGATGACGCGTTCGGCGACCTGTATCTGGTCGGGGATGTTGAACGGCGTGCTCGGCGTTATCAGGCCGGCTTCCAACGCGCCCGACACCGTCACGATCTTGAACGTCGAGCCCGGTTCGTAGTCGAGCCCCACCGCCCGGTCCTCCATCGCTTCCGCCGGCGAGAGCCCAGGGTCGTTGGCGTCCACCTGCGGCCAGTTCGCCAGCGCGAGGATCGCGCCGCTGCGCGGGTCCATCACGATCGCGGTCGCGTCTTTGGGCGCAAACACGCGCGCCACCGCGCCCAGCACGTCTTCCGCGCGCTGCTGGATGTTCGCGTCCAGCGTCAACGTCAGCGCATCGCCGGGCTGCTCGCGGCGCGTTTCCGTGATCGACACCGGCTGCCCGAGCGCGTCGCTGACCACCCGCCGTTCACCCGAGCGTCCGCGCAGCAGCGCGTTGTCCGTGTACTCCAAGCCCGACAGGCCGTTGCCTTCGGTGCCGACCTCGCCCAACACCTGAGCGGCCAGCGTGCCGCGCGGGTACACGCGGCGCATCGTCGGCGTGGCGCTCACACCGGCGAGCTTCAGCGCCAGCACCGCCTGTGAGGCACGCGCGGGCAGCGCCCGCGCCAGATACACGAACCCGCTGTCCTCAGAGAGCTTTTCCAGCACGCTCGCCTGCGACTCGCCGAGCAGCGGCGCGAGCGCCCGCGCCGCCGCCAGCGGCTGTTCGACCAGGTGCGGGTCCGCGGATATTTCGTCAGCCGGTTCGGAGACCGCCAGCGCGACGCCGTTGCGGTCGGTGATCGTGCCCCGCGGCGCCGTCACAGCTTCATAGCTCAGCTGCTGGTCGCTGGCCGCCTTGCGCAGCGTGCTGCCGCGCAGCACCCCCAGGTACACGGTGCGCCCCGCTGCCAGCACCAGCAGCGCGAGGAACAAGCCGAAGATCACGCCCACGCGGCGCTCGAGCAGCGCCACGCCCTACCCCGAACCGGACGGTTGAGCGGCGCCGGGGACGCCCACGCCCCCAGCGGAGCTGGCCGGCGTGTCTTCGCCGCCCGCCGCGGCCGCCCCGGCGCTTGCAGCGCCTGCCCCGGCGCTCGCCGCCGGCGTTGAGGGTGCCGTGGCCGCGCCCGTCGGCGTCGTCTGCGCTTGCGTGGCGTCCTGCGCCGCCGTCGTCGGTGTCGTGGCCGTGGTCGCGGACGCACCGGCGCCTTCGCCGGCGGCTCCGGCGCTCGCCGCTTCCGAGGTGGCAGCGCCGGCCGCGTCCGCCGCGCCCGCGGCGTTCGCTTCCTGCGTGGCCGTGCCCGCGGCACCGGCGCCGGCTTCCGGCGGTGCCGCGGATGCGCCGTTCGCATCCGGGCTACCGTGCACGGGCGTGTTCAGCGCCGCCGCCGCGCGTGCCAGATCGGCGCTTGGATCGGCCGTCAGGAAGCGCAGCGAGCCGATCGGCACGAGCTGCATGCCCAGACGCGCCGCCTGTGCCTCCACGCGTTCGCCCGCCGCCAGTTCCGAGCCTTCGATGCTGAGCGCCGCGTTCTCGCGCTGCAGGCGCCCCTCGCGCACGAGCGCGCGACCGATGCGCGCGTTCAGCGCGAGCACCAGCAGCTGCAGCGTCACGATGCCGATCAAGGCGAACGCGATCAAGGCGATCCACGCGCGGCCCCGGATCAGGCGGTCGAGCACACGATGGCCGGCGAGAACACGCGCCGCCCCCAGTACGCCGAGCGCGAGGCCCTCCTGCGCCGGCGGCGGCTGGGTCGCGCGCGCGGGCCGGCCGGCGGGAGCGTGGACGGGACCGGATACGCGTCGCGGGCGCGCCGGCGCGGCGCGCGTCCGCGGGCGGGCGGCGGGCCGCGGGAGCGGGCGGGCACTCGGCGCGGTCGCGCCTGCGGGCGGCGCCATCTAGCGCCCCTCCTCGTGCGCCGCCGCGTCTGCGCCGCCGGGAGCGTCCGGGGAAAGCTTGCGCGCGGCGCGCAGTCGCGCGGAGCCCGCGCGCGGGTTGCTCGCGAGCTCCGCCGCGCCGGGCACGATCGAGCGTCGCGTCAGCAGCGTCGCCTCCGGCTCACGCCCGCACACGCACACGGGCAGCTCGGGCGGGCACACGCAGCCGCGGGCGCGCTCGCTGAGGAAGCGCTTGACGCGCCGATCCTCGAGCGACTGGAAGGAGATGGCCGCGAGCACGCCGTGCTCACGCAGCAGCCCCCACGCCAGCGGGAGGGCGCGGTCGAGCTGTCCCAGCTCGTCGTTGACAGCGATGCGCAGCGCCTGAAACGCGCGCTTGGCGGGATGCCCACCGGCGAAGCGCGCCGGCGCGGGGAGCGCCGCGCAGATCGTCTCCACCAGCTCCAGCGTCGTCTCGATCGGCGCGCTCGCGCGGCGGGCCGCGATCGCGCGCGCGATCGCGCCGGCGTGGCGCTCCTCGCCGAAGTCGCGCAGCAGCTGCGCCAGGCGCCGCTCGTCCCACTCGGCCACGATCTGGCGTGCGCTCAACTGCTGGCTCGGGTCCATGCGCATGTCCAGCGGCGCGTCATACGAGTAGGAGAAGCCGCGCTCGCGCGTGTCCACCTGCATCGAGGACATGCCCAGGTCGAAGTACACGATGTCGGCCCGCAGACCCTCCCGCGCGAGCAGCTGCAGCGCCTCCGCGTAGCCCGAGCGGATGAAGCGCAGCGAGCACGCCGTCTCGGCCGCGAGCGCCGCAAAGCGCTGCTCGGCCAGCGGGTCGCGGTCGATCGCCACGAGCGTCCCCGAGGAGCCGAGACGCTCTGCCACCAGCCGCGCGTGCCCCCCGTCGCCGAAGGTGCAGTCGATCGCCAGCTGGCCGGGCTGCGCGTCCAGCAGCGCCAGCAGCTCGCTCGCGAGCACCGGCGTATGCGAGCCCCGCACCAGGTGCGCGTCGGGCGCGCGCGCAGCTTGTGCCGCGTCCTCGCGCGCGCCCTGCGCGCGGCGGGCGCGCCCGCCTGTGCCCGCGCGGCGTCTGACCAGCTCGAGCGTGCGGGTCTCGCGCGCGCGGGTCTCGCGCGCGCGCTCTTCGCGCGGGTGGATGTCGTCTCTGTCACGCAGCAGCGTCAACACGTGCGGTCACCTCCGCGACGCCGCTCAGCAGCGTCGATCGATGCTCATCCCAAGACGTCTTCGCCCACAGCTCCAAACGATCACCCACGCCCACCACCACGACCTCTTTGACCAGCGCCGCGTGCTCGCCGAGAAAGCTCGGCACCATGATGCGCCCGGCGGCGTCGAGCTCGGTGTCGTGCGAGCTGCCGTAGAAGAAGCGCTCGAGCTGGCTCAGCTGCGCCGACAGCGGCGGCAGCTCGGCGAGCGCGCGGCGCGTGTAGCGCTCGTACTCCTCCGGACGCCACACGCCGACACACGGCTTCAGGTCCACCGGCATCGCCAGCACCACGCCCTCCGACAGCGCCGCGCGGTAGCGCGCAGGAACCGTGAGGCGGTTCTTGGCGTCGAGCGTATGGTCGAAGGTGCCGCGAAACGGGACCACTTGAAGGCTCCCCAAAGTTGATTACCGAGCCGAGGTGGAGGAGTGGGAGGAGCCCCTCCACCCCGGCTCGCTGCGGGCGAACATACCCCACTTCCTCCCACAACGCAACTCAGATTGCACATTTTCTCCCACCACACCGTCCGAGCGGCCGCTCGTTTGGCGAAATGCCTGCTAATCGCCGACTTCTCGGGCCGGCCGAAGACCGCCGTCCAGCCGGCCGATACTGCAAGCGGGCG
>DATJRV010000040.1:0-85237 GCA_035504435.1 Solirubrobacteraceae bacterium
CTGCAGACGCTGCCCGACGCGCAGCAGCTGCGCGAGGCCTCCTAAACTGACGACTCCCCGGCGGGGTTCCCGAGCGGTCAAAGGGGACGCGCTGTAAACGCGTTGGCTCTGCCTTCGGAGGTTCGAATCCTCCCCCCGCCATCACAGCCTCGACGCCCGAAGAGCTCGGCGCTCTGATCGGAGCGCGGCCAGGCTCAGGCAAATCCCTCGAGCGCGTACGGATTCAGGAACTGCCGTCGCCAGAAGTAGGCGCGGTCGATCTCGCTCATGCCCGCCAGCTCGCACACGTCCCCCCACTCCGCTCGGATCACCTCGATTTGCCGGTCGGCGATGTCCCTGGCCTCGCTCTCGCGCAGGCCATATACGGCGGCGGCGCGGAGCGTCCCCGCGAGCTGGCTCATGCGGTAGCCGTCCGGGCTGACGATCATCGCCTGCGTCGCCTCCCCCCCGGACCGGCGCTGCGGGCAGATGTCATATGCGGGAGTCAGCGTCAGCATGTGCCCGTCCCAAAAGGCGGCATGGTTGCGGGCGTGGTCATCGGTGTTGCCGACCAGGATGTTGAACGTGATGCGAGCGAACAGCTCGCGCAGCGTGTCGCGCGGTTCGGTGAAGCGCTCCCTCACAACGTGCGCGAGGTCGGCATAGCTCGCGTAGCGGGAGAGCATCGGGTCGAGGCCGAGGATCGTCAGCGCCGAGACGAGGGCGCGGCGCGATGAGCTGCCGCGTGGACGGTCAAAGCGCTCGACGAGCAGCACGTCGCGGCCCATCACCTCCTCGATTCGCACCGCTGCGACGTTGAGGCCGGCGCGCCGTGCCAGCTCCATCGCAGCGAACTCGCCCTTTACCACCGGGTAGGGGTCGGAGGTGGAGGAGAGCTTCGCGATCAGCGAGCGCCCGCCGTCGGACAGGAGCGTCTTGGGGCGCGCTCCCCCGACGGAGCTGCCGTGCATCAGCGCCTGCTCCAGCGACGGGGTCAACGGCGCGCCCCGCTCGACGAGCTCCGCGGCCTGCAGCATTTCCTCGAGCGTCGCGTGGCCCACGTAGCGAGGGATGTACTCGCTCGCAGAAGCCTGGAAGTCGAGCGCGCCGATACGGTCAGAGCCCGAGCCCAGCAGGTAGGCGAGCGGGCTCAGCTCCGCCGGGTCGAGCTCGCTCGATCCGGGGCCGAGCAGCCGGCTCATGATCACACGCTTGCCCCACGCGTCAGGCCCGGCGTCGGCGATCGCGCCGGCGATCGACAGGCCGGGCAGGGGCGGGATGCGGCCACGGATCAACGGCAGCTCAGGGTCATAGATCGAGATCGCGTCAGGACGGCGCAGGTAGCTCTGGCCGTAGTTGAAGTCGACCAGCTCGCCCGTCGCCTCGATGCGTCCGGCGACCACCGGGTCGGACGCGCCCGGTAGCCAGAGCCAGACGTAGGCCGCGGTGAGCTCCTCAGAAGTCATCGTCGACGTCGCGCGCAGGCCTGCGGATACGCTGGGGCAGAACCGCCAAGCGTTCACGGGTGAGCTCGGCGTCGATGCTCAGACGCTCGCGGTCCTCGCGGAACAGCGGCACACCGAGCAGCGCGGCGGTCTCGAAGGCGATGCCCAGGCCGACGGTCGGCTCGCCCGCTTCGAGCTTGTGCAGCGTCGGGCGTGTGATGCCGGCGCGTTCCGCGAGCTCGCTGGTCGACCAGCGGCGTTCGCGGCGGGCCTGGCGGATCTGGGCGCCGAGCAGTCTCGTGGCGCGCAACGTGTATGGCGAAAAGTGGCGCGGCCGTGGCATAGATTGCATACTATAGCTTGCTTTAGAGGCTTAGAGGAAAATCTCATTTACAACCATAGGGTCTCGCTGTACCGACTCGGGCCTGCGATCTCGCGCGCCCGTTCGGCAACCCCGCGCGCTGCGCGCGGCGGACTACGGTCAGCGCCACCGCCAGCAATACCGACATTTGGAATATGCCCGCGTCGCGCGCTGCCGGCTCCCCTGACGCCCTGCCCCCACCTCAGCGGGGTCGGCAGCGCTGGCGCGTGGCGGTGGCGGCGATCGTGGTGGTGGGGGTCGCGTTGTCAGTGTTCGCCGGCACGCGCTGGCGCGCGAGCGTCCGCCACTCCCAGCAGCAGGCGTTTCAGACGGCGGCGACGGACGTGGCGGAGACGGCGGAGACGCTGATCGACCAGAACGTCGACTTCGTCACCGCGCTGCGCACCACGCTCACGCAGTCGCCGAACGCCAGCGCCAGCGACTTCGCGCGCTGGTTCGGCGAACTGGAAGGCGCGCAGCGCGAATACGGGGAGCTGGGCACGCTGGTGGTGCGCAAGGTGCCGGCGGACGCGTTGCCGGCGTTCACGGCTGCGCGCAACGCCGATCCGGCGTTTCGCCGGCTGGTCGGCTGGCATGTCCTGCCGCCGGCGAGGCGCTCCGCCGGCAGCTACTGCCTGCTCTCCGCCGGGGTCACCACCACCCCGTACACGCGCGAAGTCGCGGAACTGGTGCAGGGCGACTGGTGCGACGCGCGCTCGGCGATCGGCGGCTTCGCGGTCGACGGGACGAACCAGGCCTCGTTGATGCAGCGGATCGTCACGACCGGCGAGCCGCTGGTGTACTCGGTGACCGCCCAGGGCCTGACCACGTGCTTCATCGAAGACGCCTACTACCGCGCGGGCGCGCCGACCGCCACGGCGGCCGAGCGCAGCGCGGCGCTGCTCGGCTGGGTCGAGAGCTCGTTCTCGGTGCCGGCGCTCGCGCGCGCGGCGCTGGAACCGCACGCCGGACTGTCGCTGACGCTGTACTACGCGGCTCCCGGCGGGAGGCTCGAACGCGTGGGCGGCGCCGGCCGCGCGCGCGGCAACCCGCGCTTCGCGAGCTCGACGAGGATCGAAGCGGCGGGCACGTGGGTGGCGAAGGTCGCCGGCTCCGAGCCCGCGCCGACCTTGCCGGCGAGCACCCAGGGGCTGCTGCTGGCGCTCGCGGGCGTGCTCTTGAGCAGCCTGCTCGCGGTGCTCGTGCTGGTGCTCGCGCGCTCGCGCGAGCACGCGCTCGGCCTGGTGGACGAGCGCACGGGCGAGCTGCGCCACCAGGCGCTGCACGACGCGCTCACCGGCCTGCCCAACCGCGTGCTGGCCCTCGACCGCGCCAAGCACATGCTCGCCCGCTCGCGCCGCGAGCAGGTGCCGGTGGCTGCGCTGTACGTGGACGTGGACGGCTTCAAGCACGTCAACGACACCTTCGGCCACGCTGCTGGCGATGAGCTGCTGCGCATCGTCGCCAAGCGTCTGCAGAGCGCGATCCGCGAGGGCGACACCGCGGCGCGCCTCGGCGGCGACGAGTTCGTGGTGCTGCTGGAGGGCGTGACGCCGGCCGGCCCGCAGCTGGTCGCCGAGCGGGTGCTGGAGGTGCTGCGCCAGCCGTATGACCTGGGCGCGAAGGCCGGCCGCGAGTTGTCGCTCACGGCGAGCATCGGCCTCGCCTCCGGCCAGCGCTTGACCGCGGATGAGCTGCTACGTGACGCGGATCTCGCGCTGTATCAGGCGAAGGCCGCCGGGCGCAACCGCTGCGTGGCGTTCCAGTCGCAGATGGAGGAGGCGGCGCGCGAGCGGACGGAGCTGGAGCTCGATCTGGCCGGCGCGCTGGATCGCGGGGAGCTGTTCCTGCTGTATCAGCCGACCGTCGACCTGCGCACCGAGCGCATGATCGGGGTGGAGGCGCTGGTGCGCTGGGCGCATCCCGAGCGCGGCCTGCTCGCACCCGACCGTTTCATCCCGCTGGCCGAGGACAGCGGTCTGATCGTGTCGATCGGCGCGTGGGTGCTGAGCGAGGCGTGCCGTCAGGCCGTCCGGTGGCGCGCGCACGGACACGAGCTGACGGTCGCGGTCAACGTGTCCGCCCGCCAGCTGGACACGAGCAGGCTGCTGGAGGACGTGCGCGGCGCGCTCAGCGCCAGTGGGCTGGCGGCCAAGCACCTGACGCTGGAGATCACCGAGACGGCGCTGATGCGCGACGCGGACGCGACCGCCGCGCGCCTGCACGCGCTGAAGCAGCTCGGCGTGCGCATTGCGATCGACGACTTCGGCACCGGCTACAGCTCGCTGGCATATCTGCGCCAGTTCCCCGCCGACTCGCTGAAGATCGACCGCTCGTTCATCAACAGCCTCACCGGCTCCGAGCAGGCCACGGCGATCATCCACACGCTGGTGCAGCTGGGCAAGACGCTGCACATCGACACGCTCGCCGAGGGGATCGAGACCCGCAACCAGCTGCACACGCTGCAGAGCGAAGAGTGCGACCAGGGTCAGGGGTATCTGTTCTCGCGTCCGGTGAGCGCGGAGGCGGTCGAGGAGCTGCTGGCGCACGAGCACGCGGCGCGGGAGCCCCAGGTTGCCGGCTGAGCTCCCCGCACACCTCAAGCGCCTGGGCAACGCGTTGGGCGAGCGCACGCAGGAGGTGCTCGAGCTGACGGTCGCGCGCACGCGCGCGGGCAGCCCGCTGCTGGACGCGCTGGTGCGCGACAGCTTCGAGCGCATCTGCATCCTGTCCACGGCCGCGTTCGCGCGCCTTTTGGCGGGCGAAGATCCACAGGTGACGATGGCGGTGGGACGCGAAGCAGGCCAGATCTTCGGGCAGCTGGCGAGCCAGCGGGCGGCGCCGCTGAACGAGGTGATCGTGCGTTGCGTGCGCTGGCGCGACGCCGCGGCGAAGGTCTTGCGCGCGAGCGCCGCGGAGCTGGAGCTGCCCGAGGCGGCGCTGGCGCAGGCGCTGACGATGCTGCAGTCGAGCGTTGACCTGACGCTGGTGTACGTGGGTGAATGCGTGGAGGTCGAGCGCAAGCACACCGACGATGAGCTGGCGCGCCGCGAGCAGGAGCTGTCGTTCCTGGTCACCCACGACGCGCTCACCGGGCTGCCGAGCCGCACGCTGGTGGTGGACCGCTTGGAACAGAAGCTGTTGCGCGCGCGCCGCGACCACGCGCCGGTGGCGGCGCTGTTCGTGGACATCGACAACTTCAAGGCGGTCAACGACGCGTTTGGGCACGACGCGGGCGACGCGCTGCTGAAGGCGGTGGCCGTGCGGCTGGATACGGCGATCCGCGCGAACGACACGCTGGGACGGCTGGGTGGCGACGAGTTCGTGGTGATCGCCGAAAAACTGCACGGTGCGGTGACCCCCGAGCTGATCGCGCAGCGTCTGCTGGATGCGCTGCGCGAGCCGTTCACGGTCCTGGGTGCGCGGCAGCGCCACCTGAGCGTGACGGCGAGCATCGGCATCGCGAGCGCCGGCGAAGACTGCGTGGACTGCACGCCTCAGCCCCTCGCGGAAGAGCTGCTGCGCGACGCGCGGATCGCGATGTACCGTGCGAAGTGGGATGGCAAGGGTCGCCACGTGGTGTTCGAGTCGGCGATGCAGCGCGCGGTGCAGAACCGCATACGGCTGGAAATGGAACTGCGCGACGCGCTCGCGAGAGACGAGTTCTTCCTCGTCTACCAGCCGACGTTCGACCTGTGCAGCATGGTCGCCACCGGCACGGAGGCGTTGCTGCGCTGGCGCCATCCGACGCGGGGCGTGCTCCCGCCGAACGACTTCATCCCGCTGCTGGAGGCGACGGGACTGATCACACAGGTGGGGAGCTGGGTGCTGGAGGAGGCGTGCCGTCAACTGGCCGTGTGGCGCGCGGCAGGCCACGCGGCGGGGGTGGCCGTCAACGTGTCCGCGCGCCAGCTGGACACCGACGAGCTGCTCGTGGACGTGGAAGGCGCGCTGGCGCACAGCGGGCTCGACGCTGGGGCGCTGACGCTGGAGATCACCGAGACGGCGCTGATGCGCGACCTGGAGGCGACGGCGCGCCGGTTGCTGGCGCTCAAGCGGCTGGGGGTGCGCATCGCGGTGGATGACTTCGGCACCGGCTACTCCTCGCTCGCGCATCTACAGCGCTTCCCGGTGGACACGCTGAAGATCGACCGCTCGTTCGTCTACCGCGTGGCGGACAGCGAGGAGGGTCAGGCGCTGGTGCACACGCTGATCGAGCTCGGCCACGCGCTGTCGATCGAGACGCTCGCCGAGGGGATCGAGCGCCAGCAGGACCTGTTGGTGCTGCAGCGCGAGCGGTGCGACAGCGGGCAGGGCTATCTGCTCGCGCGTCCGTTGGACGCGGACGCGGTGGACGCGTTCCTGCACGAGCACACCGGCAGCGCAGCGCGTAGCGCCGCGTAAGCGCGCCGGCGGCCGCTAGCCGCCGCAGCCGCGCTCGCCGGTTTGCGCCGCCGGCTCCTGCTCGACGAGCGCGGCGTGCGCCGCGTGCGCATCGGCGGGCAGGCCGAGCTGTGCGCTGACGCGGGCGAGCAGCTCGAGCAGCTGCGCGCGCTCGGCGGCGCTGAGCTGCGCGCAGATGTCGCGCTCGAACTGGCTGGCGAGCACGAACGCCTGCGCGAGCAGCTCGCGCCCGTCGTCCGTGAGGTGCAGTGCGCGCGTGCGCCGGTCGTGGGGGTTGTTGCGTCGTTCGAGCAGGCCGCGGTGCTCGAGCGCGTCGACGAACGCGACCATGCGGCTGGGCGGGATCAGCAGGCGCTCGCCGATCGCCTGCTGGGACTGGCCCTCGGCGGCGCTGACGGCGCGCAGCAGCGAGAACTCGCGCGGTTCGAGCGCGAGCGGCGCGAGCACCTGGTGAAAGCGCCGGCCGACGGCGTAGCCGACGGAGGAGACGTTGAAGCCGACGGTCTGAAACGGCGGGTCGATGAGCGAGGCGGCGACCCAGGGCGCGTCGTCGCTAACGTCGGTGCCTGCGTTCTTCACGCGACGATCATATCCTCGCGGAACGATTTATGGTATAGATGGTTCTGCTCGGAACCATTCCTAACCGAACGACCTGGAGGCCGCAGATGGGAACGCTGACTCGCTGGGTTCTGGCTCACAAGCGCATGGTGGTCGCCCTTTGGGTGGCGCTGACGCTGATCGGCATGGCCTCGGCGGGGTCGGCGAGCGAAGCGCTGAAACAGAAGTTCTCGGTGCCGGGCAAGGAAGGCTTCGTCACCAACCAGCGGATCGCGCGCGAGTTCCACGGCACGGGCGGCAGCCACGCGCCGCTGCTGGCGGTGGTGACGCTGCCGGCGGGCCAGGCGCCGGGCTCACGCGTGGCGCTGACGGGACTGCGTGCGGTCGAAGCACGCCTCGCGCGGACGCTGCCGGGGGCGCGGATCGCGGGCTACGCGAGCACCGGCTCCAGCGCGTTCCTGTCGGCCGACCGCCGCACGACGTTCGTGATCGCCTACCCCCCGCCGGAACCCAAGCAGGCGTTTGAAGAAAACCCGGAAGCGGCGAAACACGCGAGCGCGGCGATCGACGGCATGCGCGTGGCGGGCGCGCCGGTGCGCGTGACCGGCTACGACGCGCTGGCCGCGCAGAGCGGCGGCGGCAAGGGGCCGGGCGTGCTGGTGGAGTCGCTGCTGGGAGGCGTGGGCGCGCTGCTGGTGCTGGCGTTCGTGTTCGGGTCGTTCCTGGCGATCGTGCCGCTGGCGATGGCGATCGTGTCGATCCTGACGACGTTCCTGGTGGTGTGGGGCTTGACGGCGTTCACGGAAGTCTCACCGATCGTGCAGTACCTGATCGCGCTGATCGGGCTGGGCGTGTCGATCGACTACTCGCTGCTGGTGGTGGTGCGCTGGCGCGAGGAGCGCGCGAAGGGACGCACCGACGAGGCGGCGATCGAACGCGCGATGCAGACGGCGGGACGCGCGGTGGTGTTCAGCGGCA
Organism: Solirubrobacteraceae bacterium; assembly: GCA_035504435.1. GTDB lineage: Bacteria > Actinomycetota > Thermoleophilia > Solirubrobacterales > Solirubrobacteraceae > Palsa-744. The sequence continues at coordinate 7,726 of DATJRV010000040.1, forward strand.
CGACGGTGGCGATCGGCCTGCTGGCGCTGATCGCGCTGCCGCTGCCGTTCCTGCGCTCGGTGGGCTACGGCGGGCTGCTGATCCCGCTGATCAGCGTGGTGGTGGCGATGACGCTGCTGCCGGTGGTGCTCAGCAAGCTGGGCCCGCGCCTGGACTGGCCGCACGTGCGCGACGACGCGCGCGCGAGCCGCGCGTGGACGGGCTGGGCGCGACTGGTGGTGCGCTCGCGCTGGCTGGCGGCGACGGGCGCGGCGCTGGTGCTGGCGGCGCTGGTGCTGGCGGCGACGAGCCTGCAGCTGGGCACCTCGAACGTGAACACGATCGCCAAGCAGGGCGTGGCCAAGCAGGGGCTGATCGCGCTGGAGCGGGCGGGCATCGGCGCGGGCGTGCTGGTGCCGGCGGAGGTGGTGGTGGACAGCCCGGCTGCGAGCGCGCCGGCGCGCGTGGCGCAGGCGCTGGCTGCGATCCCGGGCGTGCACGGCGCGGTGGCGCCGCAGTTGCCGTCGTGGCGGCGTGCGAACACGGCGGTGGTCGATGAGTTCCCCACCCCCGACGCGTCCACGGCGGCGGGACGCAACACGCTGAAGGCCGTGCAGGCGGCCGCGCGCGCGGCCGGGCCGGGCGTGACGGTCGGCGGGATCGGCGCACAGAACCAGGACTTCATCGAAGCGGTGTACGGCAACTTCCCGCTGATGATCGCGCTGATCGCGGCGATCACGTTCGTGCTGCTGGCGCGCGCGTTCCGCTCGCTGCTCTTGCCGCTGAAGGCGGTGATCTTGAACGTGATCAGCGTGGGCGCCGCGTGGGGCGTGCTGGAGCTGGTGTGGCAGGCGGGCCACGGCTCGAGCCTGATCTGGGGCATCTCGGCGACGGGCTCGATCACGGCGTGGATCCCGCTGATGGTGTTCGCGTTCCTGTTTGGCCTGTCGATGGACTACGAGGTGTTCATCCTGTCGCGCATGCGCGAGGAGTACGACGCGACGGGCTCGACGGACACGGCGGTGGTGCGCGGCATCGGCCGCACGGGGCGGCTGGTGACGAGCGCGGCCCTGATCCTGTTCCTGGCGTTCGTGTCGCTGGCGTCCGGGCCGGAGACGGAAATCAAAGTGCTGGCCACGGGCCTGGCGGCGGGCATCCTGCTGGACGCGACGGTCATCCGCGCGCTGCTGGTGCCGGCGGTGGTGTCGCTGTTCGGGCGCTGGAATTGGTGGCTGCCGAGCATGCCCGCGCGGCTGCTGCGCGTGGAGCCCTCGCCGTCGCCGCGCCCGAGCGCCCGCCGGGCGACGGCGGAGGGCGCGCTTTGAGCAGTTGCGTAGATACGATGGCGCACGCCGCGCGAAAAAGGAGTAACTGAATGAGCACCCAGGACACGCGACGGCCACGGGACAACGGCATCGAGGTCACGGGCCTGGTGCGCGACTTCAAGGGCGGCGTGCGCGCGGTGGACGGCATCGACCTGCGGGTGGCGCCGGGCGAGATCTACGGCTTCCTGGGCCCGAACGGCGCGGGCAAGTCGACGACGGTGCTGGTGCTGACGACGCTGCTGCCGCCGAGCGCGGGCAGCGCGCGGGTGGCGGGTCTGGACGTGGTGCACCAGGGCGCGGCGGTGCGCCGTGCGATCGGCGCGTCGCTGCAGGAGTCGGCGCTCGACCCCTACCTGACCGGCCGCGAGCACATGCGCCTGCAGAGCGCGCTGCACGGGCTGGGTAGAGCGGAGGGCGAACGCCGCGGCGCACAGCTGTTGGAGCGCGTTGGCCTGACGGACGCGGCGGATCGCAAGGTGGGCGGCTACTCGGGCGGGATGAAGCGCCGCCTGGACCTGGGTCTCGCGCTGGTGCACGGCCCGCGCCTGCTGTTCTTGGACGAGCCGACGACGGGGCTTGACCCGCAGAGCCGCGCGGCGCTGTGGGACGAGGTGCGGCGCCTGGCGGGCGACGGGGTGACGGTGTTCTTGACGACGCAGTACCTGGAGGAGGCGGACGTGCTGGCGGACCGCGTGGGCATCATCGACCGCGGGCGCATCGTGGCGGAGGGCACGCCGGGCGAGCTGAAGGCGGCGATCGGCCGTCCGAGCGTGGAAGCGGTGCCGGCGGATCCCGGCGAGCGCGAGCGGCTGGCGGCGGTGCTGGGGCGCTTCGGCGAGCCGGCTGCGGCCGCGCCGGGGGCGGTGGCGGCGCGGCTGCCGGAGGGCGTGAGCGACCTGGCGGAGATCGTGCGCACGCTGGATGCGGAGGGCCTGGCGATCGCGGACCTGCGCCTGCACCAGCCGACGCTGGACGACGTGTTCCTGGCGAAGACGGGCCGCTCGCTGGAGGGCGCGGGCGACGGGGACGCAGACGGCGAGGACGCAGAGGGCGAGCGCCGCGAGGACGGCAAGGGCGGCGCGGGCGGCGGGCCTGCGACACCCGACGCGGGCGTGGCGGCGGCACGACGATGAGCGTGCTGGTGACGCAGATCTCGACGCTGGCGCGCCGCTCGATGCTGAAGACGCTGCGCCAACCGTTCCAGCTGTTTCCGATCGTGTTCTTCCCGCTGATCCTGCTGGCGGTGAACGCGAGCGGGCTGAAGGCGGCGACACGCCTGGTGGGCTTTCCGACGCACTCGTACATCTCGTTTGCGATTGCGGTGGCGTTCATCCAGGGGGGCATGTTCTCGTTGATCAACACGGGCACGAACCTGGCGGAAGACATTGAGAGCGGCTTCTTCAACCGCCTGGCGCTGACGCCGCTGCGGCGGGTGTCGCTGATCGCGGGGCTGCTGGTGGGGGTGGCGGCGCTGGGCGTGCTGCAGTCGGCGGTGTACATCGCGCTGGGCCTGGTGGCGGGCGCGCACCTGGACGCGGGCGTGGGCGGCGCGTTGGTGATCCTGGCGCTGGGCGCGCTGGCGTGCGTTGCCTTCGGCGCGCTGGGCTGCGCGGCGGCGTTGCGCACGGGCTCGGGTGAGGCGGTGCAGGGCCTGTTCCCGCTGTTCTTCGTGTTCATCTTCCTGTCCTCTAGCAACCTGCCACGCAACCTGCTGAAGACGGGCTGGTTTCACACGGTGGCGAACTGGAACCTGATCTCGTATTTGATCGAGGGCTTTCGCAGCCTGTACATATACGGCTGGGACGGCACGGCGCTGTGGCGTGGGTTTGCGGTGGCGGCCGGCCTGACGCTGGTGGCGCTCGCGGCGGTGGCGGGCGCCATGCGCACGAGGCTGCAGCGCACGTGACCCCCAAGCATGCTGGCATCTGGCGGGTGGCGCGGGCGATCGCGTGGCGCAGCTTGCACACGTACGTGCGGCGTCCGGACCTGTTCGTGCCGTCGCTGATCTTCCCGCTGGTGTTCCTGGCGAGCTTCGCGGGCGGCCTGTCGGCGCTGGGCGAGGTGCCGGGCTTCTCGTTCCCGGCTGGCTACACGGCGTTCCAGTTCGTGTTCGTGCTCTGCCAGTCGGCGATGTTCGGCGGGCTGTTCACGGGCTTCACGCTGGCGTTTGACTTCGAAAGCGGCTTCGCGCGGCGGCTGATGCTGGCGGCGGAGGATCGCCGCGGGATTGCGCTGGGCTACGCGCTGGTGGCGCTGAGCCGCGCGGTGATCACGTTGAGCGTGGTGAGCGTGGTGGCGCTGGCGGCGGGGATGCGCATCACGGGCGACGGCGTGGACGTGTTTGGCTTGTACGGGCTGGCGCTGTTGCTGACGCTGGTGGGCTTCGGCTGGGCGTCGGGGGTGGCGTTTCGCTTCCGCTCGATCCAGGCTGGCCCGCTGATGCAGACGCCGGTGTTTCTGATTCTGTTCCTGGCGCCGGTGTACGTGCCGCTGGGCCTGCTGAAAGGCTGGATTCACGCGGTGGCGAGCGTGAACCCGGCGACCGCGTTCCTGGAGGCCGGCCGCGGCTTGATCGCGGGCGTGCACAACCACAAGGGGCTCGCGTTTGCGTGTGCGGCTGGGCTGATACTGCTTTTTTGCATATGGATGTTGACGGGGCTGCGTGCGGCGGAGAACGCACCCTAGACCGACCCAAAGACAGTTGTCTGCTAAAGACGCTAATGTTCCCAATGGCTGCAGATTTACGTCTGGCAGTCAAGTATCTGGGGCGAATCGCCTGACTAGTAGTCAACCATCTATGACTTTTGTCTGTGGAACTTTCGTCTGCGGGGCGCGAGAGTTGGAACGATGGAAACTGTCCGTAGGCAATTCGCGGCCAACCTGCGGCAGTATCGTGACCGCGCGGGCCTGTCGCAGGAGGCGCTGGCGGACCTGTGTGAACTGCACCGGACGGAGATCAGCCTGCTCGAGCGCTGCAAGCGCTCGCCGCGTCTGGAGACGATCGTGATCCTGGCGCGTGGCCTGGAGCTGACGTCGGTGAGTGACCTGTTGGAGGGCATCAACTGAGCTGAGCGCTCAGTGGGAGTGCTGCTGGGTGCCGGCGCGCTGCAGCCGCTGAGCACCGGCGGAGCGCGGCTGCTGGGCGTCGACGGGGTGCTTGAGGGCGCTGCGCGTGTGCAGCCAGGCGATGAACTGCTCGGCGGGGAGCGGGCGGCTGAAGTAGAAGCCTTGCGCGATGTCGCAGCCGCAGCGGGCGAGCTCGGCGACGTTGGCGGCGCTCTCGACCCCCTCGGCGACGACCCGCAGGTGCAGGCTGTGCCCCAGCTGGACGGTGGAGCGCACGATGTTGGCGTCCTGCGGGTCGTTGCTCATGTTCATGATGAACGAGCGGTCGATCTTGAGCGTGCGCACGGGCAGGCGCCTGAGCTGGACGAGCGAGGAGAAGCCGATGCCGAAGTCGTCGAGCGAGAACTCGACCCCGAGCTCGCCGATGCGCGCGATGACGTCGAGCGCGCGCTTGGGGTCGCGCGTGACGGTTTCCTCGGTGATCTCGAGCTCGAGCTGGTTGGGAGGCGTGCGGTAGCGCCCCAGCAGCGAGGCGATGTCGATGGGCAGCCTGGTGTCGATGAGGTTGGAGGGCGAGAGGTTGACGGCGATCGGCACGACCTCGCCGGCCTCGCGCCAGCTGCGTTGCTGGGCGAGCGCCAGCTCGAGCACGCGCAGGGTGAGCAGGCGCATCAGCCCCTCGCGCTCGGCGACGGGCACCAGCCGCTCGGCGCCGAGCAGCCCGAGTCGTGGGTGCTGCCAGCGCACGAGCGCCTCGACCCCGGCGAGCCGCCCGTCGGCGATGTTGACCTTTGGCTGGTAGTGCAGCACGAGCTCGCCGCCGGCGAGCTCGTTGCCGGTGAGCTCGTTGCCGGTGAGCTCGTTGCCGGTGAGGGCGCCGCTGGCGAGCGGGCTCCCGGCGAGCGCGCGGCGCAGCTCGCTGAGGAACAGCAGACCGTCGAAGTTGCGGTGGTCGGCGTCATCGCTGTAGGTCTCCACGCCGGTGTGCTGCGCGCGTGCGCGGCACATGGCGACGTCGGCGCAGCGCAGCAGCGCTTCGCGCGTGCTGGCGTGCTCGCCGACGCAGGCCACGCCGACGCTGGCACGGACGGTGACGAGCAGGCCGTCGAGCGGGAACGGCTCGTCGAGCGCGTCGCGCAACGCGCGCGCGACGGCGACGGCGCCCGCCTGATCGTGGGCGAGCGCGGCCGGATCGCCGTGCTCGCCACCGAGGTCGAGCACGGCGACGAACTCGTCGTCGCCGATGCGCGCGAGCTGGCAGCCGCCGGGCGCGGCGTGACGCAGCCGTGTGGCAACCTGGCGCACGAGCTGCTCGCCGGTGTCGCGGCCGAGTGTGTCGCTGAGCTCGACGAAGCGGTCGAGATCGAGCATCAGCAGCGCCAGACGGCGCCCGCGGCCGAGCGCGGTCTCGATGGCGTCGTAGATGCTGCGCCTGTTGGCGAGCCCGGTGAGGTCGTCGGTGTGCGCCTCCTCGGCGATGCGCAGCAGCTGACTATGCTCGCGCTCGGCGAGCGCGAGGCGCGCGAACAGCATGGCGATGGCGAGCGTGGCGAGCGAGTGCGCGACGATGGACACCCGCCACAGCCCCTGCACGACGAGCACGCCGAAGACGAGCAGCGCGAACAGGCCGGTGAGCAGGCGCAGGCCCGAGTTGCTCGCCTGCTCGCGCCCGCCGGCGCTGCTGGGGGGTTGCGTCCAGGCGGCGAGCGCGAGCAGCGCCATCGACAGCGGCCATCCCGCGTCGAGCCAGCCGCCGGCGTGATAGGTGCCCTTGGCGACCTCGACGACGTACGCGGAGTCGGCGACACAGGAGAGCGCGAGGCCCGCTCCGAGCAACACCCACGCGCGCCCGGCGCGGGCACCGAGCATGACGAAGCCGCAACCGACGAAGGCGAGCAGCAGCATGTCGAGCGTGGGATAGGCGAGATTGGTGATGAGTGCGGCGTCGCTGGCGTGGATGGCGGCGAGCAGTGGGGCGAACACGACGGTGGCGGAGACGCTGCCGAGGGCGAGCGCGCCGACGAGGCCATCGAGCCACACCGATGCGCGCAGGCGGGGCACGCGCCGGCGCAGGAGCAGCATGATGCCGGCGTACATCGGCGGGTAGTAGGCGAGCCAGCCGGCGTCCGCCCACGAGGGGTACGGCGGGTGAGCGCTGGCGGCGAGGAAGTTGTTCCAGTACAGGTCGCCGAGCCAGTCGAGCGCGATGGCGGCGCCGATGGCCGCCCACGCGAGCCTGTCGGGGCCGCGGCGCGCGCGCCACAGGCACAGCAGGCTGGACAGCCCGACGACGCTGTCGTACAGCCAGTGGTCCCACAGGCTCGTGTGCCCCGCGCCGCCGAGGTGCACGGTGACGTGCGCGCTGAACGCGAGCGCGCCGGCGAGCAGCAGGCCGAGCGTCGCGAGCACGGGGCGTGAGCGAACCAGTGGATCCTCCACCGAACATGCATCGACGCAACGCCGCGCTTAGCTGAGCAGGCGACAGGCGCGCTGAGCGCAGCTCAGGCGCGCTCGCTGTCGAGCATCGCCATCTGCGGCTGCGGGTAGCGCTCGCCGGCGGCGGCGTCGGCCGGGAGGGCATGTTCGAGCGCGGCGACGTCGTGCGCGTCGAGCTCGAGCTCGAGCGCGCCGAGCGCCTCGTGCAGCCGCTCGCGCGTGCGCGCGCCGACGAGCGCGACGATGTCCTGGCCGCGGGCGAGCACCCACGCGATCGCGAGTTGCGCGACGGTCGCGCCTTTGGCTTGGGCGAGGCTACGCAGCTGCTCGACGAGCGCGAGGTTGTGCTCGCGGTTGGAGCCGATGAAGCGCGGGGCGTGCGCGCGGAAGTCGCCCGGTGCGAGCTCGCGGGCAGCGGAGAAGTGGCCGCTGATGAGCCCGCGGCTGAGCACGCCGTAGGCGGTGAGCGCGATCCCCAGCTCCCGGCAGGTGGGCAGGATGCTCGCCTCGATGGAGCGGGAGATGAGCGAGTACTCGATCTGCAGATCGCAGATGGGATGCACGGCGCTGGCGCGGCGCACGGTGTCGGCGCCGACCTCGGAGAGCCCGATGTAGCGCACGTAGCCGGCGCGCACGAGCTCGGCGATGGCGCCGACGGTCTCCTCGATCGGCACGTTGGGGTCGAGCCGCGCGGGACGGTAGACGTCGACGTGCTCGACGCCGAGCCGGGTGAGCGAGTGCGCGAGCGCGGTCTTGACGGCGGCCGGCCGCGCGTCGTAGCCGAGCCACGCCCCGTCGGGCGCGCGCTGGGCGCCGAACTTGACGCTCAACAGGTACTCCTCGCGCGGGCGCCCGCGCAGCGCCTCGGCGAGCAACAGCTCGTTGTGCCCCATGCCGTAGAAGTCGCCGGTGTCGAGCAGGTCGATGCCGGCGTCGAGCGCGGCGTGGATGGTGGCGATGCTCTCCGCGCGGTCGGCCGGGCCGTACATGCCGGACATGCCCATGCAGCCGAGCCCGATGGCGCACACGGCGGGACCGCTGCTGCCGAGCGGGCGGGCGTTGGCCTGGCGATCCACGGGGCCAATATACGGCCGCGCGATCCGGCCGCGCGATCCGATCGCGCGCTCCGGCCGCGCGCTCCGGCCGCGAGATCCGGCCGCGCACTACGGCCGCGAGATCCGGCCGCGCGCCTATATATTCAGCCGATGGGAGCTGGTCGGTCCACGAGCGGATCGATCGCGGCGCATGCCCGGCGAGGGGGAGCGGCAGCAATCGCGGTGACGCTGTTGGCGCTCGTGGCCTGTGACCTTTGGGTCGCGGGCTTTCGCGGCTGGTGGGATCGGCATTCGCTGACGGGATCGATCGTTGCGAGCCTGCTGGTGGTGGGGGCGACGGGGCTGATCTTCGATGAGGCGATCGCGCGTCACCAGCGCCGTGACCGCGCGACGTCGGTGGCGGTGCAGGGGATGATCTTGTACGCGCAAGCCCGGCAAGCGTTCAGGGCTGTGGTGGCGGAGATCGGCCGGGCGTCAGACTCGGACGACGCGCTGGAGCAGGTGCGCCCGCTGGCGAACATGGTGCTGAGCGCCTCGCCGAGCCTGTTCGACGACACCCAAGCACGCCTGTTCTTGGACCGCCTGCAGCGACTGATGGGCTCGATGATCAGGACCCTCGCGAAGCCCCCCGCCGGCGGCGCCGCCGCCGACGTTCGCAAGCGACTGGAAGCGGAGATGGCCCAGCTGCAGGCGAGCGCCGAGCCACTGCGCGCGCGCCTGCCAGCCGAGTACCGCTCGATGCTCGACGAACCGCTGGTGTGACGCGCAGGGGTCGCCCACAGGCCCTGTGTCCGAGCATCGCCAGCTCGATCCTGCCCTCCGCAGGGCGGCCGAGTCCGGCGCGCACCGTCCCAGCTGCTGGCTAAGATCGCTCGCTGTGCGTCCGTGCTACACGACTGACCTCGGCGAGCTGTTCCGGGGCGACTGTCTGGAGATCTTGCCGACCCTCCCGGCTAAGTCGTATGACCTCATCTTCGCCGACCCGCCGTTCAACCTCGACAAGCAGTACGGAAGCGGGATCAAGGACAAGCTGCGCGACGATGACTACCTTGCATGGTGTCGCAGCTGGCTCGCCGAATGCGTTCGGCTGCTCGCGCCCGGCGGCTCGATCTGGCTCTACAACCTGCCACGCTGGAATATCGAGCTAGGTCACGAGCTGAACCGACACGGGCTGTTGTTCCGACACTGGGTGGCGATCGACCTGAAGATGTCGCTGCCGATCCCCGGTCGGCTCTACCCGAGCCACTACAGCCTCATCTACTACACCGACGGAAAACCGCGGGTGTTCAACCGGCCGCGCGTACCGGTGCCGGTCTGTCGCCATTGCGGAGGCGACATCAAGGACTATGGTGGGCACCGCGGCAAGCTGAACCCCGAGGGATTGAACCTCGCCGACGTTTGGACAGACATCCCGCCGGTGCGTCACCGCGGCACCAAGACGCGGGCGGCGAACCAGCTCAGCGAGAAGTTGCTGGAGCGTGTGCTCACGATCGGGACAGAGCCGGGGGATCGCGTGCTCGACCCTCTCGGAGGGAGCGGAACCACCTATGCGGTCGCCGAGCGCCTACACCGCCACTGGACCGGGATCGAGCTGGGCGACTGCGAGCCGATCACGCGGCGTTTGCGCGGCGAGGACATCGTGATCGAGATGCCCAACCTCGGTGACTCACGCAAGGGTCTCAGTCGGACAGCCGCGTTGCAATAACGAGGGTCCGCGCGCTCGACGGCGAACCCGCCCGCGTGCGGATCGTGAAACGCGTGGACATCGCCCGCGCTGGCGGCTTTCCGCGGACCGCACTTTGGCGGCGTGCCCTGGAGGATGTCGAGGCGGCGATCGCAGCAGCCGATTGGCCGCCCGGCTCGGGCACGTTTTCACTCAATCCTGAGCCGGGCATCACACGTAGCCGCAAGTCCGATCGACATCCGAACGGCGTGGTGCCGATCAAGGTGCCGATGCTGCTGGAGCTAGAGTCTCGGGGCTGGATGACCGAGACGTTGCGGCACGCTGCGCGGCGGCATCCTCGTTCTCGCTGTGCGTCAAACGGCGCGCTACCTGACGGAACGGGTCGGCAACTTCGAGGAGTTGTCGCCCTACTTCGAGTTCTGGCAGCACTACCCGCTGTCGAACGGTGCGCTACGCATCTACGGCGTCGGACATGACACGCTTGATCCAAGCGTGCCGCACATCCCGAAGATCGCCGCGGGGCGAGCACTCGGCTGATCCAAATGTTCTACGTCTGGCCGAGGTGGGCGCGGTAGGCGCGCAACAGCCGGCGGTGCGTGAGCCACCCGACGACGCCGTTACCTTCTGCGTCCAGGACCGGCACGCCGTCGTCGTCGGTGGCGGCCAGCGCGCGCACGCCGTCCTCGAGCGACTGGTCGACGCGCAGCTCGGGCGCGGTGTGCACGAGCGAGGCGGCGGTGAGCTCGTGGGGCGTCCCGGCGAGCGCTTGCTCGATGTCAGCGGCTGCGATGACGCCGAGCAGCGCGCCGTCACCGTCGATCACGGGCAGCGTGTCTGCACGCTCGGAGGTGAAGCGGCGCAGCACCTCGCGTAGCGGCTGCTCAGGCGCGAGCGGCCGCGGCAGCCGGCCCATCGCCTCGGCGACCGTGACCGCTGCCATCGGGCTCGACGCGGGCGGCGCGAAGATGTCGATGCCGCGACGGCGCAGCTTCAGCGTGTAGATCGTGTCGAGGGTGATCGCGTTGCTGAGCGCGGTGGCGAGCACGATCGCGAACATCAGCGGCAGGATGATGCGGTAGTCGCCGGTGAGCTCGAAGATGATGATCACCGCGGTGATCGGCGCGCGCGCCGCGGCGGCAAACACGGCGCCCATCCCCACGAGCCCGTAGGCGCCGGCGGAGCTCGCGAGGCCCGGCAGCAGGTCGTGGGCGATCGTGCCGTAGGCCGAGCCGAGCATCGCGCCCATGAACAGCGATGGCGCGAACACGCCGCCGGAGCCGCCGATCCACATGGTGAGGCTGGTCGCAAGGATCTTCGCGGCGAGCAGCCCGAGCAGCACGAGGATCACGTAGTGCCCGGCGACGGCTTTCTGCAGCACGGGGTAGCCGACCCCGTACATCTGCGGCACCGCGAGCAGCAGCAACCCGAGCAGCACACCGCCGGCGGCCGGACGCAGCCAGTCCGGGCGCCCGGCCCACAGGCGGTCGGCGACGTCCTCGCCGGTGTAGAGCACGCGCACGAACGTCAGGCCGACCCCGGTGGCGAGCACGCCGAGGCCGGCGTACAGCAGCAGCTCCAGCGGCGAGGTGAACGTGAACGACGGCAGCGAGAGGAACGGGTGGCTGCCGAACGCGGCGCGGCCGATCGCGTCCGCTGTGACCGAGCTGAGCACGACGAATCCGAACGCGCGGGTCTCGAAGTTGCGCAGGATCAGCTCCAACGCGAAGAACACGCCGGCGATCGGCGCGTTGAACGTCGCGGAGATCCCGCCGGCGGCGCCGCACGCGACGAGCAGCCGCAGCTGGGACTCGGGCAGGCGCAGCACCTGGCCGGTGACCGAGCCGAGCGCCGAGCCGATCTGCACGATCGGGCCCTCCCGACCGACCGAGCCGCCCGCGCCGATGCACACGGCGGAGGCGAGCGACTTCACGATCGGCACCTGCGGGCGCATCCGGCCACCCAGCCTGTTGACCGCGTACATCACCTCGGGCACCCCGTGTCCGCGCGCCTCGGGGGCGAAGCGCGACACGAGGGGACCGTAGATCAGCCCGCCGATGACCGGCACAAGCAGCACGAACCAGATCCCCAGGCCGGGTATCAACGGGTTGCTCGCGTGACCGACGGCGCTGTAGTCGTTGTGGCCTGTGAACACGTAGGTGAAGCCGAGGATCATGTAACGGAACGCGACCGCGCCCAGGCCTGCGCCGGCGCCGACCAGCAGCGCCAGGACCATCAGCGCGCGCTGCCCTCCGGCGGCCGAGCGCTGCAGCTGCTCGCGCCAGCGCGATGCGAGCACGGCGCGAGCCGGCGCCTGCGCGGGCGCCTCATCGGCGCCGGGCTCGTCGTCCGGGGACGCAGCCGGGGCGTGGCCGTCGAGCAGCCCTGGTGGCTGCCCGTCGGAGCCGTCGATCTCACCGACGTCCCGGTCAGCCACAGATTCTGGTGTGTCGGCCATGTACTTCTGAGCCTATGGGACGCCCCCGCGGGCGAGCCGCCCATCCTGCGTGACGCGCCCTGCGCATGTCAGGCTGCTGACAGCCTGCGCGATCATTGACCGCTTCCGCCCACGCAATGCCGAGTGCTGTGCCGTCCCGGCGAACGCTTGAGAGCTGGGTGACGGCGTCATCTCGCTGTGCGGGCACGGGAGCTGCGGCGCAGCAGACGCAGCGTGCCGTAGAGGGTTGATCCCGTCGCGGGCCGCGTCCGTGAGCACTGGCTGGGGCTCGCCGTTTGTGAGCTCCTGCTCGCCGAACTCGAGGACCGGGGTGTCGTTTCCCGTCCACGCTCGGGCGTGCGCCTGGAGCTGTAGAGCTGCCGCTGCCATACCGGTTCGCGCAGGTCACAGTCTGCGGGGCGCACCACGAGCAGATCCAGATCGCTCTGGTGTCGCCTCGCCGCGAGCGACGGAGCCGAACAGCACGACGTGCTGCGTGGTACACCAGCCTGGGGCAGCAGGAGCGCACCGCTGGTGGCCTGTCAGGCTGCGAGTGTTACGAGCCGTGACGCTGCAGCCAGAGCTCGAGCAGTGGATCGGTGACGACGTGGGTGCCGTCGATCTCGACGACGTCGGCACGATCAGTAAGAGCCCGCAGAGCGTAACGAACGCTGGACTTCTTGATCCCGACCTCGGCCTGCGCCTGGGCGGTATAGGGACCGCCAGGGGTTGTGGCGAGCGCGAGCGCCACGCGACGCTCGTTTGCCGGCCAGCTACGCCAGGTCGCTGCGAGATAGCCGGATGCGTGCTCGAGCGTCGTCTCGCGCGCCTCTACCCAGTGGGTCTCATCGGCGACTTGACCAGGCGGAACAACCGCCCAGAGGAAGTGGGCGAGCATCATCGCGCGCTGGGGATGGCCGCGTGCCAGCTGGAGCAGCGCCGCGAGTGCGTCTCCCGCGTCGCGGCCGGTGCGCTCGAAGCGCTCCTGCACGTAGTCGCGGACCTCCTCGTTGGGCAGCGGCGGCAGGCCCTTCGGCACCGCCTGCTCCAGCAGGGGCCGGCGGGGATCGGCGAACAGGCGCTCCATCGTTGCGGGCGCGGAGTCGGCGAACGCGTAGGAGGCGGCCTCAAGATGGTGTTGGATGACGCTGCGGATCTGCCCGTCGGCGCCCTCGACGGCAAGGATGTCCTGGATCTCGTCGAACACGATCAGGCTGCGCGTATCGGTGCGTTCGTAGAGCTCGCGCGGAAGATCGAGCAGCCGCAGCAGCACCGCCTCGACGTTCGTGTTGGGGTTCCGCTGCAGCGTCGCGCTGAACCCTGGGCCGCCCAGCGAGAGCCCGATGTTCCAGGTGCTCAGCAGCCGCTCGGCGCGGGAGCGTAGCGATCCCTGCAGGCGCCTGGCGTACGCTCGCTCGATCCGCACCACGATCCCGCCGAGACTCAGCACATCCTCGAGGTCGACGAGCGCCGTGGCCATCCCGGCGTCCTGCGCATCGTCGAGCACCTTCTGCAGGAGGGTCGTCTTGCCGTAGCGCCTCGGGCCGACGAGGCGGACGGAGTGGCCTCCCTGCGCCAGCGACAGCAGCTCGCCCGCCTCGACCTCGCGGTTGATCATCTCGCCAGGGTCCAACGGCCCGGAGAAGCGAAACGGGTTCGTGTCCACAGCCTAGGGCCGAACAATACCATACGTCAGTGTGGTCACACAACACCTTCTGGTGTGGTCGGACTACACCAATTAGTGTGGTCGCACTCACGCACACCCACCGGCTGAAGCTCTCAACGGCCGCAGGCGACAGCGACCACGCTCGCGCTCGCGGCGGCCCGCACACGTCATCTGGGACTATGCGTGCATTGGCTCCGGGCTCGGGACGCCAAGTCGCCCCAGTCGCCTCAAATCCCTTCCTGAGCCCGCCCCGCCAAGCCGACCGCCAAATGGTTGCTGTCTGGTCGGCGAGGCGCTGGTCCGCGAAACTTGGCTCTACAAAGCCAAAAATCCAAGCCGACGAAGGGACTTGAACCCTTGACCCCCGCCTTACCATGGCGGTGCTCTACCAACTGAGCTACGTCGGCGCGACCCCCAAATCCTACCGATCGGCCGCCGGATCGCGTATCATCTCGCTCGAAATACACAGCCGATGACCCGCGTTGCCTGGGGTGCTTTTGGGGCAACTGTTTGGGGCGTTTCTGGGGAAGAAAGCCCCAATAGCCAGTCCCGACCAGTCCCTTGAGGCGCAGCAAACCCAGGAAACACCCGTGCATGGACCGTCCACGCCGCACATGACCTCCCTGAACACCCGTTCGTCGTTGGCCAGCCGCGGCTCTCCGCCGGCGGGCTGGTAACAGGCGTGGTGCGCGCACCACGCTGCGCCCTCTCAGGGTTTCGCGCCCCCGCGTGGGCTCACCGTCACCAGCGCCGCGCTGCTGGGTGGCACTTCGACGGTGATCGCCCCGTGCACGTTGGGCACCCGCGGCAGCGTGGCGGGCTGCGTCCACAGGCCGTCGCCGGCGACCGCCTGGCCGCCGAGGCGCACGCCGGAGAGCGCTTCGGGCGAGGGCGCTGTGAGCGCCAGCACGCTCGCGCCGTGGAAGCCGCCGCCGACGTGCAGCGCGACCGCCAGGTTGCGGTCCCCCGGCGGATCGTCGTCGACGATCACGAAGTGCAGCGCGCCGTCGGCGGCGAGGAAGGAGCTGACGAACGCGTTGGTGTGCTCGGGCGAGACGACGTTCTGGGAGATGGGGCGCTCGCCGATCAGCGCGCGCCCCATCAGCAGCGCGTACCACTCGGGCTGCGCCTGCAGTTCTCCGGCCGCCGCCGCCTGTGGGGTGGGCGCGCACAGCGGCGTGTAGCCGACGCAGTTGTTGGGGTTGCCCTCGAAGTTGATCCCCGCGACGCCCATGCTCATTGCCTTGGCCATGAAGCTCAGCGCCCACAGCGCTGAGGCGAACGTGTCGCTCACGCCGGGCACGCCGCCACAGGAGACGGTGTTGGTCTCGTCCATGCGAAACGGCACTTCGCTGTCGCTGGCCACCCGCGTGTAGCGACGTAGCGACAGTTCCTCGAGCTGGCGCACTTCAGGGCTCAACAGGTGGGCGATGCTCGGCGCGGGCTGTTCGTTGCAGCTGAGCGGATAGTGGTGTCCGGTCAGCAGCGCCGGACGCTGGTAGATCGCCTCCCCCAGCCCCCACTTTTCGTACGCGGCCGAGCCGGAGGTGTCTGGCCCGGCGAGCGGCACGCCCGGCGCGAGCGCTTCGATCGCCCCCCTGTAGGTGCTCACCTGTTCGTCGTAC
The DNA here is from genome assembly GCA_035504435.1 of Solirubrobacteraceae bacterium. Taxonomy (GTDB): domain Bacteria; phylum Actinomycetota; class Thermoleophilia; order Solirubrobacterales; family Solirubrobacteraceae; genus Palsa-744. Next base: position 22,996 of record DATJRV010000040.1, read on the forward strand.
TGCAAGAACGTCCACGGGCGCGGGCGCAGGCCGTGCGCGGCGTATGAGTCGGGCTCGTTGCCAATCTCCAGCGCTTCCAGCGATTCGCCGAGCGCGGCCTTCGCCGCCGCCGCCTCGCCCGCCGCGGCGCGCGGTTCGAAGTGGCCGAACCCCAGCGTCAACAGCACCCGCCAGCCGCTCTCGTCCGTCAATTTTGCGAGCGCGCCCAGGTCTGGGGCTGCGAGCACGCTCGAGGCCCACGCCGGACGTTCCAGGCCCGGTTCGCTCCACGCGACGTCTTCGTCGGCTGTGACGCCGCCGAAGCGCAGCACGCCCTCTCCGAGCGAGCGCAGCAGCGACACCAGGTTGCCCCCGCCGCCGTAGCCGGCGATTTGCGGCAGCGCCGCCACCTCGAACGACAGCCCGAGGAAGTTCTGCGGCACGGGCGTTCCCGCTTCGCTCGTTTCAGGCGACACCGACAGCGGGATCGTGTTCGCTTTCACCGGCGCGCGTTTGGCCTTCCGCTTTGCCGCCGGCGTCGAGCGCGCGCCGCTTGGCTCGCGCGCGCCGCCACCGGACTGCAGCGCGCTCGCGACGGCGACGTGCACAGTCGCCAGCGCCAGCGCCGCGCCCACGAACGCCAAGCGCGTGCGCACGCGCGCTGCCGGCGTCCGGCTAGTCCTCAGAGCTCACCGCGAACCAGTCGGACTTGAGCTCCGGTGCCCCCTCACACACCTCGCGCACCACATCGAGCACCGCGCGGCGACCGATTTCCACGCGTTCGTCACGGGTCATCGACACCGGCGCGTCTTCGTCCGTGCGGGCGCTGATGAGCGCGCCGACTTTCGCAAACGACACCTCTTCGCGGCTCGGGGCCAGCCGCACCCACAGCAGCTCGAGCGCGTCGTCGGGCGGATCGAAGACCGAATGTGGCGTGATTTTGAACTGCATACGGCTAGGCTACAGCAGCTTCCGTGAGACGATGCCGACCAGTCAGTCGTCTGACTCGTGTGGCCCTGCACACAAGGGGTATCGAGCATTGCGCCAGTTCTCCGACGCCCATCTGGCAGCCTTGGCGGTGCTCGCGGTGGGGGTCGTGGCGGCGGTGTGGGCGCCGCGGCGGCACCCCGGCCGCTGGATCACGCCCGCTGCCTGGGCGCTCGCGCTGGCGATCTTCGCGGGTTGGGCGGGCGAGTACCTCGCGGACGTGGTGTTGGGCACGTGGACGATCCGCTACGACCTGCCGCTCCAGCTGACAGACGCCGTGTCGGTGGTCTCGATGCTCGCGTTGTGCACCCGGCGCATGGTGTTCGTCGAGCTGTGCTACTTCTGGGCGCTCACCGCGTCGCTGCAGGCGGCGCTCACACCCGACCTGGCGGTGAGCTTCCCGAGCGTCTACTACTTCACCTACTTCATCTACCACGTCGGTGCGATCGTCGCTGGCTGCTTCTTGGTGCTCGGCTGCCAGCTGTACCCGCGGCGCGGCGCGGTGTGGCGGGTGTACGCGGCGACGTTCGCGTGGACGGTGATCGCGGGCTGCGCGGACGTCATCACGGGCGGCAACTACATGTTCTTGAGCGAAAAGCCCGAACACAGCTCGCTGCTGAACGTGCTGGGGCCGTGGCCGTGGTACATCGCCACGACGGCCGTGATCGCGCTGGCGATGCTGTTCGCGGTGAAGCTGCTCACCGACTGGGCGGCGGCGTACGCGGCGCTCGCCTGAGCTCACGCGCGCGCGAGCGCGAGCACTTTCTCCACCGCGTCGCGCAGCGGCGCGGGGACCGCGTCTGCCTGGACGCGCGAGAAGCGCTGCCAGGCGTGCGTGGGCTTGTGGCGGTGGCCACGCAGCCCAGCGGCGGCCTCGAAGTCGGGGGCCAGCACGACGGTGTGGTGGGGGCCGGCGAGCTGTGCGATCTCTTCGTTGACCACCCGCTGCGCCTGGCTGGGGCGCCTGCCCGGCGGGGCGTCGCGGTCGTGGACGGCCACGCACGGCACTTTGGCTGCGTGGCAGATGCGGATGAACAGGCGCATGTTCGGCTTGCCGCCGCAGTCCACGATCGTGATCGCCTCGCGGTCCACGTCGTGGCCGAGCGCGTTGAACACGAACGGAAACGTGAGCTTCTCCGTGCGCCCCTCCACGAGCAGCACCGCGCGCGCGAGGAACAGCTCGCCGCGCTCGGCGTCGATCTCGCTGAGCGCGCGGAAGCTCTCGTCGGCGCCGAGCTGCTCGGGCTGGATGACGCGCGTGCCCGTGCGCGGGCTGTGCTCCACCAGCGCCACCTCATCCAGGCGCCCCACGTTCAGGAATGCCGGCTCGTGCGTCGAGTACAGCACCTGGTTGCCGTGCGCGGCGAACCGCCGCAGCAGCCGATACAGGTAGCGCTGCGCCTGCGGCCTGAGAAACAGCTCCGGCTCCTCGAGCAGCAGCACCAGGCCGTGCACGCCCGCCGCGCACAGCTCATCCAGCGCGCGCACCAGCGCCGCCGCCGGGGCGGCGGAGGAGGCGCCGTCGCCGACCGTCAGGTATTCGCGCGCCACGCGCGCGGCCTGCGGCGCCAGCGTGGGGCCGGCGACCAGGCCGCCTGAGCGCAGCGAGGCCGGCAGGAACAGCACCGGCACCGCGCGCCCGCTGCCGGTGGCCGAGCCTGGCGGGCTCACCTCCAGCGAGACCTCGTCGCCGTCGCCCAGCGTGGCGCTCAGCTCGATGCGCTCGGCGACGCCGGCGCTGAGGTCTGCCGGCTGCGGTGCGGGCGTCCCGCGCTGCAGCAGCGTCCACACGGCCGCCAGCACGTTGGACTTGCCGACGCTCGGTCCACCCACCAGCGCGAACACCGGCCCCGGCGCAAAACGCACCGAGCGGGCCGAGCGAAAGCCGCGAATCTGCACCTCACGAACGCCGAAGCTGCCCTCAGCCATGACCGGCTGCCGATAGATCGTCAGCGGCGTCCGCGAGCAGGAACTCGCCGCGCGCGACGGTCACCGCCGAGCCGCCCACCTCGACGCGCTCGATCCGCTCGGGCGAGCCCACCGCGCGGGCGCGCAGCAGCGAGGGCCGGCCCAGCTCAGCGCCCTGGCGGATCTCGATCTCCTCGCCGAAGGCGATCCTGCCGTGACGCGCGAGGTGCACGGCGAGCGGACCGGCCGCCGAGCCGGTGGCCGGGTCCTCGGCCACGCCGAGCGCCGGGGCGAACATGCGCGTCTTCCAGCTCCCACCCGCGCCGGCAAAGCAGCTGGCGCCCACACCCTCGAGCTCGCCGAGCGCGCGCAGGTCCGGCCGCAGCGCGGCCACTTGCGCCTCGCTGTCCAGCTCCACGTACACGTGCAGCGGTCCGTTCGCGTACGCCTCGACGGGCAGCCGTGAGCGCTGCACGCCGAGCGCCTGCAGCAGCTCCGCCGCGCGCTCGTACGGCCGCCACGGCGGGATCGGCTGCTGCATCCATCCGCACGCCACGCGCGCTCCCCGACCCTGCAGCGCCACCGACACGCTGCCGGCGCCGGTCTCCAGGCTGACGGCGTCGCGTGCGCGTTCAGCGCCGAGCACGATCGCCGTGCCGAGCACCGGGTGCCCGGCGAACGCCAGCTCCACGGTCGGCGTGAAGATGCGGATGCGCGCGTCGCCGCCCTGCTGCGCCGGCAGGACGAACACGGTCTCCGACAGGTTCAGCTCGCGTGCGAGCGGCTGCATGTGCCGCGCTGCGATCTCGTGCCCGTCGGGGAAGACGGCGAGCTGGTTGCCCTGCAGCGGCGTGTCTGTGAACACGTCCAGCAGCACGTAGCGGTGGGCGCACGGCGGGGGCACCGCGGTAGGCTCGCACAAAGGCCACAGCGCGAGCGGAGGGAGTGAGCATGAGCGAGGTCGAGGTTGTGCAGATGCAGATCGAGGACGGCGTGGCGCTGCTCACGCTCAACCGCCCCGAGCGCCTGAACGCGTGGACGGCCGACATGGAGCACGCGTACTTCTCGCTGCTGGAGCGCTGCGCGCACGATCGGCAGGTGCGCGCGATCGTGGTCACGGGCGCCGGAAGGGGCTTCTGCGCGGGCGCGGACATGCAGCAACTGCAGGCGCTGGGCAACGGCACGGCAGCCGCTCCCGCCGAGGTGCGCGAGCGCCGCGCGCAGACGTTCCCGCTGTCGATCGGCAAGCCGATCATCGCCGCCGTCAACGGGCCGTGCGCCGGCATCGGCCTGGTGCAGGCGCTGATGTGCGACCTGCGCTTCGCCGCCGAGGGCGCCAAGCTGACGACCGCGTTCGCGCGGCGTGGGCTCATCGCCGAGCACGGCATCTCGTGGATGCTGCCGCGACTGGTGGGGCCGGCGCGCGCGCTCGACCTGCTGCTGTCCGCACGCGTGCTGTTCGCCGAGGAGGCCCACGAGCTGGGCCTGGTCAACCGCGTGCTCGCCCCCGACCGCCTGCTGGCGGCGACGCTCGAGTACGCCCGCGAGCTCGCCGTCAACTGCTCGCCCGCCAGCATGGCCACGATGAAGCGCCAGGTGTACGCAGACCTCCAACGCACGCTCCCCGACGCGCTCGCTGAGGCCGACGAGCTGATGCTTGCCTCCTTCGCGCAGCCAGACTTCGTCGAGGGTGTCGCCAGCTTCGTCGAGCGGCGCGAGCCGCACTTCGCCCCCCTGGCGAGCTAGTCGCGCCGAGGTCTGTGCAAACGCCGATCTTCGGCCGTCAACGCGGTTGGGCGCGGACCAGCCGCACCCCACCCAGCTCCGCCGTATCCGCCCCGCCCGGCAGCTCATCGGGCAGCTCCAGCGCGATCTCCACCAGCCCTTCCTCGCGCTCGCCGTCCGCGGCCACAAAGCGAACCTCGCCGCCGTCCAGCAGCAGCGCCGGCTGCGCGCCGCCCGTGCCGCCCGCGGCGACCTCGCTCACCGGCACCCCCAGCACTTGCCCCCAGCGCGCGGCCACCGCCGCGGGATCGCCGACCGCGATCGTCACGCCGAGCAGCCGCCCTGGCGCGCCCTCGCCGACCTGCTCAGTCCACTGCGGCCCTCCCCAGCGCCACGAGCCGTACGGGTTGGAGCGGTCGAGCGACACGATCGCCCCGCGCATGTCCGCCGGGTGTAGATGGGTGCCGGAGATGTCCGGCAGATCCAGCTGCCACACCACGCGCACGCCCGCCCCCTGCGCGCGCGAGCGCGCACCCTCTAGATCCTGCAGGTCGAAGATCACCATGTAGCCGCCGCCCCCGCCGTGACGCGCGAGGTAGCGTCCCGCGGCGGTGTCCTCGCGCGTCGGCGAGACCACCTCGATGAAGCAGTCGCCGAGCGCGAACACCACGTTCTCCAGCCCGAACAGGCTCACGCCGGGGTCGCGGAACGGCTCGCCCAGCCCGAGCGTCGTGCGCAGCGCCCCCGCCACCGGCTCGAGCTCCTCCGCCACCAGCACCGCCTGGCGCAGCCTCACGCTTGCTCGCCCCACACCCTCCACAGTGCGCACAGGCTACCGGCGCGTGTTCCCCGCCGGCGCCCCCGCCCTCGCACGTGTATCTGTGATGTTGGAGCAATCCCAACTGTCTGCACATTAGGCTCGCTCGTTGCGCATATCTAACCGCCGTCTAACCCCCGGCGCACACCAGCACAACAAGCGTCCGCTTAGCTTCGTCGCCTGACCGTGTTGTCCACGCATCGAAGGCGCCCGCCGGTCGCTTACGGCGGCTGGAACACGAAGACGCTGTCGACGCCCGGCCTGATCGCACAGGCGGTCAAGCGGGCGCAGCAGGGTGATCGCCAGGCGCTCGGCTTCCTGTACGCGCGCTACGCCGACAACGTGCATGGGTACGTGCGCAGCATCGTCCACGACGAGTACGAGGCAGAGGACCTCACCCAGCACGTGTTTGCCAAGTTGATCGTGGTGATCGGCTCCTACGAGGAGCGCGAGGTGCCGTTCTTCGCTTGGATCCTGCGCGTCTCGCGCAACGTGGCCGTCGACCACCTGCGTCGCCGGCGGGCGATCCCGGTCGATGAGGTGCGGGCGATCGAGGAGGGGGCCGCGGGTGCGGCGAGTGCCGGCAGCCGCGTGCGCGGAATCTCGGACAGCGAGCGCATCAGCGACCTGCGCGAGGCGCTGTCGACGCTGCCGACCGACCAGCGCGAGGTGCTGGTGCTGCGTCACTTCGCAGGACTGTCGCCGACGGAGATCGCCGCACATACGGGCCGCACGGAGAGCTCCGTGCACGGCCTGCACCACCGCGGCCGCCGCACGCTGGCGGCCGAGCTGACGAGCCGGGGAGCCGCGCCTGCGACGAGCCGCCGCGGCTGGCGTGCGCCGCGACCGGCGTGCGCAGCGGCCGGCGCGCCCGCTACACGCGCGGGCGCGCGAGATCGGGGGGCGTGAAGGCGGGGTCGTGGCCGAAGGTGCGCCGCAGCCTGCAGCGCAGCTCGGCGTAGCGGCGCACGGCGTCGCTGCGCCGGCCCTGCGCGACGTCGAGTTCCATCAGCCGCCGGTGCACGTCTTCGTCGAACGGCTGCAGCGTGGCGAGACGCTCGAGCGCGCGCGTGGCGTCGTCGAGATCGTGGCCTTCCAGGCGTGCGTCTGCGAGACGGCGCAGGCCGCTGCAGGCGAGAGCGTGCAGGTGGTGGCGCTCGGCCATCGCCCACTCGGCGTAGGGCAGGTCGGCGAGAAACTCTCCGTGGTAGAGGGCCAGCGCCGCCTCGAGCTCGCCGGCCGCCCCCTGCGGGTCCAGCCGCGAGGCGTCCAGCGCGGCTGACAGGCGCGCCTCGAACTCGTCGGCGTCGACCGCCACGTGCTCGCGCGCCAGGCGGTAGCTGCCGCAACCGGCGGTGACGAACGCCGAGGGCTCGCGTGGCCCGCGCGCGGGCTCGAGCTTGCGCCGCAGCGCGTGCACGTAGTAGCGCACGCTGGCGCTCGCGGCGTAGTCGGCCTCGGGCCAGATCGCCTCGCCGATCTCATCGACGGTGACCGCGCGCCGGCGTTCGGCGATCAGGTACTTGAGCAGCTGTCCCGTGCGCTGTTCGAGCCACGCGCCTGTGAGCGGACCGTCGGGCGCTTCGAGCACGGTCGTGCCGAGCGTGCGGATGTGCAGCTGCGGGCCGCCCATCCAGCTCGCGCACGTGCGCCCGTCCTCGGCGCAGCCGGGGCGCAGCTGCAACACCACGCGTGCGTCGGCGCCTGCGAGCGGCGCGGCGGTCACCCACATCACGCGCGCGCCTGTGGCGCACGCCAGCTCGACGCGCAGCTCCGGCAGCACCCGCCCGCTCGCGAGCGCGAGCTCGGTCAGACACCGGCCGTCGAGCACCGTGTCCACCAGGCGGCAGCCCAGCAACGCACAGCACGTGAGCCCGGTGTTGGGCAGGGCGAGCGCGTCGATCGTGCACATGGCCTGCCGGTTGGCGCACACGACGCGCCCGTCGCCGCTCAGCACGAGCAGGCTGTAGGGGAAGCACTCGAAGGCTTCGCGCTGCGTGGAGGCGCTTGCACTCCACGGGAAGCCGTCGATCAGCCGAGGCCCGACCCTCGTCGCTGTAGCCATAGAACGCTATTCACACTTTCCCCTCTCCACCCATCGCCCCGAGGACCAGTGCAGCACAACCGCTACTTGCGCAACCTTGCTTCCAACATACTATAGGACTTTTCCCGCAATGCGGGACAACGATCCTAATAGATGAAGCCTCCGGTGGTGCTCGCGTCGAGACGCGCGTGGCGAGCACACGCCCCGCCCGCGCCCACGCCGACACTCCGGGGCCGGAGGGGGAGAGGCCCCGGAGTGTCGTTTGCCCTGCCGCTGTCGGCGATCAGCGCGCTCCCGTCGCCGTCGCCACCGGTGCGCGCGTGTCGCCCTCGCCGCTCAGCAGTGCGATGTCGAGGCCGCGCTCGCGGTTGAGGATCAGCTCGGCGGCCTCGCTGCGCGAGCGCACGCCGAGCTTGGCGAAGGCGGAGGACAGGTGGCTCTTGACGGTGCTTTCGGCCAGGAACAGGCGATCGGCGATCTGGCGGTTCATGCAGCCCATCGCCACCAGGCCCAGCACCTGGCGCTCGCGCAGCGACAGCGCCGGCGGCTCGATCTCGCGCCAGTGCCTGCGCGGCACGCACAGCTGCCCGGCGCGCACCGCCCGCACGCACGCCCCCAGCCCGTCGTCGAGCTCCTCGCCGACGACCACGCCGGCGGCGCCCGCGCCGAGCGCGCCGCGCAGCTCGCGCCGCTCGATGCTCGCGCAGGCGAGCACGACGGGCGTACGCGCGAAGCGCTCGAACAGGCGCTCGAGCACGCCTGCCGCGCCCTCCGCGCCCTGCGCCAGCCACAGCACGATCGCCGCCAGCTCTGCGCCGGCGTGCTGGGCGAGCGCGGACGGGCTGGCAGCCGAGCGCGCGCCCGGCACGCCGGCCAGCTCGCGCTCGAGGACGATCGGCGCGAAGCCCTCGCGCTGCAGGATCGCACGGATTGTCGCGAGCTCGTGCTCGCTGCCTGGCCCGTCGTCAAGCAGCCCCACGCGCTCGCGCACGATCCGGGTCGGCCCAGCGCGCGGCACGGATGTGCGGGCGTCGAACATGTGCGAACAACGTTGCGAGGGCACGCGGACTTGCGGGCGCATGCGAACTCGCGCGTGCCCACGAACCCGCGCGTGCCCTGCGAATCCGCGCGCACGCACGGACGCGCGGCGAGCCGCGCTAGGCGGAGCCTTCGGCGGCGAGCTGTTCCCCCGCCTGCGCCAGCGCGGCGCGCGCCTGCGCGTCGACGCGCGGGTACTGGGGGTCGATGTCCAGCAGCGTGCGCGCGAGCAGCGCGCCGACGGCGATGTGCGCGAACCACTTGTGGTCGGCGGGGATCACGTACCAGGGCGCCCACTCGGTGCTGGTGTGGGTGAGCATGTCTGAGAACGCGCGCTGGTAGTCATCCCAGTGGGCGCGCTCGGCGATGTCGGCGGCGCTGAACTTCCAGTTCTTCTGCGGCACCTCGATGCGCGCGAGGAAGCGCCGGCGCTGCTCGGCGCGGGAGATGTTGAGCAGCGCCTTGACGACGCGAAAGCCGTTGTCGACGAGGTAGCGCTCCCAGTCGTTGATCTCGCGGTAGCGCCGCTGCCACAGCTCGCCATGCGTGGCGGCCGCCGGCAGGTGCTGGCGTTCGAGCAGCTCGGGGTGCACGCGCACGACGAGCACCTCCTCGTAGTGCGAGCGGTTGAAGATGCCAATCTGTCCGCGCGCCGGCAGGTGCCGTTGGTAGCGCCACAGGAAGTCGTGGCAGAGCTCCTCCTCGGAGGGGACCTTGAAGCTGTGCACGACCACGCCCTGGGGGTTCACGCCGCTCATCACGTGGCGGATCGTGCCGTCCTTGCCGCCGGCGTCGAGCGCCTGCAGCACGAGCACCACCGCGTGGGTGTCCTGTGCCGCCAGACGCTCCTGGTAGGCGGCCAAGAGTTCGACGCCCGCCTGCAGGTGCGCTTCGCCTTCCTGCTTGTCCAGCCACCCGGCCTTGTAGGCGGGGTCGTGGTCCTTGGGCAGGTCGACGTGCGCGCCGGGGCGCACGCGCAACGGCTCGACCAACGCCGCCAGCTCCTTGGCGCTGACGCGCCCCTCGGTAGGCTGTCGCTGTGGCATCGCCGCCAGAGTACAAGCCTCTGGTGCTGCTCCAGCGGCTCGCGCGCCTGCTGCTCGGCAGCGAGAACCCAGCGGGCGCGATCTACGGGATCATCGTGATCGCGGCGCTGCTGGCGGCGGAGAGCGGCGAGCACGACAGCTACCTCGACGCGGTCGCCTCGGCGCTGATCGCGACCGCGCTGTACTGGCTGGCACACGCGTATGCGGAACTGCTGGGCGGGCGCCTGGCCGCGCGCAAACGCCTGACGCCCGCGGCGCTCGCCCGCGCGCTGGCGCACGACTGGCCGATCGCGCGCGGCGCCGCGCTGCCGCTGGCCGCGCTGGTGATCGCGTGGGTGGCGGGCGCCACGCAGCGCGTGGGCGTCGCCGCCGGACTGTGGAGCGCGGTCGCAAGTTTGATCGTATTCGAGCTACTCGCAGGCGTGCGCGCGCGGGCGAGCGGGCGCGAGCTGGCGCTGGATGCCGGCGTGGGCGCGGCGATGGGCGTCGCGATCATAGCCATGAAAATCGTTCTGCACTGACGATCCCGATGGCTCAATCCCCCGAATAGCGGACGCATTGCTCCCTGTAGACAAAAAACTACTGGCGTGGAATGATCTAATAGGCCAGACACATGGCAGTAATTGACTGTTTCGAAAGTTCGCTCTTGAGGAGAGGTAGAGGGAGGTCGGATGGCATCGGGACGAAGGACGTCGTTGTCTACACGCGCCAAGGCGCGCACGGACATGACAGAGGGCTCGGCGCGGACCGCCGCTACAAGCGTGGCGCCGCTGTACAAGCGCCTGCCGCACGGACCGCACCACTTGGGACGCAGCGAGGTGATCGCCCACCAGCGCGCGCGCATCCACGGCGCGACGATCGAGGCGGTGGCCTCGTGCGGCTATGAAGAGACGAGCGTCAAGCAGATAATCGGCCTGGCGGGCGTCTCGCGCCGTTCGTTCTACGAGCAGTTCGCCAACAAGCAGGTGTGCTTCTTGGCGACGTTCGATCTGCTCGCCACGCGCGAGCTGCAGCACGTGCGCCGCGCTTACCTGGACAGCGAAGGCTCGCTGGACGAGCGCGTGCGCGCGAGCGTCGAGCGCTTTGCGCACATGACCGACACGGATCGCAAGGCGAGCGTGCTGCTGGTGGCGGAGGCGCAGACGGCGGGCGTGCAGGGCGTGCTGCGCCTGGTCAGGGCGACGAACGCATGCGAGCAGATGCTCGCGCAGTCGTTCGCACAAGCCCCGGAGGCGGTGTCTTTGCCGGTGCCGATCGTGAGGGCGATCGCCGGCGGCCTGCACGGCGCGGCGGCGGCGTACCTGCGGGAGGCGCCGGGCGAGGTGGACATCGTGCAAGAGCTCTTGCACTGGACGCTGCAGTTCCAAGCGCCGGCGGCCGAGCGCATGGGCGAGCAGATGGCGCTCACGCTGAGCACGCGCCTGCGCGAGATCGCCTCGACGTACGGACGCGGCCTGGCGGGTGCTGAAGCGGGCAGCCGCGACGAGCACGAGCGCGTGTTGCAGGCGGTGCTGCGGCTGGCAACGCGGGAGGTATACGCGACGCTCAGCGCACCGCAGATTGCGGATGAGGCGAACGTGTCGATCGACGCGTTCTGCGAGCTGTTCGCGGACAAGGAAGAGTGCTTCCTCGCGGCGCTGGACGCGATCGGCGACGAGCTGCTGGCAATTGCGGCGGACCCTGGGCTCGTGTCCGACGACTGGCCGAACGCGGTGCGGCGCGTGCTGGCGAAGCTGATGCGCTACCTGGCCGACCATCCGCTGCAGACGCGCACGCTCGCCCAGGAGGCGTTCTTCGCCGGCCCGGAGGCGCGCGAGCGCGTGCGCGAGCTGGCGCTGGCGATCGCCACGCTGCTGACCGAGGGAGCGCCCGCGCAGGCGCACGGCCGGCTGGGCACCGAGGCGATCGCGGGCGCGATCTGGCACATGATCCGCTGCCAGGTGGCGGCGGGGCGCCCGCAGTTGCTGGCGGCGCTGTCCGAGCAGCTCGCGTACATAGTGCTTACCCCGCACCTCGGCGCGCAGCAAGCCGCGGAGATCCTCACTGGGGAGCTCGCCCAGGAGCGGTGTGCGGACAGCGGCGTTGCGTGCAGGACCGCGCTCGCCGGCTAGTGGCGGCGCTTGCGCGACAGGCGTTCGGCGAAGTAGGTGAGCACGATGCCGACGAGCAGCGAGATGACGATGACGATGATCAGCGGCGCGCGCCCGGAGCCGAGGATCCAGTCGACGCGCACCTCCTTGAGGTTGAGGAGCGCGAAGGCGATGAAGATCCCGGCGAGCACGAGCATGGCGCCGCCGCGCGCGAGCTCCTTGCGGTCGCGCCGCTCAGGCTTGCCCGGCTGAGCGCTGCGGGTCGGCGTGTGTGCTGGGGGTGCTGACATGGCGCTCAGTCTGATCGTAGCCGAGCTCCGCGCCCACCCAGTGGCAGCCGGCCGACAGGTCCTCGACGCCGAGCGCGGCGGTGACGTTGAGCGCCATGCCGTAGCGGAAGAACTCGTCCAGGCGCTCGTCGTCGGCGCCTGAGAGCTCGCCGGCGAGCGCCACCAGCTGCGCGTAGCGGCGGCGCACGCGCGCGCGCACGAGCTCGTCGTCGGCGCACGCGGCGTAGCACTGGTGCTGGAGCATCAGGTAGTCGCGATCGCCGGAGAGCAGCTGGCGGTAGCCGCGGCCCATCGCCTGCAGCACGTCCTCGCAATCGGCGGGCGCGCGCCCGGCGCGGAAGTCCTCGGCCGCGCGCACGAACGTGTGCGCGACCTGGTCGAAGCTGCGCTCGAGCGCGGCGAGGAACAGCTCGCGCTTGTTCTCGAACAGCGTGAACACGTACGGCTGCGCGACGCCCACGCGGCGGGCGATCAGCGCGACGGGCGTGCCGTGCAGGCCGCCGCGCGCGAACTCGTGCACGGCGGCGGCGATCAGCTCCTCGCGCCGCTCGGCGGCGGGCACGCGCCGGCGGGTGGCGCTCACGCAGGCTCCATCGCCAGCGCGGGCTCGGCCGCGGCGGGCGCGGACAGCGCCTCGCCCTCCGCGGACGCTGCAGCCTGGGCGGCGCGGGCGGCCGCGCGGGTGTCGAACGGCAGCGCGGCCACCACTAGCGCGCCGCAGGCGAGCACGCCCACGCCGACCCACACGGCGGGCATGAGGCCGTTGACGAACGCCTGCGGGGAGAGGTAGCTGCCGGCGCCGGTGAACACGCTGGCGAGCACGGCCACGCCGAGCACGCCGCCGAGCTCGCGGATGGCGTTGTTGGCGCCGGAGGCCTGCCCGGCCTGCGCGGTGCGCACGGAGGCGAGCACGGCGTTGGCGGAAGGCGCGAACACGAGCGCCATGCCTGAGCCGGCCATGATGAAGGGGACGACCTCCTGCGCGTAGGTCTGGTGCACGGTGGTGATGGAGGCGAGCCAGGCGAGCGCGCCGGCCTGCAGCGAGAGCCCGGCGAACATGAACGGCCGCGAGCCGAGGCGCTCGGAGAAGACGCCGGCGAGCGGCGCGACGAGCATCGTGGCGCCGGTCCACGCGAGCAGCTTGAGCCCGGCCTGCAGCGGCGTGTTGCCGAGCGCGTCCTGCATGTACTGGGAGAGGAAGAAGATCGAGCCGAACATGCCGAAGTACATGGACAGCGAGGCGACGTTGGTGACGGCGAACGAGCGCTGGGCGAAGAAGCGCATGGGCAGCATGGGCTCGGCGGCGCTGCGCTCCCAGGCGACGAAGCCGGCGATCAGCGCGGCGCCGGCGATCAGCGAACACAGCACGGTGGCGCTGGTCCACCCCAGCGACTGCGCGCGGATGAGCCCGAAGACGAGGCCGAACGCGCCGGGGATGGCGAGCAGGAGCCCGCGCAGGTCGAGCGAGCCGTACGGTCCGCGGCTCTCGTTGAGGTGGCGCACGGCGAGCGGCAGCAGGACGATGCCGATGGGCACGTTCAGCCAGAAGATCCAGTGCCAGGAGATGCCCTGCACGACGGCGCCGCCGACGAGCGGCCCGATGGCGACGGCGACGCCGCTGATGCCCGACCACACGCCGAGCGCGATGCCGCGCCGCTCGGCCGGGAACGCCTCGGCGAGCAGCGTGAGCGTGAGCGGCGTGAGGATGGCGGCGCCGGTGCCCTGCACGGCGCGGGCGGCGACGAGCAGCTCGGTGGAGCGCGCGAGCCCGGCGAGCGCGGAGGCGGCGGTGAACACGGACAGCCCGACCACGAACATGCGCTTGCGCCCAAAGCGGTCGCCGAGCGCGGCGCCGGTGAGCAGCAGCACGGCGTAGGCGAGCACGTACGCGTTGACGGTCCACTCGAGCGACTGGATGGACGCGCCGAGGTCGCGGTGGATGGTGGGCAGCGCGACGCTGACCACGAGGTTGTCGAGCACTGCCATGAACAGCGCCACCGACACGATGCCCAACGTCCAACCGTTCCTGCGCGAACCGCTCATGACCGTCGCTCCTTACTCGAAGAACCCATCGTAGAGTCATTATTAGCAGTTACTAATAATATAGTCAAGGGTGTCGCGAGGTTCCTGTTGCCTTCGCTGCCGCGTATAACTATTGTGATACCGCAATTTGTTCGGCCGGGCGAGCGGGGCGAGCGTGCGTGCAACGGGACGACCGGGTGTGCGCGGCCGGCGAAATACCATGCGGACGATGAAGCGCATGAGCGGAGGGCTTGCTGCGCTGGCGCTGGGCGCGTGCACGGCGGGCGCGCTGGGCGGCTGCGGCTCCTCGAAACCGGCGTCGGCGAGCGCGCCGGCGAGCACGCAGACGACGGCGAGCACCCCCACGGCGTCGACCCCGACGACGACCACGAGCACCAGCACCAGCACGCCGAGCACGACGACGGCGCAGACGAGCACGAGCGCGGGGAGCGCGCCGGCGAGCGGTGCGGGTGGCACGGCTGCGCCGAGCACGACACGCACGGCGCCGGAGCCGGCGTTCGCCGAAGCCGAACAGCACGCGGGCGACCTCCAGCAAGCGCTGGGCGTGCTGCAGGCGCGCGGCTACACGGCGGGCGACACCTCCGAGTACCACGCCAGCCAAACGTTGCGCGTGCTCGTGGGCACGAAGGCGGGCTCCACCGGCGGCTACGAACAGCAGGCGTTCTTCTTCGTGGACGGCCACTACATCGGCACCGACACCAAGGAACCAAGTGCGACTGTCGAAGTGGTTTCGCAGAACGACACGGAAGTGACGCTTGCCTATTCGCTGTACCGCTCGACGGACGCGATGTCAAGCCCTAGCGGCGGGAAGGCGACGGTGCGCTTTGCGCTCAACGACGGCAAATTGACGGCGCTCGACCCGATTCCGCCGGCCACCTCGGCCACCTCATCCACAGGGCTGAGCAGGCGCTGAACGCTCAAGCGGACGGCCTCGACGGCCGATCGCTTGAGCATGGACGCAGCGGCGGCACCCGCATCCGAGCCGAAGGGCACCACGCGCGAGGGCAGCACGCCGGAGGGCAGCACGCGCGAGGGCAGCACGCCGGCGGGCACCACGCCGGAGGGCACAACGCGCGTGCAGGATCCGGCGGAGGACAAGCGCGAGGTGTGCTGCTCGCTGACCAGCGTGCTGCTGCGACTGGTGCGCGGCGACGGCGGCGAGGAGGCGGTGGGCGAGCTCTTGCGGCGCGCCGGCTGCAAGCGCGAGCCGGCGTTCCTGGAAAACGCCGACAACTGGATCTCCCAAGCGGAGGCGTACGCGCTGCTGGCGGGCGGAGTGCAGATCACCGGCGACAGCGCGTTCGCGCGGCGGGTGGGCGAAGAGACGGTGAGCCAGCACGCGGGCAAGCAGGTGGCCACGCTGCTGCGCTCGCTGGGATCGGTGGAGGCGGTGCTGCAGGCGGTCGCGCAGACGGCCGGCAAGCTGACGACGACCACCGAGCTGGAGGCGCTGGAGGTGGGCCCAGGGCGCGCGCTGGTGCGCGCCGCCGCGCGGGCGGGCTTCAAGCGCAGCACGCTCAACTGCGACATGACGGTGGGGCTGCTGACGAGCACCCCAGGGCTGTTCGGCCTGCCACCGGCGCGCGTGCAGCAGAGCGAATGCCAGGCGCGCGGCGGGGCGCAGTGCCTGTACACGGTCAGCTGGGACGCCGAGCAGGCGGCGACTGCCGCGGACCCCCAGCAGCGCGTGACCGCGCTGGAGGCGCAGCTGCTGGCGACCTCCGAGCGCCTGCACAGCGTGTACGCGATTGCCAGCGACCTGGTCTCCACGGAGGACCTGCAGACGGTGCTGCGCCGCATCGTCGAGCGCGCTGCGGACGCCGTGCGCGCGCCCAGCCACATCCTCGCGGTGCGCCCCGACGCGAGCGCCGAGCTGCAGGTGTACCGCCGCGGCATCGGCGAGGACGAGGCGCGAGAGCTCGCTGAGGCGACGCTCGCGGGCGAGCGGGTGTCGGGCGAGTCGATGCTGGTGGTGGACGTTTGCTCCAGCCGCCGCAGCTACGGCCAGCTGATCGCGCGCTACCCCGGCACGATCGAGTTCTTCCCCCAGGAAGAGCAGATGCTGAGCCTGTACGCCAAGCACGCGGCGGCCGTGCTGGACATGGCGCTGGCGCTGCAGGAGTCCGCCCGGCGCCACGAACAGGTGAGCGCGCTGCTGGCGCTCTCGCACGCCTTGGCAAAGGCGGGCACCAGCGTGGAGGTGGTCGAGCGGCTGGCGGCGGCGGCGCCGGAGGTGATCGACTGCGACCGCACCGCGGTGTGGCTGTGGGACGCGCACGAGCGCTGCCTGCGCTTCACCTCCTCGTGGGCGCGCGCGGGCGAGAGGGAGGGCATGCTCGACGGCAAGACGATCGCGCCGGAGCAGACGCCCAACCTGCGCCGGATGCTGGCGCAGCCGGAACCGCACTTCTTCGAGCAGGGCACGGACGACAAGTTCATCGCGGCGATGATGCAGATGCTCGAAGTGGTCGCGCTGACCGTCGTGCCGATCGTCGCCAGGGGTGAGTTTCTTGGCATCCTCACCGCCTCGGCAACCGAGCGCACGGAGCGCCTGCGCCGCGACGAGGACATGGTGCAGCGCCTCACCGGCATCGCCGCGCTGGCGGCGCCGGCGATCCAAAACGGCCAGCTGGTGGACCAGTTGCGCTACAAAGCAAGCCACGACGGGCTCACGGGCCTGCTCAACCGCGTGGGCTTCCGCCAGCACATCGACGCCGCGCTCGACCGCGTCGCCGCCGGCGATGGTCACGTGGGGCTGCTGTTCGTGGACCTCAACGAGTTCAAGCGCGTCAACGACCTGCACGGCCACGAGGCTGGCGACGAGCTCATCTGCCAAGCCGCCAACCGCCTGCAGGCGACGTGCAGGGGCGCCGACGAAGTGGCGCGCCTGGGCGGCGACGAGTTCGCGATCGTGCTCGCGAACGTGGACAAGGACGAGCAGGTGCGCGCGGCCGAACGCCGCGTGCGCGACGCGTTCGCCGCGCCCTTCAGCCTCGGCCCCGTCACGCTGACGGTCGGCGCGAGCGTCGGCGGCGGTGTGTGGCCACGCGACGGCGAGACGGTCGGCGAGCTGGTCAGGCACGCGGACGCGGCGATGTACGAAGACAAGGCGCGCAGCCGCCGCGCAGCCGCTTAGGCGCGCCGCAGTTGCTCAGCGCTGCGCAGCCGCACGTGCGGCGGGCGCGCGCGGCAGCCGGCGCGCAGCCGCTCAGGCGCGGCGCAGCAGCCGCGCGAGCAGCGACGGCCGGTGCGGCTGCGCGCGCCGCCACTCCTCGCGGGACGGCAGTTGCCCGCGCGCTCGCGCGGCGGCGACGCACTCGCTGTGCGCGTGCCGGCGCCGGCGGGTGTCGCCTTCGGGCGCGATCAGCATATGCTCGCTCATGGCGGCCAAATGACGACCACAGAACGGACAACGATACGTCGCAGGCTTCAACGACGACGCACGACGCCACGTCCACCACGGGGCGCGCGGCAAGCTGGGCATGGCTCCATTGTGGCGCCTGTTGCCGCCACGCTCGCGGCGAGCCTGGCGGTGGGCGTGGGTCTGGTGCTCGCCCGCTCCGAGCGCGCGCGCCGCCGCACGCCCGCCCGCGAGCACGACCACGAGCTGGGGCTGCACCCCGGCGAGCCGCTGCCGACGGGCCTGCGGCGCATGGCCCTCGGCCAGGTGGACCTCGCGCTGGAGCAGCTGGGAGCCGCGGGCGGCAACGGCCGCGCGCCGGACGAGACGGCGGTGCACGAGACGCGCAAGGCGATCAAGCGCCTGCGCGCGCTGCTGCGGGTGCTGCGCCACGAGCTCGGCGAGCGCGGCTTCCAGCGCGAGAACGCGGCGCTGCGCGACGTCGCCCGCGAACTGTCGGCCACGCGCGACGCGACCGTGATGCTCGCCACGCTCGACGCGCTGATCGCACGCAACCCGCGCAAGCTGGGGCGCCGGCGCGGCGTACGCGCGCTGCGCGAGCGCGTGGCGGGCGAGAGCGCGCGCATGCAGCAGCTGACGCTCGCCGACGCCCTCGCGCGCGCGAACGTGCTCGGCGAGCTGCACGCGATCCGCTGGCGCGTGGCCGCCTGGCCGCTGCCCGCGCAGGACGGCCTGGGGTTGATCGACGCGGACCTCGAGGCGCTCTACCGCCAGGGCCGCGCGCGCGGCCGGCGTGCGAGGCGCGCGCACGGCGAGCGCGCGCTGGCGATGCACATGTGGCGCAAACGCGTCAAGGACCTGCGCTACGTGGCAGAAATGCTCGAGCGCCGCCAGCCGGCGAGCGCCGCCAACGCACGCGCGACAGGCAAGCGCACCGGCGCCAAGCGCACGGGCTCCAAGCCGGCCGGCTCCAAGTCCGCCGACTCCAAGCGCGCCGGCGCGCACGCGGCGCGGCTGCGCAAGCTGGCCGCGCGCGCGGACGCCCTCGGCGAACTGCTCGGCGAGGAGCACGACCTGGCGGTGCTCGAAGCGCACCTGCGCTCCTGCGCCAAGCGCAAGCGTCGCCACAAGGCCACACGCGCCGAGGAGCGCGACGCGCTGTGGCGCACCGGACGGGCCACGCGCAAGGCACTGCTGAGAGCGATCGCCAAGCGCCGCCGTCAGCTGCACCGGCGCGCGCTGCGCAAGGGCGAGCGGCTGTACCGCGAGCAGCCCAGGCGCTTCATGCGCGGTGTGCGCGCCGGCTATCAGCGCGGCACGAGCCAGCCGAACGTCAGCTGACGCTGACGACCGTCAGCGTGCGCTTGCCCTTCGGCAGCGTGACCGCCGTCTGCTCGCCCGTCGCGCGCCCGATCAGCGCGACGGCCATCGGCGATTCCGCCGACAGGCGCCCCTCGCGCGGGGCGGCGTCGTGGGAGCTCACGATCCGCCACGTCTGCTCCGCGCCCCGCTCGTCGCGCACGACCACCGTCGAGCCGAAGCTCACCACGTCGCCCGCGCCGTCCGGCGCCTCCGCGACGACCACCGCGCCGGTGATCTTCTCGCGCAGGCGCGCGATCTTCGTCTCCAGGTGCGCCTGCTCGTTCTTCGCGTCGTGGTACTCGCTGTTCTCCTTCAGATCGCCCCATTCGCGCGCCGTCTTGATGCGCGCGGCGATCTCGCGCCGGCCCTCTCCCTCCAGCGTCGCCAGCTCCGCTTCCAGCGCCGCCAGGCCCTCAGCCGTCGTCAGGTTCGCGCCCTCGCTCATCGCAGCAAAGCCTAGCGGTCCCCGTGCGCGACGCCGCTCCCCGGCGCGTCAGCGCCGTCATATAAAGCTTAAAAGTAGTCCGCCGCGGGAATCGACAGCAGCGCGTACGCCTGCACGATCGCCGCCTGCACCAGCAGCTGCGGCGCCGGCGGCGAGCCGGACACGAACAGGTAGTCGCTCAGACGCTCCTTCAGCCACGCGTAGTTCACGTAGTTCTGGGCCAGCGACGCCCCCGGCGGGTCGTGTGTGACCGAGTCCAGGTACATCAGGTTGCGCAGGTACACCGACACGAAGAACGGGTTTTCCGCGACCAGCCGTTCGAGCGTGAAGTACGCCAGCGCCGCCGCCGCCGTCTGGCGCGCCTGCCACAGGTAGCCCGCGTTGCCGGTCGCCTGGTACAGCAGCGTGGCGGCGCCGATCATCGAGCCCTGGTTGTAGCTCCACAGCGCCGGTTCCACCACGCCTCGCTCGCCCACATGGTCGCCGTACATGCCATTGGACTCCAGCAGGCATTCGCGCACCCACGCGTACGCCTTTTCCGCGAACTGCAGGTATTCGGCGTCGCCCGTCAGTTTGTACAGCAGCGCGCCCAGCTCCGCCGCCGGCGCGGTCGTCGTCGTGTTGCGTTCCCTGTCTTCCGTCGAGTTCGAGAACGGTATCCCGCCGGGGCAGCCCAGCGCGGGGTTGGTCTGCCAGCCGGCCATCTCAAACGCCATGATCCCCTCCGCGCTGCCCAGCAGCGCGGTCTTGCCGGTCAGCTGGTACAAGCGCACCATCTCGATCCCCACCCAGTCGTTGTCGTCGTAGTACTTCGTCCCCCCCGGCCCCGCCGGCGGCGCCACCGTGCCGTCGAACGCCGCCAGCGAGCTCGTGTACGTGCCTTCCGGCGCCCCCGAGTTGTCGTTGTCCAAATACGAGTTCAAGCCCGTCAGGCGAGCATCCAGTTCCCTGCCCAGCTCCAGTCCCAGCGTCGGGCTCAAGTGCGGGATGAACGCCACGCTCACCGTCGCCGCCAGCGCCTGCGAGAACGGCCACAAATAGGAGAACGGTTCGCCCTCATACAACCCCGAGCCGCTGATGTAGAAGTTCTTCTGCATCGCTTCAAACGCCACCAGCGCGCGCGCCGGGTTGCCGTGCAGCACCGGCGGCTTGGGCTTGCGCGGCTTACCCCTCGGCGCCGACTTGGGGGCGGCGGGCGCCGACTTGGCGGAGGCGCCGGGCGCCGAGCTGGGCGCTGAGCTGGGCGCTGAGCTGGGTGCGACGCCACCACTCTGCGTGGCCGACGCCGGTGGCGCCGACACAAGCAGCGCCGCCGCCAGAGCCGCGAGCATGGCGAGGGCCGGACGAGCGTGGGCGGGATGCGGGATCATCAACTCTGAGCAAACACAACAGACGGCCGGCGCGTTCGATTTGGTGCACGCACGCCGCGGCGTGCACGGGCGGCCCGCCGGCCCCCTCCGCAGCCGCTCGCCCCGTGCGCCATTGTCTCACAGGCCACGCTCGCGCGGTGAGGGTTGAAGGGCCACTTGCACTCCCCGCGCTACCACTACACGGCCGTCGGCCACGTGACGATCGACGTGTTCGACGACGGTTCAGCGCGCCCCGGCGGAAGCGCCTTCTATGCCGCGCTGCAGGCCGCGCGGCTTGGCCTGCGCGCGCTGGTGATCACGCGCGGCGTGGCAAGCGAGATCGAGGCGCTGCTCGCGCCCTACGCCCATGAGCTGGCGGTGCGCGTGCTGGACGGCGAGCACACCACCACGCTGCTGACCAGCGGCGCGGACGGCGAGCGCAGCCAGCGCGTGCGCGCGTGGGCCGGGCCGATCGCCGATCAGCTGGAGCTCGACACCCACATCCTGCACCTCGCGCCCGTCGCCCGCGAGAGCCCCGCCAGCTGGCGCGGACGGCCGGCGTTCGTCGGGCTCACCCCGCAGGGCCTCGCGCGCGCGTGGGACGGCCCCACGGGGACAGTCACGCACGTCACGCCAGACGCCGATGCGGCGGCGATCGCGCGTCGCTGCAACGCGCTGGTGGTCAGCGACCACGAGCGCGCCAGCTGCGCGGCGCTGATCGCAGCTGCCCGCGCCGCCGGCGCGGTGGTGGCGATCACCGCGGGCGCGCGCCCCACCACGCTGCTCGCTCCCGGCGCCGGCGAGCGGACGCTGGCGGTGGCGCCGGTGACGAACGCAGTCGACGATCTCGGCGCCGGCGACGTGTTCGCGGCGGCGTTCTTCATCGCCCTCAGCGAAGGCCAGGACGTGACCGCGGCGGCGCGCTTCGCGAGCGCCGCGGCAGCCGTGCGCATGCGCGGCCTCGGCGCCGGCGCGATCGGCGGGCGCGCCGACGTGCAGGAGCGCCTCACGCTTGCTGCGCGCGGCCGATGAGCGAGCACAGCTCGCCCGCGTCCAGCTCATCCACCAGCCCGCACGCGCGCGCCGCCAGGATCAGGCTGCCGCCCACCGGCGCCAGCTCCACGGTCGCCACGCGCGCGCCCGGCGCGCACGCGTGGACGGCGCGCGTCAGCGGCTCCACGAACACCGCCCCCGCCTTGTACGCGCTGCCGATCAAGCCCACCGGAAAGCGTTCGCCGGCGAGGCCCGTCTGGCGGATGACCGCCGCGATCTGCTCGCCGAGCTCGCGTGCGCCGCGCTCGTACAGCTCGCGCGCCACCGCGTCGCCCTGCTCGGCGAGCTTGGCCGTTTCGATCGCAAACGCCGCGATCTCACCCTTCGTGCGCGGCTTGCTGTACACGCTCTGCGCCACCGCCTCCACGCTCGGCTCGCCGAAGAACGCCTTCGCGGCGTCGCTCAGCGCGGTCGCCGGGCCGGAGGCCTCGCGGTCGCGCAGCGCCGCCTTGATCGACTGCACGCCCAGCCAGTAGCCGGAGCCCTCGTCGCCCAGCACATGCCCCCAGCCGCCCGCGCGCCACGCGCGCAGCTGCGCGCCCGTGCCACCCACGCCGAACACGTTCGAGCCGGTGCCCGCGATCGCCGCCACGCCCGGCCCGGCCCCCGTGGCGGTGGCCCAAGCCCCGACCACGTCGTTGACGACCAGCCACGCGTCGCCGCGCGCCGCGCGCACCTCCCCCGCGATCGCATGCATGTCGGTGCCCGCCACCGCCAGCACCGCCGCCCCCAGCTCGCCCGCGTCGATCCCCGCCCGCTCGATCGCCTCCTCGGCCGCGCCCAGCAGCGCCTGCACCGCGGCGCTCGCGCCCACCGCATCTTCGTTGCTCGGGCCGCCGTGCCCCACGTGCAGCGCCCGGCGCTCGAGATCGAGCACCGCGGCCAGCGTCTTGGTGGCGCCGCCGTCCACGCCCAGCACGTAGCGCACGTCCGCGCGCGGCTGCGCGGAGGTGAGAAAGGCGGGCAGCTGGACGAGCGATTCCTGCTCCATCTCGCGCATCCTCCCAGGATTGACAACACGGCGACAGTGCACGAATGCGACGCGTGGGCCGCTCGTTGGAGTGTCCAACGGGTGTCCATCGCCTCATGCGAGCACACCACGCGGCCGATCCCACCAGCAGCATGGGGGAAACTTCGCTAGCAAATGACGTCAGCTCCGTTGTTCAAGACAGCCAGGCGATCGCAGCGGGCGCCGAAGCGCTGCTGCGCGAGCACCCGGACGCGTTGGTGTGCGGGCTTGCCAGCAACGGCCTGATCGTGCCGGTGCCGCAGTCGATCGGGCTGTGGGGACAGGGCTTGATCGAGGGCCGTGCGCTGATCGACAGCGTGGTGGCGGCCGACCGCGCGAAGGTGGTGCGGCTGTGGACGCGCGTCCAGGAGGAGGGCGCGGCGGCCGGCAGGGTCCGCCTGCTGCGCCAGCCGGCGACGTGGACGACCCTGCATTTCCTGGACGTGCGCGAAATGCACGGCGTGCTGCTCGGCGTGATCCTCCCCAGCGAGGACCAGGCAGACGACGACGCGGATGTCGAGGAGCAGGCGCCGGCGGCGCCGCGCTTCTGCTCGCTGATGGAGGACGAGGGCGCGCGGGTGCTCGCGTGCGACAAGGCTTTCACGGAGATGTTCGGCTACAGCGAGGAGGAGCTCGTCGGCAACTCGGTGCTCGACCAGATCCATCCCGACGACCAGGGCCGCGCGGTCGAGGGCTGGTTGGCGGTGCTGTCCACCGGACGCGACCAGCAGACGCGGCTGCGCCGCCGCCGCCTGGACGGGACGTGGATGTGGGTTGACACGACCCTGCGCAACCTGCTGAACCACCCCGGCCACAACTATGTGCTCGTGGAGATCATCGACATCTCCGCGGAGATGCAAGCGCAGGAAGCGCTGCAGGAACGCGAGGAGCTGCTGCGCCGGTTGACCGCCGCGATGCCCGTCGGGCTGCTGCAACTGGATACCGCGCGCAACGTCGTCTACAACAACGCCCGCCTGCTGGAGATCCTGTATGGCGCGCAGACACCGTCCGCACACGACGCTGACGAGGACACAGACGCGGACGGCTTTGACATGGTGGGCGAGCTCGGGGCGGACGCTGAGCTCACGTTTGCGACCTCCACCGCCAGCCTGCTGAGCACGATCGACGAGGCGAGCATGGCCGAGCTCGACGCGGCGCTCGAAGAGGTGTTCGGCGAAGGCGTCGACCGCGATGTCGAGGTCGACGTCACGCTGCCCTGCGGCACGTGGCGGCGGGCGCTGATGAGCCTGCGCGCGCTGCTGCGCCCCAACGGCGACGTGATGGGGGCAATCACCTGCGTGCTCGACATCACCGACAGCGCACGCGCCCGCCAGGAGCTCGAGCGGCGCGCCACCTTCGACCCGCTCACGCACTGCCACAACCGCTCGTCGGTGCTGAGCACGCTCGAGCGCGAGCTCGCGCGCGAGGACGCGGTGTGCACGGGTGTGGTGTACGTGGATCTCGACAAGTTCAAGCCCGTCAACGACAAGCTCGGGCACGCCGCCGGCGACGAGCTGCTGGTGCTGGTGGCCGAGCGGCTGAAACTCGCCTCCCGCGACAGCGACGTTGTCGGGCGCCTCGGTGGCGACGAGTTCCTGGTGGTGCTGCGCGACATCCCTGGAGCGCAGATGGCGATGCGCGCCGCCGAGCGCATCTGCGACGCGCTGTGCGGCACCTTCGAGCTCGCCGGCGGCAAGGCGGAGCTGAGCGCGAGCGTCGGCGTGGCGTGCGCGGCCGACCAGGGACTCTCTCCCGACGAACTCGTCAAGCGCGCCGACGGCGCGATGTACAAGGCCAAGCAGAACGGGCGCGGCGCGCCCGTGCTCGCAAGCTGAGCGCCAGCCCTCAAACGCGTGAAGGGCGGGAGACCGGCCGCCGCAGCAACCGGTTCCCGCCCTTCCAGCGAGCTACGAAACTACGCTAGGGCGCTATTCCCAGCTTATGTTCCCGTCCTTGACTTCGGTGGTCAGCACGCCGTGCGCCTTGCCCTTTTCGCCACCGGTCGTTTCCAGTTTTTCACACAGGCCACCTTCGTATTCGTATTCGAGATCCTTGAAGGTGTTGTCGATTTTCAGCTTGCTCTGTTCTTCGGTGGGGAAGTACTTCAGGTTCGGGTTCGACACCGTGAAGGGCGTGAAGACAGCGTCACCGTAGACCTTGCCCGGCTTTTCTTCCGCCTTTTCCGGAAGTGTCTGCGCTTCCCATTCGATCAGGCACTTGCCGAGTTCCTTGATCTTGATGAGCACCGAGCCGGGGTTCACGAGCCTGACGGTAGATTCGCTTTCCGAGCCGGTTTCAAGGAAACCGTTCGCGTTGTATTCGTACTGGACGGGGCCGAACTTGACGCGCACCCCTTCGACAGTTTTGTTACCGATCTTCACCGAGTTCGTCGTGCATTCCGAGTACTTGACGGTCTCGAAGATCGTGTCCGAATCGTTCGACGTGATCGCACCCTTGCTGGTCGCCGAATCACAGACGATCGCAAACGGCGAGAAGTCGAATTCCTGGGGCCCTTCGCTCGCGCCCAGGAGCTCCCCCGGTTCGGTTTCCGTGAACGTCCGTGCGACGCCCTTCTTCGAGGCGTTGGCTAGAAAGTGGTGCTGCACCGGCGTGCTCGCCAAGGCGGGAGCCGCGCCGAGCGCGGCCGCGCACAGCGCAGCAATGACCCCAACTGTGATCGTCCTGACGCTTCTCATTCTCCTAAGTCCTCGCTTTCGCCCGTAGAAGGCTGGTTGCAGATCTGGCCACGTTGTCAACGACTTGTAAGCTGCTCGGACGCTGCCCGACTCGCTTGCTACCCCGAAGCTGCTTCAGGGCCCCCTCCTCCACATCACCCGAGATAGAGAGCGCGCAGCATACCACGAAACGCGGCTACCCGACAACATAAACGTCCCCGAACGCGGCCTCCAAGTGCCCCTGCCGGCCGTTGGCTGGCCAGCCGGCCAAAGCGCGTGTCCCGTTCGCCCCGCGCGTGGGCGTGAGCGGCCCAAATCCAAGCCTTGCTCGCTCCGAACGCCTGCGGCTCAGCACCAACTCGTGGCCGCCGCGGCCCGGTGCGCGCTGCTCGGTCCGGGCGCACCGGC
The DNA here is from genome assembly GCA_035504435.1 of Solirubrobacteraceae bacterium. GTDB lineage: Bacteria > Actinomycetota > Thermoleophilia > Solirubrobacterales > Solirubrobacteraceae > Palsa-744. The sequence continues at coordinate 48,625 of DATJRV010000040.1, forward strand.
CCGGTGCGCGCGGCTCGGTCCGAGCGCTGGGACGTGCTCTAGGACGCCAGACGCCAGAGCTGGAGTGACTGGACGGCGCGTGCGGCGTGCCAGGGTCGGTGGATTCGGATGTATGCGCAAAGCGCAGTGCAGCGGTCAAGTAGCCGCGAGCGCAGGCCGATGGCCCCCCCAAGGGACACGACTGGTGTCCACGGACATAAAAGGGGGCCAATCGTGCTCAACATATTTAGCAGACGGAGGCTAGCCTCTCGGAAGCAACGGCTGGCAGCGCTTGCAGTGTTCGCGCTGGCGGCGGTGCTCGGGGTGGGCGCATACGCGTTTACCGCGAGCAACACCATCCCGGAACAGTCCGCGGGCGGTGGCAGCGCCACGGTGTCTGGCTACACCGAGGTCGGCAAAAGCTACACGTTCACCGCCAACGGTGAAGAAACGACCGGAGTCGAACTCATCCTCAAAGGTGAACAGGAGCCGAGCGACGTGAAGGTCGCTCTGACCAAAGCGGCGCCCACGTTGGCTTCAGAATGGTCGGACTGTCCGAAAGCCGACATCTCTGAACTCGCAGCGAAAGAATACCTGGCCAAATGCACGTTCACAGCGGCCATCCCCGATGGGGAAGGCCTGAAGCTGTCCGTCACGGCCGTCAGTGAAGGCGAAGTGATCATCGGCTAGCAGCACCACCGATATGGGCAACGCGGAGCGGCTGGCGCACCAGCCGCTCCGCGCCCAGACCAGCAGTGCGCACTCCGAGCCGGTAATGCGACCTCGTCAGATCAGAAAACTTCTCTCGATCGCCCTGGGACTGATCGTCCTGGGATCTCTGTGGTTCTACTTCGCGCCGGCCCAGCTCGGCGGCTCCACGACCTACGTGGTCACCCACGGGATCAGCATGGAGCCTCGCTTCCACACCGGCGACCTGGCGCTCGTGCGCAGCCAGAGCAGCTACCACGTGGGTGAAATCGTCGCCTACCACAACAAAATGCTGCACACGATCGTGCTGCACCGGATCGTCGGGCGCGACGGCAGCCGCTACATCTTCAAGGGCGACAACAACAACTACCTCGACTTCGAACATCCAGCCGCCAGCCAGCTGATCGGCGCGCTGTGGATACACATCCACGGGGCCGGCGCGGTCCTGCAGTCGATCCGCTCGCCGGCGCTCGTCGGCATCCTGATCGCCGCCGGGATCTTGCTCCTCACCGGGGCCGCGTTCAAGCGACGCCGGCGACTCAGGGGCAGGGAGCGGCGCACGGGCGAAGGCAACACGCAGCGGCACGCACATTCACCGCAGCACGCAGACAACTCCGTCGTCGGCCTGCTCTCGATCGGCCTCATCGCACTGCTTCCGTTCGTCGCGCTCGCGCTGCTCGCGTTTACCCGCGCGACCTCCGAACGTCTCCCATACAAGATCCCCTACAAGCAGAGCGGCACGTTCTCCTACTCCGCCAACGCAGCGCCGGGGCCGGTCTACCCGGACAACCGCGCGGTGACCGGCGATCCACTGTTCACCCACGTGCTGAGCGCGGCCGACCTACGCTTCGCCTACGCGTTCCAAACCGCCGCCCGGCACTCGCTCGCGGGGAAGGCTTCGCTGGTCGCGACGGTCACTTCGACGAGTGGCTGGCAGACGACGCTCGCGCTCGGCGCGCCGACGCACTTCCGCGGCGATCACGCGCTGGCCACCGGAACGCTCGACCTGACGTCGCTGCTCGCACTGCTGCGAAATGTCGAAGACACCACGAAGACGCGCGGCAGCTACACGCTGACGATCACCCCGAACGTGAGCGTGAGCGGCGTCAGCGATCTCGGCCCGATCCACACCACGTTCGCGCCGGAAATGAAGTTCTCTTTGGAAGAAGCCGAGATCCGGCCGGCCGCCTCCTCGAGCAGCGCGCTCGCAGCCGCTGCGCCGGCGACCAACCAGTTTGCTCCGTCGAGCTCCGGCGTGGTGACGGGCGCGCGCGACCAGCCGATGTACCTCTCGCTGGTCCTCGTGCGCCTGTCGGTGGCAACGGCGCGCACGATCGCGCTCGTCGCGATCGCCGTGCTCGTCGCCGTCCTGCTCGCGATCCTCGCGCTCCTGCGACCCGTGCTGGCACTCCGCCGAGCGCGACCCGGCGACGAGGCGGCGAGCATCAGGACGCGCTACGGGCGCCTGATAGTCCCCGTCGCACACGTGGCGCAGCTCCCAGGCGTTGCTGTGATCGACGTCGCCGACATGGACGCGCTGGTGCGCATCGCCGACCATTACGACCGCTCGATCCTGCACGAAACGAGCGCTGCGGGCGACGCATTTTGGATCACCGACGAGAGCGGTCAGTTCCGCTATGCGCTCAGCGCACAGGCGCCCGTGGCCGCTGTGCAAGCGGACGCCGTCGCAGCGCCCACCGACGCGGGCATCGACGACACCGGTGAGGTTGCATCCATGCCCGCGCCCGCCGCTGCGGCGCCGTACGGCGTGGATGGGCGCATGCCTGGGGAGCCGCGGAGCGCGTGGGAGGAGGTGCCGACGAGCGAATTCACCGCTGTGCACCTGGCGACGAACGGCCCGAGCTACGTGGCGCCACCCAGCTACCCCGCCGCGCAGCCCGTGGCGGCGCAAACCAACGGCACGAGCCACGCACCGGCACCCGACATCCCCGCCGCGCAGCCCGTGACAGCGCAAACCAACGGCACAAGCCACGCACCGGCACCCAACATCCCCGCCGCGCAGCCCGTGACAGCGCAAACCAACGGCACGAGCCACGCGCCGGCACCCGACATCCCCGCCGCGCAGCCCGTGACAGCGCAGACCAACGGCACGAGCCACGCGGCGTCGCCGACGTTCGAGTTCGAGCTACCGCTGCCGCACGCGGCGGATGAGGTGTACGAGGACGAACTGGAGTTGGCGGTGATCGGTTACGAGCCGAGCCGCACGGGCAGGGCGAATCGCTCGAACACGTCGGCGAGCTTGCCGGCGTGGACGGGCTCGTAGGGTAGCGCTCGAACACGTCGCGCCCGCGTGGCTCGGTGGAGCGCGCGATGAAGGCGGTCGTGCTCGTGCCACGCGCACAAGCCCGACGCCGGCTGGGCGTTGGCGTACGCGGCAGGAGCTGGGCGAACGCATCCTGCCCGCCGGCGCGCGCCCGCGCGGGCAGACCTCGCTCGTCGGGGCTCGCGCTGGTGGAGGCTGCGGGCATTCCTCGGTCGGATCAAGCGCGACGGGGTAGTTTGCGCCAGAGGGCGATGAGTTTCGCTCGCGCGCCGTCTGAGAAGCGGCATCCCCAACCAAGAAGGAGGATTCACATGAGTAGCACCGCAGCAGGGACACACATCGACCAGCTGGCGACGGTGATGGTTCCGGTCAGCGACCAGGACGCGGCGATCGCGTTCTACACGCTGAAGCTGGGCTTCGAGAAGCGCACGGACGTGCCGATGGGCGAGGCGATGCGCTGGATCGAAGTCGCTCCGCCGGGCGCCGCGAGCACGATCGCGATCGTGCCGGCGCGGGAGGGCGAAACGGTGGGCGTCGAGACGCGCATCGCACTGGAGACCACCGACATCGACGCCGACCATGCGAGCTTGAAAGCCCAGGGGGTGGACGTGGATGCGGAGATCTCGCGCATGGGCGATCCGGTTCCGCCGATGTTCTTCTTCCGCGACCAGGACAGCAACCGCCTGCTGATCGTCCAGCGCGGCGGCTGAAGTTCGGCCTAATGGACTAACGCGGCGGTGAACTACGGAACACCCACGCCCCGCTGGTGCCGTTGGGATGCCAGACGCATTCCACGAGCCCAGCGGGGCGATGCAAGAAGGGATCGACACACCGCGATGACGCCATCCACTGCCACGCGAGACACGAGAAGCACCCGCAGCCGCCAGTCCTCCCACGAGCAAGATCGAACGGCCACGCGCGCGACGCCGGTCAGGACGCGCGAACGCCACAAGCGCGGCGGGCACGCGCAGCGACTGCGCATCGCTTTTGAAGCAGTGGACAGCTACCCGGCGCTGCTGGACGCCCGCAACCGTGTGCTCGCGGCGAGTGCCGTCGAGCACCCGTCGATCCCACAGCTGGTGGCTGCAGTCGAGTCGGATATCGCGCTGACGATCGCGACGCTGCGTGCGGCGAACGCACAAACGAGCGACGCACGGCGGCGCAAACGCTACGACAACGTGGTGGAGGCCGTCGAAGCTTTGCCCGCACACAAGCTGCGGGCCGTCGCCAGCCACGTGCGTACGTTCGACTTCTTCGAACAGGCGGGCATCTGGAGGTGGGCGCCGGCCCGCATGCGCTTGCACGCGCTGGCAACGCAGCGCGCGGCCGACAGGATCGCTGCGGCGGTGCACTACGACAAACGCGACCGGCTGGCGGCGAGCAGCCTGCTGCATGACATCGGCAAGCTGGTGCTCGCACGCGCGTACCCCGGCTATCCGCTGGAGATCCACGCGGGCGCGAGAACGCCACAGGAGCGCGCGCAGCTCGAGCGCAGGGAGCTGGGCGTCGACCACGCGGTGGTCGCGGGCGTGCTGATCGAGCGGTGGGGCCTGCCGGCGACGCTGGCCGAGGCAATCGAGCATCACCACCAGGCCGACGCGACTGGCGAGGCGGCGATCGTCCGCCTGGCGGACATGGTTGCGCGCTACGAGCAAGGCGTGCACGTGCCAGGCGCGGACATGCTCGCGAGCGCACGCGCGGCGGGGCTCGACGACAACGATCTGCGTGTGCTGCTGCAGGACCTGCACGGCTCGCCCGACCGGCGCCAGGAGGCGATCCACGACTGCCCGCTGACCGAGCGCGAGCTCAGCCTGCTGACGCGACTGGGGGAAGGCGACGTGTACAAGCAGATCGCCCACGAGCTGACGCTGTCGGTGAGCACGGTGCGCACCCACCTGCACAACATCTACTGCAAGCTCGGCGTGGTCAACCGCGCGCAGGCGGTGCTGCTGGCCAACGAAAACGGGTGGATCTGAAGCCACCGGACGTGGGTGGGACGGTGGACGGATGGGCACCGATCTGAAGCCCGTGCAGCTCGACGTGACGGAGGGGCGTTTCAGCGTGGCGCTGGCGGGAGAGGCATACGGCCGCGCCAAGGGGTTGGCGCCATCACCATCACTCCCGTCAGCTGGATCGTCATGCATGACGCACCCGGCCACAGAGTGCAGATCGCGCGCGTCGCGCCAGTTGTTGACGCACCGCGGCAGGAGTACGACGACGACGGGTGGCCGATCGGCTTCACGCCGCCTCGTGGTCTGCGTCCTCGCGTGCGAAGAACGCTCGCGCGCCAGCAGACAGGCCAGCGGATCGCGGCAGCCCAGACAGACCCCTGCCATGGCTACCTGTGGTATCCGCGCTGGACCGGCCGCCGACTGGCTGAAGTCGTGCGCGAGATCGGCCACACCGGCGCGTTCGATTGCCTTCGCCAGCGCCTCGCCGCCGAGCGTGGGTGGACTGAGAGCGAGTTGCGAACGCGGCTCGACCCGCTACGCAGCCCTTCGCCCTAACGAAATCAATAGCTGATGTTGTAAACAACAAACCCATCTCGCTACAAGCCATTTACTGTAAGAGGAGCCGTCCTGAAGGGCGACGGTCGGCAGGCGGCTTCGAGACCATCGCCAGCGCTAGAAAACGAGCGCTTGGGCAAGCAGCGCCAGACGCTCGCTACGGACGAGCTGCGAGCGCGGCAACGGACGGACGGCACCCGCCCACTCCCGCTGGGCCAAGCTGAACTGCTCGTCGCGGGGCATCTTGGACCTGCTAATCGTGCACAGCGCGAGCATGAGCGGTGTGCGCTGGCGCGCTTGTTTGGTCAGCGACGCAGCATCACCGCCTAGACTGTGCGTTGGAGGTCACGTGATGCCAGAGCCAGCAGCGAGCAACGACCACATCGAGCGAGCCAGCACGCAGTTCTGGAATCCTCCTTCGCTGGAGGAACTGATGACCGACGTGGCGCCGCTGACGGCCGACGAGCACTTCGACATCCCCGACTTGACCGACGAGGAGTGGGAGGCGTTCGTGGCGGCGCTCGACGAGTGATCGCGACCGTCCTCGTCGACACCAACGCGTTCACCGCGCGCCTGCGGGAGCGCTCGCCGCCGGCGACCAGCTACGCCAAGCACCTGTTCGGCCAGCGCATCGCGGTAGCGCCGCAGACCGTCGCCGAGGCCCGCTACGGTGCGCTCAGCGCCGGTTGGGGCACAGCCAGGATGAAACGAGTCGCGGTTGATCGCCCGCGCACGGGTGCTGCCGGTCGACATCGACACGATCGAGACCGTCGCGCAGCTGCGCAACGAGTGCCGCCAGATCGGACACGGACTGCACCAGCGCAGCCACAACGCCGACCTGTGGATCGCGGCCACCGCGATCCGCTGGAACATACCGCTCGTCGCCCACGACGCCATCTTCAACGGCTGCCCACGCCTGGAACTTCGCACAGAACTCGCGCGCCGATCAGGGCCCCAACGCCCCTACTGCGTTCGATCTCGTTGCCTGGACACGACAGCCCCCGGCGCCGTCCGCATCCTTCCTACGTTCCCTGCTTTCGGGAGGAAATCTCGGGAGGAAACTGCTCCTCAGACCTGCCATCCCGCGCTAGAATGTGCGGCTCAGCAGATCTTTCGGTAGCGCGCCCTGAGAGATTCGAACTCCCGACCTTCGGTTCCGTAGGGCGACGCTCAGCTAGGCATCTTACCTGCAAATGGGGCAATTCCGCGGCAGCAGATACCCGCCTAGATACCCATTTGTTCCGGTTCGTGTCGAAGGTCGTCCAGATGACGGCTCGTCGATACGCCGGCCCGCGGGGCTTCGGCTCGCTGCGGGCAGCTCCCACCCGATACGCCGACAGGTTGGTTGAGCCTCGAATGGGCGAGGGCGTCTGACGGGCCCGGCCACGGTCGCTCCTGATCGCCTCCCGGCGGGACGGCAGCTCCACGTGTGGATTGCGCGCCGAGAGCGCGAGGCGCTTCCACGAGCGACTGCTAGTTGTCTCGGCCCACGAGCGGCGAGTGGCGGAAGGGCCGGCCGCGTCACTGACGCATGCGCTTGAACTCGATATCGTGCAGGCCGACGGGGCACACGAGCCGCAACGGACGTAGGGGTCCTGGTGGCTCTTGGACGTCAGCTAGCGCCTGTAGCTCAGCTGGATAGAGCGCCGCTCTACGGAAGCGGAGGTCGGGAGTTCGAATCTCTCCAGGCGCGTCGTGCGCGCGCTCGCTGTGAGCCAGCGGCTCGGACACCCAGCTTTCTTGTAGATCGAGGCTAGACTTCTACCGATGGCGGGGGGAACGATGCACCACCGAGGCGCCAAGGGCCTAGCCATCGTGTTGCTCGCGACGATCGCGGCAATCCTTGGCTCTCCGGCCCGCGATAGCGGCGCCGCTCCCCTAGCCGCGCGGCGGTATTCGACGTGCCAGGTTCCACCACTGATCGGGCACAGCTTGGGCGAAGCTGTCCGTCGCGCCGCGCGCGCGCACTGCGCAATTCGCATCCGAGACGCTACGACCGGGGCGCCAATCGACGTTCTCACGGAACCGCAGGCTGCCGCGCGGCTCGTCTCGCGCCAGCAGCCGCAAGCGGGCCGCGAAGCCGAACTCGTCACAGCCTGGGTGCGCCCGCTATGCGACGAGTCCGCCGATCCCGGTCCCGGGATCGACGAGCCGCGGATCACCCCGGGGCCGACGACGCTGGTTAGCGGCCTCTTTCTCGACGGTGGCCCGCTTCGTCGTGTCGGACGATGCACCCGGGGCACGCCCTCCCCCGGGACCATCCAGGTACTCGATCCGAGCACCGGGCAGCAGGTCGCGAGCAGCACCGTTGCGGCGGGGAAGTTGGCGCGGATCCGGCTCGCGCCGGGCGCATACGAGGTGGAGGGCACTTTCGCCAACGCCTTCCGCAACGGGCAGCCGATCACGACGCTGCCGCGCCGTGTGACGCTGCGAGCTGGAACTGTCGTGCGCGAGGACGTCATCGCGAGCATCCGCTGACCTTCCGAGCACGTCTGAGTAAGAAACCGCTCTGTTCAAGCAACTGGAATCGAGCTAGCTTGCCTCGTTGGCGCCAACTGGCGGACGAACAACTGCACATGGAGACTGCAGATAGCAAACGCAACCCAAGTCCCGAGAGGCGCGGGCGCCACCAGCCCGGCGGCAACCACGCGATCGGGCGTGTACCACGACATGCCCGCCGCACAGCCGAGGTACGCTGCCGCCGCGATCAGGAGCGCCCTCCGCAAGCTCAAACTGGAATGGGCGAGGCTCAGACACGATGCCGACCGGCGGAACGAAGCGCTAACGGTCGCCTCGATGCCGGTTGTCATCATCATCTCGGGCGTCGCGGCCTACTACTGCGGCCTCTGGATGTACGGGCCGTCGTGAAGACGATCGCGTGATTTCGACTTCAGCCGCGAGCGCGTGACTTCGTGCTCTCCGCGGGTAAGGTGCTGATTGCAGATGGGGACTCCGGGCAACCGAATGGGGAGTGTGCTCGACCGCCTTCTTGATCGAGGGCGAGACACGAACGCAACCGCCGCCGCCGTCGCGCTACCGGCGAACGGCGATCTGAGCGGCAGCCGGCTACAAGTATTGCCTCGTCGTGACCTATCGTCGCAGCGGTCAGGGCGTGCCGACGCCGGTGTGGTTCGGGATCGATGCTGGGCGAGCATACTTCCGCACCGACGCCGGGACCGCGAAGGTCAAGCGGATTCGCGCCAACCCAAAAGCTGCGGTCGCGCCGTGCACGGCTAGAGGAAAGCCCCTCGGACCTACGGTCGAATGTGTGGCACGGGTGCTCGAGGGCGCGGCGGCCAATCGCGCCGAGCAGATTATTGGAGGTAACTACGGGCTCGGACGCAGGCTCTACAACCTCGTATTTGCCCGCGGGGGCGCCGGGCGCGTGTACGTCGAACTGGCCCCGCCGGCTCGGTGAGAACGAATGACCGAGGCTGGCTCGACGCCTAGCGCCTCGGTGCTACGTCCTTAACGCCGGCATCTCGGTCGCCGGCTCGCGCTCCCAGAGCTGCGGCGTGGCCTTGCCGTGTTCGATTCGCCAGCGCTCCGTGCGCGCGATGAGCTCGAAAAAATGCGTATTCCAGCCGCGGCGGAGCCTGCTGGGACAGGTGCGACGGGCGGCGCGCACAACGAACACTGTGAGAGCGAACAGGAATGCGTGGGCGCGCGTGTACGGCAATTCGTAGTGATCGCGCACGCGGGCGGGCAGGCTACCGAGGATGATCAGGTCATGGACTCGCTTTGCCAGCTGATAGCTGCGCGGCATCGGGATCTTGAACGCGGTTTGGTAGCCGACTTGGCGAGCTTCCGGGGTTAGGAACATTCGGCCGCTGGCGAGTTGAGCCTCCAAATAGGTCCGGAAGGCTGCGTGTGTGGGGGGTGCCGTGTCTCGGGACATCCCGAACAGCTCGCCGAAGCGAACGTAGTCCTGCCAGAGACCTTCGCGCTCATCCAACGAGAGCCGGCGCACGAACAGCTCGTAGAAGCGCTGGGCGGAGTCGGCCATCACCGCGACCGTCCACAGCATCAAGTCCGAGTCCAACGCCGAGTAGGGGGTGCCGGCGGGGAACGCGCCTGCGTCTTCGGGCAGAACGCCGTTGACCCGTCCGTGCAGGTTGTGAACCCTGGCGATGACATCATCGGCCTGGGCTCGCGATCCGAAAAACACGGTCTCGAACGCCTTGCCGGTTCGAGCGAGCCGCTTCCACGGCATCGTCCGCTCGTGGGTGTGCTCGCTGGTGCCGACGTAGTTGAGCGGAGCGAGCGCGCCGATGCACAACGCCCTTTGACCGTAGAACAGGCCGACGAGCCGCTCATGCTGCACACGCCGCAAGATCGAACTGTCCGGCAAGAAGTACCCCTTGCCGTCGTTGGTTCCCTGTCTGCCCATCGTGTCCCGCCGGCATCCTTCCATATGCCAGGACCGTTCGCTAGGGCTGGACGTCTTGGTACGGCGCCGGCTCCGTTACTCGATCGTCTCGCTCTCGGGTCTGGGTGACGCTTGTGCCTCTCGTTCTCGACGATGTCTCAGTCGGAAACGCCGGAGGCGAGCTGCGAGTGCCCAGGCCGCGGCGGGCAATCGCAGGCCGCAAGCGAGTTTCGTGCGGGAATGCTTGACGGGCCGCGCCCCCGACGACGCCAGCGATTGGAGAAACCGCAGGCAAGCGCGTACGGTCATGGCGATGTGCCAGCTCGGTTCGAACGACCTCGTGATCAGCGGTCCTTGCTCGATCTTGGAGCGCCTTCGGGCGTCGCTGGCCGGCGAGGGCTCGGTCATCGAGTTCGCGCGGGTATTGCCCCCACCGGCCGAGCTAGAGGGCGCTCGCCGGCGTCGTTGGTGCACTGAGCACTGGGGCACGGCTGCATCTCCCGGGGCGAGCGCGCAACTGATCGACAATGCTCCCGAGAACGGTTTGCTCTCCTACTCGTTCAGGACGACATCCGCGCCTATCGCGCTGATCGCCTACTTCGCGGCCCAGCATCCGCTTGTCGACATCACACTGATCCACGAGTGCGATCGACGGCATAGCGGCCGTCGATACAAGTGGAGCGGAGGGCGGCAAACCAGCTTCGTCGACCTCGACGCAGAGTTGCTACGCACGAGCCGATGCGGTGAGCAGCGCTGTGTGGCGCGGCTCGTCCTGGATGCGCGCGATCGCCGCCGCGGCCAGCTCCGCACTCGATGCCGGACGAAAGCCGAGCGCTGCGCCAGTGGGGAGCGGCGGTCACCCGGTCGACCGTGCGCGCCGAGAGATGCTGAGCGATCCGTCACCCGCCGCCAACGGCGCCCCGGAGCGAGGACGACCAGAGCCCGGCGTCCGTAGGCGAACGGCGGATAGGCGGGCTCCCGAGACTGCGTCGTCCGCAGATGGCTGACTTCCACTTGGACAGGTGTGGACAAGGCGGGAGGCGTCAGTGATCCTCACATCAACCATGTCCGAGACGCGATCTCCTCGAGGCAGACCGGTAGTGCCTCAAGCAATTCAGCGGGACGTTCTCCTCGTCCTGGTCGGGTTCGACGGCAGCCCGGCTCTGTGGTCGTTGGACGATTTGGCTCGCGCAACCGAAGGGGTCGAGATTGCGGAGTCGGTCGAGGTGCTGCGCCGCGTTGGGCTCGCCTATCGTACGCCGGACGGCCTCTTTTTCGCCTCGCCTGCCGCTGTTCACTGCACCGCGCTACTCGGTCATGTCGTCTAGGACACCGGCCCGATGCCGCTTGGTCCGGCAAGGTCTCGGAGGACGCGAAGATTCCTCGTCGTGTTAGTCCTCGGGCATCGTGTCATCATCGCGACGCACGACGACGGCGAGCTCGATGACCCCGCCCTTGCATGCCCACCACCGTAGCTCGTGCGAGCCTGCAACTCGGCAGCCCATCGCGGTCGCAGAGTCGCTCGTCCGCACCCGAGCACCGCTGCCGCCGCTGCTGTTCATGCCGAGTTGGTGGGGCTGATAGTCACCGAGTTGACCGACCCGGCGACACAGGACGACCGTACAGGCCCGCGGCAGCCGCCGCGCCACCTCTGGCGGGAGGGCGGCAACGGATTCGAGAAACCGTCGACCGAGACGGTACGCGCTCAGCTGATGCTCGCAGCGTTCCTCCGCGCGATGGAGGTCAAGCCAAGCGCTGTGGATCTCTTCGCGAAACTCTCGATCGGCGTCCGTGGGTGCCTCGGCTCCCGCGCTCGCGGTGCCGTCCCGTTCGGCCTGCCGGGACCGACGACTGGGAGCGGCCTTCGCCCTGCGCTCGGCCCGAGTGGCTCGGCTCCTGGTGCGGTCGAGTTCGGCTCTGAGCCGTGCGTGCGCGCCCATCAGCGCCGTCATGCGATCGACATGACTCAGCTCACCAGGCTTTCGACGGACCTTCCGTCCCGGCATCTCGACGTCGAATCGCGGGCCGCCGATGTAGCGAGCGTGAAGCCAGCCAATCGGATCAGGCAGGTGTTCGCGGATGATCGGGTGACCCTCGCCACGGCCCATGAGCGCGAAATTCGGCCAGTAGAGCCGCGCATTGCTCCACTCGATGCCGTGACGCTCAGGCATCGAGCGATTGAACGCGTGGAGCGCGCGATCATTGGCGAGGAAGAAGATTTCCGGCCCGTCCTCCCCGGCCTCGGGGTCGGCCTCGTCAGCGGGCCCAATCTGGAGCGCCTCTCTGATCTCGTCGGGGTCGATGAACGGGCGGGTCTGGCTAGGTCGGGTGGTAATGACGATCGCAGCACGGTCCCGCCAGTCGCCAGCCAGCCATGCAGCCAGCTCACGAGCGGCGGCCTCACCGTCCACTGTCTTGTAGGTCGAACCATCCGGCGTCTGGACGACGCCGGCGTCCGACACATCGCCGGATTCGATGCCCCGAGTCCGCGCCTCCACGACCTTCAATCTAGCCGACGCAGAGCCATGCTGTATCGCCAGTGATCGGCGCAGTAGCAGGCACCGGATCGGGCGGTATTCTCGAAGCGCGCCGACGGACTCTGGCGGCTCCCGATCATGCCTCCTCACGGAGCTTCTGTGCCTCAGCCAATGACTGGAGCTTCTTGAGTGTGTTCTCCTCGACCTGGCGGACGCGCTCCCGGGTGATGTTGAACGCTCGGCCGACCTCGTCCAACGTCCGCGGGTGCTGGCCGCCGAGCCCGTAGCGCAGCTCGAGCACATGACGCTCGCGATAGCTGAGATTCGCAAGTGCCTCGCGCAATGCCTCTTGACGGAGGATTTGGGCGGCGTGCTCGTAGGGGGACGGGGCTCGATCATCGGCGATGAACTCGCCGAACTGGGTGTTCTCGTCGTCGCCGATCGGCTTCTCCAGCGACGTCGGCGCCTGCGCCGAGCGTAGGATCGACTCGATCTCGTCGCGCTCGATTCCCGTCACGTCCGCGATCTGCTCGACCGTTGGCTCGCGGCCGAGCTCCGTGACCAGCTTGCGCTCCGCCCGACCAATCTTGTTCAGCTTCTCGACCACGTGGACGGGGATGCGGATCGTCCGCGCCTTGTCGGCCAGCGCACGCGCAATCGCCTGCTTGATCCACCACGTCGCGTACGTCGAGAACTTGAAGCCCTTGCGGTAGTCGAACTTCTCGGCGGCACGCACGAGGCCCAGCGTGCCCTCTTGGATCAGGTCGAGGTACGGCAGTCCTTGGTTGCGGTAGTTCTTCGCGATCGAGACCACGAGTCGAAGGTTCGACTCGACCATCTTTTTCTTCGCGTCAAGGTCGCCGCGCTCGATCCGCTTGCCGAGCTCAACCTCCTCCTCGGCGGTCAGCAGGCGATGCTTTCCGATCTCTCTGAGAAACAATTGCAGCGAGTCGGTCGTCATCGGCGAGTCAGCTTCGGGCTGGCTCCGCCGCCTGTAGCCGCGACGGGCTCCCGCAGCGACGATCTCGATCGGGTCGGGCTCGACATCGTCCACGAGCTCGATTGCGGCTCGCTCGACGAGCGTGTGCAGCTGTTCGAGAGCGGCTTCGCTCAGGTCAAGCGCATACCCAACCTCCGCGATCTCGCCGTGCGAGAGTGTCCCGCGCTGCGCGCCCGTCGAAAGTAGCTCTCGCACTCGATCGTCTTCCTCGAGTTCGATCGGGGATTCGAGCGAGGCGCCTTCGAGGTCGGTCACGCGGCAGCCTCGCGGTGCGGGCAATCCCAAAGCCCGCTGGCTGGTCTCGTTTCAAGCGCTGACACAGCATCACCCTAGTACCTAGCCTGGCGAGCGCCGTCAACGGCGATTGCAGCCGCCCCGGCCTGCTACCCAACGACCGATCTATACGGGTTGGCGACGCCGACGCCGGGCGCAGGGTCACATCGCTGGGTCCGCCCCTCAGCGATGGCGACCACAACCTCGTCGGCGCCGAAGTCACGGAGCTCCGAAGCTCCCTTGGTCCAGAACGGGAATTACGGACCAGTAGGAGCGAGGACGCCCGCCCGGACTCGCCGCACCAGCCTGCTCTGCCAGAGCGCGCCGCGCCGGGTTCCCGAGGCGGCGCGGAGCGAGGGCCGACGGCTTGCTCGCTCCGCCCGCGTCAGGGTTCTCCGCAGTCCGATCAAGCGGCAGCGACAGCGGAAGTCGGCTCGCCGCACTGCTCGGTCGCGACTGGCCTCGGCGTCACCGTGTAGGTGTCCATCAGGTCGTGAGTGCGCAGCTGCTCCCGACCGCTAGCGGTGACGTGCCAGTTGCGCGGCTCAAGGCTCACCAGGCCGGCTCGCTCGGCGTTGAAGAGTCCGTGCGGATGGACCTGCAACTCGTCTGATGCGCCGTGCTCGAGGTAGACGAGCGCCGCGAGGACACTGACCCGCTTCGCGGGCGTCCACACGAACTCCTCGCGGTCGGGCACCGCACTGACGGGCGTCGGCTCCGGCGCGTCCTGAGAAGCGAGCTCCCCGGACGGCGGTGCCTCCGACATGCAGCGCGCATCGTTCGCCTTCCGCCGGCGCCAGCGGCGTCCGCGACTTCTTGATCCGGGCGCTCCACCCGGACGCTCCCGTGTGATCGTGTTGCTTTCCATCTCGATCCTTTCGTCGCTGAATTGAGCCGCAGATCACTGCGGCACCAGCAGCGTAACTCCGTTTGGCCTGCTGGAATTCATGAACAATCCGGGTTGAAATGCCCAACCCAAAGACAGCGGAATCGAAGTCGCGCGAACGGCCGCGCAGCGCCCGTGACAAGGGCATTCGGCACGTCGCCGCGCTCGCTGGTCGCCCGCTGGCGACGCAGGCCGGATTGGCCGCCTGACGTTTCCGACCTGGGGCACGGCAACACACGATCTTGCCTTCCCCGGCACGGGGATCAAGGCTGGATCGAGCCGGGCATCCCGAGCAGCGTCTAGGTCAGCGGCCCGTCGCGGCGGGATCACGGCCACGATCAGGAACGATGTGGCGAGACGGCAGCCAGCGGCCAAGAGCAAGGCTGCTGCCCGCCCCAGCTAACCGCTTCGGCAAGCTCGGCTAGCTCGAAGCTACTGGGCGGGCGCGGGCTCGACCGAGCCTGTTAGGCGAAGCGTTGACGCTGGCCGCTCGGCTTGTCGTGAGCACGCACAGACTTGGTTACGTCCCGCGCCCTTGGCGTCATACAGCGCGGAGTCGGCTTCGGACAAGACGGTCGGGTAATCGAACACGCTCGATCGACGCGAGGCGGCGACTCCGAGGCTGATCGTGACTCGCTGGCCGTCGCCGACCGACTGGGCTGCGACTGCGTGGCGCAGACGCTCGGCCTGCTCGAACGTATGAGGCAGGTCTGCGCCCGGCAACAGGATCAGAAACTCCTCCCCGCCGAGGCGGTAGGCGGACTCGAACGCGCGGAAGTGCTTGCGCAAGATGTACGCGACGTCCTTCAACACGGCGTCGCCCGCAGCGTGGCCGTGGGAGTCATTCACGCGCTTGAAGTGATCGATGTCGGCGACGATCACGCCCACCGGGTCGCCGCTGATTTCGGACTGCTGCCTGAGCTCCTCCGTTCGCCGTGCGAGCGCGTTGCGATTCAGCATCCCGGTGAGCGCATCGATCAACGCTTCGCCACGGTGCTCGATGTCGGAGCGCATCAGGGCCGTCGACAGCATCGCACTCGCCACGACGAGCAGCACTGGCGCGAACAGGATCGGGGGCTGTCGAACAACGGCGCTCGGGTCGGCGCTTAGGAGCACCACCGCCATCAGCGCCACCGTCAGGCCGACTCCCGCGACGATCCCGCGAACCGAGAAGCGAGCGCTGAGGGTCATCACCGGAATCGCCAGCCAGCAGACCGTCACGTCTCTGAGACTGCCGGTCAAGGCGACGCTTGTGGCGATGATCCCCTGCGACATCGCCCACGCCCCGAAGATCGCGAACTCGGGATGAGCGGATCGGCCCGAGAGCCGTTCGGCAACCCAGAACACCGCGACGGCTGACAGCAGCGGCGCGATCGTCCACCAGCCCAGCCACGGCCCCCCGCCCACCAGCCCGACCGCCAGCACCACGAACGTCTTGCGCCGGATCGGCTGCAAGCGGCGGTCCATGTCAAGCAAGCGCTCCCGATCGACACCGCGCGGAAGGAGCCATGAGACGCGAGTCTGCATAACGTGCGTTGATCGACATTGCGCGCAGCGAGCGAAACGGCTCGGGGCGAAAGATCGGTCATCCGTTGGACACGCTCGCGGCCCGACAGCCACGCAGCCCGAGCATCAAAGCGAGCAGTTCGACCGGCGACGGGCCTCGTGCAGCAATCCGCCCATCAACGCCGTCCGTGCTCCCCTGAACTAAGCTGATTCCGCTAGACGGAGGCCGGTTCGCACGCGAGCCGTCAGGCCCGCTCGGACACGCGGCCGACCCCCGTCCTGAAGCGAAGCGCACGTCATCGCCAAATAGCGCTGGCGGCCTTCAGCGTCTTACTTGAGTAGGTGGCGTTGGAGTGGGGTGCTGCGGAGCGACGGGGGTCCGGAGCTGGTCGAGCCGGACCTCCGCTTTCGTATCGGCGGGCTGGCGAGAGGACTTGAGGGCGCCCGCGATCAGCGTGCCGCTTTCCGATGAGCGCGACGGGCGACAGTGGGCGGCGACGGTGACGTCAGCAGCGTGTTGACCCGAGTTAGAGATCACGCCCCGGTATGTCGGCTCCCGGCACCGGAGGCATCCGGTGGCGCAAGTGCAACGCCGTCATCCAACGACGGAAGTAATACTCGCCGAACTCGCACGGGTAGCCCGTGTGGTGGTGGCGCTCGACTTCCCAAAGATACGCTGCCCATTCCATGACGGCGCGCTCGCTCCCGACGTCTCTGCCATTGGCGCGTGCGAGCGCTTGGACGACGGGGGCGATAGAGCGATCGGCCAGCACGCGGCTGCCGAGTGCGCCCCACACTGGCCTGCAGCCCGTCAGCAGATACACGGCGGCCTGCCAGGGAGCATTGTCCGGGCCGTGAAGCGCCGATGCCTCGGCGAACACGGGGTCGCGGGCGCGCAGATGGGCGACGAACGCGGCGTGGCGCTCGACGCGCTTCCGGCCGCGCGTCAGACTCTCCTCCAATGCGCTGCCGTCGTCAGACGACCACCCCATGCGAACCAGCGTAGCCATCCTCAAGCGCGCACCACAGACCAGCGCACGAGCCGATCCGGCATGAGCACAGATGCGCCGGCCGCCAGCCGTCGCTACGCCGAAGCCGGCGCGAGATCGAGTAGGGTGGTCGTGTGGAGAGGGTTGGAGAGGGCCTCGCGTGCCTGTGCCCGCGGCCAGCAGCGCCGAGCGGGCACAGGCCGCGGGTTACGCCGGTCGCGCACGGGTGGGCGCGAAACTTCTACTCGATCGGCAGCAGGACGGACAGCTGTCGTGACTGAGCGAGCAGAGTGCCGTCGGCCAGGAACAGCGCACCGTCTTCATCGACGAGTCCTCCGATCGCCGCGCTCGCCTGAAAGCGCCCAAGGACAGGCGCAGCCGGTAGGCCGCGCTCAGGCAGACGAGCTCGAAAGTGGATCGCGAGCTCCAGCGTCGGAGCCTGCGTCGGCTTGCTGAGCGGCTCAAGCGATGCCGGCCACCATAGATCGGCGCACAGCGCGACGTACGCAGGGTCGATTCGCTGTGGTTCGCGGAGCCAGATCCATCCACCCGTTGCCGGCGCTGCTCCACCGGGCGACCCGATGCCAGAGAATCGTCCCGATCCGAACCGTGGAGCGAGCTTGGCGCGATGAATCACCGGCGGGAGCTCCGCCGAAGGCAGTAGCCAATGACCCTCGGACGGGCGATACCGATCCGCTGAGACCTCCCGCGCCCTAGCCGGCGGCGGCTCGCCGGCATCGGGAGGAACGGGGCGCCATTCGTCGGTTTCGGGCAGGTTCGTCGCTGACAGGGCCGCGGTCGCTGTGAGCATGATCTCCCCGTCCTGTCGCGCCGTGATCGCGCTCCTGACGATACGGTGACCGGAGCGCAGCACGTGAACCTGGATGTCGAGGCGCCCAGCCCGAGGCGACTTGAGGTAGTTCGCCGTCAACGCGCACAGCGCGCGGTTCTCGCTCGACTCGGGATGCGCGAGCACCGCCCGCACTAGGATTGCAGCCAGGTAGCCGCCGCTCGGCCCCTCGGACACCGACCACCCCTCGCGGAGCTCGGCTACGAAACTCTCGTCGCCGGTCGCTCGAACGGCGGTGGCCCGCTCAAACGCCGTCGGCCGGCGTGGCGTGCGGACCCGCGGTCGTCCGAAGCCCCCCGCGCTCGGGGCGGGCGGGTTGGCAGCGGCCGGCTTCGGAGGCGGAGCCATCAGCGCCGGTGGCCGATGGCTGCTAGTCGCCGGATCGTGGAACTGTTCGGCCGTGGAAGCACCGTTTCACTGTAGGAGCTTGGACAGCAGATCCGAAGCTGAGTTCCGCACGATGAAACAACGCACATCCGCGGATGTGCGTTGGTGCTGACGCTCGTTCGCGTCGCAGAGCCACCAAAGAGTCGTCTGATCCACAATCATGTCGGTCGTGGGCATCAGGCGGCAACCGAGGCCAACGCGCGCAGTGCGAGAAGTAGCGCGTGCTCGCGGCGAGCGCTCGCTCAAGGATCGGGAGGTGCTGTTGGCCGTCGGGCGATCGCTGGTCGACGGCGACCTCACGCTCTCTGCCATCGCCGAGTCGATGGAGGTTGCCGAAGCCGAACTCGCGGCGGCGCTGGAGCGCCTGTTCGGAGTCGTACCTGCGCCGCCTTCTCGCCGCTCCTGAGCGGCGGCATCACGTCAACCACGGCCTCGAGTGCATCGTCGTCCGCGTCCGCCGTCCGGCTCGATAGCGTGATCGATGGTCGAGGGTTCGACCTCACCTTCGACCGGTTCGACGTGTCTGAACCGCACGCCGTACCTCCCTACGGTGCTCGGCGCCAGTCTCGGCGCCGGGCGCCGATCTCGTGACTACGCCCGCGAGGCGCAGCATCTCGAACACGGGCACAGGGAGTTCCGCGACTCTATGTCGAGCTCGCCTGACCGAACTGGCTTCTACGATCGTGCGATGTGCAGCGGTGAGATCGGACGGGGCTTCGCTTGCCGCCGTCGTCGAGAAGCCGCTCGCGTAGACGCGGGCCAGCTCGCCGATCCAACTTCGGGCAGGCGCGCGTGAGCGTCGAGCAAGCATCGTTCGACCCCCGGCGCGGGCAAATCCGATCACTCTCCGAGTTTGGAGCAATCGATCCGAGCGACCGCGCGACGGTGTGGGTCAGAAGCCATGAGCACGCCGCGCGGCTGGCCCAGGAGGTCAAGCGCCAGGACCGCATGGAGCCGATCATCGGGATCAGCTGCGCGCACGGGCAGATCGAGCCCTCCGTCCCGGTATCGCGCGTGCGTGCGATCATCGGTGAGCGATTGATGATCGCCGTGATCGGCTCGTCGGTTGGCGGCAGGTTCAACCATCTGCTCCCGCCGGGCCTGAGGGTTTCGCGCGGCGCGCTGCGCGTGTGGGGGTCAGCGCCGGCGCGGATCCTCGTCGTCGACCCGAGCGGCGACTATGGCGAGGCGGCGCTGCTGAGATTCGAGTACGAGTTCAGAGCCAGCTTGCCCACGGCCAGCGGCTACGTGCAGATGCTTGAGCACGCACTTGGCGCCGCCGAGCGGCGCTGCGAAGAGCTTGAGCGCGAACTTGATTCGCTTCGCGCCGATGCGCAGCGCTAGCAGTCGGCGATGGGGGACGCCAGGAGACACGACCTTGTCCGCTGGCGCCGGAGCGCTGTCCCCAACGCCGGGTCAACGCACCGGCCAGAGGCGGTGCTACCCCAACACTACCCACAACGCCGAAGCCAAGGGGCGCATGTTTCCGACTCTCAAGACGATCGTCGAGCGTGCTCAAGCACCGCGCACGCGAGCCGCATAACTATCCGTCCGGTCTGTGCCCGCGTATACCGAGGGATCGACCGATCGACGAGTGCTGCGCTCCGAAGCGCGCCGTGTACGGGGCGCGCAGCTGCTCGAAGCGCTCAGTCAGCGGCGTGTATGCCGTCCTGTTTGTGGCTAGGCAGGTGAGCGCGTCCACGGACGCGTGCCAGATCGCACCAACGCCCTGCGCCTGATGGCGATTGTCGGGCGCCCATACCAACTCCAGCTTGCACGCCCGAGTCCCCTTCGCCTTGAGTTCCAACACGAGCACAGCTCGGCTCCACATCAGACCGAGCATCTCTCTCGGCGCGACGCGGAAGACCAGCCCGATCCGCGGATGCGCTCCGGGCTCACGGTCGCGCAGACGTATCTCAGCGTCTCGAACAAGGGTGCCCTCGATCCGCGCCGGAAACCACGCCTCGCGGTCCGACGGGTAAGTCAGCGCCTCCCAAACGGTGTGCCGCGAGCACGGAAGCTGGCGCGAGAAACGCAGCAGCGCGCGGTGCTCCGTTCGCACGAGTTCGCCGAAATCGAGGTTGTTGTCGGACTCGGGTCGACCGTTTTTCTCGGGCATCCCGTCTCACGTTAGCTGCGCACCCTTTCGCTTGGCTGGAGCTTGGTTCCACTGGCCGTGCCCGACCGCGCCGTCATTCGATCATGCGCCGACGCATCGCCTCTCGGACGGCGGCGGTCGCCGCGTCGACTTCGAGACGGCGATAGAGAATCTGCAGGCGGCCCTTGACTGTCAATGGCCATCGAGATCTCCCCATCCGCGGCCACTTTTTCTCCCCACTGGTGGCCATCTTTTCTCCCCACTGGTGGCCATGAAGCTCCCCACCGGTCAGGATTGTTGAGGCTGGTGGCCACGAAGCTCCCCGCCAGCCGTTGAGCCGTGTTCAGGTCAGGGGCTTGACTCCTTTTCCGGCGGTCGCTTGCGCGAGTCGGTAGCTGTCGGCGCCGTCGGTGATGAGGATGTGGGCATGGTGCATGAGCCGGTCGACGGTCGCGGTCGCGATCGTTTTGGGCATCAGTTCGTCGAACCCGGATGGGTGGATGTTGGAGCTGATCGCGATCGAGCGTTTCTCATAAGCGGCGTCGATCACGCGGAACAAGGCCTCGGCGGCGTCGGTGGACACGGGCAGCAGGCCGACATCATCGATCAGGATCAGGTCGGCGCGGATCAGCTTTGAGATGGCTTTGTTGATGCTGTCATCGGCGCGGTGGCGGCGGACGAGGACGGCGAGCGTCTCGAGCGTGTGCCAGGCGACGGTCCGGCCTTTGTCGATCGCCTGGTGGCCGAGCGCTTCGATGAAGTGCGATTTGCCGGTGCCGCTCGGGCCGCAGACGACTAAGACTTCGTGGCGGTCGATCCATTCCAGGGTCCGCAGCGCGTTCTGGGTCTGTGGTGGGATCGCGGACGCGTCGGGTTCCCAGACCTCGAAGGTCTTGCCGGCCGGTAGCCCTGAGGCTTTGCGACGCATCGAGATGGTGGCCTGGTCACGGCCGGCTGCCTCCTCTGAGAGCAGCACTCGCAGCACCTCGGCGTGTTCCCAGCGCTGGCTGGCTGCGGTGGCGATCACTTCCGGCGCCGCCCGTCTGACGTATGGGAGCCGCAGACGGCGCAACAGCCGGTCGAGCTCATCGGGCAGCGGTGGGGGTGGTGGGGTGCGGACGGTCATCGCCCGAACCCGTCCCAGGCGCGGGTCGAGTTCTGCAGCGAGACTTCCTCTCGGGCGGGGAACAGCAGCAGCTCGCCGCCGCCGGTCCGTGCCTGGTGCGCCAGCACCGAGGCGAGATCGCCGTCGGCGAACCGGCCCGCGTGAGCGCACGTCTCGAGCGCCCGGTTGACCAGATCAGGTCCGTGGAGCTTTGCCAGGTCGACCGCTTCGGCCATCTTGCGCCGCATCCGCTGGGTGCCGGCGGCCGCGGCCTTGATCAGCCAGCCTTCGGCGGCCGGGCCGATGGCGAGGAACGCCTGCTCCTCGCGCGAGCGTGCTCGGGGTCGGCGCTCCAAGGCGCCGGGCGGCCGCGGCGGGTAGTGCGCATCATCGATGCTCGGCCGGCCCGGTGTCGTGAGCGGATGTCTGGCGACTTCACGCGGGCCGCCGATCTCATCGGCGTGCACCACGACCAGCTGCTCGCCATCCACGCGCGCCCAGACGCGCAGGTCCACGAGCGCATGCGGGACGGAGTAGAGCGCGCCACCGACCGAGATCGTCGACTGCCAGCTGACCTTCCGCGTCTGCCCGAAGCACACCGTGTGCGGCACCCGGGGAAGCCGGTGCAGCCGCTCGTGCTCGTCGGCGAGCCGGATCACGGGTGCCTGTTGGGTGGCGCGATGCGGTCGAGTGTTGACGTCCGCCATCCACTGCTGGCACGCCGCCTCCAACTCGGCAAACGACGAGTACTCCGGCCGGAGGTTGTGATCGGCCGGGAGCAGATCGGCCTTCGAGATCTTCACGGTCGCCTCCGAGCCACCCTTCGACTGCGGATCGGCCGGCACGCACGTCTGGATCGTCACCCCGTAATGCCGGGCGACCGACACGATCTGCGGGTTGCGGACCGCGATCCCGCACACATGATCGATCGACACCGTCTTCTCGTTATCGGTCAACAAGTACGTCGGCGCGCCGTCAAAGCACCGCAACGCCCGATCGATCCCGATCACCACACTCGGAAGCGTCTTGTCGCGCAACGGGACCACGACCCGGAACCTCGACCACGCCAACCACGCGCAGAACAACACCGTCTTGCGCCCCTCGACGACCGGCCCGTCGCCATAGTCAAACTGGGCCCACAACCCCGGCTCCGGCGTCCACGGGCGCGTGACCCTGCCGTTCTCGCGCCGCCACCGACGCTTCGCGTCAGCGACCCACCGCCGCGTTGTGCGCGGCGACCCGAGATACCCGATCGCGACCAGCTTCCCGTGCGCGACATCCCCCCGGACCTTCCCGTTTGAGCGAGCCACCAGCTCGTCGATCTTGCGCTGATACTCGACCTCCATCGCGGGCCGCTTGCGCTCGAGCTTCGGCACCAGCCCGAGATCGCGCTGCTCCACCCAATGCGCGACCGTCTTGTGATCACAGCCGGCCAACTGCGCCGCTCCACGCAGCGAGCCGGCTAGATCGTATGCCTCCAGGATCTCCATCACTTCCTCCGGTTTCTTCACACGCGGCCTCCACACCTAGAGCTCGAGTTCGAGCCCGGCAGCGTGGCCGACCGACAGATTCAGGGAAACCGTGGGGAGAAAAGATGGCCGCCCACGGGGAGAAAACCTGGCCGTCAGTGGGGAGTTTCAGTGGCCGCCGGTGGGGAGCTTCTCATGGCCGCCGTCACCTTGACCGTGGTGGCCGAGACTCTCAGACGCTCAGCGACTTCGATCGGATCAAGCCCGTCGGCGGTCAACTCGATCACCTCAAGTAGCGCGGGATCAAGCGGCGGTTCGGCCTCGTGCGTTCGGCGGCGGACCTCGGCGTACAGCGTCGGATGCAGCCGCTCGTCGAAGATGTTGCTGCCGCCGGCGGCAGTCGCGATCGCCGCCCGAATCTGCTCGGGGCGCGATCCGCGCGTCAGGTAGCAGCTCGCGCCGGCGGCGATCGCCTGGTATGGACGCCGGTCCTCTGGCTCGGCGCTGAGCATGACCACGCGGGTCGAGAGTGCGTCGCGGTCGACGGCCTTGAGGATCGCCAAGCCGTCAAGGCCGGGCAGACTGGGATCGAGCACCGCAACGTGAGGGGCCTCGGTACGGATTAGTTCGAGCGCCGTATAGCCCTCGCTGGTGGTGGCGACCAGCTCGTAGTCGGGATCGTCCTCGATCGCGCGCACGAGCGCTTCGAGATACATCTCCTGGCGGTCGGCGAGCAGCACGCGCAGGTGCCCGCCGCTTGCAGGAACGCCCTCCGGTTGGCTCGACTGCACGGCCACGGCGGCACCAGCGCCATTCTGCGAAGCCGGGGTTCCGTTCTCAGCTGCGGCGGGCGGGGCCATCATGTTCGCGGCGTCGCGCGGGCGCGATCGCGCTCACGCCGCGATCTCGCCCGCGGCGACCGCTCGGCAGGCGTCGCCATTCGCCCGCGCCCGCTCGAGAAATGCCGCCTGCGCGACCGAGCGCAGCTCGTAGCGCCCCGCCCACAGACCGAGCGCGTCCTGTTGCAGCGCGCGACCGAACGAGAAGCTGAGCGGCCAGGGCTGGGGACCAGTAGCGTTGATCGCGCGCAGGTTTGCGGTTGCTTCTTCTGAGTCCTGCCCGCCGGACAGGAACACAACGCCGGCCAGCGTTCGAGGCAGCACGGCGCGCAGGCAGCGGACCGTGCCGGCGGCAACCTCATCGGGATTCCTCGGATGCGGCGACTTGCTGCCTGCCAGCACCATGTTTGGCTTCAGCAGCGCGCCGTCGAGTTCGACCGGGTGTTCGCCGAGCGCCTTGAACACGTACTCGAGCGTTCGTTGCGTCGCTGCCGCGCAAGTCGCGAGCGGATGCGCTCCATCCATCAACACCTCGGGCTCGATGATCGGGACGAGGCCGTGGCGCTGACAGCACGCCGCATAGCGCGCGAGCCGCTGCGAGTTCGCCTCCAGGCACTCGATGCTCGGCAGTTCTGGCGCGATCGTGAACACCGCCCGCCACTTCGCAAAGCGCGCCCCGAGCTGCGCATACTCGGGCAGGCGGTCATCCAGACCGTCCAAGCCTTCGGTGAGCGCCTCCGGCTCGCGCCCAGGCATCGGAACGGTGCCCGTGTCGACCTTGACCCCGGGGATCATCCCGCGTGCCTCGATTGCCTGGGCGAACGGCTGACCGTCGCTGGTGAGTTGGCGCAGCGTCTCGTCGTAGAGGATCACGCCGCTGATCCAGCGCTCGACACCGGGGGCGGTAATCAGCAGCTCGCGCCAGTCGCGCCGCGTCCACTCGGTTGACGGGATCGCGTGCGTCCGAAAGCGCTTGGCGATCGTCTTGGTGCTCTCATCGGCAGCGAGGATGCCCCGGCCGGGAGCGACGAGCGATGCGGCCGTGTTCGCCAGGCGGCCGGCGCTCATCGCCCGAGACCACTCATTCCCGCGAGCGGACGCGCGGATTCGACCGGATGACTGCCATCTACCTGCACGAACGTCGTCTCGGTCACGCGGCTGACGCTGCCCGCGGTGACGAGCAGCGATTCGGTGAGCACGCGTTCCTCGTACGTCCTCGGGCCGCGGAGCAACTCGCCGGTAGTGACCCCGCACGCGGCGAACAACGATTCGCCCGCTACGAGCCCGCGCTCGTCGTAGACGTGCGACAGGTCGACCGAGCGCTCGCGCAGCCGGCGCATCTCCTGGTCGTGCTGGGGTGCGAGACGAGCTTGCAGCTCGCCGCCCAGCGCGACGGCGGCACACGCGGTCAGCACGCCCTCCGGTGTGCCCCCGACGCCGATCAGCAGATCGTGGGAGCCGCTTTCGAGCAGCACCAGCAGGCCGGCGCCAACGTCACCGTCGAGGGGGGTGTGCACGCGAGCGCCAAGCCCGCGCAACACGTCGATCAGCTCGCGATGGCGTGGCTTGTCGAGCACCACGACACCGAGCTCCGAGACCGGCTTTTCGAGCCTCGCGGCCAGGTTGATCGCGTTCTCGGCCGGCGGTCGGGCGATGTCGAGCGCGCCCCGCCCTCGCCGGCCGACGAGCAGCTTCTCCATGTACCAAGAGCAGGCGGGGAGTACGTCCAGCGTCCCGCGCGTCGCGAGCGCGATCGTCGACATCGACCCGGGCAAACCGGCGGCGCACGCCTTGGTGCCCTCCAACGGATCGACGGCGAGGTCAAACATTACGCTCTCTCCGGCGCCGAGCGCTTCCCCGGGGTGGAGCATCGGCGCGTCGTCCTTCTCGCCCTCCCCGATCACGACGATCCCCCGCCCCGGGGCGCGAGCCAGCACCGCGCGCATCGCCGCGCTGGCCGCCGCGTCCGCCGCCGTCCGATCGCCGCCGCCGACATGGGGCTGGCACGCGAGCGCAGCCGCCCGAGTGCCTTCAAGCGCGAGCGGGCCGAGAGCTTCAAGCGATGACGTGCTCGCGGACCCGTCTTGGTCGCCCGCTGCCGGTCGGGCGCCGGTGAGGCCATTGAGGGGTCGCTTGGCGGTGGCTGCGGACAAGCTCACGTTCCACAGCCTCCCCGCGCCGCCGCCGCCGCACTATCGGGCGATCGGATGATTTGGAGTCAGAGCTAGACCGTCGAGCGCACGACGTTCGATCGACTGGCTGGCCGCTCGCGCGTTCGGTGCGAGCGCATCCCGCCTCGCTTGGCGCTCAGCGCTGCGGGCCGCGGCCGGGTGCCAGCTGGCGCCCGCCGATGCGTGCCCGGCGGGATGGCCCAAACTCGGGCGTCGCGCTGTGACCGAGCCCGGCCGCCACCGTGCCAAGCAGGCTCGCGCCGACGGGGTCATCAGCGGTTGGATCTAGGCGCTGGGTGCCGGTTGGCGTGACTCCGGGCGGAGCGCTGATCCTCGTCTGTCCGCCGTAGTCGTAGAAGTTGGTTGTTACGCTAAGCCGGCCAGCGTGCGGGCCGCCGATGATGAAGCTGCGAACCGCGCGTACGAGCTGCTGGCTGCTGTTCTGCCAGACGTCGATGTTGACGCGGATACCTCCCACCGATGAAGCGACGTGCGCCGATGGGCCGAGCAGCTGCCCGATCGTCAACGTGAGCGTGTAGTGGCGCGTGTGCTGGCCGTTGACGGACGCCCGGCCGACATAGTGGGACCGATGGTTTCGAGCCAATGCGGCGACCAGCCCGAGCGGATCGCCGAGCCCACCGCCGCTACCACTGTGGACGCCGATCGCGGCCGGCGGCCTCAAATTCGTGCCGAACCACTCGCCGGCGCCGCGCGTGCCGAGCGGGCGCACGAACATCGCGTGGGGAAACACGATCCGTTCGAAACCGACGCCGCTCGGCGAGGTGACGCTGACCTTGAAGGCGCCGTGATGTTCCACGTTGACTTCGCCCTTGGTTGTTGACCGGACGATCGGGCCGCCGGCCAGCTCCAGCGTGCTCTCGGTCTCGAAGGCGAAGCTGCCGGCGCTCTCTGCGGCGGACGCCGCCTGGCTTGGGTCGGCGAGTGCGCGTGAAGTGCCGCGTGGCTGGAGCACCACAACGAGCGCCGCGATCGCCAGCGAGAGCACCGCGGCACCGATCGACAGAAGTCCTCGGCGCCGAAGCCGCGCTCGACGCGATCGCGCCGGAGGCGGCGACTCCAACTGGGCGACCTCACCATTAGGCTCGGCCGCCAGCCAGTCGTCGGCATCGCGCTCGGCGAGCTGATCGGTCAGAACCGCGAGTTGTGGCGGGCGCCCCGGCTGGTCGTGGCGGTGCTCATCCATGTTGGCGATCTCCCTCTACGATCCTACGAAGCTTGCGGTTGCCAGCCAGGCGCCGCCGTGCGCGGTGCAGGGACGTTCGCACGGCCTTGTCGCTGATCTGGAGCTTCTCGGCGATCTCGGAGTGGCTTTCTTCCTCGATCACGTGGGATTCGAAGACTTGCCGCTGCTGGGGCGACAATTCGTCGAGCGCTTCCCTGAGCGGTGTGCGTGCCGCACTGGCATCGACCAGCTGCTCGACCTGGCGGGCTTCATCCTCGCTCGGCGGCGGACGGTAGAGCCGGAGTCGAGCGAGTGCGGCGGTCTCGACTTTGCCGCGTCGGTAGAGCTGTAGAAGCTCCCGGTTGGCGATCGCGTAGAGCCACCCAAGCGCCTCGCGCTCGGTCGCGCCGCGGTACGCCCCGCGCCGTTCGAACGCCTTGGCGAACGTCTCGGCCGTCAGATCGATCGCCTGCTGGCCGTTGTGCGTGCGCCTGATGAACCAGCGCAGCACGTTAGGGTAGGAGCGCTCATAGAACGCGGCGAAGCTGCGCGGGTTCAAGTCGGTTCTGCATCCGTCGGACCCCCATCCGGCATCCGACTCCTGGCTTCGCCGGACCATCGCTCCACGGTAGCGCGCAAATTGCGGCCCTGAGCAGGAATCACCGGCCCGCTGCGCTGGCGCGCGGCCAGTTGCGCGAGAGTGTTTCCGTCCTCGCCCATTACCCGGAGCGTGGTAGCTCAAACCTCCTTCACACGCTCTCGGCGGCGACTCACTCTGTTGTCCGCATCGCTCGCCTCCGCGCGTGTGCGGGCGGCTCATGGCGATGCCATGCGCCGTGGCCCCGCTGGTGGGGAGAGATCGGCAGCGAACGGAGCCCGTCCATGATTCGGCGTTAACGAAATGTTCGCTCGCGCATCTTAAGCAGTAAGAGCAGCAAAGCCAGGACGGCAGGTGCGGCGCCGCACCCGAACACAGACAAGTCGAGGAGAGTCTGATGGAACTCGGGATACACCGCGGCGCGCGGAGCGTGCTTGCCGTGGCGATCGGACTTGCGCTGATTTGCGCGTGCCTACTCGCCTATGCGGCACCCGCCCGCGCGAACACAGTCACCACGTTCTGCACTGGCGCCTACGGGGGCAACGGTTACTGCAACCAGGGTCACTTTCATGACCTGTGGTGGATCGACGCGCAAGCGTCGGCGGACGCATTTTGCGTGATGCGAGCTAGTGAAGGATGGGCAGGAGCGCCGACGTACAGCGGCACAGAATACTGCGCCGGCTCAGGGTCCGGAGGCTTTGTCTATCAGGAATTTTTTGGGTACGGCGGTTATGCGCAAACGCATAACCGGCATAGCTACGAAGTGTCAGCGACCTGCGAGTTCGAATACTCGTAAGAGGAGGTGGTGAAAGAGTGAAACCGACACATACACATACCCGCTTGCAGGCACGCACGGCGATCGTCGGGGCAGGAGCCATCCTGATCGCCGCTCTGCTCGCCGCGGTGGTCTTTTCCAGCACGAGCGGCGCCCGCACGTCCGGCCGCTCCGCCAATAGCTCGGACGGATTGGCCGTCTTGCAGGGTCATTTCGCGCTCCTGCGCACCCGTGCGACGATGACGCCACCGCCGGCACTCGCCAACGCGGTCGCCAAGGCACCGCCGTCGTACGGGCTCGACCTCGCTGATGCCCGACACGCGGCCGCCACCAACAGCTGGCTAGTGCCCGGCAACGGCTGGCTGTGCATCGCGGCGAACGATCGCGAGGGTCTTGGAATCGCATGCACGAGCTCGGCGAGCGCCGAAGCCGGAGAACTGAGCCTTGCCGAACGCTCTCAAGCCAGTGGGGAAGAACACATCGTCGGCGCGTGCCCCGACAGCTTCGCGACGGTGACTGCGATCGGCGCGGGCTCAAGCCATCTCTCGACGAGCGCCGTTCGAGAAAGCACATACGCGATGACTGTCCGCGACGCCGTGCGAATGACGGCTGGCTAAGACACGACGTCGATGGAAGTGGGTCCGTGGGCGGCTTCTCAGCAACAGCGGCGTGTGGGCGGCGCGTCCGGCTCGACATGAGTAGCAACGGATTGCGAGACGCCACGCTGACCCCGCCTGGTGTTCCGAGCGATAAACAGGATCGCGCGGCCGGGCAGCCCCGAGCTTGTCGTCCACTGCCCTCGCGCCCTTGCGACCGAGTCGGTGTCGTCGTTGCCGACTCACATCCGCTCTATCTTGAATCGCTCGAGCGGAACGTGCGCCTCCGGCCGGAGTTCGAGTTGCTCGGGGTCGCCGAGGGTCCGGAGCTATTGGATGTGCTCGAGGCGACACGCCCGCGCGTACTTGTCGTCGACCACACGACGATCGGGATTGACCGCCGCGAGCTGTTGGGGCGGGCTGGCGCCGCTTCGCGGGTGTTGCTGATCTGCACAGACCCGGAACCGGAGGAGATCTACGCTTCGATGGCCGACGGGGCGTCTGGATACCTCGCCAAGGACTGCCCCAGGCAAGAGCTCTGCGAGACGATTGCCGCGCTCGCGCGAGGGGAAGAGCGGCTTGGCGTCAGCATCCAGCCCGCGATCGCGAGCGCGATCCGATTGCGAGAGAGCGTCCCGCGTGACTTTCTGACCGATCGCGAGCGAGAGATTCTGCTGCTTATGTGCGACGGTCTGAGTGCGCCCGCGATTGGTGAGCGAGTGTGTGTCAGCCTACCGACCGTAAAGACTCACCAGCATCACATCTTTGAGAAGCTCGGGGCGACGGAGCGGGCGATGGCGGTGGCAATTGCGCTGCGCCGCGGCTTGATCGAGTAAGCGCGCCGCGGCGTCGCCCGCAAGTCGGCGCGTGAGTGCAGTGCCTGGCCCGTCGCGACGTCGTCGTCAAGCCGCGTGCGGTCTACGGCAGGTGTGGCAGCCATCCACGAGTAGCGCCAACCATGGCGAAGCAGCCTGGCGTTTCGTCAGATCCTCGGCGAGGACTGCGAGCTGCCGCAATGAGCCGAATGTCCCGGGGGCCGGTGAGGCTCACGGACTGCGAAGGTATCCGGCCCGCGAGCGCGGTGCCGGATTGTGATGGCCCAACAGTCAGGGTCGCTTCGGAGGGCGGAAGCCCGAAGCAGCTCCAACGGCGCGCGTGACGTTCCCGATGAAAGGGCGCCGGCGCTGATGGATCATGCGATCGTGGCTGGAAACTGACCGTCGTATCCGCCGTTCGAGGGATTACACGGTCGGAATCGGTGGCTCAGACTACACCTCAATGGACCTCGCAATGGCGCCTGACGCCGGCAAGACGACTAGACAATGAGCCCGATGGATTGGGTGCTCGGGCTCGGCGGTTCTGACCACGACTTCTCGGCGGCCGTGATGCGCGGAGGGGACATTCGAGTTGCCGTGGAGAGCGAGCGTGTCACGCGCATCAAGTATGGCCACACCCGCTTTAATCAAGACCCTCTCCGTCGGTGTGTCCAGCACGTAATCGATGCAGCGAACGCACCCGAGGCGCGGATCGCTCGCGTCGTCTCCAGCGATCTACTGCCCACAAACTCGGTGGCCACGTGGGACGTGCACACCTACAGGCACCATCTTTGCCACGCCGCGTCCGCCGTAATGCTCCTTCCGCCCACGGCGCGCGCCTGCGTGCTGGTCTACGATGGCAATGGAACCCTGACCCCGACTGGCGACGGGCGCGCACTTCTGCAGGGCGAACAGCTCGCCGCCGAGACGTTCTCCTTCTTCGACTACGCTGATGGTGAGCTGCACCTGATCGGCCAGACGTGCGGCCTCGCGCGAGTTGAACGCTGCTTTGAGGGGGCCACAAACTCGCTCGGCAATTTGTATGAAATAGTCACTGACGTACTCGGTTTCGCCGCCATCGAGACGGGTAAGACGATGGGCCTCGCTGGTTGGGGCACGCCGACGTTCCTCGACGACCTTCTCGCAGCAGTCACCCTCGGGGACACCCTCGACACCGTCTTTACATTCGACACCTTTGATCAGAACTTCCGCGAGCTCCTCGTGGAGCGTCTTCGCCAAGAGCGGTTCTCCTTCAAGGCGCGCGCAGACCTTGCGGCGTCGGTGCAAGAGATCATGAATCGCGTACTGCTGCACTGTTACACGCTCATCGCTGGTCGCGAGTTCGACACATTCTGTGTCGCAGGAGGTTGCGCGCTGAACACGGTCGCGAACGGGCTGCTCGCGGCCAAGCTTCCACCCGAGCGAACCTTGGTGGTTCCCCCGGCTGCGGGCGACAGCGGCATCGCGCTCGGAAGTCTGTGGCTCGATCGACGCGAACGCACGCACGGGCCGTTCGAGCTCACGCTCCGCGGTGCGTCAGTTCAGCCCAGCATTGCTCGGCCTGGTCGCACCTATGCTACGGAGGAGCTCACCAACGCAATAAGAACCGACCCCGATGGGCTGATCCAAGATCCGACCGTGCACGGAGCCGCCGGGCTGGCGCACGTCCTCGCCGAAGGCTCCGTGATCGGTTTCTTCCACGGTTCCTCAGAGATAGGACCTCGAGCCCTCGGTGGACGAAGCATCCTCGCGGACCCTCGCCGGGCTGTGACAAAGGAGCGGATTAATCGCGAAATCAAGCTTCGCGAGCCATTTCGACCGCTGGCACCGATCGTGCTCGCGGAGCACTACGGGGAGTATTTCGAGCCGGCCGCGGCGGCAAATCCATACATGCTTGTCGTAGCGACTGCGAATGCCCGGTGTCGGCAATCAGCGCCCGCAATCGTGCATGTCGACGGCACGGCGCGTGTGCAGGTGATCGACAGCGATGGTGACCCATTCTTGATTTCGCTGCTGAGTGAGTTTCACAGCCTCACGGGGCTACCGATGCTTGTGAATACATCGTTTAACTGTCGCGGCGAGCCGATCGTCGAGACGCCAGACGACGCGATCACAGCCTGCGTGTCGCTTGGACTCGATGGCCTATGGCTGCAGGACCGCTACCTTACGCCGCCGCTGCCACAGTGAGGGCCGCCGGCGACGCCCGCCTTCCGACGGTCCCTGCCCGCATGGCGTCAAGGCAGAGGCGCAATGCCACTAAGCCAGTGGGCGACACGGATGCCGATGTTTCTGAAGCGACCTCTGCGCTTTCCGGGACGCCCGCTAGGAGAGCTCCGCGGCATTTGGCGGCACGCAAGCAGAGACTTGGGAGCTGAGGACTGCTGCGCTCGGCGGCAGCACCCATGCCCGGCGATGCCGGCGCCGGCTGCAATAGCGCTCGGCCTAGCGACGGCACAGCTGATCGTGGTGCCCGACACGCCGCTGATGGCCGTCGCGCTCCCAAGCATTCAACACTCGCTTTCGCTTTCGGCCACCTCGCTTCAATGGGTTCTCACTGCTCCGACGCTCGCATTTGGTGGCTTTCTCGTGGCGGGCGGTCGTGCCGGGGACATTTACGGCTGCCGGCGCGTCTACCTCGCCTGTATGACGGCGTTCGCAGGATCGTCTCTCGCAGCGTCAGCAGCGAACACGGGAGCTCTGCTGATAGCAGCACGAGCAGTTGAGGGGGTCAGCGGAGCCGGTGCGGCGCCGACGGCGCTCGCGCTGCTGATCCGCTCGGCCCCGTGCGGTTCGGCTCGTCAGGAAACCCTCGCACTCAACGGTGTCCTTGTGGCGTGCGGAATTGTGGCCGGGTGGGTAATCGGTGGAGCACTGACCACGTGGCTCGGCTGGCGCTTCGTCCTACTGGTGAACGTCCCGATCGCGGGAATCTTGGTGGCCTTCGAGTTCTCGGAGCTTCCAGAAGCGTCGCGAGAGGACGGTATACGCAGCATTGATCTGGCAGGCGCGGCTTCACTTACCACCGCATTCTTGTGTCTTATCTTCGCGACGGCCCTCGTGGGCATTCATCATGATGTGAGACAACCAGTGCTCGGCCTTCTCTGCGGATTTGGGCTACTTCTTGTTCTGTTCGTGATTATCGAGCGCCGCGCAGTCGTGCCACTGGTCCCCGGCCGTCTGCTCGCTAATCCGGCGGTAGCGGCCACGGCGACTATGCAATTCCTCTCCTCGAGCGTCACCGCGGGGGTACTAATAACGGTGACTCTGTACTTGCAGCATACGCTTGGCTATTCGCCGCTACACGCCGGCGTCATTTTCCTGGTGCCGGGCGTTGGCTTTATTCTGGGTGGGCTGCTCGCGATGCACACCGTCCGGATAAGCCTGCGAGGACGGCAGGGCGGTGGAATTGCGCTTCAGCTGGCGGGCACGGCAATGCTGTGGACAGTCGGGAAGGCTCATCCAATCGGGCCGATTCTTCTAGGCTTGTGGTTCGTCGGCTTCGGAACGATGGTTAGCCTGGTCGCGTCGACGACTGCGATCACGTCGGTTGTGGCTGACGGCGATCTCGGTCTAGCCGCAGGGCTTGTCAATACGGCGGTTGAGCTCGGCTCAGCATTCGGGATCGCCCTACTCGTTGCGCTCGCGACTACGAGCGGCTCCGCCATACGGGGCCGACATGGTGTCGGGGCCAGCATCACGCCTGGCAGCTTGTCTCACGCAATGGTCGGGGCAGTGAGCATCATGGTGATCGCCAGTATGTTGTCGCTCGTGGCGCGGCTGCGGCTTTCGCCTTCGACCGACCGCCACTAACTGAAGACATGGTCGCGAGGGGCGCCGGCTCCGGCTACGCGGCATCTAGGCGCGGCTCCGACGTCGTAGCGCAGCAGCAAGCGCCCCCTCAGCGATCGCCAACGTCCGCTCGATGTCCACCGATGTGTGGGCCGCACTGATGTGACTGCGAGTGCCGTCGGTGTCTGGAAACTCGAAGACGCCCCGGTCAATCAATGCTCGCCGGTATCGCACGAAGAGATCGACGTCGTTGCGAGCCGCGTCCTCATAGTTAAGGATAGGGCCCTCGGTGAAGATGAGCGAGAACAGCGAGCCATAGCCGCAAACGGATGTCGGCACGGATAGATCCCGTGTCAGCTCCACCAGGCCGTCGCGCATTAGGTCTCCAAGTGCGCTGATGTGCGCATGTACCGATCCGTCCGCGAGTAGGTCGAGAGTTGCGAGGGCGGCCGCGACACCAATTCCGTTCGCGTTGTAGGTGCCTGCCCATGCGACATCGCCCCCACGGACAGTGCTGAACCGTTCCATGTGCTCGGTACGTCCGCCGAGTGCGGCGAATGGAAACCCGTTAGCGATCGCCTTGCCGAGTGTGGTGAGATCGGGCATCACGCCGCAGATGGCTTGATAGCCGCCGACGTGGTGGCGAAAGCCAGTGATGATCTCATCGAAGATCAGCAATGCTCCATGTTGGTCGCAGATGGCGCGCAGTCCTTCGAGAAACCCGGGCTGAGGAACGATTCCCGGGCCGTTGTGCGCGATCGGCTCGACGATTATCGCGGCGATCGTGGCATCGTTCGCCTCAACGGTCGCGCGAACATCGGCGAGATCGTTGTATCGGCAAACAAGAGTGCTGTCGACTGCAGCAGCCAGCATTCCCGCGGAGTGTGGATCACGGGTTCCGATCCGCTCCGGTTGGCTCTGGCAGTTACGGAGCACGTAGTCGTGGAAGCCGTGGTAACAGCCCTGAAACTTGATGAGCTTCTCGCGACCTGTAACCGCGCGGGCTAGACGAATTGCATTGAACGTGGCCTCAGAACCGGTACAGCAGAAGAGCGTCTGTTCGACCGACGGAACGTGGGCTGCAATGCGCTCGGCCAGATTCACCTCGGCCACCGTAGTTCCAACGCCGCTCAGGACGTTCTCCAGTGCCGCGGCCTGGACTCGCTTGGCCACGGCCGGATGAGCATGGCCGAGGATCGCGGTGCCCGCCCCCCCTTGGTAGTCGATATAGGTGACCCCGTCGACATCCTCCAGGTAGGCGCCGTAAGCCCGTCGCACGCAAAACGGGGGCTCAAGGTTCCGCCGCCCCGAGTGCACGCCGCCTGGAACTACTCGCCGCGCGCGCTCGGTCAGCGAAAGGGGCGAGATGGTGCCCGGAAGCCGGGCGGCTTCTCGACGATGCGTCTGTCGCTGTCCTTGGCTCGTGGTCATGTCGTTAGCGGTTGGCTGTCCCGCGCACTAGCCCAACCTGCGTGAATAGACTCCGGGATCCGTCGATGAACCCCCGCCCGAGGCGACGATTCGCGGCTCGAATCCTCTGTGCGACCTGCGTGCCCAGTTTTGGTGTTCCCTCGGCTTGCGCGCTGGCAATGAGACGCTCGGCTGTTGGGCGTTGGCGAAGCAATCCGAGCCGGTGTCGTGAGCCGTTTCTAATTGTCGAATCCGAGAGCCAGCAGGGCGTTCCGTAGCAGCTCGGGAGGCAGATGGTCCGCGATTGCCGTGTGTCCGATTCCGCACGGCAACACCCAACGTAGCGCGCCCCCACGCGCTAGCTCGATCTTCTCCGCAGCACGTAGGAGAGGTTCTTGGCGCACAGGGACTGGCAGCTCCCGTGCTGAGGTTGCGAGCCCCGCGCGTCGGACCAATGCCAGTATGCGCGCATGGGTGTCGGCGTCGAGGAGACCGAGTGCGTTGGCCATGTGGGCCTCGATGACCATGCCCATCGCCACAGCCTCGCCGTGCAATACCGGCCCGTACCCGGTAACGGTCTCGATTGGGTGGGCGAGCGCATGTCCGAATCCGAGAGTGCGTCGCTGGTCGCGCTCGTACGGGTCACGGGCGATCAGCTCCGCCTTGATCACCCCCGCAGTAGCGACCAACCTTGTACGAACGTCATGATCACCCGCGACGATTGCGGGCACGTTTGCCTCGAGGAACTCCCAGTATTCGGGGGACGCGATCAGCGCCTTCTTGATCGTCTCTGCCAGCCCGGCCCGAATGTGTCGGATGCCGAGCGAATCCAGAAAGCCCACGTGCGAGAGGACACCCCGGGGCTGGTGGAATCCACCAATGAGGTTCTTGGCCTCTCGATGGTTGACGGCGAGCTTGCCGCCGATCCCCGCGTCGACCTGACCAACCAACGTCGTCGGCACGTTTACGTACGACATGCCACGCATGTACCCGCTCGCCACCCAGCCGCCGAGATCGATGATTACGCCTCCGCCGAACGCGACAATGACGTCGTGCCGACTGAGAGTCCCTGCGGCAAGCCAGTTCCACAAAGCGATCGCCTGAGCCATGCTCTTGTTTGCCTCACCGGCCGGCACAACGGCAACCTGTGCATCGATCCCTACCTTGGCTAGCGCACGAAGAAACGGAGGTCCGTAAAGCCGATTGACGACGTCGTCGGTCACCACGGCGACGCGGTGGTGTCCGATAAGCTCGGCAAGCCGCTCCACCGTCTCCTCCAAGGAGGCAGTGACCAAAATCGGATAACTGTCACTGCGAGAAGCCGAGCCCGTCGCCCGACACTCCCCAGCAGGCGGCATTGGGATTGCATCGATGGTGTTTAGAAGATGGTCCGCCAGGGGCTGCGGGCTCATGGTGCTCGCCGCATCCTCCTCACATGGAGTTTTTACTGTGGTCCGTGTGGGATCAGCATGGGCGAGATTTCTTCATGGCCCTATCGTTCGACCGACGGATTTGCCGGTCGCTTGGCGGTGTCGAACGGTCGCCGCGGC
>DATJRV010000041.1:0-3361 GCA_035504435.1 Solirubrobacteraceae bacterium
CGGGACGCGTGGGTATATGATGCCGCGCGTGAACGCGCTCGCCACCGCCACCAGCACCCTCAATGCCCCGGGATGGGGCTCGTGGAGCTTCAGTCCGGTCGGGATCGTGGCCGTGATCGCGGTGAGCGTGATGTACGTGCGGATGTACCGGCGGGCGTCGAGCCGCGCGCCAAAAGCGCCTGGGATCGGGCACTGGCTGCCCTACAGCCTGGGGATCGTGGCGCTGTGCGCGGCGCTGTTCTCGCCGCTGGATGCGATCGGCGACGAATGGCTGCTCTCGGCGCACATGATGCAGCACGTGCTGCTGTCGGACATCGCTCCCGCGCTGCTGATCGTGGGGTTGCGCTCGCCGATCCTGCCCCTCGGTCTCGCCCGTCCCGCCCTGCTGGCGGTGGCCCCGGGAGGCCGCACCGGCAAGCTGATCGCGCGGCTGACCTCGCCGTGGGTGGCGATCCCGGCCTGGGCGATCGCGACGTGGGTGTGGGCGATCCCGGCCGTATTCGACTTCGCCGCCCAGCACGAGGTCGTGCACGCGTTCGAGCACGCGACGCTGTTCTACACGGGGATGGCGTTGTGGTGGCTGATCATCGACCCGCTGCCGAGCGCGCGTCAGCGCACGGGCGGCCAGCGTCTCGCGCTGCTCGGGTTCTCGCGATTGGCCAGCGCCGCGGTGTGCCTGCCGCTGACGTGGATGACCGCCACGCAGTACCCGCTGTACGCGGATGCCCCGCGCGCGTACGGGATCTCGGCGCTCGGCGATCAGCAGCTGGCGGGAGCGAGCATGTGCTTCATCGAGTTCCTGGTGTTCGGGATCGCGTTCGCGTACGTGTTCATCAGCATGCTGGACCGCTCCGAGCGCCAGGTGGAGCTCGGCGAACGCATCGCCGGCACGGCCTGAGGGCGCCTTCCCGGGAACCCTGGGCTACGGCGTCCCAGCCTCACCACCCTCCCCCAGCCTCACCACCGCCCCAGCCGCCCCGCCTTCCTCGATCGAGCTCGGCTACGCCATCTCGGGGACTGCGACGGGCTCGCGGACGGCGACAGGCAGTGCCGGCACGACCGGCGCGGGCAGCGCGACCGGGAGCGCGTCAGGGGCCGGGCGCAGGCGCTGGAGCTGATGGACGACGTAGCAGTACTCGAAGATGCGGTGGCGGGCGGAGTCCTCGCAGTCGACGATGCGCGCGCCGACGATCCAACGATCCCCGGCGGGCCGGCAGGACTGGCTGCGGGTGTAAAGAGCGATCGGAGCCTCGTCGCCGTCGAGTTGGGGCAGCTGGATCGTGACGGTGAGCGGCGTGCCGGCTGGGATCGGAGTGGGCAGGTCCAGGCCAATCCCGGAGGGAGAGAGGTCGCGAACGCGCCCGATCTGGGGCTGCCGGGGCTGGGTCCGAGTCCGGGTCTGGAGCTGGAGCTGGGCGCCGTCCGGTAGGGCATGGGGATCGTCCGCGCCGGCAAGCACGATCGCGGGCGCGTCGAGCGGCATGCGGTACTCGACGCGTTGCTGGCGGCGACGGGCGACGAGCAGGAGCGTGCGCAAGACGCGGCGCAGCTCGAAGAGGGCGACGAGCGGAACGACCCACAGCGCGATGCCGGGCAGGCCGCGCAGGTCGAGCACGGAGGGCAGGTGCAGGCCGGCGTCTCCCAGCAGGCGCAGAAGCAGGCCGGCGCCGAGCGCGATCGCGATCGCGACGACGACCGGGAGTTGGCGCAGAGCGCTCAGACCGCCGAGGTCGACGCCCTCCTTGGGGGTGACGCGGAAGGTGGCGCGTCCCGGGCGGATCGCGCAGCGCAGCGCGCGGGTGAAGATCTCGGCGGTGCACAGCTCGAAGTGGGTGGTGTCGGAGATG
Organism: Solirubrobacteraceae bacterium; assembly: GCA_035504435.1. Lineage (GTDB taxonomy): Bacteria > Actinomycetota > Thermoleophilia > Solirubrobacterales > Solirubrobacteraceae > Palsa-744. The sequence goes on from DATJRV010000041.1 coordinate 1,848, forward strand.
CGCTGGTAGCCGCGGCAAAGAGCGGAGCCGGCGGCGATCGACAGCAGCGTGGCGGGCGCCCACAGGACGCCGAGCGTGAGCAGCGTCGCGGTGAGGGGCAGTTGCCCGGTCCAGAGAACGGCGGCGAGCGTGGCGAGCATCAAAAGGCGCATGGGGCCGGCGAGGTAGGCGGAGAGGCTCGCGAAGTAGCTGAGGCGCTGGCGGGCGGTGAGCTCGCGTGCGCGCAGGGGCGACTCGGGCGTGGTGAACACCGCCAGGTTGCCGCGCGCCCAGCGGTCGCGCTGGAGCAGGTAGGCGGCGAGGTCGTGCGGGGCCAGGCCCTGAATCAGGACCTCGTCGTGGTAGCGGGTGCGCCAGCCGGCGCGGTGGAGCTTGATCGTGGTGTGGAAGTCCTCGGCGATCGTCTGCGTGGCCACCCCGCCTGCATCGAGCAGCGCGGCGCGGCGGATGACGGCGCCCGACCCGCACCAGAACGCGGCGTTGTGGCGGTCCTTGCCGGGACATATGACCGAGTAGAAGACGGACTGCTCGTGGCGGCCGATCTCGTAGTGCTGGATCGAGTCGTGGTTGTAGAAGTCGTGCGGGGTCTGCACGAGCGCGAGGGCAGGATCGTCGAAGTAGCCGACGACCGCATGCAGCGCATCGGGCAGCGGGACGTGGTCGGCGTCGAGCACGAACACGAGCTCCCCGTCGGTGAGCGGCAGCGTATGGTTGATGTTGCCGGCCTTGGCGTGGGCATTGTCCGGGCGGGTCATGTAGCGGGCGCCCAGCTCGCGCGCGAGCTGGGCCATGGCGGGCCGGCGGCCGTCGTCGAGCAGGTAGGTGGTGTGGGGGTAGGTCATGGCGGCACACCCGGCGAGCGTGGCGCGCAGCACCGACTCGGGCTCGTCATAGGTGCACACGTACACGTCCACGCGCCGGCTGGGTGTGGCGGGCGGGCGCTGGACGGGCGGGATCCGCCACGACAGCCAGGTCAGCATCGACAGACTCCACAGCCCGTAGCCCTCGGCGATCAGCAGCATCGCCCACAGCCACCAGCTCGCGCGATGCCAGCTCCAGCCCACGCGCCAGGCGAGATACACGACGGTCCAGGCGATCGCGATCAGCGAAAGCGCATGCAGCAGCCGCGGCCGGGCATCCCACCAGCGCCCCCACGGCGCCTGGGCGCGCCCGTCCACGGTCGGCGAGGCGCTGCCGGGGGCAAACGCCCGCAGCGGCATTCCGAGCAGGCGCCGGCCGATCGTCGAGGGGGTCACACGGGCTTATTCGGCAGGGTCTGGCAACGCTTGAGCTTTGCCAGCCAATAGAAAAACCCCGCCGGAGCGGGGCTTTTCCTTAGCAGGTCGATAAACCGGATTCTGTCGTTGAGCAGCCATCCATCTGAGCGGCCTACCTGGACCTTGGCGGGCTACCTGCGAACGGTCCAAACTGGCCTTGCATCGGGTGGGGTTTGCCCAGCCGCCGCGTCACCGCGACGCTGGTGCGCTCTTACCGCACCGTTTCACCCTTGCCGG
>DATJRV010000042.1:0-50856 GCA_035504435.1 Solirubrobacteraceae bacterium
CACGTCCATCTCGGCGTATAGGCGCTCTGGAGGCGCAGTCCGATTGGCGGGGTTCACAGAGCTGAGTTCGGCGAGCACGCAATCAGGATCATGGCGCCAATGGCCGTAAAGCGACGCGATGACGACGCGGACGAGACGGACGAGACGATCACGCTGTTTCGCGCCGTCTCCGTGTTCGACATCGCACAGACCGATGGCGAGCCGCTGCCCGAGCCTCCCTGCGAGCCGCTGACTGGCGACTCCCACGCGCCCTACATCGCCAAGCTAGAGCGCTTCGCCCGCAGCATCGGCTACCGCGTCGAGTATCGGCCGCTTGAGCACAGCGAGGGATTCTGTGACGCAAAAGAGAAACTGATTTGCGTCTCGACCAACGCGACGAGCGCCAACGGCCGCGTCCACCTACTCATCCACGAGCTAGCGCACGCAGTAGGCGTCCCGACATACAGAGAGCACGGGCGCGCGGACGCCGAGGTCATCGTGGAGACAGCAGCCGTGATCGTCTGCGGCGCGATCGGACTGGACACCTCCGGCGAGAGCATCCCCTACATCGCAGGGTGGGGCGAGCGAAATGACGTGGAGGCGATCCGCCACTATGCCGAGACGGTGGACACAATCGCCCGCACGCTCGAAAGCGCGGTCGCGTGATGCCCGCCACGCTCAAGCGCGGCCGGCGCAAGTCATCGTGCCGGCTGCGCAAGATCGAGTGCTCAGACTGTGGCTGCATCCTGTACGGGTCGGCTGCCGCGATCCGCACGGCAGGACTACCGCAATGCTCCTGCGGCGGGACGTTCACGGTCCCGCTCCTGCGCGACCTTGAGGCCATCGACCCAGACGGTTTCGAGCAGCTTCTCGCCAACCTCGACCGCAAATCGCACACCCAAGCAATGCGCGAGCTTGGCTACGTCGATGCAATCGAAAGACGCGCCCCACCACGACGCACACGACAGCCACAGTGCGCAAACGACGGATGCAGCAGGTTCCGTGCGTATGGCGAGCGCTACTGCCCAACCTGCCTAGCCGAGTCCGCACTGCCGTTCTGAGCCGTCGCTGCCGGCGCCCGCCACCCGAGGACGCCGGCAGCATTTTTTCAAGGTTCCCTGTCCCGTTTCGGGGCGTCGGATGACCTTTCTGTGTTGCCCAGGTTGCCCGCCGGCTCCGTGAGCACTGACCAACAAATCCACACACACCACGAGCAAGGGACAGACGAGCGGCGTTCGCCTGTCACTCATTCCTACGACCCTCAAGGCCGCTAACGCCTTCATAGCGCGCTACCACCGTCACAACCGACCCGTACCGGGCTGCATAAGCGTCGTCGGCGTCACGGACGGCACGCAGCTTCGCGGCGTCGCGGTCGTTGGGCGCCCGATCGCGCGGGCGCTCGATGACGGCTGGACGGCCGAAGTGCGCCGCTGCTGCACGGACGGCGCCCCCAACGCCTGCTCCATGCTCTACCGCGCCGCGTGGCGAGCGGTGAAGGCACTCGGGTATCGCAAGCTCATCACCTACACGCTGCCCGAGGAGGGCGGCGCATCGCTGCGCGCCAGCGGCTTCACGCTCGTTGGCGAGGCAGGCGGCGGGACGTGGAACAGGCCCGGCCGCCCGGCATCTGACACGCACCCGCTTGGCAAGAAGCTCCGTTGGGAGATGCCGATATGAGCCGGTCTACATCGACAACGCGAGGCAGCGTCGCGGCGCTCGTCTCCCTATACCTCGCGGCGATCATCGCGGCGAATCTTCTCGTGGCTCGCTTCGGACCCGCGGCCTCCATTTACAACGCCTTTGTGTTGATCGGGCTCGACCTCATCACGCGCGATCGGCTCGCCGACTTCTGGGGTACGACACGATGGGCCAAGATGGCGCTGCTGATCCTCGCCGGCTCCGCGCTGAGCTTCGCTGTCAACTCAGACGCGCGCATGGTCGCGCAGGCGTCGGCCATATCGTTCGCCTGCGCGGAGGGCGGCGAGGCGCTGCTGTACCACCTGCTGCGCGGCCGAGAATGGATGCAGCGAGCGAACATGGCCGCGTGGCTCGGAGCAGCGATCGACAGTCTCGTCTTTCCTACGCTTGCATTTGGCGGGCTGGTGTGGGCGACGACGTTCGGGCAGTTCACCGCCAAGACAGCCGGCGCGCTGCTGTGGTCCCTCGTCATCGGCCGCGTGCGGGACCGTAGCCGTCAGTCGGTGTGATTCACTATCACGGCACACCGATCACGCCACGCGCTCGCCTGCTCGAACTCGCGGGCCGTTGCTTCTGTGTGAGCTTCGCTCAACCGCAGAACATCGCGCATTGCCATGAAATCGGCCAGTCGGTCATGCTCGACAACGGCGCCTATACGTTCTGGCGCAAGGGTCGCACGACCGACTGGCCGGGCTACTACAGGTGGTGTGAGCACTGGCTTGAGTACCCGACCACCTGGGCCGTCATACCCGACCTCATCGAAGGAACCGAGCAGGAGAATGACGCCCTTATCGAAGCATGGCCGTTCGGGCAGCGGGGAGCACCCGTATGGCACATGCACGAATCACTCCGCCGCCTGGCGAGGCTCGCCGATGAATGGCCGCGTGTTTGCATAGGCAGCTCCGGGGAGTACCGCTCGGTTGGTGATCGTCGCTGGCACAAGCGAATGACAGCGGCGATGGACGAGCTATGCGGCGACGGCCCTGTCCCGGTATGGCTTCACCTTCTGCGTGGGCTCAAGCTCAGCGGCAGTCGCTACCCGTTCGCTTCTGCTGACAGTACGAACATCGCACGCAACCACGCAGGAGTCCCGAGCAAAGGCATCCCGCGCCGCAATCCGCGCGTCATGGCGGACAGGATCGACGGACTCCAATGCCCGAGCCGATGGCAGAGAACAACTCACAAAGCCGTGTCCCGTTTCGGCACCGATGACGACCTTTCTGTAATGCCAGGGTCGCCCGCCGGCACCGCGCACACTGACACCCCAACGCACACTACGATCAGTCGAGCACGAGCCCGACGAGATAATTCTTCGCGCACGAGACGAACACAAACCCGTCGCTGTTTGGTGCTTGTTCAGCGGCGGCAACGATTCAACCGTGCTCGCGCACCGCTGCCGCGACAACTACGACGGCCTCGCCTTCATCGACACCGGCACGGCCGTTCCCGGCGTCGCCGAGTTCGTCCGCGAATATGCACACTGGATAGAGAAGCCGCTGCGCGTCATGCACGCAGGAGACGCATACCGCCGAATGGTGCTCGGCGGCGACGTGCTACGAGACGGCACGGTCAGAACCGGGCTCGGATTCCCCGGCCCGGCAATGCACGGGCGCGCTTACGGCGCGCTCAAGGAGAATCAGATACGAACACTGCTGCGCGAGAGCAAGGCCGGGCACCCGCGTAGCGCCCGCGTGCTGTTCCTCACCGGCCTTCGGCGCGCGGAGAGCAGGCGCCGCGCAAACCGTGAACCGATCAACCGCGAACGGCGCTCATCGGCAGTGTTCGCAAACCCGTTGCTCAACTGGTCGTCGTCTGACATGGCGGCGTACCGCCATGCTCACCGCATACCGGAGTCCGACGCCGCCGCGCTTCTGCACCGAAGCGGCGAGTGCAACTGCGGCGCGTTCGCATCCGCCGAGCACGAGCGCGCGATGCTCAAGGCGCTCTATCCCGACTTCTTCGCCTCGATCGAAGCGCTTGAGGCCGAGGCCGACGCGGCGGGCCTGCGCTGGTGCCGATGGGGAGGCTACGACCGCACGGGAAACCGCGCCACGCAGGCCGCAGAGCGCGCACCCGGCCCGCTGTGCGAAGCCTGCGACGCCCGCCAAGCCAGGCCCGTCGATTCGGGGTTGAAAACCAAGGCGGCATCTGATCTAGATGGATCGACTCGAAGGGATTGAGTGCCCCATGAACCGTCGTCAGGCCCACAACATCGTGCCCGGCGCATATCGGCGCCAAGAGGGCGACGTGTGTCCCGTTCGCGGGGGTTTCGTGACCTTTCTAGGGTGCCCAAGGTCGCCCGCCGGCACCGTGAGATTTGACCAACACGAGTACGAGCGCAGAGGCTCGCTCTCCTGCCGACGAAAACGAGCGCTGGATCACGAAGCAGCAACTCGCCGATCACTTGCTCGTCACGCCGCGCTGGATCGAGCTTCAACAGCACGTCGGACTGCCATACCTGCGCATGGGCGGCCTCGTCCGCTACCGCGTATCGGAGGTCGAGGCGTGGCTTCGCAAACGCTACCCCGCGGGATCGAGTGACTGATGCCGCATAACCGGGGCACACGCCATAACCCGAAGTGGGTCGGCTACGCCGACTACAAGGGACACCGCAAATGGGTCGGCACGCACGACAGCATCGACGGCTACCGTAAGGCAGAGACTCGATGCTTGGAAGAACTACGCGAAGAGGTCGATAACCCGCCCGGTCGGCAGCGCACGATGCCGACGGTCCTTGAGTTCGCGGGCGCCACGATCCACGAGAACGGCCGGATCACGATGACGTGGCCGGATGGCGAGTCGTGTCAGAAGGAGACGGGGCGCCGCGATTCGTCCGTGCGACGGTTGCGCGATGGACTGCGACCGTTCATCCGTGAGTTTCACGACCGGCCGCTCGATGGCTTTTCTCGTGACGAGGCGGTGACTTGGACACGGCCGAAGGGCGCCAACATTCAGCAGGCGGTCCGACAGTTTTTCAACCATGCGATCGACCGAGGCTTGGTCGAGCACAACCACTTCACCCGACTTGGAGCGAGCAAGCGCAAGCGCCGAGTAGATCGACCGGACTTCGAGATAATCAGCGACGAGCAGTACGAGCGACTGCGCCTCGCGGCCCGCGAAAGCAGGGCCGATGACTACGGGCTCATTCTTGAGGGCGCGACGCTCGGGGTAGGCGACGCGGCGATGCGGCCCGGCGAGGTGTTTGGGTTGCATCGCCCCGATATTCACTTCGAGGACAACCTGATTCATGTGCGCTGGCAACTTGACCTCGATACCGGAAAGGTCACATGGCCCAAGGATGACGACGGCCGATGGGTCGTAATGAGCCCTCGCCTTCGGGCGCACCTAGAGACGATGCCGCGTCGAGGAAAGACGATCGACCGCGCCAAGGGCGAGATTGTGTTTCCCGCCACGCGCGGCGGCTACATGCTGCGAAGTACATGGTGCAACCTCTGGCACTCAGTACGCGCATCGGCCGGGATGCCAGGCCAGGAGTTTTACGAGTTGAAGCACCGCGCGATTCAATGGATGGTCGATCCCGTCGAGGACGGCGGCCTTGGCCTCGACCCCGCCACGGTCGCAGAAATGGTGGGCCACGATGACGGCGGCTACCTGATCGCCACCGTCTACACCAAGCTCGGCCGCCGTCGCGCGCTCGCACGTGCGCAGCGCGCAATGGACGACTACGAGCAGCGAAGCACGCCCCCCGCAACGCCTCGCCGCCTACACGTCGTCAAGTCGGCGTAGGCCCCGGTTTGCCGTCCAAGAAGTCATCGGCAAACCAGGCACTCGGCAAAGCCATCCGCTCAGCTCGTGAACAAAAAGGCTACAGCCAGGAACGCTTCGCGCGAGAGGCCAACATGGACCGCTCCTATCTTGCCGCGATCGAGCGTGGAGAGTTCAACGTCTCGCTCGACACGATCGTAAAGATCGCGCACGGCCTCCACACGACCAGCGCGGCGCTGTGCGCCAAGGCGAAGGTATGACGCAGGCGGCGGCTCAGACTTCTCGGCCGCAGTGCGCGATGAACGACTGCCAGCAGCGAAGCACGCCCCCCGCCACGCCTCGCCGCCTACACGTCGTAAGGGCATAAACGACCTATGCCGCGCCCTGTACCTGACCCCGCGCTTTCAGCCACCGTCCGCAGGCTTCGAGAGGAACAAGGCGTGTCGCGCGAAGTGTTCGCTGTCCGCGCGGGCCTCACTACCGGCACGCTCCACAAGATCGAGACGGGCCAGTCAAGTCCGAGCTGGTCGAGCTTTCGTCAGATAGCCGCCGGGCTCGGTTGGTCGATCACCGAGCTTGCGGGTGCCGTCGAAGCTACTGAGAAGCGCGCTCAGGAAAGCGGATCGTGACGAGCCTTGGATCGGCGCTGCAACGGATCTGCAACGGATTGGGCCTCGCCTGCAACGGGTTTGCAACGGAAATGCCGGCGAAAGCCCGCGAACACGGGCGAAAGCGGCGACGCCGATCCCCCGTGTTTTCGGGAGTTTTCGCCCGTGTTTGCTGGCTTTCGCCAAACACTAACCAATCGGGGCGCCGAGATTCGAACTCGGGACCTCACCGACCCGAACGGTGCGCGCTACCAGGCTGCGCCACGCCCCGACGCCTCCCAAGTATCCCACACAACCCCCGCCTACCCAGCGCCCACCCGCCGCCGTCCATCGCCCAGGGGCCCACCCCGCCCCCACCCCCTGCCGTCGCCACCCCCCGCTATCGTCGCCCCACCGTGCCCTCCGTCCCCACCGCGGACATCCTCGCCGAGATCGACCGCGTCCTCGAACCGGCGCGCTTCGAGGACTACTGCGTAAACGGCCTGCAGGTCCCAGGCCCCGCGCGCGTGCAGACGATCGCCACCGGCGTGTCCGCCCACGCGGAGCTGTTCGAGCGCGCGGAGCGCGAGGGCGTGGAGCTGCTGCTGGTCCACCACGGCCTCTTCTGGGGCGCGGGCGTGCGCGCGATCGACGCGATGCTCAAGCGCCGCCTGCAGATCCTGTTCGAGGCGGACATTGCGCTCGCCGCCTACCACCTCCCCCTCGACGCCCACCCGCGCCTGGGCAACAACGCGCTGCTCGCCCGCGCGCTGCAGGCGGAGGACCTCACCCCGTTCGGCCTCCACGGCGATCAGCCGATCGGCTTCCTGGCCACCTTCGCAAACGACGGCCTGGCCCCGGAGGAGCTGTTCGCGCGCGTGCACGCGATCACCGCGCGCGAGCCGCTGGTGTTCGACGCGGGCCCCGCGCGCGTGCGCTCGCTGGCGATCGTCTCCGGCGGCGGCGCCGACTACACGGCCGAGGCCGCCGCCGCGGGCGCCGATGCGCTGCTCACCGGCGAGCCGGCGGAGCGCACGATGGCGCAGGCGCGCGAGGCGGGCATCCACGTGATCGCCGCCGGGCATCATGCGACGGAGACGTTTGGCGTCAAGCGTCTCGGCGAGTACCTGCGCGAGCGCTTTGGCATCAACCACGTGTTCCTCGACGTCCCCAACCCGGTGTGATCGCACGCGCGACGCCTCGCGCGTGCTTCCGCGCACGGTCGCCAGCGTCTAACATCTTCTCAACACCCGCGTGAACCCCAAGGAGGGAGGTCCTGATGGAGGCCGCGGCGCCGTCGACCGTAGGGTCGCAGACGCTAGCTGATCTGGTTGCGCGCTCGGCCGCTGAGCATGCCGAGCATGTCGCCGTGCGCTACAAGCGCGACGGCAGCTGGCACGACGTCACCTACGCGCAGCTCGACGACATCACCGAGGAGATCGCGCTGGGCCTGATCGACCTGGGCGTCGAACCGGGCGAGCGTCTGTGCATCCTCGCCAACACGCGCCCCGAGTGGTCGTACGTGGACGTCGCCGCCACCTCCGCGGGAGCTGTGGTGGTCCCCATCTATCAGACCAACTCGCCGGAGGAGTGCCTGTGGGTGATCTCCGACTCCGACGCGTGCGCCATCGTGTGCGAGAACGACGAGCAGCTCGCGAAGGTCGCAGCGATCCGCGACCGCGTGCCCAACCTGCGCACGGTCATCGTCATCGACCCGCCCGCAGGTACCCCGCACGCCCACACACCGGCTGAGCAGACCGGCGAGAGCTCCAGCAGCAACGGCTCCTCGCACGTCGCCACCAACGGCTCCTCGCCGACCGGCGCGGGCGACGCGATCACGCTCGAGCACGTGCGTGAGCGCGGGCGCCGGCGCTCCGCCGAGGAGCTCGACGCGCGCCGCGCGGCCGTGCGCCCGGAGGACCCGTACACGTTCATCTACACCTCCGGCACCACCGGGCCGCCCAAGGGCTGCGTGCTCACGCACGGCAACTACCGCTCGATGGTCGCCATGATCAGCGAGGCCGGTGAGATCAGCGAAGACGAGGTCATCTACCTGTACCTGCCGCTCGCGCACTCCTACGCGCTGCTGATCCAGCTCGCCGTGTTCAGCCTCGGCGGCACGCTCGCGTACTTCGGTGGCGACACCAAGCAGATCGTCTCTGAGCTGCTGGAGGTCAGACCCACGTACCTGCCCTCCGTGCCGCGCGTGTTCGAGAAGATCTACACGCTCGCGCGCAGCGCCATCGACGCGCAGCCGCCGGAGGAGCGCGAGCGCGCACAGGCCGCGATCGAGCTGGGCGTGAAGGTGCGCGACATGATGGTGCGCGGCGAAGAGGTCCCCCAGGACATGCGCGAGCAGTTCGACGAGGCCGACGAGCGGCTGTTCAAGAACGTGCGCGCGATCTTCGGCGGACGCGTCCGCCACGCCACCAGCGGCGCCGCGCCGATCGCCACCGAGATCCTCGAATTCTTCTGGGCGTGCGGCGTGCCCGTGCTGGAGGGCTACGGCATGACCGAGACCTCCACCGCCGCCACCGTGTCCACCGTCGAGAACCACAAGTTCGGCACCGTCGGGCGCGCGCTGCCGGGCGTTGAGATCAAGATCGCCGATGACGGCGAGATCCTGATCAAAGGCCCCAACATCTTCCACGGCTACCACAACCGCGCGTCCACCAGCTTCGGCGCCGTCGAGGACGGCTGGCTGCACACCGGCGACCTCGGCTCGCTCGACGCCGACGGCTACCTGTCGATCACCGGGCGCAAGAAGGACATCATCATCACCGCCGGCGGCAAGAACCTCACGCCGGCGAACATCGAGAACGACCTCAAGCAGTCGCGCTGGATCTCCCAGGCGGTCATGCACGGAGACCAGCGGCCCTACCCCGTCGTGCTGATCACGCTCGACGAGGAAGAGATCCCGATCTTCGCCCACGAGCACGGCCTGCCCGAGGACATCCCCTCGCTCGCCAAAGACCCCGCCGTGCACGCGCTCATCCAGCAGGAAATCGACCGCGCGAACGCCAAATACGCGCAGGTCGAGCAGGTCAAGAAGTTTGTCATCCTCGACCACGACCTCTCGCAGGCCACGGGCGAGCTCACGCCCACGCTGAAGGTCAAGCGCAACGTCGTCAACGAACGCTACGCCGAGCTGTTCGACGCGCTGTACGCGGGCTGAGCACCGGCCAGGCGAGCCCCGAGCGAAAGCGCAGGGCGACGTGAGGCGGAGGCGATACCTGCGAAGATGACGTTGCATGCGCACTGATCCATCTGAGAACGGCGGCCTGTTCGTCGGCCGGCGTCCGGGCACCGCGCCCGTGCACTACCGCTCGCTGCCCCAGCGCGGCAGCGAACTGCGCCAGCGCGTGGACGGCTCGCTCGCCAGCATCATGCTCGCGGGGATCACGCTGCTGTGCATCCTCTGCTGGGGCCCCATCCCGCTGGCGTGCCTGTGGATCGGCTCGCAGATCGACTACATCACCGGCAGCGTCAGCCTCGGCATCCTGTTCTCCTTCGTCGGCCTGTTCGCGCTGCTGTTCGGCGCGCTCGCGCTGATGCGCAAACTCGACAGCGCGTGGATCCTCGTGCGCCGCGCCGCCGGCCACGACCAGCGCGGCGGCGCGCTCGGGCGCATCTTCGCCGCCGTCGCCGTCGTGTTCGTGCTTTGCTTCACGATCTGGTTCCTCATCATCCACGGCCCAGGCAACCTCCTCGAACGCGGCGCCGGCGCGTGAGCACGACCCAGCTTCCCCCCGCCGCCTGCGCGCGCCGACTGCCCGATCGCTGCTAGAACGGGGCCACATGGGCCTGCTCGACTACTACCGCCAATTCGAGGGCATGTCCGAGGAGGAGGTCAACGAGGGCCTACGCGAGGAGGCCGCCGAGCGCCGCCGCAAAGCGCTCACGCGCGTGGAGACCCTCGACCTGTCGCTGACCACCTGGCCGGAGCTGCCGCACCCGCGCATCGTCAGCGCGATCACGTTCGTCGCCCGCCGCGGCATGCACCGCTACCCGCACCTCGGCGGCTCAGACCTGCGCGCGCGCCTGGCCGAGCGCCACGGCGTGGACCCCGAGCGCCTGATCCTCGGCAACGGCGCCGCCGAGCTGCTCAGCGCGGCCACCCGCGCACTGATCGAGCCCGGCCAGCAGCTGCTCACCCGCTGGCCGTCCTACCCCCTGTACCCGCTCATGGCCCGCCGCGCGCACGGGCGTGCGGTGCGCGTGAACGGCGGCGTGGACGAGCTGCTCGAGGCCGCCACGCGCGAGCCCGGCGTGCGCGCGATCGCCATCGCCAGCCCCGACGACCCCACCGGCGAGCTGCTGGCCGTCAGCGAGCTGCAGCGCCTGCTCGAGCACCTGCCCGACGGCATCGCCGTGCTGCTCGACGAGGCGCTCGTCGACTTCGTCGACGCCCAGCCCACCAGCTCGTCGCTGGAGCTACTCGAGCACCACCCGCACCTGCTCGTCTTTCGCAGCTTCTCCAAGGCGTGGGGGCTCGCCGGCCTGCGCATCGGCTACGCGATCGGCGGCCCCGGCTCCGGCGAGCTGCTCGCCGAGCTCTCCCCCGACCTCGGCGTCTCCGAGATCTCCCAAGCCGGCGCGTTCGAGGCGCTGCACAGCTGCTCGGAGATCATCGAAGCCCGCGCCCGTCAGATCTGCGCCGAGCGCCCGCGCCTCACCGCCGCGCTGCGCGAGCACGGCTTTGAGGTGCCAGACAGCCAGGCGAACTTCGTGTGGGCCGCTCACCCCACGCTGTCCGGCAGCGAGCTCGCCGCGCAGCTGGCGCGCTCCGGCATCCTCGTCGCCGCCGGCGACGCGCTCGGCGAGCCCCAGCACGTGCGCATCGCCGTGCACTCACCCGCCGCCACCGACCGCCTGACCAGCGCGATCGAAAAACTCGCCTGACTCAGCCGGAGCCGGCCTGGCGGAGCAGCGCCCCGGTGGTGCCCTCGAGGATCTTGCGCCACGCGCTGATCGGCTCGTGCTGCTCGTCGAAGTGTTTGACCACCTTGCGCACGCGCTTGGCCGAGATCTCCAGCCCGTGGCGCTCGGCCACCGCGGCGTAGCGCTCGTAGTCGTCCACCAGCTGCTTGGTCACCGACTCGAAGCCGTGGCGCGCGATCTCCACGCGTGAGGTGAAGCTCATCATCGAGGTCTCGAACATCAGCTGGTCGTGCGGCTCCGGCTCGATCAGCACGATGTCCACGCCGGGGTAGCGCTGCTCCCAGCCCTTCGCCAGTTCGTGCAGGCGCTGGTGGGCCACCAGCTTGAACACCTGGTAGCCGATCTGCGTGAAGCCCATGTCCGAGATGCGCCGCGGGCGGCGGCCGCGCACGGTGTTGACCTTGCGCGAGAAGTCGTTCACGAACGGCACGATCGGGTTGATCACCACCACCAGCTTCGCCCCCGCCTGGATCGCCAGGTCGAGGTTGGTGGTGGACACGATGCCGCCGTCGATCAGCTCGCGGTCGTGCACGCGCACCGGCGCGTACACCATCGGCAGCGCCCCCGACGCGCGCACCGCAGTGGAGATGGGGATGTCGCGCGCGCCGTCCACGCCGAACACCACCCGCTCGCACGTGTCAAGGTCGGTGGCCGTCAGGTACAGCTCGCTGGCGAGCTCGCCGAAGTTGTCCGTGCGCCCCGGCGCGCTCAGCACCTCGTGCAGGTAGCGCTCGATCCCCGCCCCCGTGTACAGGCCCGAAGGCAGGCCGCCGGCCAGCCCGACGATCACGTCCATCAGCGATATGCCACCCGGCTGCGCGAGCACTTCGCGCGCGAGACCCGCCGCGCGCAGCGGCATCAGCGCGCTCTTGCGCACGAACTCCCCCAGGTTCAGCTGCAGCAGATCGCCCACGTCCACGTCTTTGAACGGCGCTTTGCCCTGGCGCGTGACCACCCGCATCATCTCCTCGGGCGTCACGCCGTTGGCGCACAGCGCAGCGATGAACGAGCCCGCGGAGGTGCCCACGTACACGTCGAAGTCGTTGACGTTGCTGTTCACCGCCAGCAGGTCCAGCGCGCGCAGCGCGCCGATCTCGTACACGCCGCCCGTGAAGCCGCCCCCGCCGAGCACCAGCGCGGTCTTGTCGCGCCTGGGCCGGCGCCTGCGCTCCACCGATGCCGCCCGCCCCACGCCCCTGGCGGCGATCGAGCGCGTCCTTGCTTTGGCCTTCCCGGCCGCCTCCAGCTTGACAACCTTGCCCATGCTCGACACATTTTATGGGCACGTGGCCCATTCTCCTGCCGGAAGAGTCCTGATTCTGCTGTTCGGACTTCTACTGCCGGGCATCGTCGCCTCGGCGCCCGCCAGCGCGCAGCCCCCGCTCTCGGCGCTGCAATCCGACTTCAGCCACCAGCTCGCGCTGGCCGGCCCGGACGACGGCGCCTACGTGTACGACCTGACCGCCAAACAGGCGCTGTTCTCCGAGCGCGCCACCGCCATGCGCCCGCCGGCGTCGGTGGAGAAGCTGTACACCGCCACCACCGCGCTCGCGCTGATGGGCCCCACGGCGCGCCTGGACACGACCGTGTACGGCGTCGGGCACATGGCGCCCGGCGGCGTGTGGGAAGGCAGCCTGTTTCTGAAAGGCGGCGGCGACCCGACGTTCGGCTCCACCGCGTTCATCCACAGCCACTACTACGGCATCGGCGCGAGCGTCTCAGCACTCGTCTCGGGCCTCGTGCGCACCGACCACATCCGCCGCATCACCGGCTCGATCGAGGGCGACGAGTCCTATTTCGACTCGCTGCGCGGCGAGCCCTCCAGCGACTACGCATGGGACCCGTTCCTGGAAGGCACGCTCAGCGCGCTCGCGTTCAACCGCGGCGAAACCGGCGACGAAAAGGGCCCGCACGCCCCCGCCGCGTACGCCGCGCACGAGCTGCGCAGCGCGCTTGAGGCCGACGGCGTGACGGTCCTCGGCGCCAGCGGCGCCGCCACCACCCCCGCCGGCGCCGTGCAGCTCGCGCAGGCGCCCTCGCCGACGCTCGCCCAACTGCTCGCGCTGATGCTGCCGCCGTCGGACAACTTCTTCGCCGAGACGCTCGTCAAGGACCTCGGCGCCCGCTACGGCGGCGCGGGCACCACGGCAGCGGGCGCGGCGGTGGTGATGAAGACGATCGCCCAGCTGCTCGACATCCACCCGCACGTGGTCGACGGCTCGGGGCTCTCCGAAGAAGACAAAACCTCCCCCTATCAGGTCGCCGACCTGCTGGTTGAGCTCGCCGGCACGCCGATCGGCACGGTGCTGCGCAACAGCATGGCGGTCGCCGGACGCACCGGCACGCTGGAACTGCGCATGAAAGACACCCGCGCCGAAGACAACTGCCAGGGCAAGACCGGCACGCTCACCGGCGTGTCCAACCTCGTCGGCTACTGCACAGCCGCCAACGGGCACACGCTGGCATTCGCTATCTTCACCGACGGCATACCCGTTGAAGTCGCGCACACCTTCCAGGACAACATGGCGATCACCGTCGCCGACTACTGAGTTGCGCGTCGCGCTGGCAGCCCTGCTCGCCGCTGTCGTCGTCCTTGCCGCGTCCGGCTGTGGCGGCGCCGCCACCCAGACGCCGGCCGCCCCCGCGGGCGGCGAAGAAGCGCTCGGCCCCGGCGAACGCTCTGGCGAAGATCCCACGGGCGAAGCTGAAGGCGGCAACGGCCCGGGCGAAGGCGGCGCGGAATCCGGCGAAGGCCACGGCGGCGAGACGCCCAGCGAAGCGCAGGCGTTGGAACACGGCAAGGAACTGCTCGAAGAAGGCGAACTGGAAGGCGAAGTGGAAGAAAAGCCCGGCGAAGAAAGCAGTGGCGGCGAAGCCAGCAAAGAAGTGTGATCCGCGCTACTGCGCGAGCAGCTCCAGCAGGCCCGCTTCGTTGAGCACACGCACGCCCAGGCGCTGCGCCTTCTCCAGCTTCGAGCCGGGGCTCTCCCCGGCGACCACGTAGTCGGTCTTCTTCGACACCGACCCCGTCACGCGCCCGCCGGCCGCGAGGATCAGCTGCGTGGCAGCCTCGCGTGAGAGCTCCGGCAGCGTGCCGGTGAGCACGAGCGTGCGCTCGGCCAGCGGGCCTTCCGAGGGCGCCGGCCCCGCTTCGTGGAAGCGCAGCCCGACCTCGCGCAGCTCTGCGATCAGCGTGCGCATCCGCTCGTCGTCCAGCTGCGCGCGGATCGAGCTGGCCATCTTCTCGCCCACCCCAGGGGTCTGCGCGAGCTCCTCGGGCGTGGCTTTCAGCAGCGCGTCGATGTCGCGGAAGCGCTGCGCGAGGTTGCGCCCGGTCACCTCCCCCACCTCCTCGATGCCCAGCGCGAACAGCACGCGCGCGAACGGGCGCTCCTTGGAGGCCTCGATCGCCGCCAGCTCCTTCGTGGCGGACAGCTCGCCGAAGCCCTCCAGCTCCAGCAGCTGCTCCTCGGTCAAGCGGTAGAAGTCGGCGGCCGTCTGCACCAGCCCGCGCTCCTGCAGCAGCGCCACCTGCTTCTCGCCGAGACCGTCGATGTCCATCGCGCCGCGCGAGACGAAGTGCTTGAGCAGCTGCCACGCGCGCCCTGGGCACACGGGGTTGGGGCACTTGGTGAACACGCTGCCCGGCGGCTTGATCGTCGGCGTGTCGCAGAACGGGCAGCGCTTGGGCGGGTGCGGCGGCGGCGGACGGTCCTTGCGCTCGGCGACGTGCGGCGCCGGCGAGACCACCTGTGGGATCACGTCCCCGGCGCGCAGCACGATCACCTGCTCGCCTGCGCGCAGGTCCTTGCGCAGGATGTCCTCCTCGTTGTGCAGCGTGGCCAGCTTGATCGTCACGCCGCCCACTTCCACCGGGTCGAGCACCGCGTACGGGCGCAGGTCGCCGAACTTGCCCACGTTCCACATCACCGCCTCGAGCTTCGTCACGGCGGTCGTCGGCGCGAACTTCCACGCGACCGCCCAGCGCGGGTCCCGCCCGACGGTGCCGAGCCTGCGCTGCAGCTCCAGGTCGTCCACCTTCACGACCGCCCCGTCGATCTCGAAGTCCAGCTCGCCCCTGCGCCGCTCCCACTCCAGGCACTGCGCGATCACCTCGTCCTCGCCGGCCAGCAGCTTGATGTCGCGGTTGACGCGGAAGTCGTGCTCGCGCAGCCACTCGAGCGCCTGCGAGTGCGTGGTGAACGACAGCCCGTCGGCGACCCCCACCTGGTAGCACCAGATCGACAGCGGGCGCTTGGCCGCATCCGCGGGGTCGAGCTGACGGATCGTGCCGGCGGCGGAGTTGCGCGGGTTCATGAACGTCGATTCGCCCGCTTCCGCGCGGCGCTCGTTGAGCGCCGTGAAGTCCTTCAGCGACATGTACACCTCGCCGCGCACCTCCACCAGCGCCGGCGCGTCGCGGATGCGCAGCGGGATCGCGCCGATCGTGCGCAGGTTGTGCGTGACGTCCTCGCCGACAGATCCATTCCCGCGCGTGGCGCCGCGCTCCAGCACGCCTTCGCGGTAGACCAGGCTGATCGCCAGGCCGTCGATCTTCGGCTCGACCACGAACGTGAAGCTCGGCTGCTCGATGCCCTCGCGCGCGAGGTGGTTGCGCATGCGCTCCACCCACGCGCGCAGCTCCTGTTCCGAGCGCACGTTGCCGAGCGAGAGCATCGGCTCCAGGTGCTTGACCTTCTCCAGGCGCCCCACCGGCTCGCCGCCCACCCGCTGGGTGGGCGAGTCGGGCGTCACCAGCTGCGGGTGCTCGCGCTCGATCGCGCGCAGCTCGTCGAGCAGACGGTCGTACGCGTCGTCGCCGATCTCCGGGTCGTCGAGCACGTAGTAGCGGTAGGCGTGGTGCTGCAGCTGCTCGCGCAGCTCCCTCACGCGGTCGAGCACCTGCGGTTGGACGCCGTCACGCGTCGCGGCGGCGCCCTTGGCCGCCTTGCCGCTCGCGGCTTTTCGCCGTGCTGCTCGCGGGGCGCTCACGGCCGGGCGTCGTGTGCCGAGCGATCTGCGGTCGCCGGCACGAGCATCGACTCCAGGTCGAAGCTGCGCAGTGCCTCCAGGCTGGGGCGGTCGGTGAGGTCGAAGTGGATCGGCGTCACGGCGATGCGCCCGGCGGCCACCGCGGCGAGGTCGGTGCCGGGCTCGTCGTGGAAGCCGGGGTCCGAGCCGTAGATCCAGTAGCGGCGGCGGTGCTCCTCCTCGCGCTCCAGCTTCAGCTCGTCGCGGTAGATGCGCTTGCCGAGGCTCGTCACCTCCACGCCGCTGGGCTCGCCCGCGGGCACGTTCACGTTCAGCAGCGTCCTCGCCGGCAGCGGCACCTCCTCGATGCGTGCGATCAGGCGTGCGACGAACGCGGCGGCCATGTCGAAGCCGAAGCCGCCGTCGAAGCGGTAGTCGAGCGCGCCCGCCCGCGACTGCTGGGAGATGGCGATCGCGGGCAGCCCCAGCACGACGCCCTCCAGGGCGGCGGCGACGGTGCCCGAATAGGTGATGTCATCGCCGAGGTTCGCGCCGTGGTTGATCCCCGAGACGACCAGGTCGGCGGCGAAGTCCGCGACGATCCCCAGGCTCGCCAGGCGCACACAGTCCACGGGCGTGCCGTCGGTGGCGTAGCCAATTGTCCCGTCCGAGAACGGCACCTCCTGCACCCACAGCGGCCGGCGCGTGGTGATCGAGCGGGCCATCGCCGAACGGTTGCCGTCGGGGGCGATCACCGCCAGGCGCACGTCCTCCAGCTCCAGCAGCGCGCGGCGCATCGCCTGCAGGCCGTCCGCCTCGATCCCGTCGTCGTTTGTCAGCAGCACGTTGAGCATGGCTTGCGCTCCAGCATAGGGGGCGCTTCGGCCCGCAAAGGTCGCGCGCCAGTTACGGCAGGGCCGCTGTTCGCGCATCTGAGACAGCGGCGGATATGCTCCACCGCGATGGCGGCGGGGACGCGAGAAGCGCGCGGTGACAGGCGTTTGCGGGCTGGGCGTGTGCGTGCGTGGGCGACGCTGTCAATCCTGGTGCTTGTGTCGGCGCTGCTCCCGGCGAGCGCTGCTGCGATGTCCGGCAACACGACCGCTGAGAACGCCGCTGCCACCCACGCGTATCTGGTGGCGAACAACAGCTACGAGGAAGCGGAGCTGTCCGACCAGCCGCAGGAGATCGCAGCGAGGGAAACCGTTGCTGCGGGCATCTCGGCCGAATGTCCGGGCATCCTCGCCAACGCTCCACCCCATGAAGAAGTGCTCGGATTCGGACTCGTTGGGCCAGTATCGGTTGGGCCTGCATCGCCAGCGCGTCCAAGTGCACGGGCGGACGGCGAACGGAACAGGCAGGCAAGGCAGCTGGGCGACCTCAAGGACGAGCTGCTGTTCGCGCTGAGCGAGGCTCGCACGCAACCCGACCGCGAAGCCACAAGCGCTCTGATCAGTGCACTCACGCCTCTGAAATGGAGCAACCCCAAGATCACCTTTCTCATCCAGACGATCGCGGCGGTCGCCAAGGAAGAACTCGAACTCCCCGCGCCGCCCGCGTGCGCGGACATGAAGTCATGGGTGGCGAGCGGCTACAAGACGTTGGCCCCAGCCTCCAAGGAAATCGCGAGCCGGTCGGAAGCGCTCTTCAAGCGCACCTTCGAGATCATCGCTCTCTCCGAGCGGTTCCAGACAAGCGCCTTCCCGAAGACCCTCGCCGCCTACGAGAACGCCGCCGACAGAGCGCTCTCGCGCCACACAGAAGCGCTCAAGACACAACTGCAGAAGGGCAGCGAAACACGTAAGGCCGTCCTACAGCGCGTGGAAGTCGCAGTGGGGCTGCCCGCCGCGAAAGCCCCCAAGGTGCAACCGAAAACACCGGCGCGCAAGCCGGTCGTGATCGCCCGTGGCAAGACCGCCGCGGGCGGGAGCTTCGTGGCAAAGGCGAAACGCTCTTCAGGCGTCCTCAGCACGTCGGGCTGCAGCATCTTCGTGACGATCTCAGAAACCTCCCGCCCCGAGTCCGGCCTGCTGGAAACGCTCTCCGGCGAAGGAACCGGCAGGTGCCTCTCGCGCTCCCACGTCGAAGCCAACCAAACTGTGAACTGCGGCTCAGGGCGGCTGACCATCGAGGCCAACCTGCTACCGGCGACGCGCAGCGTGCGACTGCTGCTGAGCGACGGCGCCACGATCGCCTCGCCCGCGATCCTCGTGCCCGCCCGCCTGGGAGGACCCGCGGGCCTCTACTACCAGGTGGTGCGCGGGCCGTCGCCGATACCAGTGTCGCTGAGCGAGCTCGACGCGCAGGGCAACACGCTGGCCGTGTTGAAGCTGCCCGCGGTGGTGGAATGCACGCAGCACCCCGTCAAATACTTCCCCGGTGGGATCGTGCGCCTGGTTCGTGAAAGCCCACCGCGGATTCCCGCGTTCACGATTCGCGCCGAACACTACCGCCGGCTCGGAACGGTCCATTTCGAATTGAAGCTCGAGATCAGCCACGAAGCGCTGTTCAGCGAAGGCAGCGAAGACTTCCTTGGCGAAGGCGAGCTTGTACCCGGCGCGAGCGTACACGGCAGGCAGACGTTTACACCGCGCGCGTCCAGCGGCTGCCAGCCTCAGCCCTACGCGATCGTGTACGGCGTGCTGAAGGCGCCGCACGACACGGTGCTCGCGCTGGTGGCCGGCAGGCTCGTGCCGCTGCGCAAGGTGCTCATCCCCGCGCGCATGCACGCCGGCGGCGTGCTCGTCTACGGAGCCTTCTCGCCGCTGCCGACCGCACTGCTGGTCCGGGGGGCGCGCGGGAGGACGATCAGCAGGGAAGACTTCGCGCAACAAGCCAGGTCCGTGACGGAAACGTGCGAAGGCGAAGCGGAAGGCTAGTAGCTCACTGACGCCAGCGCCAGCCCATGCGCCGGCGCCGTGCGGCCGGCCTCTGCGCGCGGCCGGCCCTCGAGCAGCCCCATGAACTCCTCGAACGTGCGATAGCCCCGCGCGACGTCGAGCATGGTCCCGACGAGCACGCGGTTCATGTGCCGCAGGAACATGTCGGCCTCGATCCAGAACTCGAGCAGCTCCCCGCCTGCCTGCCCCCCGCCGTGGGGGGCGCCCTTCAGGGTGTGCTCGTCGGCGGCGATCCATTCGGCGCGGCTGACGTGGCAGCGGAAGTAGCTGTGCTCGGTTTCCGAGGGCGTGAAGGCGGTGAAGTCGTGCTTGCCGCGCAGCGCGCCGGCGCACGCGCCGAGCGCGCCGCGGTCGACCGGCCCCGTCCACCAGTAGGCGCTATCGCGCCAGAACACCGAGCGGATGCGCCGCGCGAGCACCCGGTAGCAGTAGGTGCGGCTGACGGCGTCGCGCCGCGCGTTGAAGCCCTCGCGCGCGGGCTCCGACGCGAGCACGGCGAGGTCGTCGTCGAGCAGCGCGTTCAGCCGCAGGGGATCGACGGCCTCGTGCTCGTAGCTGGCGACCTGCCCCCACGCGTGCACGCCCGCGTCGGTGCGCCCGGCGACCGTGAGCGTGAGCGGCCGTCCGTCGTGCGCGGTGTCGCCGAGCACCGTGCGCAGCGCGCGCTCGAGCTCCTCCTGCACGGTGCGCTTGTCCGGCTGGCGCGCCCAGCCGGCGAAGCCGCCACCGTCGTACTCGATCGTGAGCTTGGTGACCACCGCGCGCCCCGTGGGCGAGTGCGCGCGAGCTCAGACGAGCTCGATGAACACCATCTCCGTGGCGTCGCTGCGCCGCGGCCCGAGCTTGAGGATGCGCGTGTAGCCGCCGGGGCGCTCGGCGTAGCGGGGGGCGACCTCGGCGAACAGCTTGTGCACGGCGAACTTGTCCTGCGCGAGCGTGGAGAGCGCCTGGCGGCGCGCGTGCAGGTCGCCGCGCTTGGCGAGCGTGATCAGCTTCTCGATCTCCGGCTTGACCGCCTTGGCCTTCGCTTCGGTGGTCTTGATGCGCTCGTGCTCGATCAGCTCCTTGGACAAATTCATCAGCAGCGACTTGCGGTGCGCGGAGTCGCGGCTGAGCTTGTTGCGGGTCTTCTGATGTCGCATTGTTCGAGGAGTCTAGGGGGTCCGGGCGGCGAGGGCGCGCCGGCGATCGCCGCCCTGGTCAGTCGGCGCGCAGCGCAAGACCGCGCGCGTGCAGCGTTTCGATGACCTCGTCGATCGACTTTTTGCCGAAGTTGGGGATCGCGTTGAGCTCGGCCTCGGACTTGGAGATGAGGTCGCCGACCGTCTGAATGCCGGCGCGCTTGAGACAGTTGTACGAGCGCACGCCCAGCTCGAGCTCCTCGATCAGGATGCCCCACTCCTCGCCCTGCATCGCGTTCTGCGCGCCGCTGCCGACGGCCAGGCCGTGGCCGTCGAGCTGCCCGCCGGGGGCCGCGCGCAGCTCCTGTATGCGGTCGGCGTCGGTGAAGATCGCCAGCTGGCTGATCAGCAGCTCGGCCGCCTCGCGCAGCGCGGCCTGCGGGTCGATCGAGCCGTCGGTCTCGATGTCCAGCGTGAGCTTGTCGAAGTCCGTCTTCTGCCCCACGCGCGCCTGCTCGACCGCGTAGGCGACGCGGCGCACGGGCGAGAAGATGGAGTCGATGGGAATCACGCCGATGGGCTGGTCGGCGGACTTGTTTTCCTCCGCCGGGCGGTAGCCGCGGCCGCGGCCGATGGTCATGTACAGCTCGAGCTTGGTTTTCTTCTCCAGCGTGGCGATGTGCAGGTCGGGGTTGAGGATCTCCACGCCGGCGGGCAGGTCGATGTCCTTGGCGGTGATCTCGCCCGGCCCGGTGACGACCAGCGGCGCCTCCACCTCGCTGGCGTCGGAGTGCATGCGACAGACGACGCCCTTGAGGTTGAGCACGATGTCTGTCACGTCCTCCTTGACGCCCTGGATGGTGGAGAACTCGTGCGCCACGCCCTCGATGCGTACGCTCGTGACTGCTGCGCCGGCGAGTGAGGAGAGCAGCACGCGCCGCAGAGAGTTGCCGAACGTGTAGCCGAAGCCGCGGTCGAGCGGCTCGATGGTGAACGTGCCACGGTTCTGCTCCACGGACTCGCTTGTGATCCGGGGGATTTGAAAGTCGAGCATGGGGGTCCTAACGTCGTTTTGGTCTCGCACCGGGCTGGTGAGAGCGCCGGCCGTAAGCGCCGCCGCCCAAGACGGGCGAAGGCGGGTGCAAAAGTGCTTCTACTTCGAGTACAGCTCGACGATGAGCTGCTCCTGCACCGGTGCGGCAACCTCGCGCCGCTCCGGCTTGCGTAGCACCTTGGCCGTCAACGACTCGTGGTCGGCCTGGAGCCACGCTGGTATCTGCCCGGTCAGCTCGGTGGCATCTCTGACCACCTGCGTCGCCGGCGTGCCCGCCTTGATGGCGATCACGTCGCCCGGACGAACCTGATAGCTGGGGATGTCCACGCGACGGCCGTTGACCGTCCAGTGGCCGTGACGAACGAGCTGACGCGCCTGCCGGCGCGAGGCGGCGAAGCCGAGGCGCACGAGCACGTTGTCCAGCCGGCACTCCAGCAGCGCCAGCAGGTTCTCGCCCGTGATGCCCGCCTGGCGCGAGGCCTTTTCGTAGTAGCCGCGGAACTGCTTCTCCAGCACGCCGTAGTAGCGGCGCGCCTTCTTCTTCTCGCGCAGCTGCAGCCGGTACTCGCTCTGTTTCATGCGCCCGCGCCCGTGCTCGCCCGGCGGGTAGGAGCGCCGCTCCACGCCGCACTTGTCGGTCAGGCAGCGCTCGCCCTTGAGGAACAGCTTCTGCCCCTCGCGGCGGCACTGCTTGCACTGTGGGCTGGTGTCGCGCGCCATCTCAGACCCTCCGCCGCTTGCGGGGGCGGCACCCGTTGTGCGCCTGCGGTGTGACGTCCTTGACGCCGGTGACCTCCAGGCCTGCGGCCTGCAGCGAGCGGATCGCCGTCTCGCGCCCGGAGCCGGGTCCCTTGACGTACACCTCCACCTTCTGCAGCCCCTGCTCCAGGCCCTTGCGCGCGGCGGCGTCGGCGGTCACCTGGGCGGCGAACGGCGTGGACTTGCGCGAGCCCTTGAAGCCGGCGCCGCCGGCGGACTCCCACGCGATCACGTTGCCGGCGGTGTCGGTCAGCGAGACGATCGTGTTGTTGAACGAGGTCTTGATGTGCGCCTGCCCGACGGGGATGTTCTTTTTTGGCTTGCGCCGGCCGCGCGCGCGTTTGGGAGCGGGGGGCATTCAGTGCTCCGCAGGCCGTCCCGGCCTGCGCCTCGATGATATGGGACGACCTCCAGTCGTCCTTGACCGTTCGCGCTGCGCGCTCACTTCTTTCCGGCCTTCTTCTTGCCGGCGACCTGCATGCGCTTGGGGCCCTTGCGGGTGCGCGCGTTGGTCTTCGTCTTCTGCCCGCGCACGGGCAGCCCGCGGCGGTGGCGCAGGCCGCGGTAGGAGCCGATCTCCTGCAGGCGCTTGATGTCGTTGAGGCGTTCACGGCGCAGGTCGCCCTCGACGGTGAGCCCGTCGTCGATCACGTCGCGCAGCTTGGACACCTCGTCCTCTGTGAGGTCGCGGATGTAGGTGTCCGGGTTGACGCCCACCTGCTGGAGGACTTTGGCGGAGGTCGAGCGCCCGATGCCGTAGATGTAGGTCAGCCCGATTTCCGAGCGCTTGTTCAGGGGCAGGTTGACGCCGGCGATGCGTGCCATCTAGCCCTGCCTCTGCTTGTGGCGCTTGTTCTGGCAGATCACCAGCACCACCCCGTGGCGGCGGATGATCTTGCATTTCTCGCACATGGGCTTGACCGACGGTCTGACCTTCATGATCCCTTTCAGCGGCTGGTTCCGGCGACTCGGCTCTGGCTGCCGCCCAGGCTGCCGCTACCGGTCGAGGATGAGCCTCCGCGCACGCCAACGGCACGCCAAGGCAGGACTCCAGATAGTAGCAAAGGCATGCGTGAGGGGCAGTGCCCGCTCGTCGCCGCGGCCTTCAGTGCGCGCCGGCGATGCGCTCGACGACCGCGTCGCCTGCGGGCGCCCGCTCGCCGTCGTCGGGTGCGCGCTCGCCGCCTGCGGGTGCGCGCTCGCCGTGGGCGGGCGCCCGCTCGCCGCCCGCGCCGCGCGCGTCTGGCGGCAGGTGCCAGGGCGTGAGGATCTGCGGCCCGGCGGCGGTGACGGCGACGGTGAACTCGAAGTGCGCCGCGGGGGAGCCGTCCTGGGAGTAGATCGCCCAGCCGTCGCCGCCCACGCGTACGCCTGGGCGCCCGGCGGTGGTCATCGGCTCGATCGCGAGGACCATGCCCTCCGCCAGCAACGGGCCCTTGCCGGGCTTGCCGTAGTTGGGCACCTGTGGGTCCTCGTGCATGCTGCGCCCGACCCCGTGGCCGACGAGCGAGCGCACGACGGAGAAGCCGGCGTCCTCGACGACCCGCTGGATGGCGTTGGAGACGTCGCCGATGCGGTTGCGGTCCTGGCACTGGGCGACGCCGGCGTGCAGCGCCGCCTCGGTGGCGGCCAGCAGGCTGAGCACCTGCTCGCCGACCTCCCCGACGGTGAACGTGCGTGCGGCGTCTGCAACCCAGCCGTCGAGCGTGACGCCGATGTCGACGGAGATGGTGTCGCCGCCCTTCAAGCGGTAGGCGCCGGGGATGCCGTGCACGATCATCGCGTTGGGCGAGGCGCAGATGGAGCCGGGAAAGCCGCGGTAGCCCTTGAACGTGGGCGTGGCGCCCTGGGAGCGGATGAAGCGCTCGGCGAGCTTGTCCAGCTCGGCGGTGCTCACCCCAGGGCGGATGCTGGCCTCGATCGCGTCCATCGTCTGCGCGAGGATGACGCCGGCCTGCGCCATCTTCTCGATCTCAGCGGGCGACTTCTTGATAATCACCCACGGAGCTTAGCCCCTACAGGTTCTCCTCCAGGCGCAGCGTGGCGACGGTGGCGCGGATGTGCGCGTGCACCTCATCGGGGCTGCGGCGCCCGTCGAAACGTCGCAGCAGCTGCGCGCGGTCGTAGTAGGCGATCAAGGGCTCGGTCTGCGAGTGGTAGACCTCCAAGCGCCGGCGGATCGTCTCCTCCTGATCGTCGTCGCGCTGCACCAGACGCGCCCCGTCCTGGTCGCAAACGCCCTCGTGCTTGGGCGGGTCGAAGTCCACGTGGTAGATGTGGCTGGGGTTCTTCACGCACACCCGCCGCCCGGCCAGCCGGCGCACGAGATCGTCGTCTGGCACCTCGATCAGCAGCGCGGCGCTCAACCGCCGCTCGAGCCCTTTGAGCGCCTCATCCAGCGCATCCGCCTGGTGCTCGTTGCGCGGAAACCCGTCGAGCAAGAACCCATCCCGCGCATCGCCTTCGCCGATCCGCGCGGTGATCATCCCCACGATCACCTCATCCGGCACGAGCTCCCCCGCGTCCATAAACCGCTTGGCCTCATTGCCGAGCTCCGTTTCATCGGCAACCTGCGCCCGCAACATGTCCCCGGTGGAGATGTGCGGCAGCGAAAAGTCTTCCTGCAGACGGTCAGCCTGCGTCCCCTTCCCCGCCCCCGGCGGCCCAAGCAGGATCAGATTCAACTCGCCCACAACCTGCGCAGCCTACCCCCTACGGGGGTGCCAGCGCCACCGTGACACCCCACACCCATCCCCATCGGTCGCGCCGGCCGCAGCTCCCCGCCAAGCGAAGCCGTTGTCTGTCTGGCGGTCGCCGCGAAGTCGCGGCCGCCAGACAGACAGCGGCCTGAGCGCCAAGCTACTTCAAGAAGCCCTCGTAGCTGCGCATCATCAGCTGCGCCTCGAGCTGCTTCATGGTTTCGAGCGCGACACCGATGACGATCAGGATGGAGGTGCCGCCGAACTGGAACTGCTGGTGGGTCTGCGAGAACACGATCGCGGGCAGCGCGGCGACGGCGGCGAGGAAGATGGCGCCGGGGAAGGTGAGGCGCGCGAGGATGCGATCGAGGAATTCGGCGGTCGGCCGCCCGGGGCGCACGCCGGGGATGAAGCCGCCGTACTTCTTGAGGTTGTCAGCCTGGTCGACGGGGTTGAAGGTGACGGCGGTGTAGAAGTAGGTGAACACGAGGATGAGCAGCGACTGGCCGAGGATGTAGTGCCAGCCGTTGGGCGAGAAGAAGTCGGACAGCGACTGGCCCCAGTGGGTTTTCACGAGCTGTCCGACGGTCGGCGGGAAGGCCATCAGGCTGGCGGCGAAGATCACGGGGATGACGCCCGCCATGTTCACGCGCAGCGGCAGGTAGGTTTGCCCGCCTTCGGTCATGCGCCGCCCGATGACGCGCTTGGCGTACTGCACGGGGATCCGCCGCTGGCCTTCCTGGACGAACACGATGCCGGCGACGACGGCGAGCACGAGGAACGGGGCGAGCACCTTGAAGACCTGGTCTTGGGTGTCCCACCACTGCTGGATGGCGGATGGCAGGCGGGAGACGATGGACGCGAAGATGAGCAGCGAGATGCCGTTGCCGATGCCGCGCTGGGTGATGAGCTCGCCGATCCACATCAGCAGGATGCAGCCGGTGGTGAGGCAGATGACGATCAGGAAGATGTGCGGCAGGTCGAAGTGCGTGATCACGTTTTCGCCTGCTTTGGCCTGCAGGCTGTGGAACAGGAAGACGTAGCCGACGGACTGCGCGAACGCGAGGCCGACGGTGAGGTAGCGCGTGTACTGGGTGATGCGCGCCTGCCCGACCTCGCCTTCCTTGGAGAGCTTCTCCAGCGATGGCACGGCCACCTGCAGCAGCTGCAGGATGATGGAGGAGGTGATGTAGGGCATGATGCCCAGCGCGAAGATCGCGATCCGTGACAGGCCGCCGCCGGAGAACAGGTTGAGGTAGCTGAGGATGCCGCCGCCGCCGAACTCTTTCTGGATGTTGTTGACGGCCGTGAGGTTGACGCCGGGCACGGGAACGTGCGAGCCGAAGCGGTAGATCAGCAGCATGGCGGCGGTGAAGCCGATCTTCTTGCGGATGTCCGCGACCTGGAAGGCGTTGAGGATCGTTGAGAGCATGGGCTTAGCTCGGCGGCGCGCGCCGGGTGGCGGGCGGCCGGCCGGAGAGCCGGATTCTAGTGGATGCCCCCGTGTGCTTCGCCGGTTGCATGGGCGGCGTGGCGCGCTAGTCCTGGATGATGTGGCAGCTGCCGCCGGCCGCCTCGATGCGCTGGCGCGCGGCTGCGCTGAAGCCGTGCGCGTGCACGGTCAACGCCTTGGACAGCTCACCGCTGGCGAGCACCTTCACCGGCACGCCCTTGCGGTTTGCGAGGCCGCGCTCTTGCAGCAGCTCGAGCGTGACCTCGCTGCCGGCGTCAAAGCGGCTCTCGAGCGAGGACAGGTTGACGGGCTGGGTGTGCGTGCGGAAGGGCTCGAAGGGCATCGACTTCTTCATGTGCGGCCCGCGCAGCTTTCGCATGCGCATGTGGATGGGCATCTGCCCGCCCTCGAAGTTGGCGCGCTGCTTGCTGCCCGAACGCGACCCCGCGCCCTTCTGCCCGCGCCCGGCGGTCTTGCCGGTGCCGGAGCCTTCGCCGCGCCCCACGCGCTTGCGCGGCCGGCGGCTGCCGGGCGCGGGCGCGAGGTTGTGCAGGCCGACGCGCTGTGGCGCGTCTGTGGGCGTGGCGGGGCTCACTTGGACTCCTTGACCTCGACCAGGTGGCGCACCTTGTGCAGCATGCCGCGCGCCTGCTGCGAGTCCTTGAGCTCGACGGTGTGCCCGATGCGACGCAGGCCGAGCGAGCGCAGCGTGTCGAGCTGCTTGCTGTCGGCGCCGTTCTTGGAGCGGCGCTGGGTGACGCTCAGCACGCCCATCACGCGGACGCCTCCCCGGCCGCCGGCGCAGCCTCCTCGCTCGCCGGCGCGGCGTCCTCGCTCGCGGGCGCAGCGTCGTCGCTCGCGGGCGTGGTCTCGCCGGTTGCCGGCGCAGCCTCGCCGCCGGGTTGCGCACGGGCGTCGCCTGCTGTCTCCAGCTCGCCCTCGCCGGCGGGCTGGGCGCCGTTGGCGGACTGGCCGCCGAGGCCGAGCACCTGGTTGATGCTGATGCCCCGCAGCCTGCCGACCTCCTCGGGGGTGCGCAGCCCGCGCAGGCCGGCGACGGTGGCCTTGACGAGGTTGATGGGGTTTTGCGTGCCGAGGCTCTTGGAGAGGATGTCGTGGATGCCGGCGAGCTCGAGCACCGCGCGCACGCCCCCGCCGGCGATCACGCCGGTACCGGGGGAGGCGGGCTTGAGCAGCACGCGCCCGGAGCCGAAGATGCCGGTGGTCTGGTGGGTGATGGTGCTGCCGTGGCGGGGCACGCGGAAGAGGTCCTTCTTGGCGCGCTCGACTCCCTTTTGGATCGCCAGCGGCACCTCGTTGGCCTTGCCGTAGCCGACGCCGACCACTTCGCGTTCGTCGCCGACGACGACGAGCGCGGTGAACGAGAAGCGCCGCCCGCCCTTGACGACCTTGGCGACGCGGTTGATCTCGACGACGCGCTCCTGGAGGTCCAGGCCGGCGGCGTTGACTGAGCGATCTGAGGAAATTGGCATGAGCGGAAGGGAGAGGGTAGCTGGCGGGGCGCGCCTAGACGGTGATGCCGGCCTCGCGGATGGCTTCGGCGAACGCGCGCACGTGGCCGTGGTACTTGTAGCCGCCGCGGTCGAACACGGCCTCGGAGATGCCGGTGGCTTTGGCGCGCTCGGCGAGCAGCTGCGCGGCGCGCGCGGAGCGCTCGGCTTTGGCGAGCGTGCGCAGCTCGGGCTCGAACCAGTTGACGGCCGCGAGCGTGCGCGCTGAGACGTCGTCCACCATCTGCGCTGAGAGGCCGCGGTTGGAGCGGAACACGGAGATGCGCGGCCGGCTGGCGGTGCCGGAGATCTTCGCGCGCACCCGGCGGCGCCGTTTGAGCCGCCGCGTCTCCTTGGTGAGCACGGTCATGCGCGCTTGCCCACCTTCCTGGGTACGTACTCGCCCTCGTAGCGGATGCCCTTGCCCTTGTAGGGCTCGGGCGGGCGCTGCTTGCGGATGACCGCGGCGATCTCGCCGACCTGCTGCTTGGAGATGCCTTTGACCACCACGCGCGTGGGCTGGGGGACTTCGAATTCGATGCCGCTGGGCGCGGGGATGGGCACGGGGTGGGAGTAGCCGACGGCGAGCTCCAGGTCTTTGCCCTTGAGCTGCGCGCGGTAGCCGACGCCCTGGATCTCCAGCCGCTTCTCGTAGCCGTTGGTGACGCCCTCGACCATGTTGGCGACGAGCGTGCGCGTGAGGCCGTGCAGCGCGCGGTGCTCGCCGCGGTCGGTGGGGCGGGTGACCAGCAGCTGCTCGCCGTCCTGGGTCACCTGGATGTCCCGGTGGATGCGCTCGCTGAGCTCGCCTTTGGGCCCCTTGACGTGCACGGACTCGGGCTCGATCGACACGGTTACGCCGCTGGGCACGGGGATGGGCTGTCTGCCGATGCGCGACATGAATGGCTCACCAAACCTGCGCGATGACCTCGCCGCCGACGCCCGCGGCGCGCGCGTCGTGGCCGGTCATGACGCCGCGCGAGGTGGACACGATCGCGGTGCCCATGCCGCCGAGCACCTTGGGTATGTGCTTGGCGTCGACGTACGTCCGCTGGCCTGGACGGGAGATGCGCCGCAACCCGGAGATGGCCGAGCGCCGGTCGTCGGTGTACTTGAGGCGGATCTGGATCAGCTCTCCGGCGCCGCCGTCGGGCGCGGGGACGACGGACCACGAGTCAATGTACCCCTGCTCGTCGAGGATCCTCGCGATCTCGCGCTTGAGCTTGGAGGCCGGCACGTCGACCGTCTCGTGCGCAGCGTGGATCGCGTTGCGCACCCTGGTGAGAAAGTCGGCTATCGGGTCTGTCATCGACATTTGTGGCTCTTGGGTGGTGGTTGGTGATGTTTTTACTTTTAAAAAGTGCGTATAACGTTCGTAATACAGCTTGCGGTGCGGAACACATGCACCGCAGGCGCCTTTACCACGACGCCTTCGTCATGCCAGGTATCTGGCCGTTGTGCGCGAGCTCCCTCAGGCAGATCCGGCACAACCCGAACTTGCGGTAGACCGCACGCGGTCGTCCACAACGGGTGCAGCGAGTATATGCCTGTGTTTTGTACTTCGCGGGCCGCGCCTGCTTGACGCGCTGCGAGGTCTTGGCCATCAGTCGGTGCTCTCTTTCTCGATGTTCTCTTCGTCTGCCGGCGCGTCGGCCTCCCCGACGATCTCCGCTTCGGCGACCGCCTCCTCAGCCACTGCCTCGACATCCTCAGCCTGTTGCTCGGCCTCGACGGCCGCCTCCGCCTCAGTTGCCGCCTCCGCCTCAGCCTCGGCGACCGGCTCCGCCTCAGTTGCCGCCTCCGCCTCAGCCTCGGCGACCGGCTCGGGCGCAGCGGCTGCCTGCGGCTCTGCCTCCACAGCCGGCGCGGACGCCGCCGCCTCGGCGGCTGCTGCTGCGGACGTTGCCTTCGCTTCCTCGGATTCCTGGTGGGCGCGGGCGGCGGCCTCGTCGGCCTCAGGGTCGTAGCCCTTGGGGCGGCCCTGCGCGGAGAACGGCAGGCCGAGTGCGGCGAGCAGCGCGTACGCCTCGATGTCGGTGGCGGCGGAGGTGGTGATGGTGACGTCCAGCCCGCGCACCTGGTCGATGGCGTCGTAGTCGATTTCGGGGAAGATGATCTGCTCTTTGACGCCCAGCGAGTAGTTGCCGCGACCGTCGAACGAACGTGGGGACAGGCCGCGAAAGTCGCGGATGCGGGGAATGGCGATGGAGATGAGGCGGTCGAGGAACTCGTAGCCGCGCTCGCCGCGCAGCGTGACGGCGACGCCGACGGGCATGCCCTCGCGCAGTTTGAACGCGGCGATCGACTTGCGCGCGCGGCGCACGCTGGGCTGCTGGCCGGCGATCGTGGCCAGCTGCTCGGAGGCGGCCCTGAGCATTTTCGAGTCCTGCTTGGCCATGCCGACGCCCATGTTGACGGTGATCTTCTCGATCTTCGGCGCCTGCATCACGGACGCGTAGCCGAAGCGCGCCATCAGCGCCGGGCGGATCTCCTCGAGGTAGCGCGTCTTCAAGCGCGCCGGGGGTGCGGTGTCGGTGGCGGTTGCCATCGTCTGCTACTCCAGCCTTGCGCCCGTCTTCTTGGCCACGCGCACGCGCTCTGTGCCGTTGCGCTCGATCCCCACGCGCGTGGGGTTGCCTTTGGCGTCCACGACCATCACGTTGGAGATGTGGATCGGCCCCTCGAGGTCGACCACGCCGCCGAGCTGCGCGCCGACGTTCTGGCCGCTCGCGCCGCTGCTCGTTTCTTTGGGACGGATGTGGCGCTTGGTCATGTTCAAGCCCTCCACGTACAGGCGCTCCTTGGTGGGTTCCACGCGCAGCACGCGACCGCTCTTGCCGCGGTCCTTGCCGGAGATCACCTGCACACGATCGCCCTTGCGCACCTTCAGCGAGCGTCGTCGTGGCGTAGCGGGGCGCGCCATCACAGCACCTCGGGCGCGAGCGAGACGATCTTCATGAAGTTGCGCTCCCGCAGTTCGCGCGCGACCGGTCCGAACACGCGCGTGCCGCGCGGGTTGTTCTGGTCGTCGATGATCACGGCGGCGTTCTCGTCGAAGGCGATGTAGGAGCCGTCGTCGCGCCCGATCGGCTTCTTCGTGCGCACGACCACCGCCGTGACCACCTCCCCCTTCTTGACCGCCCCCTGCGGATTGGCCTGCTTGACGGTGGCGGTGATCACGTCGCCGACGAATGCGTAGCGGCGCTGGGAGCCGCCCTTGACGCGGATGCACAGGATCTCGCGCGCGCCTGAGTTGTCGGCGACGCGCAGCCTCGTCTCGTTCTGGATCATGCTCGGACCTCCATCCGCTCAGGGCTTGCCATCGTCCTCATCTTGCCCTCTCCAGCACGTCCACGAGCGCCCAGCGCTTGGTGCGCGAAAGTGGTCTGCTCTCGACGACGCGGACCACGTCGCCCTCGTGCGCGTCGTTGTTCTCATCGTGCGCGTGCACGGTGCTCGAGCTGCGCACGATCTTCTCGTAGCGGCGGTGACGGCGGGCGACGTCGATGCGCACGGTGATCGTTTTCTCGGCCTTGTCCGAGACGACCACTCCCTGGCGGACCTTGCGCGTGCCCTGCACCGGCGCGTGCACCGGCGCGAGTGGCTCGGGCGCAGGCGCCGACGCGCGGCGCTCCGCCGCTTTGGCGCGTTCCTGCAGCCGCCGGGTGCGCCGGCGCGCGGCCTTGCGCTTGCGCTCCAGCAGGCGCTCGGCGTGGCGCTCCTCCGGCGTGCGGCTCGCGCGGGCCTCGCCCTTGTGCGTGGAGCGAGCCTTGCGACGGCGCTCCTTGGGCGGAAGCTGCTCAACCGGCTCGGCGGGCTCAGCCGCAGGCGCGGCAGCCTCAGCCGCAGGCGCGGCAGCCTCAACCGCGGGCGCGGCAGCCTCAACCTCAGGCGCGGCAGCCTCAACCGCGGGCGCGGCAGCCTCAACCTCAGGCGCGGCAGCCTCAGCCGCAGGCGCGGCAGCCTCAACCTCAGGCGCGGCAGCCTCAACCTCAGGCACGGCAGCCTCAGCCTCGGGCGTCTCCGGGGATGCGGCGGCGTCGTCCTCTGCGGGGGTCTCGTTCTCTGGGTCGTCGGCCATGTGTTTGTTTGCCTCGGTTGCCTTGCTCGCTAGTTGCTCGCGGGGCGCTCAGCCCCGAGCTCGCCTGTGTCCTCCAGGGTGCGCTCGCGCGCGACGGTCAGCGCGCGCGCGAGGTCGCGCTTGGCGCGGCCCAGGGCGGCGGTGTCGTTGAGTTCGCCGGTCGTGTTGGAGAAGCGCAAGCCGAACACCTCTTTGCGCAGTTCGGCCACGCGTTTGCTCAACTCCTTCTCGTCGAAGTCGCGGATCTCGCTTGCTTTCATCGTCAGTCCTCACGCGCCACGAACTTGGACTTCACGGGCAGCTTGTGCGCGGCCAGGCGAATCGCTTCGCGCGCCAGCGGCTCGGACACGCCGGCGAGCTCGAACATAACGCGGCCGGGCTTCACCACCGCCACCCAGCCTTCGGGCGAGCCCTTGCCGGAGCCCATGCGCGTCTCGGCGGGCTTCTTGGTGATGGGCTTGTCGGGGAACACGTTGATCCACACCTTGCCGCCGCGCTTGATCTTGCGGGTCATCGCCACGCGTGCGGCCTCGATCTGACGGTTGGTCAGCCAGCCGCACTCGAGCGACTTCAGGCCGTAGTCGCCGAACTGCACGTGCAGCTGGCCGCGCGAGTTGCCACGACGACGCCCGCGGTGCTGCTTGCGGTGCTTGACGCGCTTGGGCGAGAGCATCAGCGCGGCCCTCCAGCCCCTGGCGGCCCGCCCCCGCGCGAGCCGCGGCCCGAGGACCCACCCGCACCGCGTCCGCCGCGCCCGCCGCCCGCCGACCCGGACCCACCCGGCCCGCGACCGCCGCCCGGTCCACCCGGCCCGCGACCGCGACCGCCGCCTCCGGGACCGCCGCCGCGCCCGTTGCCGCCACGGCCACGGCCACGACCCTCGCGGCCGTCGCGGCCGTCGCGCTCGCTGCTGGGGGGAGCCGGCGCGGTCATGTCGGTGAGGTCCGCGCCCGTGTAGCCCTCGGGCATGATCTCGCCCTTGTTGACCCAGCACTTCACGCCGATGCGCCCGAACGTGGTGCGTGCCTCATAGAAGCCGTAGTCGATGTCCGCGCGCATCGTGTGCAGCGGCACGCGCCCGTCGGAATAACTTTCCGTGCGCGCCATCTCCGCGCCGCCCAAACGCCCGGCCACCTGCACCTTCACGCCCTTGGCGCCCGAGCGCATGGCGCTTGTGAGCGCGCGCTTCATCGCACGACGGAACGCCACGCGGTTCTGCAGCTGCTCGGCGATCGACTGCGCCACCAGCTTGGCGTCCAGCTCCG
This sequence comes from Solirubrobacteraceae bacterium, assembly GCA_035504435.1. Classification (GTDB taxonomy): domain Bacteria; phylum Actinomycetota; class Thermoleophilia; order Solirubrobacterales; family Solirubrobacteraceae; genus Palsa-744. Next base: position 32,746 of record DATJRV010000042.1, read on the forward strand.
GGCGCTTGATCTCGAGGATGTTCACCTTGATCTGCTTTTTGGTCATGCGGTGCAGATCGCGGCGCAGTGCGTCCACTTCGGTGCCCGACTTGCCGATCACGATGCCGGGGCGCGCCGTGTGGATGTTGACCTCCAGCTCGTTGGCGTCCTTGCGGATGGTGATGTCCGACAGCCCTGCGTGCGCGAGCTTGCTGGTGATGTGCTCGCGCACGTGCACATCCTCCGCCAGGTACTCGGAGAAGCTGCGCTCGTTGAACCAGTTTGACTTCCAGTCGTGGATGTAGCCCACGCGCATTGCCTCTGGATGAACCTTCTGTCCCATGCTCTCAGTCTTTCAGCGGTGTCGTTCTCGAAGTTTTCTCGGTTGGTGCTGGCGCCCTAGTCGCGCGCCGTCAGTGTGATCGTCAGGTGGCTCGTGCGCTTGTGGATCGACGTCGCGCGTCCCATCGCTCGCGGGCGAAAGCGCTTGATCGTCGGCCCTTCGTCGGCGTACGCCTCGCGCACCACCAGGTCGTCCTCGAGCAGTTCGTGGTTGCTCTCGGCGTTCGCCACCGCCGACTCCAGCAACTTGCTCCAGTCGCGCGCCACCTCACGGGGGGTGAACGCGAGGATAGCGCGTGCCTCGTGCACGGACTTGCCGCGCAGGTGCCCGCACACCATGCGCGCCTTGCGCGCGGACGTGCGCACGTAGCGCGCGCGCGCCCGCACCACCCGACGGCGCTGCGGTTTGGCGGCGCGGCTTGGCGCCGGCTTGGGTGCCGGCGCGGCCGCTTTCCCCTCCTCGGGAGAGGATGCGGCCGTCGGCTGTTTGTCCGCAGCTTTTTTCCTGACCGCCGGTTTTTTGACCGCCGGCGCTTTTTTCGCCGCCGGTTGCTTCTCGGCGGGCTCCTCGCCCTCCGGGGACGTCGCCTCGGTTTTCGCTTTCCGGCGTTTGCGCGCAGGTTTCGCCGGCGCCTCAGCAGCGGGCGTCTCGGCGGGCGCGGCGCCCTCCTCGGCAGCGGGCGCGGCGGGCGCCTCGGCAGCAGCCTCGGCGGGCTCCTCGGCAGCGGGCGCGGCGGGCGCCTCGGCAGCAGCCTTGGCGGGCGCCTCAGCGGCGGCGTCCGCCGGTGCGAGCTCCTGCTCGTCAGGCTTGTCCGTCCCCGATGACGACGCGTCGCTCATCTGACTTTCCCCGAACCGGCGTGACCGCGGAACATGCGCGTGGGCGCAAACTCTCCGAGCTTGTGGCCGACCATCGACTCGCTGATGTACACGGGCACGTGTTTCTTGCCGTCGTGCACGGCGATCGTGTGGCCGACCATCTCCGGGAAGATCGTCGAAGCGCGCGACCAGGTGCGCAGCATTTTCTTGTTGTTGGCCGCGTTCAGCGCTTCGATGCGCTTCATCAGCCGCTCTTCCACCCACGGCCCCTTCTTGCTCGAGCGGCTCATCTACTTCTTCCCTTCCCTCGACGGCGACCGCGCACGATGTAGCGGCTGGAGGCCTTGTTCTTCTTGCGCGTGCGGTAGCCGAGCGTGGGCACGCCCCACGGCGTGACCGGGTGACGGCCGGGCGTGGTCGAGCCCTCGCCGCCGCCGTGCGGGTGATCGACGGGGTTCATCGCCGTGCCGCGCGTCTGCGGACGCACGCCCATGTGCCGCTTGCGCCCGGCCTTGCCCACCTTCACGTTCTGGTGCTCCGCGTTGCCGATCGTGCCGACCGTCGCGCGACACTCGGCGCGCACCATGCGCATCTCGCCGGACGGCAGGCGCAGGGTGGCCATGTCGCCGTCCTTGGCCATCAGCTGCGCTGATGCACCGGCCGAGCGCGCCATCTGCCCGCCGCGACCGGGGTGCAGCTCGATGTTGTGCACGACCGTGCCCACGGGCATGCGCGCGAGCTCCATGCTGTTGCCCACCGCCACTTCCGCGCCCTCGCCGGAGGCCACCATCATGCCGACGGTCAGGCGCTGGGGGGCGAGGATGTAGCGCTTCTCGCCGTCCACGTAGTGCAGCAGGGCGATGTACGCCGAGCGATTGGGGTCGTACTCGATCGCCGCCACGCGCGCCTGCACGCCGTCCTTGCGGCGCTTGAAGTCGATGCGCCGGTACGCGCGCTTGGCCCCGCCGCCGCGGTGGCGGGCGGTCTTGCGCCCGAACGCGTTGCGCCCGCCGCTCTTCTTCAGCCCTTCCACCAGCGTCTTCTCCGGCTTGGACTTCGTGACCTCGGCGAAGTCCGGGTAGGAGACGAAGCGCCTGCCGGGGCTCGTCGGTCGTGGTTTGCGGATCGGCATTCTCTACTCGCTCATTCATCAAGGGCGGCCAAGCCCTGGAATATCGGGATGCTCTCGCCGGAACGCACCTGCACGATCGCCTTCTTCCATTCGCGCGTGCGCCCCTTCGGCGTGTTGCCGCGGCGCTTGGGCTTGCTCTTGACGCTCATCGTGCGCACGTCCACCACGTGCACGCCGAACAGCGCCTCCACCGCCTGGCGGATGTGCGTCTTGTGCGCGTCTGGGTGCACGCGGAACACGTAGCGGTCGGCGGAGGACAGCTGGTAGCTCTTCTCGGAGACCACCGGGCGGATGATCACGTGGGTGTGCTCCATCAGGCCTCCTCTCCGGCGGCAGCGGAGCCTCTGGTGGGCGTGGCCGTGCGTGCGCTCAGCACCGCGAGCGCGGGCTCGGAGACGATCAGCGACGCGGCGCCCACGATGTCCGACACGCCGGCGCTCTGTGCGCTCAGCACGGACACGCGGTCGAGGTTGCGGAAGGACAGCGCCGCGCTGGACTCCTCGGGCATGAGCACCACCAGCGCTGGCAGCAGCTCCTCGGGGGAGCGCCAGTCGTCGAACAACTCGGCCGCGCGGCTGGTCTTCGGCTCGGTGAACGTGCTCGTGTCGAGGATCGCCAGCGAGCCACGCCCGGCGTGCAGCGACAGTGCGCTGCGCAGCGCCGCGCGCTGCTCCTTGCGGTTGACCTTGAACGTGTACGAGCGCGGTTCGGGACCGAACACCGTTCCGCCGCCGCTCCACACCGGAGAGCGGCTGGAACCGGCGCGCGCACGCCCGGTGCCCTTTTGGCGCCACGGCTTGGCACCGCCGCCGGACACCAGACCACGCGTTTTCGTTGCCGCTGTGCCGCGTCGGCGGGCCGCCTGCTCGGCACGGACGCTCTGGTGCACGAGCGGACCCACGAACCGCGCGGCGAACGCAGCATCATCCAGTTTGACCTTCTTGCTGGCAGGCGCGCCAAGCACGGGTGCGTCAGGCATCGGTCCGCACCTCCACCACCGCGCCCGTTGGGCCGGGCACCGAGCCGCGCACCATCAACAGGTGCTCGTTGGCGTCCACGCGCACGACCTCCAGGCCCTTTTGCGTCACACGCTTGTTGCCCATCTGTCCGGGACCGCGGATGCCTTTGAGCACGCGCGCGGGTGTCGCCGATGCGCCGATCGAGCCGGGCGCGCGGACGTTGTGCGAGCCGTGCGACTTGGGGCCGCTGGCGAACCCGTGGCGCTTGACCGTCCCCTGAAAGCCCTTGCCCTTGGAGGTGCCGGAGATCTTCACGCGCGTGCCGACCGCAAACGCGTCCACCGTCACCGTCGCGCCCAGCGTGAGCTCCCCGCCGTCGGCCACCACCGCGCCGTTGTCCGCCCCCGCGTCGGCGCGGAACTCCACCAGCGTGCGCAGCGCGGGCGCGTCCGCCTTCTTCAAATGACCGAGCTCCGCTTTGGAGAGGTGCTTCTCCTTGGACTGGCCGAACGCCAGCTGCACCGCCTCATAGCCGTCGCGCTCGGCCGTGCGGATCGCCGTCACCGGGCACGGCCCCGCCTGCAGCACGGTCACGCGCGCCACGCTGCCATCCTCCTGGAAGAGCTGCGTCATGCCGAGCTTCTTGGCGAGGATCGCAGCCATTGCTTACGTCGCGAGGCGAATCTCGATGTCAACGCCCGCTGGCAGATGGTCCAGGCGCTGGAGCGAGTCCACGGTCTTGGGTGTCGGCTGGTGAATGTCGATCAGGCGCTTGTGCGTGCGGATCTCGAAGTGCTCGCGCGAGTCCTTGTCCTTGAACGGCGAACGGATCACGCAGTACACGTTCTTCTCCGTCGGCAGCGGCACCGGCCCGGACACGCTGGCGCCCGTGCGCGTGGCCGTCTCCACGATCTCCCGCGCGGCGGACTCGATCGCTGAGGTGTCATACGCCTTCAAGCGAATGCGGATCTTGTTTTGGCTGGCTGCTGCCACGGGACGCTCGTTTGCTGATCGTGTGTGGTGTCTGTGTTGGGGCCTGGCGTGAAGCGTGGAAGAGGGCGGATCCCCGTGTGAGCAGAGTCCGCCCCCGGTCCCCGCCCGTGGGGCGAGGTGCTGCATTCGTCGTATCTGGCTACTCGTTGGTGCGTCGGTCCGAGCGCTCGGACCGACGCGGGTGCTTACTCGACTATCTCGCTGACCACGCCCGAGCCGACCGTGCGGCCACCCTCGCGAATGGCGAAACGCAGGCCCTGGTCCATGGCGATCGGCTGGATCAGCTCAATCTCCATCTGCACGTTGTCGCCCGGCATCACCATCTCCACCCCATCGGGCAGCTTGGCCACGCCGGTGACGTCGGTCGTGCGGAAGTAGAACTGCGGCCTGTAGCCCGTGAAGAACGGCGTGTGACGGCCACCCTCCTCCTTCTTCAGGACGTAGACCTCGGACTTGAACTTGGTGTGCGGCGTGATCGAGCCGGGCTTGCACAGCACCTGTCCGCGCTCGATCTCCTCGCGCTTGGTGCCACGCAGCAGGCAGCCGACGTTGTCGCCCGCTCGACCCTCGTCGAGGATCTTGCGGAACATCTCCACGCCCGTCACGACCGTCGAGGTGGACTCGTGGACGCCCACGATTTCCACCGTCTCGCCGGTCTTCACGATGCCCTGCTCGACGCGCCCGGTGGCCACGGTGCCGCGGCCGGTGATCGAGAACACGTCCTCGACGGGCATCAGGAACGGCTTGTCGAGCTCGCGCACGGGCTCGGGGATGTAGTCGTCGAGCGCCGCCGCCAGGTCGAGGATCTTCTGCTTGTAGCCCTCGTCGCCTTCCAGCGCCTTCAGCGCCGAGCCGGTGATGAACGGGATGTCGTCGCCGGGGAAGTCGTATTCGGAGAGCAGCTCGCGCACCTCCACCTCGACCAGCTCCAGCAGCTCCTCGTCGTCGACCATGTCGGCCTTGTTGAGGAACACCACGATGTAGGGCACGCCCACCTGGCGGGCGAGCAGGATGTGCTCGCGCGTCTGCGGCATCGGCCCGTCGGCCGCGGACACGACGAGGATCGCGCCGTCCATCTGCGCGGCGCCGGTGATCATGTTCTTCACGTAGTCCGCGTGACCAGGGCAGTCCACGTGCGCGTAGTGGCGGTTGTCCGTCGAGTACTCCACGTGCGAGGTGGCGATCGTGATCCCGCGTTCCTTCTCCTCGGGCGCGTTGTCGATTTCCGCGAAGCTGCGGGCCTCGGCGCCTCCCTTCTCAGCCAGCACCGATGTGATGGCAGCGGTCAGCGTCGTCTTGCCATGGTCGATGTGACCGATGGTGCCCACGTTCACGTGGGGCTTGTCGCGCTCGAACTTCTCCTTCGCCACTTTTCGTTCGCTCCTGTATCGACTTGGTCGCTCGCCCCTCGCAGGGCGAACCTGAGAAATCTATCTGAATGTTGTTTTCGTTGACTGCTGGTGTGCTGCTCAGGCGGGGACGGGCTCGCCGGTGCGCTGTTCCACGATCTTCTCGGCGATGTTCGGCGGAACCTCCTCGTACGCGTCGAACTGCATCGTGTACGTGGCGCGTCCTTGCGTGTTCGAGCGCAGATCCGTCGCGTAGCCGAACATCTCGCTGAGCGGCACCTTGGCGGTGACCGCGATCGCGTTGCCGCGGCGCTCCTGGCCTTCGACGCGACCGCGCCGGCGGCTGAGGTCACCGATCACGTCGCCGAGGAAGTCCTCCGGTGCGACGACCTCGACGGCAAAGATCGGCTCCAGCAGCACCGGCTTGGCGCGTTTGGCGGCCTCTTTGATGGCGTACGAGCCCGCCACTTTGAAGGCGATTTCCGAGGAGTCAACGTCGTGGTACTTGCCGTCGACCAGGGTCACGCGCACGTCGACCATCGGGTAGCCGGCCTTCACGCCGTTCTCCAGCGCTTCCTCTATGCCCTTCTTGACCGCGGGGATGTATTCGGATGGGATCGCTCCGCCCTTGATCTTGTTGACGAACTCGAAGCCCTCGCCGGGCGCCGGCTCGAGGTCGATGTAGACCACGCCAAACTGTCCCGATCCGCCGGTCTGGCGCACGAACTTGCCCTCGATCTTCTCGACGTGCCCGCGCACCGTCTCCCGGTAGGAGACCTGGGGGCGACCGACGTTCGCCTCGACCCCGAACTCCCGCTTCATGCGGTCCACCAGCACCTCCAGGTGCAGCTCGCCCATGCCCGAGATCTCCGTCTGGCCGGTTTCCTCGTTGGTCCGCACCTGGAACGTGGGGTCCTCTTCGGCCAGGCGTCCGAGGGCGGTGGACATCTTCTCCTGGTCGACCTTCGTCTTCGGCTCCACCGCGACCTTGATGACCGGCTCGGGAAAGACGATGTTCTCGAGGTGCACCGGAGCGTCCGGCGCGGCGAGCGTGTCGCCGGTGATCACCTGCTTGATGCCCACCGCCGCCGCGATGTCGCCGGCGTAGACCTCCGCGACCTCCTCGCGGTCGTTGGCGTGCATCATCAAGATGCGCCCAATCCGCTCGGTGCGACCGGTGCCGACGTTCAGCACGCGCGAGCCGGCCTCGAGCTTGCCGGAGTAGACGCGGAAGTAGGTCAGCTTGCCGACGTAGGGATCGGCGGCGATCTTGAACGCGAGCGCGGCAAACGGTTCGGAGTCGTCGGCCTTGCGCACGACCTCGCGCTCCTGCTCCTCGCCTTTGATCAGTTCCGTGCCCACCACCGGCGGCACGTCCAACGGCGAGGGCAGGTAGTCGATGACCGCGTCCAGCAGCGGCTGCACGCCCTTGTTCTTGAACGACGAGCCGCACAGCACGGGCGTCAATTTGGTCGACAGCGTGGCCTTGCGGATCGCTTCCTTGAGCGTGTCCACCGGCACCTCGGCCTCCTCGAGCAGCAGCTCGAGCAGGGCGTCGTCGTAGTGGGAGACCTCCTCCAGCAGGTGTTCGCGCGCGGCTGTCGCCGCTTCGGCCAGGCGCTCGGGGATCTCGACTTCTTCCTGTTCCTTGCCGAGCTCGTCTTTGTAGACGATCGCCTTCATGTTCACCAGGTCGACCACGCCCTCGAACTCGCCCTCAGCGCCGATCGGCAGCTGGATCGGCACCGGGTGCGCGCCGAGGCGGTCGATCATCGTCTGCACGCCCTGCTCGAAGTTGGCGCCGATGCGGTCCATCTTGTTGATGTAGGCGATGCGCGGCACGTGGTACTTGTCGGCCTGGCGCCACACGGTCTCGGACTGCGGCTCCACGCCGGCGACCGAGTCGAACAGCGCGATCGCGCCGTCGAGCACGCGCAGCGAGCGCTCGACCTCAACCGTGAAGTCGACGTGACCGGGCGTGTCGATGATGTTGATGCGGTGGCCCTTCCACTGCGCGGTGGTCGCGGCGGAGGTGATCGTGATGCCACGCTCCTGCTCCTGTTCCATCCAGTCCATCACCGCCGCGCCCTCGTGCACCTCGCCGAGCTTGTACGTGCGCCCGGTGTAGTAGAGGATGCGCTCGGTCGTCGTCGTCTTGCCGGCGTCGATGTGCGCCATGATCCCGATGTTGCGGGTGTCTTGAAGGGAGAACTTGCGTGGCATCCGAGTGCGGTCTGGTGGGTGTCTGAGGCTTGGGAGGGTGCGGCGCTTCGGGCAAAAAAATGGGGCCTCTCGGGCCCACGCGCGCAACTGGTCTATGTGGACCGGTCTGCGTCGCTATCTGCTCGAGGTTTCCATCGTCTTGACAAGGCGCTAGCGGGTGCATGCAAACGTCGGCACGCCCCGCGTCGCGGCCCCGACTATAGCAAAGGATTTCTGCGTTCTAGACGAGCATCCTGCTTGCTCGTCCAGCCACAGGAGGTTCGCGTCGGCGAGCTGTGGGTTCGCGTCGGCGAGCTGCGCGCGAGCGTCACGCCTCAAGTGCGCGCTCGGCGCACGCGGCGTCCTCGGGCGGGTCCTCGAACATGGCGGCCAGGCGTGTGAGCACGCGAGTGGCGGCATGCAGCTCGGCTGCGTCGAGGCCCGCGAGCGCCTGCTCCCAGCGCTCCTGCCAGGCGGCGCGCTTGGCCTCGATCTTGCCGGCGCCCTGTGGCGTCAGGCGCGAGACGACCACGCGCCGATCGGCCTGTGAGCGGGCGCGCTCGACGTGCCCGCAGGCGGCGAGGTGATCGAGCATCTGCGTGACCGTCGCGGGCGTCAGCCGTGCGGCTGCGGCGAGCTCGCCCACGGACAGCTCGCCGCGCTCGGAGAGCTCGATCAGCAGCTCGAACTGCGCGTGCGAGAGCTCGTCGCCGGCCAGGTGCGTGTCGCGCCCGCGCAGGCGGCTGAGCGCGCGGAACACATGGCGGAACACGAGCCCCAGCTCGATCAGCTGCGCCTCGCGCGCCTCGGCGGGCTCCCCGGCCGGCTGGTGGGTGGGCGCGGGCGAGCTCATCGCGCACCGGCCCCTGCCATTGAAGCTGCCATCGCGCACCGTCTCGACTAGAGACCGACCTCCACCACCGGCTCGGCGCCAGCCGCGGCGCCGCGCTCACGTGCGCCAGGGCGCTCGGCGCGCAGCAGCATCAGGCAGGGGATCAGCGATGCCACGGCGATCCCCAGGCCCCACCAGTAGGCGGTGTCGAAGGCGTGCGCCGGGTGCACGTGCACTTTGGCGCCGCCGGAGGCGCGCTCCAGCACGACCGCGAGGATCGCCACGCCGATCGCGCCGCCGAGGCGCATGAGCACGTTGATCTGCGGCGTGGCATCCGAGAGCTGGTCCGGGCGCATGGACGCGAAGGCGGCGGTCATCGCGGGCATGAACGACAGGCCGATGCTCACGCCGCGCACGACCAGCAGCGCGGAGAGGCCGACGATCGAGGTGTGCGCGCCGATGAACGCCAGCGGGATGGTGCTCACGCACAGCAGCGACACCCCCGTCAGCGCGATCCGCCCGCCGCCGAAGCGGTCGGTGAGGCGCCCGGCGATCGGCATCGCGATGAGCGCGCCGATGCCCTGGGGAGCGTTGAGCAGGCCGGTGTTGATGACGCTGTCGCCCCGCACTTCCTGGTAGTACAGCGGCACCAGGATCATCGCGCCGAACAGCGCGGCGCCGAGGCCGAAGGTCGTGAACGACGCGCCCGAGAACACGCGGTTGGCGTACAGGCGGACGTCCAGCAGCGGGCGCTCGATGCGCAGCGCGTGCAGCGTGAACGCGATCGACAACGCCACGCCGGCGATCACCGGCGCGAGCACGACCGTGGAGCCGAGGCTGGCACCGGAGCCGAGTTCGCTGAGCCCGTACACGATCGCCGCCGCGCCGGTGGGCAGCAGCGCGAGGCCGAGCACGTCGAGCTTGCCCGCCTCGCCCGAGTCGGTGCGCGGGAGCATGCGCCAGGCGAGCGCGAACGCGACCACGCCGACGGGCAGGTTGACGAAGAAGATCCACGACCAGTGCAGGTGCTCGAGGATCGCCCCGCCGATGACCGGCCCGAAGATCGGCGCGAGCATGGCGGGCATCGAGACCACGCCCATCACCCGGCCCATCCGCTGCGGGCCGGCGACCTGCGCCATGATCAGCTGCGCGACCGGCATGATCATGCCGCCGCCCACGCCCTGCAGCACCCTGAAGACGACCAGCGCGCTCAGCGAGCTCGACAGCCCGCAGGCGGCGGAGCCGGCGGTGAACAGCACGAGCGAGACCAGGTACACGCGCCTGGCGCCCCACCGGCGCGAGGCCCAGCCGGTGACGGGGATGACGGCGCCGAGCGACAGCAGGTAGCCGGTGACCACCCACTGCACCTGTGCGATGTTGCTGTGCAGTTCGTGCCCCAGCGTGCGCAGCGCGACGTTGACGATCGTCGTGTCGAGGATCGACATGATCATCCCCAAGATCACCACGCCGGAGATCACCCACACGTGGCGCTCGATCTTCACCGACGCATGCGGGTCGTGCCCGTGGGTGGCGTCAACAGATGCCTGATTGGAAGCCGCAGAAGACATTCGGTACCGAAATATTAGGTACCGAACGTTCTCCCTTCAACCCCTGAAGGGAGAAATTTTGGACCTCAAACGGCGTGAGCGCGTCGAGGACCAAGCGGACCGCGGACGCAGCGCGCGTGGCGTGCTTTGCACGCGAGCGAGCGAGGACAAAGGTCCGCGCCGGTCATCGGCGTGCTCACCAGCGGTAGTGCGCGAAGGCCTTGTTGGCCTGGGCCATGCGGTAGATGTCGTCCTTGCGCTTGTACGCGCCGCCCTGCTGGGACTGGGCGTCCATCAGCTCGTTGGCGAGGCGCTGGGCCATGGTCTTCTCGCGGCGCTGGCGCGCGAACTCGACGAGCCAGCGCACGGCCAGCGTGCGCGCCCGCCGCGCGGGGACCTCCACGGGCACCTGGTAGGTGGCGCCGCCGACACGGCGCGAGCGGACCTCGAGCGAGGGCGTGAGCGCTTTGATCGACACGTCGAGCGTTTCCACGGGGTCTTTGTCGCTGCGCTCGGCGAGCAGCGCGAGCGCGTCGTAGACGATCCGCTCGGCGGTGGACTTCTTGCCGTCGAGCATCACCTTGTTGATGACCTGCTGGACGAGCTTGGAGCGGTGGATGGGGTCCGCCTCGACGGGACGGATCTGGGCGGCTGCGCGACGCGGCATGGACTATTTTTTCTTCACGCCGTACTGCGAGCGCGCCTTCTTGCGGTCGCTGACGCCGGCCGCGTCGAGCGTGCCGCGCACGACCTTGTAGCGCACGCCCGGTAGGTCCTTGACGCGCCCGCCGCGCACGAGCACGACGGAGTGCTCCTGCAGGTTGTGTCCCTCTCCGGGGATGTACGCGGTGACCTCGATCGACCCCGAGATGCGCACGCGCGCGACCTTGCGCAGCGCGGAGTTGGGCTTCTTGGGGGTGGTGGTGTACACGCGGGTGCACACGCCGCGCCGCTGGGGGGCCGCGACCTTCTTCTTGCGGCCCTTGCCCGACTTCAGGCCGGGGGTGGCGAGCTTCTTCTTGGGCGTCACGCGCCCCTTGCGCACCAGCTGCGAGGTCGTTGGCATCCCGCAGGATGCTAGCAGCGCTAGGCGGGCTGCGGCGCGACGCCGGCGGAGCGCACGGGCGCGGGCATGAGCGCGGCTGCGATGACGACCAGCGTGAAGGCCAGCGCCTGCAGCACCACGCCGGCGGGGCTGGCGGCGACGGGGTCGCCGAACACGACGATCCCGCCGGCGATGCCGGCGATGTTGGCAGCCGTGCCGGTGACAGCGATCACGGGGACGGCCTGGCCGTCCTGCAGCCCGCGGGCGGAGGCGAAGAAGGCGACGATCGAGGCGATGACCGCGACGGCCAACCAGGGGCTGAGCGCGAGCCCGACGAAGCCGTGGGCGCCGACGATGCCGGTGAGCGCCTTGATCGCGGTGTCGGAGACGCCAAACAGGATGCCCGCCGCTGCGCCAAACATCACCCCGTGGTGCTCGGCCTGTCCACCCATGCGCGGGCCCATGATGAGCAGGCCGCCGATGCCGAACAGGCCGGCCTCGAAGCAGCTCATGACGATCGGTGAGAAGTGCGAGTGCGCGCCGTGCATGGCGGGCAGCGTCATGCCCAGCAGCACCAGCCCGGCGGCGGTCAACAGCAGGCCGACCCACTGGCGCCGGCCGACCTGAAAGCCGAACAGCCGGTCGGCCATCACGGCGATGAACACAACGCCTGCGGCGAGCGAGACCTGGATCACGGACATGGGCGCCATGGCCAGCGCGGCCACGTGCAGGCCCCAGCTGGCGGTGGCGATGATCATGCCGAGCGTGAACCACTTGGAGGAGTACAGCTCCCTGACGGAGCGCAGCGGGTGCAGCACCTGCACCTTGGGCACCGAGTTCGCTCCCCTGTACTTGTAGAAGAAGCCGAGGTTCGCCACGAAGGCGCAGGCGAGCGCGAGGAGTATGCCTAGATCAAGGGTCATGGATTAGTGGCCCGACGGTAGGGTCCATCGGCCGGGACCTGCGGGTGCTTTACTGCGCCCGGACGAAATCAGCGCAACGTCCGGCATCTGCGCCCTGTGCACCCTACTGAGCTGGACCTGTATGCGAGCTAAAGACGATCTCGGCGGACGCGAAGAAGCTGCGGCGGGCGTGGATGCGCCCGCGCGGCCGCTGTTGATGGTGGACATAGATGGCGTGATCTCGCTGTTTGGCGCGTGGCCGCGCGACGGCTGGACGCGTCCGGGGCTGCGCGCGAGCGAGCGCACGGTCGAGGGCTGCCTGCACTCGATCGACGGCATGCCGCACTTCCTTTCGGCCACCGCCGCCGCACACCTGCTCGATCTCAGCGCGTCGTTCGATCTGGTGTGGGCGAGCGGCTGGGAGGAGCGTGCCAACGAGCACCTCCCCCGCCTGCTGGGGCTGCCGCGCTCGCTTCCGTTCCTACGCTTCGAGCGCAAGGTTGGCCGCGCGAACGCGCACTGGAAGCTCGCGGCGATCGACGCCTACGCGGGCGATCGGCCGCTGGCGTGGGTGGACGACGCGTTGAACGAGGCTTGCCAGGAGTGGGCGGGCGCGCGTGCGGCACCGACGCTGCTGGTTGAGACCGAGCCGGAGCGCGGGCTCACGGAGCTGGAGCGCGCGCGCTTGCAGGCTTGGGCCCAGGCGCTTGACGGTGCGGCGCGCATGGGCAACGGTGAGCGGGCAACAAAGTGAGCGGGTGACGCGCGAGCCGTCCATCCGCGCGGCTCGCGCGCACTCAAACCCGCTGGCGCGCTATTTGACTTGCTGTTTGCAGCTCCAGCTCTTGAGCGTCTTGTTGGCTGAGCTCACCTGTGATTTGGTCGCATGTGGGTGTTTTTTCTCGAACGACTTTACGTACGATTCGCACTGCGCTTTGGTCCACTTGGTCGAAGACGCGGACGCCATGGCCGGCACGCTGACACCGCAGACTGCAATTGCCGCCGCGGCGAGCGCAGCGGGTACGCGATTCTTACGTATCACTTGATCTCCTGGGGTAGGGTGACTAGACCGCACGTGCGCCCTCCCAAGCGCATTGAGCGCGCGATCCTACAACTCGCGCGTGGGCGATGCTGCTCGCGCAAGCAAACGCCCAAACGCGCGAGTTAGTCCTAGTCCTCGCTGAGATTCTCCTCGGGCAGCTCCAGTTCGGCGAGCTCCTCCGCGAAGCCGGGGTCGGTGCCGCCGGCGCCGATTTTCTCCAGCGACGCGAGGTCGGCGTCGAACTCCTGGCCGTAGCCGCCCAGGCCGTCGCCGGCGAGCCCCAGCTCGGCGGCGATCTCGTCCTGGTCGAGCAGGCCGACGTCGTCGATCGCCCGCGGCAGCGGTTCGGAGGGCTCGATCTCGATCCGCCGGTAGCGCTTGAGGCCGGTGGCGGCGGGGATCAGCTTGCCGATGATCACGTTCTCCTTGAGGCCGTTCAGGCGGTCGATCTTGCCTTCCAGCGCGGCGTCGGTGAGCACCTTGGTCGTCTCCTGGAAGGAGGCGGCCGACAGGAACGAGTCGGTGTTGAGCGACGCCTTGGTGATGCCGAGGATGATGTCCTCGAACTGCGCGGATTCGCCGCCGCTCTCGGCGATCGACTCGTTGGCCTTGGCGAACTCGAAGCGATCGACGAACTGCCCCGGCAGATAGTCGGTGTCGCCCTTCTGGTCGACGCGCACCTTCTTGAGCATCTGGCGGACGATCAGCTCGATGTGCTTGTCGTTGATGTCCACGCCCTGGGACTTGTAGACCTCCTGCACCTCGGTGACGAGGTACTGCTCGGTCTCCGTGCGCCCGCGGATGGCGAGCAGCTCGTGCGGGTAGACGGAGCCCTCGTTGAGCTGCTTGCCGGCTTTGATCTTCTCGCCGTGCGAGACGAACAGCCGCGTGCGCCGGGGGAAGGCGTGGCGGTGCTCCTCGCCGGCCTCGTCGGTGATGACGACGGTCAGCGCCTTGTCGGTCTCCTCGACCGCGACGGTGCCGTCCTGCTCGGCAATCTTGGCGAGGCCCTTGGGGCGGCGCGCCTCGAACAGCTCGACGACGCGCGGCAGGCCGTGCGTGATGTCCGCCCCGGCGACGCCGCCGGTGTGGAACGTGCGCATCGTCAGCTGCGTGCCGGGCTCGCCGATGGACTGGGCGGCGATGATGCCGACGGCGTCGCCTATCTGCGCGAGCGCGCCGGTGGCCATGGCGCGCCCGTAGCACGCCTGGCAGACGCCGCTGGGAGCCTCGCACTTGAGCACCGAGCGCACGGGCACGCTGACCTCGACGCCCTTCTCGTGATCGTCGGCGAACGCGCCGACGATGTCGTCGAGCTCCGCGCGACCGATTTCGACGCCCTGCTCGGCGAGCATGCGGCCGCGCTTGGTGGTGATGTCGCGCGCGGCGATGCGCCCCACGAGCACGTCGTTGGGTTCGCCGCCGGCCTTGAACACCGCCATGTCGATGTACTCCTCGGTGCCGCAGTCGGCCTCGCGGATGATCACGTCCTGGGCCACGTCGACCAGGCGCCTTGTCAAATAGCCCGAGTCGGCGGTGCGCAGGGCGGTGTCGGCGAGCCCCTTGCGCGCGCCGTGCGTGGAGATGAAGTACTCGAGCACGGACAGGCCCTCCATGAAGTTGGCCTTGATCGGGCGCTCGATGATTTCACCCTTGGGGTTGGCCATCAGGCCGCGCATGCCGGCGAGCTGGCGGATCTGCTTGAACGATCCGCGCGCACCGGAGTCGGCCATCATGTAGATGGGGTTGAGTTTGTCGAAGTTCTCGATCATCGCCTCGGCGACCTCGTCGGTGGCGGCGTTCCACTGCTCGACCACCGCCTCGTGGCGCTCCTCCTGGGTGATCAGCCCATCGTCGTACTGGCTGGTGATGTCGCCGACGAGCGCGTCGAACTTGTCGAGGATCTCCTGCTTTGACGGCGGCACGACGACGTCGTTCTTGGAGATCGTGATGCCGGCCTGGGTGGCGTACTTGAAGCCGAGGTCCTTGAACGCGTCGAGCACCAGCGAGATGGTGGTCGCGCCGTAGGACTGCACGAGCAGGTCGATCAGCCGCGTGGTGTCGCGCTTCTTCATCGACTGGTTGACGAACACGTACTTGGACGGGTCGAACTCGTCTCCCAGCGCCTCAGCGAGCGCGCGCTCGATGCGGTCGTTGTAGATGATGCGCCCGATCGTCGTGAGCACGTGCCCGCCCTCGCGCCCGTAGGGGCGGAACTCGGCGATGTCGTGCAGTTTCACCACGCCGGCCTCGTATGAGAGTTCGGCCTCCTGCGCGGTGCGGAACACGTGCGGGCGCGGCTCGTAGGTGGCACGGTCGATCTTCGCCAGCTCCTCCGCCTCGGGCCCGTATGTCAGGTAGTAGGCGCCGAGGATCATGTCCTGCGTCGGGGTCGCCAGCGGCGCGCCGTGCGCGGGGGACAGGATGTTGTTGGCGGAGAGCATGAGGATGCGCGCCTCCGCCTGCGCCTCCGCGGACAGCGGCAGGTGGACGGCCATCTGGTCGCCGTCGAAGTCGGCGTTGAAGGCGTGGCACACCAGCGGGTGCACCTGGATGGCCTTGCCCTCGACGAGCAGCGGCTCGAACGCCTGGATGCCGAGGCGGTGGAGCGTCGGCGCGCGGTTGAGCAGCACCGGATGCTCGTGGATGACCTCCTCGAGCACGTCCCAGACCTCGGGGATCATCGAGTCGACCATCTTCTTGGCGGCCTTGATGTTCTGCGCGGACTTGCGCTCGACGAGGCGCGCCATGATGAACGGCTTGAACAGCTCGAGCGCCATGATCTTCGGCAGCCCGCACTGGTGCAGCTTGAGGTAGGGGCCGGCGACGATCACCGAGCGCCCGGAGTAGTCCACGCGCTTGCCGAGCAGGTTCTGGCGGAAGCGCCCCTGCTTGCCCTTGAGCATGTCCGAGAGCGACTTCAGCGGCCGGTTGCCGGGACCGGTCACCGGGCGCCCGCGCCGGCCGTTGTCGAACAGCGCGTCGACGGCCTCCTGGAGCATGCGCTTCTCGTTGTTGACGATGATCTCCGGCGCGCCGAGGTCGAGCAGCCGCTTGAGGCGGTTGTTGCGGTTGATGACGCGGCGGTAGAGGTCGTTCAGATCGGAGGTGGCGAAGCGCCCGCCGTCCAGCTGCACCATCGGGCGCAGCTCGGGCGGGATCACGGGCACGGCGTCGAGCACCATCATCTCGGGCTTGTTGCCCGACTGGATGAAGGCGGAGACGACCTTCAGGCGCTTGACTGCACGCGCCTGCTTCTGCCCTTTGCCGGTCTTCACCTGGTCCTCGAGCTCGATCCGTTCGGCCTCCAGGTCCACCTGCTGGAGCAGGTCGCGAATCGCCTCTGCGCCCATGCCGCCGCGGAAGTATTCGCCGAAGCCGTAGGACGAGCCGAAGCGCTCCTTGAGCTCGCGGAAGGTCGTCTCGTCGTGCTCGATCTGCTTGGGCTCCATCGTCTTGAACAGCTCCCACACGTCGCGCATGCGCTGGGCGGCGTCCTCGATGTAGGCCTCGGTGTCGGCGATGTCCGCCTCGAAGGTCTTGGCGAGTTCCTTGAGCAGCTTCTCGCGCTCCTCGTCGGACAATTTGGCGAGGTTGACGTCGAGCGAGTCCGCCCACAGGTGGTCTTCGTCGTTGAAGCTCGTCTGTTTGCCCGACTGCAGGTACTTTTCGCGCCGCGCGAGCGACTCGCGCAGTTCGAGCACCCGCTCCTCGCGCTCGGCGGCGTAGGAGTCGAGGACCTTGTTGACCTCCTTCTCGAGCGAGTCGAGATCCTTGGCGCGTGCCTCGTCGTCGACCCACGTGACGATCGAGGCGGCGAAGTACAGAACCTTCTCGAGTTCCTTGGGGGCCATGTCGAGCAGGTAGCCGATGCGGCTGGGCACGCCCTTGAAGAACCAGATGTGGCTGACGGGCGCGGCCAGGTCGACGTGGCCCATGCGCTCGCGGCGGACCTTCGAGCGCGTGACCTCCACGCCGCAGCGCTCGCACACGATGCCCTTGTAGCGCACGCGCTTGTACTTGCCGCAGTAGCACTCCCAGTCCTTGGTGGGGCCGAAGATGCGCTCGCAGAACAGCCCGTCCTTCTCGGGCTTGAGCGTGCGGTAGTTGATCGTCTCCGGCTTGGTGACCTCGCCGGAGCTCCAGCTGCGGATCTGCTTGGAGGAGGCGAGGCTGATCTCAATGGCGTCGAAGTTATTTATGTCGATCACGTGTAGGTCCTTCTGGCTGGGTGTGTGCGAACGCTTGTAGCTGCTGTAGGCGGGGCTGTTATTCGACTGGTTCCTCGCTGGCGAGGCTCTCGACATCGAGCTCGTCGGCGGCGTCGACGTCGATCAGTGCCTCGACGCCGAGCCCGTCCTCCTCGGCGTCGTCGTCCTCGTCCTCGTCTGTGTCGGCCTCGGCGCTGGCCTCGGCGCTCTCGCCGTCGTCTGCGGGCGCCGGCTCCTCACCGGCGCCGTCGGCAGCGAGCGCACGGACGCCGGAGAGGTCGATGCCGAGCTCCTCGGCGGCGCGCAGTAGGTCGTCGTCCTCGTCGCGCATCTCCGTGCGCTGGCCCTCCTCGGAGACGACGTTGACGTCGAGCGCCAGCGACTGCATCTCCTTGAGCAGCACCTTGAAGGACTCGGGGATCGACGGCTCGGCGATGTTCTCGCCCTTGACGATCGCCTCGTAGGCCTTGACGCGCCCGACGGTGTCGTCGGACTTGATGGTGAGCATCTCCTGCAGGGTGTAGGCGGCGCCGAACGCCTCCAGCGCCCACACCTCCATCTCGCCGAAGCGCTGGCCGCCGAACTGCGCCTTGCCGCCCAGCGGCTGCTGGGTGACGAGCGAGTACGGGCCGGTCGAGCGGGCGTGGATCTTGTCGTCGACGAGGTGCAGGAGCTTGAGGATGTACATGTAGCCGACGGTCACCTGTTCCTCGAACGGCTCGCCGGTGCGCCCGTTGAAGAGCGTCATCTTCCCCGT
>DATJRV010000043.1:0-2342 GCA_035504435.1 Solirubrobacteraceae bacterium
TGGCTGGTCGCCGGGGAGCACAGCCTGCAGGTGGAGGCGTTCTTCTGCCGTCAGCCGGACGAGAACCACGCCACCTTCTACCGCTTCCTGCTCGAGCGCAACGGGCGGCTGTACGGCGTGCACTTCGCGGTGGACAGGACCGGCGACGTTTACCTGACGGGCCGGCTGCCGCTGAGCGCGATCACCGACGATGAGATCGACCGGCTGCTCGGGTGCGTGCTCACGTACTCGGACGAGTCGTTCAACGAGGCGCTGAAACTCGGGTTCGG
Source organism: Solirubrobacteraceae bacterium (assembly GCA_035504435.1). GTDB lineage: Bacteria > Actinomycetota > Thermoleophilia > Solirubrobacterales > Solirubrobacteraceae > Palsa-744. The sequence goes on from DATJRV010000043.1 coordinate 270, forward strand.
CTCGGCCATCAGGCGGGAATGGGCATGGCGGGAAAAGCGCGGAGAAAGCCTTGCCAACCTGCGCCCCTTCGCCGCGCTCATCAAGGCTGACAACCATACGGACCCGCCGTGACCGTACAGGACGTACCAATTCACGTGTCCGTGCATCAGGTGCACGTCCACGTAACCGTCGATGAGCTGCTGTGCGTCATCTTCGCCTTGCTTACCGCCGCGAGCAACGCCGTCGCGGCAGTTCTGCAGCGCAAGGCGGCCGCGCAGGTGCCGATAGAACGGTCCATGCACCTTTCGCTGATCCAGGACCTGATGCACCGTAAGGTGTGGCTGGCCGGGATCGCCATGGTGATCGTCGCCGCAGTGGCCCAGGCCACCGCGCTGGCCTTCGGCCCGATCGCCCTGGTCCAGCCGATCTTCATCATCGAGCTGCCGCTCACGCTCGTGCTCTCCACCCTGCTCTTCAGGGGCCGGGACGCGCTCGACCTGCTCCCCTGGCGGGCGATCATCATCACCACCGTCGCGCTCGGCGGCGGGCTGGCCGCCGCGCAGCCGAGCGGCGCCATCGATTCCGCATCGACCAGGAGCTGGATGATCGCGCTCATCGTCACGGCCGCCTTCGAAGCCGCGCTGATCAGCACGGCGGTTGGCCTGCGCGGCGAGCCGCGGGCCGCGCTGCTCGGGCTCGCGGCCGCCTGCGGGTACGCGCTGACCGCGGCGCTGCTGAAGAACGCGATGGCCGACCTGAACATGGGGGTGGTCGAGTTCTTCACCAGGTGGCACATCTACGCGGTGGCGCTGGCCGGCGTGGGCTCGCTCTTCCTGCTGCAGAACGCTCTGCAGGCGGGCAGCCTGGTCGCCTCGCAGCCGATGCTGACCGTCGGCGACGCGCTGATCAGCATCGCCTACGGCGTCACCCTGTTCGGCGAGGTGCTGCGCGACGGATGGTGGCTGGTGCCGCAGTTGGTCGCGCTCGCGGCGATCATCTACGGATGCATACAGATCGCCAAGTCGCCACTGGCGTCCGAGGCCGCCCCACTAGTATCAGAAACGCCTTCGACGGTACAGTGATGCCGTGAACAGGCTGGGCGATCTCGAGCGGGCCATCATGGAAGTTCTCTGGCAGACCGAGTCGTCATTGACCGTCAGACAGGTCAGCAACGGACTCACCCAGCGCAATCTAGCTCACACCACAGTGATGACCGTGCTCGACCGGCTAGCGAAGAAGGGGTTCGCGCGCAGGGAACGGGACGGCCGCGCCTGGCGGTACCGGCCCGCGGCGACCCGGGAGGCATACGTGGCGGAACTCATGCTTACCGCGCTTGAGCAGACCGGCGACCGTGACGCCGCGCTCGCCAGGTTCGCGCAGAGCGTGTCAGGTTCGGAAGCAGTCGTGCTTCTCGACGCGTTGTCTCAGCTCGATCGTGAGCAGGACGGGCAGCGGTCAGAAGGAGACACCGGGATCGGATTATGGGGGGACTGGCCGTCGCGGCAATGCTAGCCGCGGTCGCCGTGGGGAGCGCGCACAGCGCGCGCGCACTGTCGCGCGCCTCCTGGCCGCGCAGGTCCCCGGCGGCCGCGATTTTGCTGTGGCAGGCACTAGGCCTCGCAGGCGGTCTCGCGGCGATCGGCGCGCTGCTCGCGGTAGGCGTGGACGGCGAGCAGACGCGGTTCGCCGGGGCGTTCGGCGGGCTGGGGCGGCTCGCATCCGGCCAGTTGCTCGCGCCGCACCAGTCCGCGCTCGTCGCCACCCTGCGCCTCGCGACGCTCGCCGCGGGGTTCGCGCTGCTTGCCGTGCTGTCGTGGATGCTGGTGGTCGCGTTCGCCGACGCGATCGCCGCCAGGCGCCGCCAGCGGGAACTGCTCGCGCTGCTTGCCCGCGGTGACCCCAAGGCGCCAGGAGCGCTGGTCATCGACTACCCGGCCGCCGCGGCGTACTGCCTGCCTGGCATCAGGTCCCAGATCGTCGTTAGTGCCGGCACCCTGGACCTGCTTGCCCCCGCGGAGCTAGCCGCGGTGCTCGCGCACGAGCGCGCTCACCTGCGCGCCAGGCACGATCTGGTGCTGATCCCGTTCACTTCG
>DATJRV010000044.1:0-162093 GCA_035504435.1 Solirubrobacteraceae bacterium
TTGCCGCGAGTTACGTGCAGGTGCATTGGTTTTGCGACACCGTGCGCGCTGGCACGGATCATGCTTGGCGCTCGCCCCCGAAGCGAGCGCCGATGTAGTGCCGGATCAAGCCTGGTGACCCTTCTTAGCGAGGCTCGCGGGCGCTCAAGCGGTCGCGCGCTCGCCGCGGCACAGCGCCAGCATCTCGTTCAGGTAGTCGCCGATCGCGGCAAGCGCTCGGTCGTGATACTTACCAGTTGGGTGCTGATAGATCCGTGTAGTCGTGTTGTCGATCTCCCCGAGCAACCTCGTAGAGTGGCCAACGTAGGCCGCCACCTCGACGAGAGGGATACCGGCCCCCAGCAGCTGCGAGACAAAAGTGTGACGAAGGTCATAGATCGTGAAACTAATCCCCGCGAGCATTGCGGCGGGGTTCCACACGTCACGGTAGAAGTTGCGCTGTGACCATACCTTCCCGGTGACCGTAGGAACGAGAAGCCGGTGCGCTCGGGGGGTAGACATGGAGGCGAGCGCGGCAGGAAATAGCGTCCGTCGGCCGCGCTCCTCCTTTGTCTTGCCCCGGACCCCTTTAGTTGTCTTGAGCCCTGGAATCAGGACACCATCAGCATCGGGGTCGCCGCCGTAACGCCAAGCACGCTGATGGACGAGGATCAGCTGATCCTGCGGGTTGCGATCGGCGCGTTCAAGGGCGAACAACTCTTGGGTACGACAACCAGTTGCGACAGGGGCGACACACGCAAGCCTGTCCTGCTGGCGCAGGTGCCGGTAGAGCCGTGCCAGCTCATCGGGAGGAATGTATCGACGCTCGCATCGTTCGCGCGCGGGCTCAAGGAGCGGATCGTCAACGGCAACACGCAGACCGTGCGCCGGATTGTACTCGATGCGGTCCTCCTTGACTGCATATCCGAGCACGGCAGACAACGATGAGAACGCGCCATCGATCGTGCTCTTTGCGAGACCAGCTCTGAGCAGCGCAACCTGAACATCGTTGAGCATGCCCCGGTTAAGCTCGCTAAGCGGGATCCGTCCCTGCGAAGGCAGATGAGGCAGGATGTAGTGCCGGACGCGATGCTGATTGGTGCGGACGGTGCGTGAGTCACGACGCACCCGCTGGGGCCACAACTCGTCCCATGCGGCGAGCGTGAGCTCGTTCCCCTCATTGGGGTCGCGCGAGTTGAGCTCATTTACCTTCTCTTGGGCCGCTTTAGTCGCGTCCCCCTTTCGCGAGCAGCGTGCAGCTTGGCGGCGCTTGCCGTCAAGGTCGATGTAGCGGGCGAGCCAGAAACCGGTTCGAGCGCCGTTCTTGTGCTCGGGGACCGAGCTGAGCGTCCGCGCCTCTGCCGACGGCTTGTAGCGACTCCCCGGCTTCGGGCCTCGTCGTCCTTGTCCGCGTTGCTGCACGTTCTAGGCCCTCTCGCGATGCTCCCGGACGTAGCGCTCGACGTCGTCGGGGTAGAAGCGGCGTCTTCCGCTGACGCGATAAGTGGGGAGCTCGCCGCGTCTGACTATGCGGTCGATCGTGTTGACGTGCACGTCCAAGTAGGCAGCGAGCGACTGCCGCGTGAACATTTTGATCGCTACCGGTTCGCGAACCGCGATGTTCTCGACTGGCTTCGCAGCCGACGATGGGATCCGGAACACTGTCGCGCCGGAACTACTCGATCTGCGCATAATGTGGGTCTCCGACGGCGTCGTCCGCCAGCGTCCGCGATCCTGAGTGAAGGCTTCGGGACAACCGGCGGCTGGGTCTATTGGTACATCACCCACCTGTCGCAAAACGAGCCCCTGCGCCCCCTCATTCGAGGAATGACGACGGCAAGTCGAGGCGTCGAGGCGAAGGACTCCGGCTCGGTGGCCTGTTCGTTGCGAGTGTCGACGACGTCTACGGGAGATACCTAGAAGATACCCAAAAGTTGGTCGCTCTGCTGCGTCGCGAGGAGGCGCGCTGGTGGCGGGCCGGGCGCCGTCGCGCCGATAAGAGCTGCAAATAGGGCAGTTTGGTGCATCTTGGTGAGAGCCACTAGAGATAGTCAACCATCTTGAGCGTCGGTTCCGTAGACCGACGCTCTATCCAGCTGAGCTAAGGGCGCAGGGAGCCTAGTCTACCGTCGGTCCGCCGGCTCGCCCCACACCGTCGCGACCAGCGACCGTGGCCCGCCGTGATCGCGGTGCTCGCACAGGTAGATGCCCTGCCAGGTGCCCAGCACCGGTCGCCCATCGCTGAGCGGCAGCGTGAGCGTGGCGCCGAGCAGCGAGGACTTGATGTGCGCGGGCATGTCGTCGCTTCCCTCCAGCGTGTGCGTCCACAGCGAGCTGCGCTCGGGCACCGCCTGGTCGAACCACGCGCTGAAGTCGCGGCGCACGTCGGGGCTGGCGTTCTCGTTGAGGGTGAGCGACGCAGAGGTATGCAATAGGAGCAGGTGCAGGAGCCCTACACGCAGCTCGCGCAGCTCGGGCAGTGCGTCGAGCACCTCGCGCGTGATGAGGTGGAACCCGCGCGCACGCTCGGCGAAGGTCAGCTCGCGCTGCAGCCACATGGGCTCAGCCTACGGTCTCGGGAAGTCGAACAAGTGATCGCCCGCGGGCAGCTTCGCGCCCAACTGGCGTGTCTCCCAGGCCCACGCCTCCGCGGGGCCTCGCAGCGCGGACCCCCGCCACGCAACTTTTCGCACGAGCGAGTGTTCCACCACATGAGCGCTGTGCACACACGCATGGCTTCCAGCTGTGTGGGTAGTTGCACGGTTGTCAATGAAAAGAGGAGGTAGAACCGATGCGTAGAGCAATCTTCTTGGCCGTTCTTGGATCCGCCGTGCTGGCGGCGCCAAGCGTCGCCTCGGCGCTACCGACAGTCACCTTCAAAGCGCTGGCCGTGCCAATTCCCGGCTTCCGTGGCACGGGCAACATCTACGGCGCCGGCGCCGCGGTCAAGGCCGAATACGCGATTGCCGGCACCGAATACTTCGGCTCCCCGCCGCCTGTGATCGGCGTGAACTTCTATCTGCCGAAGGGCACAGTGCTGCACACGAGCGGCTTCCCCACGTGCAACGAAAGCGTGCTGCGCCAGCAGGGTCCGAGCGCATGCCCAAAGGCCTCCAAAGCAGGGCCGATCGGCACGGTGCTCGGCTTCGTCACCTTCGGCGGCGAACGCGTGGAAGAGCAGGCGGAACTCTTCTCCTTCTACAAGCCCGGAGGGGGCTTGACCTTCTTCACGTTCGGCCACACGCCGACCGTGCTGGAAATCTACTCCAACGGCAGCTACCTGAACCTGCATGGTGCAGGCGGCTACGGCCCTGAGCTGAAAACCATCGTGCCGCTCGTGCCGAGCGTGCCGGGCGCGCCGTTCGCGTCGGTGAAGAGCATCACCGTGAAGGCCGGCTCGGCCATCAGGTCGCACGGGAAAACCATCTACTACGGACGCGTGCCCGTAAAAGGACAATGCCCGAAGGGCGGCTTCAAGGTGAAGACCGAAGTGATCTTCGCTGAAAACGGAGAAGAATCGAAGCCGGTAGCCGTGACCAAGAGCTACAGGGCGCCGTGCCCGCGGAGCTAGGCGCACGACCTACGAGCCACGCTAGCGACTCGCCCTCGGCTAGCGTGTAGTAGGTTGGCGAGGACCGAAACCGCAGCCGAGGACGGAGGAGCAGGAAATGCGCAGATCGATCTTCATGGCATGCTTGGCGGCCGCCGCGCTGGCGATGCCGGCAGTCGCTTCGGCGGTGCCGCAGGTCATCGCCAAAGGGAAGGCGATCCCCATTCCAGGCTATCCCGGCACCGGCAACTTCTACGGCAAGGGCGCGGCAGTGCAGGCCGAATACCTGATCACCGGCACCGAATACTTCGGCTCGCCGCCGCCGGTGATCGGCGTGAACGTCTTCCTACCCACGGGCACGGAACTGCACCAAGGTGCGTTTCCCACCTGCAGCGAAGCGAAGCTGCAACAGGCTGGACCGAGCGGCTGCCCCGCCGGGTCGAAAGCGGGGCCGATCGGCACGGTGCTCGGCTTCGTCACCTTTGGCGGCGAACGTGTGGAAGAGCAGGCGGAACTCTTCTCCTTCTACAAACCGGGTGGCGGCTTCATCTTCTTTACCTTCGGCCACACCCCGACAGTGCTCGAAGTCTACTCGAGCGGGAGCTTCGTGAACCTGCGTGGCGCGGGCGGCTACGGCCCCGAGCTGAAGACGAAGGTGCCGCTCGTGCCGAGCGTGCCGGGCGCGCCGTTCGCGTCGGTGAAATCGATCCAAGCGAAGGTGGGCTCGGCGATCCGCGTTCACGGCAAGCCCGTCTACTACGGCACCGTGCCGAAGGAAGGCCTGTGCCCGAAGGGCGGCTTCAGGGTCAAGACGGAAGTGATCTTCGCCGAAAACGGTGAAGAAGCGAAGCCGGTGACCGTGACCAACACGTTCACGACGCCCTGCCCTCCCAGCCGGCACCACGCGCACCACTGAGCGGGCGGCGTCGAGCGGGCGCGGGACGTGGATCGTGCGGCCTACTCGTCAGCCACGCGCAGCACGAGCTTGCCGACGTTCTCGCCGGCAAACAGCTTCAGCAGCGCGTCGGGGAAGGCCGTGACGCCGCCGTCGACGACATCCTCGCGCGAGATCAGCGAGCCGTCGCTCAACCACCCGGCGAGCTCGCGGGCAGCCTGGGGAAACTGCGAGGCGTAGTCGAACACGACCATCCCGGTCATCGACGCGCGCGCGACGAGCAGCGCCATGTAGTTGGCCGGCCCTTTGAACCCCTCGGTGGCGTTGTACTGGGAGACGGCGCCGCAGATGATGATGCGCGCGCTGCGCGCCAGGCGCGTGAGCGCCGCGTCGAGGATCTCGCCGCCGACGTTGTCGAAGTACACGTCGATGCCCTCGGGCACGTGCTCGCGCAGCGCGCCCGCGACGTTCTGGTGCTTGTAGTCGATGGCCACGTCGAAGCCCAGCTCGTCGGTCAGCCAGCTGCACTTCTCCGTGCCGCCCGCGATGCCAATCACGCGGCAGCCCTTGATCCTGGCGATCTGCCCGGCGACGCTGCCGACGGCGCCGGCGGCGCCGGAGACCACGACCGTGTCGCCCGCCTGCGGCTTGCCCACGTCCAGCAGCGCGAAGTACGCGGTCATGCCCGTCATGCCGAGCGTCCCCAGGTAGGTCGGCAGCGGCGCAAGCGAGGGATCGACCTTGCTCACGCCCGCACCGTCTGAGAGCGCGTGCTCCTGCACGCCGAACGCTCCCACCACGTACTCGCCGACCGCAAAGCCGGGGTGCTGGGAGGCGCTGACCCTGCCGACGGCGCCCGCGCGCATCACCTCGCCGATTTCCACCGGCTCGATGTAGGACGCTCCCGCGTTCATCCAGCCGCGCATGGCGGGGTCGAGCGACAGGTGGGATATCGCCACCGTGAACTCGCCCTCGCTCGGCACCGGCAGCGGCTGCTGCACGATCTGCCAGTCGGAGGCCTTCGGCAGCCCGGTCGGGCGGGCGGCCAGGCGCACCTGCGTGTTGGTCGAGCTCATTTGCACCTCCACTGTGGGGATTGAAAGATCATGCGCTGGTGCCGCCGTCGATCACCAGCTCCGAGCCGGTCACGTACGTGCTCTCATCGCAGGCCAGGTACACCAGCGCGTGTGCCACCTCCTGCGGGGTGCCGATCCGTTGCAGCGGTATGCCCTGGATCAGCCTGTCGATCAGCTCGGGGGTCTTCTCGCGCTGGCGCGCGTTCATGTCCGTGTCGATCTGGCCCGGATGCACCGAGTTGACGCGCACGCCAAACCGCGCAAGCTCCTTGGCGGCCACTTTCGTGATCCCGCGCACGCCCCACTTGCTGGCTGCGTACGCAGACAGGTATGGGCTGCCCATCAAGCCGGCGACCGACGACACGTTGATGATCGAGCCGGCCCGCCGCTCGCACATGCCGGGAGCGAGTGCGCGCATGCCGAGGAACACGCCGGTCAGGTTCACGTCGAGCACCCGGCGGAAGTCCTCGAGCGAGGTCTCTGTGAGCGGCTCGGCGAGGAACACGCCGGCGTTGTTGACGAGCACGTCCACGCGCCCGTACACGTCGCGCGTCCACTCGCTCACCGCCCCCCAGTCGTCCTCGCTGGTCACGTCGTGGGCGCGCGCCGCGGCGCCTCCGCCGAGCTCCTGCGCGAGTCGCGCCGCGCGCTCCTCGTCGGTGTCGGTGAGCAGCAGCGTGGCGCCCTCCTCGGCCATGCAGCGAGCGGCGCTCTCACCGATGCCGCCCGCGGCGCCGGTGATGAGCACCACCTTCCCAGGCAGCCGTGGCGCGGACATGCTTGCAACATACGGCATGAGCCATATGCACAAGCCCTCGCCTCCAGCGGCGGTCAAGCTGCAGCCCCACTGTAGTGCATAGCGCGCTACACTGGACCCGCGTGGCGTCGGCTCCTCATCCACTCTCGCTGCGTCTCGGACGCGAAGGACTGAACGCACTCGACGAGATCGCAAGACGACGAGGTTTGAGTCGTGCGGAGGCGGCACGACAGGCGATCACCGAGACAGCCGAGCGCGAGCGCAGGCGCGGCGGGCTTGCGGCGGAGGCCAGGCGCCTGATGCAAGACAAGGCCTACGTGCGGGAAGCGCGGGAGGTCGCCGAACTCATGGAGACGCTGCGTGGTCCGTGGTGATGTCCATCGCATCAAGCTCCCAAGCAAGCGCGGGCACGTTCAGGAGGGCCGCCGTTACGCAGTGATCGTCCAAGCCGACGATCTGCTCGCCCTCTCCACGGTCGTCATCTGCCCGACTTCGCGCTCGGCGTTCGCGGCGAGCTTCCATCCAGAGGTCACGATCGACGACCGGCCGACACAGGTCCTCTGCGAGATGGTCGGCGCCGTCGACGCTCGCGCGCTGGGTGCCCAGGCTGGACACCTCACCCGCGACGAGCTGCGCGCCGTCGAGGACGCCGTGCTGCTGGTGCTCGATCTGGCGTAGATCACCGCGGCTGCGAGCACATCAACGACGACATCGTCGACGACGGAGAGGGGGGGATTCGAACCCCCGAACGAGGTTTCCCCCGTTACGCGATTTCCAGTCGCGCCCGTTCAACCGCTCCGGCACCTCTCCGGGTGCTGTGTTCGCCGGGCGTCGCCGGCGGCGGTGCGTACAGGCTACGACACGGGCGCCCCGCTCGTTGGTAGGCTGCGTGCATGGTGCTCGCAGTGAGCGAAGCGTTCTCGAAGACGTTCGGGCTGATCGTGACCTTCGGCGGGATCGGCGTGGTCGTGAACCTGATCCTGGTGTACATCGCAATTCAGGTCCGCGGCGAGCGCCGCCAGAACCAGGAATACCTCGAATCGCGCCGGCCCCCCGGCACGTAGCCCCAGCCGGCCGGCCGCCTGCCCACCCGACGCAACGACCGCGCCGCGGCTCCCGCACGCCCATCGTCGGCCGCTTACACGCAGATGAACATGTGTCTCACTGCTTGACACGCACCGCCAGTCATGTAAAGTATCGCGCGAGGAGGGCCAACGCCGAGCAGGGAGGTCCGCACGTGTCAGCACAAGCGATCGACGCCGAGCCCGCCGTCGCGTGGCGCGACCCCAAGCGCTATGCGTGGCTGCTGGGGCTGTTCGTGCCCACGTTGCCGTTCCTCGCGTGGGGCCTCGTGGAAGCGACCGGCCTGGGCGTGTTCTGGTTCTACGGGCCGGTGCTCGTGTTCGGCGTCTTCCCGCCGCTCGATCTGCTGCTGGGCATGGACCCCACCAACCCCCCGGACGGCGTGATCAAGTGGCTGGAACAGGACCGCTACTACCGCTGGTGCACGTACCTGTACCTCCCGATCCAGTACGCGGGGCTGGTGCTCGCGTGCTGGCTGTGGTCGCGCGGGCACCTGGGCACGGTGGACAGCGTGGGCCTGGCGCTGACGGTGGCGATGGTGAGCGGCATAGCGATCAACACGGCGCACGAGCTCGGGCACAAGCGCGCGTCGCTGGAGCGCTGGCTGAGCAGGGTGGCGCTGGCGCAGAGCGGCTACGGGCACTTCTACATCGAGCACAACCGCGGCCATCACGTGCGCGTGGCCACGCCCGAGGACCCGGCGAGCGCGCGCCTGGGCGAGAGCTTCTACGCGTTCCTGCCGCGCACGGTGCTCGGCAGCCTGCGCTCGGCGTGGGAGCTCGAGCGCGTGCGCCTGGGGCGTTTGCGCCGCTCGCCGTGGACGCTGCGCAACGACATCCTCGGCGCGTGGGCGATGACGGTGGCGCTGTTTGCGGCGTTGGTGGCGGTGTTCGGCGTCGTGGTCCTCCCCTACCTGGTGCTCCAAGCGGTGCTCGGCTTCTGCCTGCTGGAGGTGGTCAACTACCTCGAGCACTACGGCCTGTTGCGCCAGAAGCGCGAGGACGGGCGCTACGAGCGCACGCGCCCGGAGCACAGCTGGAACAGCAACAGCTCCGCCTCCAACGTGCTGCTCTACCACCTGCAGCGCCACTCCGACCATCACGCCAACCCGATCCGCCGCTACCAGGCGCTGCGCCACGTGGACGACGCGCCGCAGCTGCCCACCGGCTATGCGGGCATGATCCTGCTGGCGATCGTGCCACCGCTGTGGCGGCGCGTGATGGACCGGCGGGTGCTCGCCCACTACCGGGGACAGCCGGAGCAGGCGAACCTCAGGCCGGGCGTGCGCCCCGAGCGATTCGCGCGCTACAGCAGCGGCGCACATCCCCAGGGCGCCCCGTGAGCCGCTACCGCTGTCCCGCCTGCGGCTACGTGTACGACGAGCAGCTCGGGCACCCGCACGAGGGCTTCCCCCCAGGCACGCGCTGGAGCGAGGTGCCCGACGACTGGGCGTGCCCGGACTGCGGCGTGCGCGACAAGGTGGACTTCGAAGCAGAGCAATGACCGCCACGGCGACCGACAGACGCCCGCCCTACGCGGTGGCAGCGCGCGAGCTGCTGCGCAACACGCTGCTGGACGCCGCCTGCGAGCAGCTCGCCGGCCGCCGCTGGAGCGAGGTGACGATGGCGGACATCGCCGGCGCCGCCGGCGTCAGCCGCCAGACGCTGTACAACGAGTTCGGCTCGCGCGACGAGTTCGCGCAGGTGCTGGTGATGCGCGAAGCAGACCGCTTCCTGGTGGCGGTGCAAGGGGCGGTGAACGCACACCTCGACGACCCTGCGCAGGCGCTGGCGGCGGCGTTCGACGTGTTCCTGCAAGCGGCCGCCGAGAACCCGCTGGTGCGCACGATCGTGCACGGCGACGGCGCGGAGGAGCTGCTGGCGCTGTTCACCACCCACGGCACGCCGCTGGTGGAGGGCGCCGCGGAGCGCCTCACCGAGGTGATCCTCGCCGGCTGGCCGCTGATCGCACGCGCGGACATCGAGCTGCTCAGCGAGTGCCTCGTGCGCCTGGCGATCAGCTACGCGGGGCTGCCCAAAGGCCCCACCAGCATGAGCGCCGCATCGGTCGCCACGCTGCTCGGCCCGTATGTCGAGCAGTTGATCGCAGGCGCGACTACAGCCGCGCCGCCAGCAGCGCGCACGCCGTGATCACCATCGCCGCCGACAGCGCCGCCAGCGCACGGTCGTAGGGGCCCAGCAGGCCGGGGAGCGTCAGCTGTTCGCGCGTGCCGTCGCGGCGCGTGCGCGTGCCGCTGACCGCGGCAGTGCGCCGGCGCAGCTCGCGCGCGGCCACGCTGAGCTCGCGCTGGGCGACGCTCACCGCCGCGCAGCCCGCTGCGATCAGCAGGCCGGCCAGCATCACTTTCTGCGCCTCGACGAAGTAGCCGGTGAGCGCCGGGAAGGCGCCCCAGCCGAGCGCGAACCACAGCTCGCCGTGCAGGCGCCCACCGGCCAGCTCGAGGTTGTACGCCGGCAGGAACGCCGCGCCCGCCAGCACAAACGGCGCCAGCCACGCCGTCACCGTGAGCACGCCCGCCACGCCGATCGCCACCGCGCTGGCCATGCCGACCGCCGCCGCGCCCACGAGCGCACGGTCGGACAGGCGCGTGCGCAGCGGGCGACCGTGCAGCTCATCCAGCGCGTGCGCCGCCACACCCACCGCCAGCGCGAACGCCGCGAGGCCCCACGCCAGCCGGTTGACGTACACGTGCGGCGCGAGCGCGGCGCCGATCGCGAAGTAGCTCAGGTGCCACGCGGTGTACGGCGGGTGCAGCAGCGTCAGCGCGTCGCCCACGCGCCCGCCGCGCAGCGCGTAGAACGCGGGCCGCGGCGCCGCCAGGTCAGCTCGCGCGCGCACCTTCGACCGCACGCTTGGTCGCCCACATCAGCACGCCGCCGCCCAGGCTCATGCGCCGCACCTGCACGTCCTGCAGCCCTGCCTGCTGCCAGTAGCCGACGATCTGCTCCAGCGGATGGCGCGCGTAGAAGCCGCGGATGCTCGGGCCGAGGAAGCGCCCCACGTGCGCCCACTCGCGCGAGGCCAGCGCACCGAGCGCCGGCAGCCCGACGGCCGTGTACAGCCGCCACGCCGCGCGTGCGGGCGCCCACGGCGGCACGCCGAACTCCAGCGACGCCACGCGCCCACCGGGGCGCACCACGCGCGCGAGCTCGCACAGCGTCGCGGGCGGGTCGTCCACGTAGCGCAGCAGGTAGGTGAAGGTGAGCGCGTCGAAGCTCTCGTCGGCAAACGGCAGCGCCTCCGCCTGGCCCTCGAGCAGCTGCACCCGCGCGCCGCCGTCACCGCCGCCGTCGCCGCCAGCGTCGTCGCCGAAGCGAGCGCGGGCGGCGGCCAGCATGTCCGCGCTCTGATCGACCCCCACCACCGTGCAGTCGGCCCGCGCGAGCAGCTCCGCGGCGACCATCCCGGTGCCCGTCGCCACGTCCAAGATGCGCTCGCCTGGCGCCGGCGCCACGGCGCTCACCAGCGCGCGCCGCCAGCGCGGGTCCTGCCAGAAGCTGAGCGCGGCGGACAGCGCGTCATAGCGCGCGGGCAGGCCGGCAAACAGCGCGAGCGCCTCGCGCTTGCGCGCGCTCTGCGCGGGCACAGCCCCCGGCTCGTGCTCTGCGTGCGCGGCGTCGATGGATGCTCGATGGCTCATCTGCTCTGCCAATCTGACAGGCTAACGGCCGATGTCCTCCGTGATGCTGATCACCGGCGCCTCCAGCGGCATCGGCGAGGCCACCGCGCGGCGCCTCGCGCGCGAGCCGGGCGCCTCGCTCGTGCTGGTCGCCCGGCGCGAGGAGCGCTTGCGCGCGCTCGCGGAAGCGCTCGGCGCCGTCGCCCTCGACCCCGAGCAGCGACCCCCGCGCCCGAGCGGCAGGCGCTTGAGCTACGTGGCTGTGGACCTGCTCGACGAGGACGCGCCCGAGCGCATCCGCGAACACGTGCTCGAGCGCCACGGACGCCTGGATCTGCTCGTCAACAACGCGGGCGCCGCGTGGCGCGCGCGCTTTGCGGTGGGCGGCTACGAGAACGTGCGGCGCACGATGGCGATCAACTTCGACGCGCAGGTGCGCCTCACCGAGGCGCTGCTGCCGCTGCTGCGCGCGTCGGCGCCGAGCGCGATCGTCAACGTCGCGTCCACCGCCGCGCGCGTCGCGCGCGCGGGCACCGGCGCGTACAGCGCGTCCAAGTTCGCGCTCGCCGGCTGGTCTGACGCGCTGTGGGCGGAGGAGCGCGCGCACGGCGTGCACGTCGGCCTGGTGCTGCCCGGCTTCATCTCCACGGAGGGCTTCCCCCAGTCGGAGCTGACCGCCAAGCCGTGGACGCGCTGGGTGGTCTCCACCCCGGAGCGCGCCGCGGAGGCGATCTACGAAGCGGGCGTGGGCCGCCGCCCCGAGCGCTATGTGCCGCGGCCGTACGCGCTCGCCGCCGCCGCGCGCCTGCTCACCCCCGCGCTCGTGCGCCGCGTGCTCGGCGGCGGGAGCGCCGCGGCGATGACCACCACCACGGGCGCCGACCTCGCCGAAGCGTCCGCCAACGGGGACCGGCGCAACGGCAGCGGTCTCGCGCGCGACGCTTAGGGGTCCATTTCGCCGGCGTGCAGCGCGAACACCGCGCGAGCTCGCTCCAGCAGAACGTCCCAGGTGCGTACTCGCTGCGCTCGCCCATCGCCCGGCGAGCGTACTAGATTCGCGTGGGTGGCGGACGAGGTGCCCATTCGCGGCGACACGATCAGGCTCGGGCAGCTGCTGAAGCTCGCCGGCGTGGTGGACAGCGGCAGCGAGGTGAAGGCGCTGCTGGCGCGCGCGCCGGTGTCGGTGAACGGCGAGCGCGAGACGCGGCGGGGGCGACAGCTGCATGTGGGCGACGTGGTGCGCGTGGGTGACACGCACGAGCTGCGCCTCAGCCACGCGTAGGGCGCGAAAGCCAGCTCACGCGCGCGGGTCGCGCCACATCTTCCACATCTTCGGCCCGCGCAGCAGCTGTATCTCGCCGAGCAGCTGGAAGCCGTGACGCGCGTAGAAGTCGATGTTGCGTTCCTTGGAGGACTCCAGATAGGCGCCGATCCCGTCGTTGTCGCACTGTTCGAGCACCGGGCGCAGCACCGCCGAGCCGAGGCCACGCCCCTGCGCGTCGGGGTCGGTGCCGAGCACCGCGAGGTAGTAGTGCGGCGGCCTGCGCGGATGCGCGCGCTCGAGTTTTTCCCAGCCGAGCGCCACCAGCGGCATGCGCGCGAACAGTGACGGGCGCCAGAAGCACGGCGCGAGCATCGCGGTTTCGCGCAGCGACATGTGCCAGCTGCCCGGCGGCGCCCACAGCGCCGCGCTGAGACGGTCGCCGGTCGTCCAGATCTCCTGCCCGTGCAGCAGCTGGCGCAGGCGGATCGCCTGGAAGCGCTCGAGCGCCCCCGCGCGCAGGCGGTCGGGGCGCCACGCCCAGGAGGCGACGGGATCGTCGTAGAACGCGCGCGAGAGCATCGCCGCGAGCGCCGGCACGTCCTGGGCCCCGGCGCGGCGGACCTCCGGCGGGGTGGCACCCATGGCCACAAGGTTATGACCCGAGCACCGCCGGCCGCAGACGCGCTAGGGTTTGACAGTACTTTCGGGGAGGAGGACGATGTATCAACCGAAGCTGTTGCGCGACCGCTCGCGCCCTGAGCAGGTGGTGTTGGGTGGGGTCATCCCGGCGATCGCCGGCGCGATCGCCGGCGTGCTGGTCGGCATCTCCAGCGGCGCGTACTGGGGCTACGCGGTGCTGGTGGTGATCGGCAGCGTGATCGCCGGCTTCGAGCACCAGGACGGCTGGGGAGGCGCCGACCGCGGCCTGGTCGCGGGCGCCGTCTACGGGACGGCGCTGCTGCTGGCGCACGCGATCGCCGGCACCCACGCGAAGGTCTCGCTCGGCAGCTTCCCGCCGTTGCTGGCCGTCATCACGGCCATCGTCGGCATGGTGCTCAGCGCCACCGGCGGGCGCATCGCGCGCGTGCAGCGCGAGCGCACCGCGCGCGTCAGCGTGCCGGTGGAGTAACTCGGCGCGTGTGCTCCGCGCGGATTGCGCTGACTCACCCGGCGAGCCGGCAACCCGTCTCGCCGCTACTCTGACGGGCGATGAGCGACGCGACCGCCGAGGGGGAGCCCCCCTTTCACCTGTTCCTCGAGCAGCGCGAGGTGCCGCTGACCGCGCAGGCGCTGCGCCTGCTGCTCTCCGACGAGGCGCACGAGCCTGGCATCCGCGCCCTCGCCCGCGAGGTGCTCGCCAGCCTGCAGCTGCCCGCCGACGCGCAGGGCATCCTCACCGTCACGCTCGCGCCGGCGCAGATGAAGATCACGCACAGCGCGCTCAGGCTGCTGGTCAACGACCTGCAGCGCGAGCAGGCCGACGAGCGGGCGGTCCTGCACGCGATCCTCGACAAGCTGCCCGACGAGCACACCATGCGCGCGATCGTGCTCGAGTAGCCGCCCGCCGGACGGTCGTGAGCGACGCGCTTGTCGAGCTGATGCCCCTCGACGCCAGCGCCTGGCGTGCTTGGCTCGCGGAGCACCACAGCGCCACCGCCGGCGTGTGGCTGGTGCTCGCCAAGAAGGGCACCACCGAGCCGACCAGCCTGACCTTCGAGCAGGCGCTCGACGAGGCGCTCTGCCACGGCTGGATCGACGGTCAGATCCGCCGCCGCGACGCGCGCACGTTCAAGCAACGCTTCACGCCGCGGCGCGCGCGCAGCGCGTGGTCGGCGCGCAACGTCAAGCACGTCGAGCGCCTGCTCGGCGAACGGCGCATGCACCCAGCTGGCATCGCAGCGATCGAGCGCGCGCAGGCGGACGGCCGCTGGCAGGCCGCTTACGCAGGCCCGGCCACGATCGAGCTGCCGGATGACCTGGCGCGCGCGCTCGCCGCTGAGCCAAGGGCGCAGGCGATGTTCGAGCTGCTCACCAGCCAGAACCGCTACGCGATCCTGTACCGGCTGCACGCGGTCAAACGCGCCGACACGCGCGCCCGGCGCATCGAGCAGTACGTGGCGATGCTCGCCCGCGGCGAGACCATCCATCCGCAACGCCGCCGGCTTGCGCCCTGAGCGGCCGTGACACAATGGCGGCGGTGCTGCGCCGGCTGGCCGCCATTCCCGTGCTCCTCACCGCCGGCGCCATGCTCGCCGGCTGCGGGCGCTCCGCGCCTGTGACGAGCAGCGGCAAGCCGACGGCCAAAGCCACGACCACGAAGCGCGCGCCGAGCGCGCCAGCCCACGGCGGGGCGCACGCGGGCGGCGGGCGTGCACGTGCGCAGGCGCTGGCGTTTGCGCAAGCGGTGAACCTGCGCGCCCGCGACGTGGCGGGCTTCGGGGCCTCCCGCACACACGAACACACCGTGGAAACAGCGGCGGAAAAGCGCCTCGGCCGGGAACTGCGCGCGTGCGCGGGGGGCGCGGGGGGCGAAAGCAAGGGACTGGCGGAAGCGAGCTCCCCCGAATTCGAACGCAAGGCGAGCATCGCCAGCCAGAGCGTGAGCTCACAGGTGACCGTCTACGCGTCGCCGGCGCTGGCGGCGAAGGAACTCGCGAGCTTCCGCTCCGGCCGGCTGCGCGCGTGCCTGTCGCGCTATTTCTCCGCGCTGCTCTCGGGGAAGAAGTCCCACGACACGAGCGTCAGTGGCGTGAGCACCAGATACGGGTCGCCGCCCGCGCTCGGCACAACCGGCAGCTTCGGGCTACGCGTCACCGCCAAGCTCAGCTTCCAGGGAATCCAGCTGCCCTTCTATCTCGACTACCTCGTGTTCGTCGAGGGGTCCGCCGAGGTCGCGCTGCGCAGCCTGGGCACCCCCGTGCCGTTCCCGGCAAATGTCGAGGAACGATTGTTCTCGCTGCTCGTGGCGCGCGCCAAGGCACACCGCAGCTGACGGTGACTCGGCGAGCACGCCCTGGCTCTATCCTCCAGCCGATGGGGGACCGCATCGATGGACGAACTCTGCGCTACCAGCACCGGCGCGGCGAACTCCTGGAAGCGGTGGGCGAATACGTGCTCGAACACGGCGTCGCCAGCCTGTCGCTGCGCCGGGTGGCCGAGGCGGTGGGCGTGAGCCACGTGACGCTGCAGCACCACTTCGGCAGCAAGGAGCAACTCGTCGGCGAGATCGTCGAGCACCTGCTCGAGCGGACGCTCGTGCCGCAGGACGTCTACGCGCAGGGCACGCCCGACCCCGACATGGACCTGCCCACGCGCTGGCGCGCGCTGTGGGCGCACCTCACCTCGCCCCACGGACGGCGCGACATACGCCTGTTCGTGGAGGTGCTCGGACAGAGCCAGTTCGAGGGTGCTGGCTACGCGGGCGCGGTCAGGCGCTCGATCCACCACCGGATCGACCTGATCGCCGCCAACGTCGTCGCCCTCGGCTGCCCGCCGCAGGACGCGCGAGCGTTTGCGACGGTCGGGCTGGCCACCCTGCGCGGCCTGGTCATCGACCTGCTCGCCACCGGCGAACGCGAGCGCGTGGACGAGGCGTTCGAGACCTACCTCAGCACCGTCGTCGACCGTGCCGCGCAGTGGGAGCGCCGCCAGCCAGCGCTGGCCGAGCGTCCGCTCGCCGGCCAGCCGGCAGCGGCGCGCAGCTGAGCGACCGGGCGCGCAGCTGGGCGAGCAGGCGCGCCGCTGGGCGACCGGGCGCGCAGACGCTCAAGCGAGCAGGCGGGCACGGGCGCGCAGACGCTCAAGCGAGCGGCTGCTGGGCTAGCGCGAGCTTGCTCACAGCGTGCGCGGCCTCCGTGCGCGAGTCCACGCCCAACCGCCGGTAGATGTGCTCCAGGTGGTGGCGCACGGTGTGCTCGCTGATGCTCAAGGCGAGCGCGATCTCCGCGTTGCTCGCGCCCTTCCAGACGAGCTGCAGCACCTCCGCCTGGCGTCGCGTGAGGCCGAGCTCGCCGAGCGCGGGCAACGCAGGCTCTTCGAGCACGCGAACGTTCAGCGCGTCCAGCGCGTCCGCCCCACAATGCACGTAGCGCGCCTCCAGCGAGCGCTCGCCCAGCTTCAGCTGCAGCGGCGTCGTGCCCCGCTGGCACACGCGACGCTGCTCGCGCATCCACCTGCGCAGCAACTGTGTGGCGCCAGCCTCGCGCTGGAGCGCGGCAAGCAGTCGCTCGGCACGCGCGTGCGCCGGCTGCAGCGCGCCGCTCGCCTGCACCAACAAGATCGCCTGCCCGCCTCCGTCCTGTGCCTCCACCGCACGCAGCACGGCCGCGGCGCGCGCGCGCTCGTGCAGCGCGCCGTGCACCGGCAGCGCAACGCGTCTTACGCCGTCCAGCAACGCGAGCTCGCGCTCGTCGAAATCGCATGCCTCGCGGCTCAGCGTGATGCCGATCAGTTGCCCGTAGGAGGGGACGGTGAAGGCGATCTGGTAGTCGACGCGCAGGTGACGGTAGATGCAGTCGTAGAGCTCGAGCGCGTGCAGCTCGCGCTGGCCGATGAAATCCGACATGCGACGCGCGTGCGTGTCGCCGGTGCGCAGCGAGTGCGCAGCCAACGGGTTTTGCACTACCAGCTCACCGAAGCGCTCCAGCTGGCCGTTCAGCTCGCCGAGCTCGAGCGTCTCCGCTGGGTCGGCAACCACGAACGTCTCCTCGGGGGAGCCGCCGATCTCGTTGTAGGAGGCGAGCTCGCACCCCACCAGCGAGTGCAGCTGGTCGAGCAGCGCGCAGCGAAACTCCTGCAGGCTGTCAATCCCCCACAACTCCCCCGCGACCCGCTGGAGCGAGTGCTCGTCAGAGCGTCGCTGACCATGCATGCACGCATACGATAGGCAAAGACGCCCACGCAGCGTGTGCGAGCGCGGCCCGCTGGGCGAATTTCACTCGTTCACAGAGTGACCGGCGCGCAGGCGCTCGAGCAGCTCCTCGCGGTCGGTGCCGTGGACCTCGAGCACGCGATCGAAGTCCTCGCCGTACACCTCGATCACGCCCATCAGCACGTCGGTGGTGGCCAGCGCGCTGGCACCGCGTTCGCCGGCGAAGCGGATGGCGTGCTGGGTGACCAGCGCGACGGCGTCGCGCTCGCCGTCGCGCTGCGCACGCGGATGGCGCTGCTCTGCGCCCTCGACACTCGGCAGCGGCTGCTCGCTCACACCCAGCGCCTGCAGCGCGATGCCCACCTGGCCGTGCAAGCGCAGCACGCGCAGCCAGCGCTCGGCCTCCGCTTCGGGAGTGCGCGCAAAGGGCATGGCCGTGGAGGCGATGCCGAGCGCCATCGCCGCGTCGGGCGCGAGCACAGGGCTGGAGCTGGAGCTCATCGCGCCACCTCCGCCTCGCCATCGTGCTCGTCGCCCGCGCGGCGCGCGTGCAGATGCGTGAGCTGCTCGCGCCGTAGGACCACCTCTGGTGGGTACCCGTTGTTGCGCACCTCAAGCACCACCGTGCCCGCACGCCCCGCGGCGGCGCTGGCGGAGCGCAGCGCCTCGGCGCCGGCGTCGCTCGCAACGCCACAGGCGCGCAGAAAACTCGCGGTGCGCGTGCTCGCCGCGTGCGCGCGATCGAGCTCGAGCTCCTCCGCCAGCACCCTGGGCGGCTCCTCGCCGCCCGCCACCGACAGCACGCACGCGGCCATGTCGTCGGGCCGCGCATCCGCCTGCTCGGCCACGGCCGCCAGCAACGCGCCGGCGCTGCCCTGCGGCCCGAGCCCACACAACGCGTCCTCCAAGCGCGCGGCACCGTACAGCTCCGAGCCGACCCGCGCCTCGGTGACACCGTCGGTGTAGAAGCACACCTGCGCGCGACCGGGCAGCAGGACGGTCGTCTGACGCGTGCCGGTGCGCATGCCCACGCCCAGCGGCGGCGAGGTGCAGATCGTGACGGGCGCGAGCGACCGCGCTTCCGGCTGCGCGCCCACGATCAGCGGCGGCGGATGCCCAGCGCACGAGTACACCAGCACGCGCTCCTGCGGCTGATAGACGGCGACCACGACCGTTGCAAACACGCCGCCGAGCTGGCGCTCGAGCACCGCGCCCGCCGTCTGCAGCGCATCGCGCGGCGACAGGCCGGCCTCGAGGTACGCCCGCAGCGTGAAGCGCACGAGCGCGGTATGCGGCAGCGCCTGACGCCCGTGCCCGGAGATGTCGCCGACGATCACCGCCAGCTGACCGTCGGCGAGCGCGAACAGGTCGTAGAAGTCCCCGCCCGCTCCTGGGCCCGCCGCCGGCTCGTACGCCGCGGAGGTGTCCACCGGCCCGATCCGGTCAGGCGTCGCGGGCAGCAGCGCAGCCTGCAGCAGGCCGACGTCGTCCAGCAGCTCCAGCCGTTGACGTTCCAGGCGCCGGGCGCGCACGGCAGCCACGCGCGAGCGCGCGGCCAGCGCGAGCGCGAGCGCGAGCAGCCCGGCGATCAGCAGACGCACGGACGTCGGCACGACGTCGACGATCTTCGTGATGCTCCTCACCAGTGGCGCCACGGGGCCGTTGCCGCCGCCGCGAGGGGCGCCGTGTGGCCTGCGCGTCTTGCGCGTCGCCCGCGCGGCGAGCGGGCCCCCGGCGAGCGGCAGGGCCGCGGCGCCGCGGAGGGCAGAGGCCGGATCGGCCGCCGCACGCGGACGATGCCGGCGACGCCCACTGCGCACTGCGCGCGCCCGGTGCGCTACGTGCACCGGCGTCGCGACTCCAGCCGACGCCGTCGGCGGCGCCGGCACGCTGGCGCCGGCGCCCGTCGCCGCGACAGGTGCAAGCGCTTCGGCGGGTGGGCTCGTGCTCAGCACTGGCCCCTGACCGCCGGTCGCTTCTTCGTGCGTTTCGGATTCCTTCGCGGATTCTTTCCCGGCTTCGCTTTCCTTTTCCGTTTCCTTGCCTGATTCCTTGCCCGATTTGCCTTTGCCGTGTTTGCCCCCGCCGCCTTTGCCGTGTCCTTTGCCCGAAGATTTTTCTTTGCCCGAGGATTTCTTGCCCTGGGGCTCCACGGCGCTGCTGGCGGCTAGCTGCGATTCGCCCAGCGGTTCGCTTTCCGCTTCACCGGTGCTCGCCGCACCGGCGGCGGCATCCGCGCGTGAGCGCTTCGCGTGCGCGGCATGCGCTTCGTGTGCGCTGCCGTCGTGGTGTGCGGCGTGCGCCTGGGTCTGCTGGTCTGTGCTGGCCGGTTGCTGCGCGCCGCTCGCGCTCGACGCCGGCGCAGGCGCCGACGCCGCGCGCCGGGCCTGCCCGGAGGCATCGTGCTTCTTGGCCGGCGGGGTCGCCGGCGCTTCCGTGGTGGTGGTGGTAGTGGTGGTCGTGCTCGGCGGCGTGGTGGAGGCCGTCGTCTGCGTGCTCGTCTGCGCGGAGCTGGTCGTCGAGCTCGACGTTTCGTGGTCGCGCTTGGCGATCGCAGCGGGAATGAACGCAAGCAACAGCGCGCTGCAGACGATGATCGCCGCCACGGCGCGTCGGCCGATGGGCGCGACTGTCCGTCGCTTGGGCTTGCGTTGCGCGACCATCGCCCGATCCGCCCCTCAACCCGCTTCTGCGGCGCGTGCGGAGGGGTCGCCGAGGGCGTCCTCGAGGGTGGCGCAAAGCGCCAACACGCCGTCCATCCCAGACAGCTCGAAGACCCTCAGCAGGGCGGGCTTCGTGCACACGATCGTCAGCCGCCCGCCAGCGTCGAGGCTGCGATTCACGCCCACGAGCACCCCCAGCGCGGTGGAGTCCATGAACGTCGTCTGCGACAGATCGACGATCAGGCGATCGTGCCCCGCCTCGAGCGCGTCCAGCAGGACCCACTTCAGCTGCGGCGCGGTCGCCAGATCGAGCTCGCCATCCACCGAGACCACGCTCGTGCGCGGGTCGAGCTCGCGCTGAGCGATCGCGAACGGCACGTCAGGCTCCTGCGAGGTGTGGCTGTCGTCTCTGCTTCGCATTCTCCCTCCTTGTCTCGCGCACACGGTGCGCGATCTGGGCTGCCGGGCGAAACGATGACCGCGTCCGGCCATCCACGACTCCCTCGGCTCCCGCTTGCACGGTAATTATCGGCTGAGGCGAAGATCGAACAAACGTCCAGAAACAACCCTCAGGATACGGTCCCGAGCTTGGCTTGCCGAGAGGCGCCACCGCGAGCATAGGCGCTCTATGCGGGTTTCTCAATCGCTGGCAGCGCACTTTTAGCCGCGCTGGCGGCCTCCAGGCGAGCGCTGGATAGGCTGCACGCGTGACGATGCCGCCAGGGACCGCACCCGAACCGCCGCGTCGGCGCTGGTGGCTGGCATGGCGGGTGGCGGCGGCTGCCGTCGGCGTGGTCGCGCTCTCCGGCGGGGCGACGGCGGCGATCGCGCTCAACGAGGTCAGCCGCCTGACGGAAGCGCTGGAGCAGAACAAGCCGGTGAAGCTGTCTGCGAACGTGCTCGCACCCACGAGCCGCGGCGCGCCCGAGACGCTGCTGCTGGTCGGCAACGACGAACGCGCACCGCCCAAAGACGACCCCGAAGCTGGACCGGTGCTGCCGCACTCGAACGAGATGCTGCTGGTGCGTATAGACCCCAGCAAGCCGACCGTCTCGATGCTCTCGATCCCGCGCGAGCTGAAGGTCCCGATCGACAAGCCCGACGGAGAAGTCGAAGAAAACCGCATCAACTCCGCCTACACCTACGGCTGGGAGAACGGCGGCGGCACCGCCGGCGGGGTCAAGCTGATGCTGGAAACCATCAAACGCGTGCTCGGCATCACGGTCAACCACGTGTTCATCACGAACTTCCAGAAGTTCGCCAAGGCGGTCAACGCGATGGGCTGCGTGTACATGACGGTGGACAAGCGCTACTACCACAGCAACAGCGAACCGGGGGCCGAACAGTACTTCGAAATCAACCTCCATCCCGGCTATCAGAAACTGTGCGGCCTGGAAGCGCTCGAATTCGTGGCCAACCGGCACGAAAGCACGTCGCTGATACGCGACGCGCGCGACCAGCGCTTCCTGCTCGAAACCAAGGCCGAGTATGGCGCTTCGCTGTTCTCCCACCGCGAAAAGTTCGAGCGGATCTTCGGCAAGTACGTGGAAAGCACGCTGGGCGGCGAAGAAGAAATCCTGCAGCTGCTGTATCTGCTCGTCGAATCCGCGGGCAAGCCCGTACGCCAAGTCGACTTCCACGTGAACCTCGAACCGACGTTCGACAGCGCCACGCCCGAACAGATCCACGAAGCGGTCAGCTCGTTCATGAACGGCACCACCGCAATCGCCCAGCACGCGCTGGCGCCACCAGCACGCCCGGCGGCCACCCACCCACGGACGCACGCCGCCCATCGCCCCGCCGCCGGCCTTGGCTTCGCGCTCACGCCGACCTTGCCCTCAGAGCTCGAAGAAGCCCGCTCGCAGGCGCCGAACCTGCCGTTCCCGCTCGAGTACCCGCGCGTACGCGACAGCTTCGCGGAAACCGAACCGGACGAACTGCGCCTGTACACGATCCACGACCTGCACGGCCACCCCCACCCGATCTACTGCATCGTCATCGACCGCGGCGAGCTCGGCCAGTACTACGACGTGCAGGGGACCAACTGGACGGACCCGCCGATGCTGAACGATCCCGGCCAAACGATCCAAGTCGGCAAGCGCACCTACGAACTGTTCTATGCCGGCGAACAGGTGCGTGCGATCGCCTGGCACGAAGACGGGGCGGTGTACTGGATCGAGAACACGCTCACCGACAACGTCTCGCCGCGCGCGATGCTCGAGATGGCCACGCAGACGGTGCCGGTCATTTCCACCGCCGCCGATCCCACGCTCGCGGCTGGCCCAGCACCCCCCGCGAACATCGACCTGGCTCCCCGCTCGGCCGCGTCGACGACGCTCAGCGTCAAGCTCGGCGCGCTGCTCGGGTTCGCCGGCCTGATCATCGTCGCGCTGCTCTCGCCGCTCGTGCTCGCACGCCAGCGCGAGGTGAGCCGGCTGCGCGCGGCCGTCGCACAAGCGCTCGCGCTGGAGACACGCCAACGTCCGCTGCTCGCCGCCGCAGGCATCACCGTGGCGGAGCCGAGCACCCCGGCTGGGACGGGCATGCAGACGGTGGCCGGCCCGCCGGCCGGGGCTGCCATGTCTGGGATCACGGCGCCCGCCCTCACAGCGTCCGGCGAGCCGCCGCGCAGCGTGTACCGCGCGCGTCGCCACTTTGCGCTGCGCCTCTTCGCGCGACGCGGCCGGGACGGCCTGCCGCGCGAGTGATATCGCGCCTACCAGCGCGCATACACTGTCTGGCGATGACCGGCGAGCAGTCGCGCACGAGCCTTTCGCGCCGCCAGCGCATGCGTGCGAGCCTCAGCGGCGTCCGCAACTCCTATCGGCAGACGCGCGCGGGGATGCATCCGCGGGCGGCGTGGCTGATCGAGCTGCTGGTGATCGTCGTGGTGGCGCTGGGGGTCGCCGAGGGCGTGCAGGCGG
The DNA here is from genome assembly GCA_035504435.1 of Solirubrobacteraceae bacterium. Lineage (GTDB taxonomy): Bacteria > Actinomycetota > Thermoleophilia > Solirubrobacterales > Solirubrobacteraceae > Palsa-744. The sequence continues at coordinate 22,702 of DATJRV010000044.1, forward strand.
AGGTGGTGAAGCCGTTCAAGATCCCCTCCGGCTCGATGGAGCCCACGCTCACAGTCGGCCAGCGAGTGCTCGTCAATCGCCTCGCGTTCGACTTCCACGCCCCGCAGCGTGGCGAGGTGGTCGTCTTTCACCCGCCTAGCAGCCTCTCGTGCGCGGTGAGCATCAACCCAGGCGAGCCGTGCCCGCGCGGCAACGAACACCCGTCCGGCACGTATTTCGTCAAGCGCGTCATCGGTCTCCCCGGAGACCGCCTCTCGATCCGCGACGGCTATCCGGTGATCAACGGTCGCGAGCTGACCGACGAGCCCTACACCACGCCCTGTGGCGGGGCGGCCGAGTGCAACATGCCACAGACGATCACCATCCCGCCGGGGCGCTACTTCATGATGGGCGACAACCGCGGCGACTCCGACGACAGTCGTTTCTGGGGCCCCATCCCCGAGCGCTGGATGGTTGGCGAAGTGTTCTTCACCTACTGGCCGCCCGATCGCATCGGCTAGCGGCGCGCGACCGTCAGCGGGCGCTGGCGCGGCTCACGCCGCGAGCGCCTCGCTCTCCTCGGCGGTGGCGACGTCGATGGCGCTCACGGGCTCCGCTGGACGGCGTGCGGGATTGCGCAGGAACGCCACCGCCACGACGGCGCCGAGCAGCGAGCACAGGGCGCCCACAGCGAAGGCCAGGTCGAACCCGTCGGTGAGGGCGCGCGCGACGCCAACGCCGACCTGCGCGCGCGTGTGAGCGTCGGGGATCGTGCTCAGCACAGCCAACCCCAGCGCGCCGCCCATCAGCCGCGAGGTGTTCAGCAGCCCCGAGCCGAGACCGCTCTGTTGCGCGGGCAGGCAGTGCATGGCGACGATCGTGGCTGGCACCAGCGCCACGCCCATGCCGAGCGCTGCCAGCGTGGCACCGGGCAGCACGTTCGCAACGTAGGAGCCGCCGGGGTGGATGCCGACCAGCAGCGCCATGCCGGCGGTCGCGCACAGCATCCCGGAGGTGATCAGCAACCGTGGGCTGAACCGAGCCACGAGCCGCGGCGCGAGCGTGGAGGCGAGGAAGATGGACAGCGTCATCGGCAGGAACGACAGCCCCGCCTCGATCGCGTCGTAGTGCAGCACCTGCTGCAGGTAGATCGTGAGGAAGAACCACACCGGGAAGAACGCCGCGTACAGCAGCGTGACGACGCCGTTGGCGGCACGCAGCTGTCCTTTGCGCAGCGCTGACAGCGGCACCAGCGGAGCTTTCGCCAGGCGCCCCTCGACGAACGCGAACGCGAGCAGCAACACGAGCCCACCGGCGAGCGGGCCGAGCACGCCGGGCGAGCTCCAGCCGAGCGTGTCGGTGCGCACGATCGCAAACGTCAGGCTGACGAGGCTGGCGGTGACGAGCAGGGCGCCGCTGACGTCGAAGTGGCGTGCCCCCTCGTGCTTGGCGCCGGCGGGCATGACGCGCAGGCCGCACGCGACGACTATCGCGCCGAGCGGCACGTTGACGGCGAAGATCGCCGGCCAGCCGAAGGCCTGGGTGAGCACACCGCCGAGCAGCACCCCCGAGGAAGCGCCCAACGCGCCCATCGCGCCCCACATCCCCAGTGCGCGGTTGCGCGCGGCGCCCGCCTCGAAGGAGCTGGTGACGATCGACAGCGTCGCCGGCGAGAGGACCGCGCCGCCGAAGCCCTGCAGCGCGCGGGCGCCGATCAACAGGCCGCGCGAGTCGGCGAGCGTGCACGCGAGCGAGGCCAGCGAGAACAGCGCGGTCCCCGCGAGAAACACGCGCCGGCGGCCCAGCAGGTCGGCGCAACGCCCGCCGAGCATCAAGAAGCCGGCGAACGTGAGCGTGTACGCGTTGACCACCCACTGCAGCCCGGTCGTCGAGAAGCCGAGGCCGGCGCGCATCGAGGGCAGCGCGACGTTGACGATGGACACGTCCAGGATGACCATGAACTGCGCCAGGCACACGATCGGCAAGAGCAGCTGGCGGCTGGCGAGGCGGGCGGGAACGGACCTGCCGGCGGGTGGGGCTGTGGGGGTGCTCGTGGTTGCGCTCATGCGTTCAGTGTGAGACGCTTCTTATCCAGGTAGAAGAGGATCGTTTATCCTGGTAGAAGACATGCCAGTCTCGGTGGTCGAGGACATACCGCCTGCACAGGCTCACGCCCAGGGCAACGTCCGTGGGGGCGCGGTTCGTGAGAGAGCGCGCTCGGGCGCGCGCAGGCGCGCGGAGCTGGCGCACTTCCTGCGCAGCCGCCGCGCCAGCCTGCAGCCGGAGGATGTGGGGCTGCAGGGCGGCGGGCGCCGGCGCACGCCGGGCCTGCGGCGCGAGGAGGTCGCCCAGCTGGCCGGCGTGGGCGCCACGTGGTACACGTGGCTGGAGCAGGGACGCGACGTGCGTGCCTCGCTCGACGTGCTCGAGGCGCTGGCGCGGGCGCTGCGCATGGACCGCGCCGAGCGCACGCACCTGGTGCTGCTGGGACGCGGCGAGGAGCCCCCGCCGTGCAAGGGTCCCGCCGAGCGCGTCTCGCCGTCGCTGCGCCGCCTGATCGAGAACCTCGGTCCCAACCCCGCGTACATCCTCGGGCGGCGCTGGGACTACCTGGCGTGGAACGACGCGGCGGTCGTCCTGCTCGGCGAGCTCGGGCGCATCCCGCGGGCGCGGCGCAACCACGCGTGGCTGACGTTCACCGATCCCGCGCGACGGGAGATGTTCACCGACTGGGAGCGCAGCGCGCGGCTGTTGGTGGCGAAGTTCCGCGCCGACAGCGCGCGCCACATCGGCGACCGGGAGTTCGAGTCGCTGATCGCCGCACTACGCAGCAGCAGCCGCGAGTTCGCGCGCGCGTGGGAGCGCCACGAGGTGTCTTCGAGCAGCGAGGGCCGCAAGGACCTGCGCCATCCGGCGGCGGGCATGCTGTCGTTCTCGCACGCCGTCTTTCACCCCAGCGAGGCGGCCGAGCAGCGGCTGGTCCTGTACACGCCGCTGCCCGACAACGACACGCCGGCGAAGCTCGCGGCGCTACTGCAGGAACGTGCTTGCGCCCCCCGGCAAGCCCTCGCGGCCGGCCCGAGCTGACCGGCCTGCGTGCCCGCACCCGCTGGCAAGGACTCGAGGCCGGCCCCAGCTAGCAGACCGGCCTGCGTGCCCGCACCCGCTGGCAAGGACTCGAGGCCGGCCCCAGCTAGAAGACCGGCCTCGAGCGGGCGCACGGGTTACGTCGCGTGCGCAGCCTATTCGATGAAGGTGAACATCGCGCCGCCGGATGACGAGCCGTATTCGTCTTCGACGATCACTTCGGTTTCGCCGGCCGCGAACGCGGGCGTCGTGGCGGTGATTTCGGTTTCGGAGACGATCGTCACGTCGCGAGCGGCTTTGCCGATCGTGACACTCGAGCCTTTCATGAACCCGGTGCCTTTGATTTTCACCGCGGTCCCGCCAGCCGTCGTGCCTTCCGCCGGCAAGATCGACGTCACCTTCGGCGGCGCCACAAACGTGAACGACCCGTTGGTAGTCGATTTGCCTTTGCTGTCTTCGACCGCGACCGCGACTTTGCCAGCCGAGCCGGCAGCGGTCTTCGCCTTCACTTCCGTAGCCGAGACGAATTCCACGCTCGCCGCTTCGGCGCTGCCAAACATGACCTTCGTCGGTTCGACGAACCCGGTGCCTTTGATCACGACCGTCGTACCACCCAGCGTCGAACCATCAGCCGGGCTGACAGACGTCACCGTCGGCGGCGCGATGAACGTGAACTTCGGGCCACTCAACGACGGCACACCAGCCGCGTTTTCAACGACCACTTCGTCTTCGCCGGCCGTCTCAGCAGCCGTCTTCGCCTTCAGTTCGGTCGCCGAGACCCATTCCACGTTGGTCGCGGCTTTCCCGATCGTGACCGTCGCGGTTTTCGCGAATTCGGTGCCCTTGATCACGACCGCGGTCCCGCCAGCCGTCGAACCCGTCGCCGGTTCGATTTCTTCGACCGTCGCCGGCGTCACATACGTGAACGACCCGTTCGTCGTGGATTTCCCGATTTCGTCTTCCACGACCACTTCGTCTTTGCCAGCAGCACCCGTAGCGGTCTTCGCCTTCACTTCCGTTTCCGAGACCACTTCCATGCTCGCCACTTCGCCACCACCGACCTTGACCTTCGCGCCAGCTTTCAAGAACCCTTTGCCCTTGATCACGATCGCCGTACCACCAGCCGTCGAGCCCTCCGCCGGCGTCACCGACGACACACTCGGCGGCGCGACATACGTAAACGACGCACCCCCAGTCGAAGCCACACCATTCGCGTAAGACACAACGACTTCGTCTTTGCCAGCAGCACCCGCAGCGGTCGTCGCCTTCACTTCCGTCGCCGATTCCACTTCCACGCCCGTCGCTTCGACACTACCAACCCTCACCTTCGTGACATCAGTCAACCCCGTACCCTTGATCACGATCGCCGTACCACCCAGCGTCGAACCATCAGCCGGTTCAACCGACGCCACCGTCGGCGGCGTCACATACGTGAACGACGGGTTGCTTTCACTCGACTTCGCCACTTCGTCTTCGACCACAACTTCAGCTTCACCAGCCGACCCCGCAGGCGTCTTAGCCGAGATTTCCGTTTCGCCCGTGACCGTCACAGACGTAGCTTCACCCGAACCAATCTTGACCTTCGTCCCTTTCCCAAACCCGGTGCCTTTGATTTTCACCGCGGTCCCGCCAGCCGTCGTGCCTTCCGCCGGCGAGATCGACGTCACCTTCGGCGGCGCCACAAACGTGAACGACGGGCCACCTGTGGTGACTCCATGTTCGTCTTCCACGACGACTTCGTCCTTGCCGCGGCCGGCGCTGGTGGTGGCCTTGATTTCGGTTTCCGAGACCACTTCCACAGATGCAGCTTTCGCGCCGATCCAGACGCTCGCGCCCGTCACGAACTCGGTGCCTTTGATTTTGACCGAGGTGCCGCCGGCGACGGCGCCGCTGGCGGGCGTGATCGAGCTGACGGTCGGGGCCACCTGCGGCTGCTCGACGAGCGGCGCGCCGAGCGAGCTGTTCGCGGCGGCTGTGGCGCCGCCGGAGGAGCTCGGCGCGCTGACGAGCGCGGGGCTCGACGGTTTGCTGGCGGCCGGCTTGTGCTCGCAGGTCTTCGTGACCTTGCCGTGCGTGCCCACGCGGCGGTGCGTCGTGCAGTGCGTGCTGGTGCTCGGGCGCGTCTTCGTGGACGTCGAGTGCGACGAGCGCGACTTGGAGTCCGAGTGCGAAGCTTTCAGACCGAGTGCCGGAGCGACGAAGGCCAGCGTCGTTGCGACGCAGGCGAGCATGATCGCAGCCGCTCGCGCAACTGGCCAGGCATAGCGCGGCACCGTCGATTCTTGTGCCGCCCGTTTACACGCATTGCTGCTGCCCCGCTTGGACATTGTGGCGCCTCCTTGGCTGATGAAAGAAGTTACTTTTGGTTTCTCGCCCAACGCTCTCGCGTCAGGGCGGAAGATTTGCGTATCGATTTCGACCGAAGTTCTTGCTTGCAAGGCCGGCGTCGCTGAAGTTACGACGAACGGCCAGAGCCAACGGCGGGTGGGGCGGACGCCTTGGCGCCAGGCTCGCCAGTGCTTCGGCTGACGCGTCGGGGCGAGTGACTACTGCGAGGAATGCTGCAGCCAGCGCATAGGTCGCTGCACGGATGCCGAGCTTTGCTGCGGCCACTGCTGCTCCCCTGCGCGGAGCAGGGCCTCCTGGAATGATGTGCAAGCGATGGAGCTGAGGATCTTCGCGGAGCCGCAGGAAGGCGCGAGCTACGAGCAGCAGCTGGGCATGGCGCGGGCCGCCGAGTCGCACGGCTACGGCGCGTTCTTCCGCTCCGATCACCTGCTGCGCATCAAACCGGGGTCGGGCGCCCCTGGGCCGACGGACTCGTGGGTGACGCTCGGCGCGCTCGCGCGCGAGACGCGCACGATCCGTCTCGGCACGATGGTCACGTCTGCGACCTTCAGGCTGCCGGGGCCGCTCGCGGTGGCGGTCGCGCAGGTAGACGCGATGAGCGGCGGACGTGTCGAGCTCGGCCTCGGCAGCGGATGGTTCGAAGCCGAGCACACCGCCTATGGCATCCCGTTCCCGCCGATCGCAGAGCGGTTCGATCGCCTGGAGGAGCAGCTGACGATCATCACCGGCCTGTGGGGCACGCCGCCGGGGGAGCGCTACTCCTTCCACGGGACGCACTACAAGCTCGATCACGGCCCGGCGCTGCCCAAGCCGCTACAGCGGCCCGGCCCTCCGGTGATCGTCGGCGGGCTGGGCACCCGACGCACTCCCGCGCTGGCCGCGCGCTTCGCCAGCGAGTTCAACGTCCCGTTCGCCCCGGCCGAGCTCACGGCAACGCGCATCGCAGGCGTGCGGACGGCGTGCGAAGCGCTCGGCCGCGACCCAGACGAGCTGATCTACTCGCACGCGATCACCGTCTGCTGCGCGAGCGATCCCGCCGAGCTCCAGCGGCGCGCCGCGCGCATCGGGCGCGATCTCGATGAGCTCCGGCACGCGGGAGCGGCGGGCTCGCCGCAGGAGGTGATCGCGCGCCTGCAGGACTACCGGCAGGCGGGAGCCTCGCGGTCATATCTGCAGGTGATCGACCTCGACGACCTCGACCACGTGGCGCTGATCGCCGCCGAGGTCATGCCGCATGTGGCGGGCTGACCGGCCCGAGGCCTGAGGCCGCCTGGCTACAGCACGGTGTTGATCTCGAGCGCTTCTTCGCCTGTGAGGGTGGTCTTCGTGCGCCCGGCTTCGCCTTCGTTCAGCGGCTGCGATCTGATCGTGAGGCCGGCCTGTTCGAACGGCGATCCCGCAAGCGACAGTTCGAGCACGTCGTTGGCTTCACCTTCCAGGTGCTCGGGCTTTTGGATGCCCTTGCTCGCGCCGTACTTGACGGTGAACGCTTCGGTCATGCGGTTGACGGGGACGATCGGGGCGAGCACCGATCCGGCCAGCGTCACCGCGCTGGCGGCGCAGGTGGCGCTCGCAAGCTGCGCACCGCGGGCGGCGGCATACAAGTCGATTGCGACAGCGTCGTGTTCTTCCACTTCCCAGCCGAGCGTGCCTTCCAGCCCAGAGATGTCGAGCTCGCCGCTCGGCGCACCTGCGCTCGTGCAGGCGGCCCCCTGCAGCTGGCAGCCCGTCAGCGTGAGCGTCACGGCGGTGAGCAGTTTGGCGCCGGCCCACTCCCCGGCGGTGCGCTCACCGGTGCACGCGATCTCCTGCTTGTGCACCGTCTCAATCGTGCTTGCCCCGTTCGCCGCGCTGAAGCCCGGCTTGCCGCCGGGGCCGCTGAGCCATTCATAGCCGCCGCCGGCGCGGCGCACGGTGCAGCCGGCCGCGTATTCCCCGCCACCCTCGCCCGTGCTCACGCAGCGGCCGAGCGACGGCGGAGCTTCCGGCAGGTAGCGGAACTCCGCGGCGGCGTTCTTGGCGCTTGCGACGGGACCCACGGCGACGGTCACGGCGGCCACCGACGGGCTGCCCGCCGGTGTGACCGCGGCGATCGTGTCTTGCGAGGTCACTTCGAAGCTCTGCGCCGGCGTCTTGCCGAAGCTGACGGAGTCGACGTCGTCGAGATTGGTGCCAGCGATGGTCACCGGCGTGCCGCCCGCGGCGGGGCCCCTGGAGGGCGTGACCGCGCTCACAGTCGGCGCCACCACGTAGGTGAAGCGGTCGGCTTCGTCGGTGGTCGAGGTGCCCCCGGTGGGCGTGGTGACGGTTACGTCGACGGTTTCGGCGGCGTGCGCGGGGCTCTTCACCTTGATCACGCGCGTGGAGACGACCTGCAATTCGGTTGCCAGGGCGTCGCCGAAGTGCACGGCGGTAGCGCCTTCCAGGTGCTGGCCCTTGATCGTCACCTTGGCGCCACCCGCGGTCGAGCCGATGTGCACCGACAGCGAGCCGATCACCGGCTGTTCGCCGGGCGGCGGGCTCGAGCTGGTGATCGTCTGCGTGAACGCCTTGGACGTCGAGCCTTCGTTGGCGCCGTCGCCGCCGTAGGCAGCGGTGATCGTGTGCTCGCCGGGGGTCAGCGTGGTGAGCGTGAGCGACGCTTCGCCCGTCTGCACGGTGCCCGAGCCGAGCGTCGTCGTCCCTTCCTTGAACGTCACCGTGCCCGTGGGCGAGCTGCCGCCTTCGACCTTCGCCGTGAGCTTCACGGGTGCGCCGTACGGCGATTCGCTCGCGGAGGAGCTGAGCGTGGTCGTGGTGGCCTTCAGCGCCGGCGGGCTCGCACAGCTGAGCGTCAGCGATAGCCCGGTGACGGGCGGCGGCACGGTCAGCACCGGGGTGCTCTGCGATTCGCAGCCTTCCTTGCTCGCCGTTATCTGGTAGTAGCCCGCGAGCACGTCCCACCCGAAGAGGCCTTCCGCGCCGGTCGTGGTGGGGTCGACGCGGTTGCCGGGCGACATGATCGTGCTGCCTTCGGGCACCTGCGTGAAGGGGCCTTCGGAGAGCAGGCTCTGCGCGAGCATCACGATCGCGCCGTCGAGCGGCACCGTGTGGCCGTTGCTCGCAGTCGTGTACACCGCGCCGCTGGGGTCGTGGTAGGCGCCGCCGCCTTCTTCTTCTTCTTCTTCTTCGCCTTCTTCTTCTTCTTCGATGATCACTTCACCGGCTTCCTGTTCGGCGGAGCCAAGGCAGTATTCGACGGGCTCTTCGCGCAGTTCGTCGCCGATCACGATCCTGCAGTCCAGCGTCTCGGCCTTCAGCTCCGCGATCACTTCGGCGATCGTGCGCCCCACGCGCTTCGGACCCCAGGCGCTTTCTTCGCCCGGCCCCTGCGCGCCCTGGAAGCAGCGGACGCCGTTCTCTTGGGCAACCTGCGCGTCGCACGCGATCAGCGACACGGGGATCGTGCCGGCGCCGGCGGGCACTTTCAGCGTGGCGAAGTAGTAGATCTTGTACGCCAGCGGCTGTGCAGGCGGCGTGAAGCTGACGCCGATGCCGCACTCGGTGTTGGCGGGCGGGCTGCCGGAGCCGCCGGTGAACTGCTGCAGTTCCACGCTGCTCGCGCCGCAGTCGGTCGAGGTCTTGGGGCTGGCCACGCCGCTCAGCGGCACGATCTTGAAATCGTCCGCGTCCGCGCCGGTGATCTCGCCGGCGCCGACCGTGATCCCCGAGGGGTTGCCGTAGTTGACGAAGTACGCGGCCAGCGGGTCGGTCTGCGGTTCACCACTGGACGGGTAGGACTCGTCGAGCACGCCGGTGCTCGCGACGCCGCTCACGGGCGTGGCGCTCCCGCGCAGGATGCGGTAGTCGACCGTCGTCGTCTCCTCGCCGTGGATCGGCTCGGACGGTGGCATCTCCACGCTGATCGGTTCGTCGCCGAGCGTGAGGCCCGTCGGCAGCCCGCCCACGCTGCCGCCCACGTCGACCACCTGCTGCTGCGGTTCGCCGGTGGTCCAGTTGGTTCCGCGGGCGATCACCTTGGTCACGACGATGCGCTTGGCGCTGGGGAAGAAGCTCGGTTCGAGCTTCAGCTCGTACGGCGAGCCCCAGAACAGGAACGGCTGGCTGGTGGCGGAGGTCTGTTCGCTCGCGCCCTGCACGATCGTGATGCCCTTCGCGATCTTCGGTTCGGCGCCCAGCGCGATGTTCACGCCGCTCGCACCGGCGGCGCCGGAGATCGAGACGGTCGCCTGCCCGATGCCGGCGCGGCTGCCGACGCCGGCCGGCGGCGGGCTGGCGGTGAGCTGGTAGGTGGCCGCTTCGGCGGCGACGGCGAGCTGGAAGTTGCCGCGTTCGTCGCTGCTCACGACCGTGCACGCGCCCCCCACGCGGCAGGCCTGCACGCTTGCGTTCGGCGCTGGCTGGCCTTCCGCGGTGACGGTGCCGCTGATCGGCGCAAGCGGCACCGTGCCGGTGCTGACCTGCACGGCGTCGGACGAGGTCGAGACGAGGCTGCCTTCCGCCCCCGCCAATCCGCTGACGAGCAGCTGCACGCGGTCGCCCGCGCCGATCGGCTGCGCCGGGTGGATCATCGCCGTGTCCCCGTCGACGTGCACGGACGCGGCTTCGAAGCGCTGGCCCGAGCCGCCCACGGAGCTCACCTCGAAGTGGTAGTCGTAGGCTTCCTTCGGCAGCGAGCCGCCCGAGACGGTGAGCTCTACGAAGCCGGACCCTTCGTCGAAGTAGAGCGCGTTGCCGTTCGTGACGGGCGAGCGGGTCGTGAAGCTCTCGCTGAAGCTGCCTTCGATCACACCCGCGCTCGCTTCCGCGACCGCTGTGGCCGGCCCGATGGCGAGCGGCTGCGAGGCCGCGGTCACGTCCGAGGAGGTGGCCACGGACGCGCTGGCGGAGGCTTCTTCGGAGGCGGGGTTGCTCACGCCGTAGGCGCGGACTTCGACGCTGTCGCCGGCTGCCACCGGCACGCCTCCGGGTACGTACACGTCGACGACGTTTTCGCCGGCCCCGCCGGGGCTCACGGCCACGCCCGCGGCGAGTTCGTGGTGCTCGCCGTCGCTCACCTCGTAGAAGACCTGGCTCTTCGCGAACACCGTGCCCGTGGGCGCGGTGAGCTGCACGAACCCCGGCGCTTCGTGGAACCAGATCGTGTTGCCGTCGCTGATCGCGTCCGTCGCCGTGAACGACGCCGTGTACTCCGCCTCGCTCGCGTCGGCCGAGCTCGCGTTGACGTGCACGCTCGCATCCTTCACGCCGCCCGCCGGACCGATCGCCAACGGCTTGGACACCGGCAGGACATCCGAGGAGCTCGCCACCGAGAACGCGCCTGAGGCCTCTTCAGAGGACGGGTTGCTCACCCCCCACGCACGCACTTCCACCGTGTCCCCAGCCGCCACCGAGAAGCCTCCCGGCAGGTACACGTCGACCACGTTCTGCCCGGCCCCGCCGGGGCTCACCGTCACCCCGTTCGGCAGTTCGTGGTGTTCGCCGTCGCTCACCTCATAGAAGCCCCCGTTGGCCGAGAACACCGCCCCCTTCGGCGCCGTCAGCTGCACGAACCCCGGCGCTTCGTGGAACCAGATCGAGTTGCCGTCGCTGATCGCGTCCGTCGCCGTGAACGACGCCGTGTACTCCACGTCACTCGCACCCGACGCCGTCGTGTTCGCGCTCACGCTCACATCTTCCACGCCGCCCGCCGGCCCGATCGCCAACGGCTTGGACACCGGCAGGACATCCGAGGAGCTCGCCACCGAGAACGCGCCTGAGGCCTCTTCAGAGGACGGGTTGCTCACCCCCCACGCACGCACTTCCACCGTGTCCCCGGCCGCCACCGAGAACCCACCGGGGATGTACACGTCGACCACGTTCTGCCCGGCCCCGCCGGGGCTCACCGTCACCCCGTTCGGCAGTTCGTGGTGTTCGCCGTCGCTCACCTCATAGAAGCCCCCGTTGGCCGAGAACACCGCCCCCTTCGGCGCGGTCAGCTGCACGAACCCCGGCGCTTCGTGGAACCAGTACGGGTTGCCGTCGCCGATCGCGTCCGTCGCTTTGAACGACGCCGTGTACTCCACCTCGCTCGCACCCGCCGCCGTCGTGTTCGCGCTCACGCTCACATCTTCCACGCCGCCCGCCGGACCGATCGGGAGCGGCTTGGACACCGGGGCCGTGTCGGCGGAGGTCGCGACGGAGAAGGTTCCGGAGGGTTCTTCGGAGGCAGGGTTGCTGGCGCCGTAGGCCTGCACTTCGACGGTGTCGCCGGCGGCGACGGAGAAGTTGTCGGGGATGTACACGTCCACCACGTTCTCGCCCAGCCCTTCCGGCCCGACGACGACTCCACCGTTGGCGACGTTGGCGTGTTCGCCGTCGATCACCGCATAGAGGCCGGAGTTCGCCGCGAACGTAACGCCCTGCGGCGCCGTCAACCGCACGTACCCTTCATCGCTCTCCAGCGCGTGTTCAGCCTTGAAGGTGGCGGTGTAGGCGACGTCGCTGGCACCCGCCGCGGTTACGTTGGCGGCCACCGAGACTTCGGAGACGGATGTGGCGACGATCGCGGGGACGAGCACGTTCGCCTCCGCGGAGAAGGTCGAGGACGGCTGCCGCCTGGCGGACGCGGCGGCAGGGACGGCGAGCAGCGCGCAGGACAGCGCCAGCGCGAGGACGCAGGCGCACGCGCGAAGTCTCGGCATGCTGATCACGGGTGTGCTCCTCTGCTCGTCCTTGGCTTGAACCATGTGGAAAGGCTCCACTGGCGCGGCACCCCCTGCGCGCTCACGCATGCCCGCCCGAAGGCGCGGAATCCTAGCGCTGGGATGTTGGAAAAACGTTGGAGAGGCGTTATCTTCACGGGCTGAAATCGCAAGCAAGCGAGGTGTCGGGGCCGATGGGTGGACTGCGGCTCAGCGTGCTGGGTCCGTTGGAGGTTCTTCACGGAGGGGGAACGGTGCAGCTGCCCGGCCCTCGCGAGACGGCGCTGCTCGCGCTGCTCGCCGCGCGCTACCCGCAGGGCGCGTCCGCGCAGGCGCTGATCGACGACCTGTGGGAAGGCAGGCCGCCGGGGGGCGCGCCGGGGACGCTGCGGGCGTACGTCTCGACGCTCCGCCGTGCGCTGCGCGACGCGGGGCTCACGGATGTGGTGCGCACGGTGCGCCGCGGCGAGTACGCGCTGTCGGCGAGCGCCGGCGAGGCGCTGGACGCACGGTTGTTCGAGGAGCTGCTGCGTGAATCCACGCGCCAGCGCGCGTGCGGAGACCCCGACGCGCAGGCGCGCACGCTGTGGGCCGCGCTGCGGCTGTGGCGCGGCGAGGCTTTCGCCGAGGTCGCCGCGGCGCCCGGAGTCGCCCCCGCGGCCCGCCGCCTGGAGGAGCGCCGCCTGGTGGCGCTCGAGAGCTGGGCGCAGGCGCGCGTGGAACGCGGCGACCACGCCGAGTTCGCCGCCGAGCTGGCGCCGCTGTGCACGGAACATCCTTTTCGCGAGCGCCTGTGGGAACTGCGCATGCTCGCCCTCTACCGCGCCGGCCGGCAGGCCGACGCGCTGGCCGTCTACCGCGAGGCACGCGCGCACTTGCGCGAGCAGCTCGGCGCCGAGCCGGGGGGCGGACTGCAGGAGCTCGAGCTCGCGATCCTCCGTCACGATCCCGCGCTGCGCCCACGCCGGCGCACAGGAGACGCCGCGCGCGAGCAGCGAGTGGCGCTCCCGCTCGCGTTGCGCGAGCCGCGCGCCGACGCGTTCGTGGGACGCATGCGGGAGATCGAGGCCGTCGAGCTGGCGTGGGCGCTGGCATCGAGCGGGCGCGGGCAGCTGGCGATGGTGTACGGCGAGCCGGGGATCGGCAAGAGCGCGCTCGTGGGGCTGATGGCGGCGAGGCTCGCGGCGCGCGGCGCACTCGTGCTGGCGGGCCGCTGCGATGCGGACGCGGCCGCCCCCTATCAGCCCCTGCGCGAGGCGATCGCGCCGCTGCTGGCCGCCGGCGCGCGCGGCGATCGCAGCGACCAGGGCCGCGCCGGCTTGCCGCTCGGCACGGACGGGGAGCTCGCAGGGGGGCTGGCCGCGCTGTTCCCGGAGCTGGCCGGTGTGGACGCGCCCGCCACGCCAGCGGATGCCGGCCCGCGCCCGCCCGTGGACCCGCAGACGGCGCGCCTGCGGCTGTTCGAGGCCGTGACGGAGCTCGTGCTGTGCACGGCACGGGAGCGCGCGACGGTGCTCGTGCTGGAGGACCTCCACTGGGCCGACCCCTCGACGCTGTTGCTGCTGCGCCATCTCGCTCGTCGCTGCGCTCCCGCGCGGCTGCTGATCGTGGGCACCCACCGTGACACGGAGCTGCGCGCGCACGGCGCGTCCGCGCCCATGTGGGAGGCGCTCGCGGTCGATCCCGGCTTCACGGAGGTGCGACTGGGGGGACTCAGCGAGAGCGAGCTCGCGGAGCTGCTCGCGCGCCACGGCCACGTCTCCGGCGCCGGAGCCGGCTCGCGTGACGCTGCTGCGCCGGACACCGCTGCCGGCGCCAGCGGGCGCGACCGCGGCACCGGGCGAGCGACGCTCGCGCGCCGGCTGCATCGCGCGACCGCCGGCAACCCGCTGTTCGTGCAGCAGGCGCTCGCGTACATGTCGCTCACGGCCGCCGCGGACGGCAGCGGCGGCGCGTCTGCGGCGCTGGGCGAGATCGCCCTGGCGCCCCCGCCGGGCGTGCGCGAGGCGATCGACCGTCGCCTCGCCGACGTCGGCGAGCGCACGCGCGAGGTGCTGTCCGTGGCGGCGGTCGTGGGCGTGCAGTTCGAGCTCGAGCTGGTGCAGGCGTGCAGCGGCGAGGAGGACGCGCTGGGGGCGATCGAGCAGGCACTGCGCGCGGGCCTCGTCGCCGAGCTCTCGCCCGACGGCGAACGCCTCGCGTTCGTGCACGAGCTCGTGCGGGATGCGCTGTACACGCGCCTCAGCCGCGCGCGCCGCGCGCGTATGCACGAGCGGGTGGGCGAAGCGCTCGAGGCCCTGGGGGCCGGCGAAGCCGGGGAGGGCGCCGACCCCGGCCGCACGGCGGCGCTGGCGGAGCACTTCGCGGCCGCCGCGCGCCCCGCCGCCACGGCGAAGGCCGTCGCGTATGCACGCGCGGCGGCGGGCCAGGCGCTGGCGGCGCTGGCCTTCGACGAGGCCGCGCTGGTCGCTGAGCGGGGACTGCGCAGCTGCGCGCTCGCGCGCCGCCCGGACCGGACTGGGCGCTGTGCGCTGAACCTGCTGCTGGCCGAGGCGCGGCTGCTGGGGCGCGACATCGAGGGCTGCAAGCACGCGGCGCTGAGCGCGGGGGAGGACGCGCGCGCGCTCGGGTCGCCCGCCGCGCTGGCGCGCGCGGCGACGCTCGGCTCACACCTGAATACGTTCGGCGTACCGTCGCCGGCGCTGCAGGAGCTCAGCGAGGACGCGCTCGCGGCGGTCGAGGACGACGATGTGGCGGCGGCGCTGGTACTCGCCGGGATGGCCGACCACGTCGCCTGCTCGCAAGGGGACGGCCCCGCGGCGGAGCGTCTGTCCGCCGATGCGCTCGCGCGTGCGCGGCGCTGCGGGGACGACGGCGCGCTCGCCCGCGCGCTGTTCGTGCACGCGGAGGTGCTCGGCTGGAGCCCGCGCGTTCGCGAGCGCTTGGCACTCGCATCCGAGCTGCTGCTGCTGGCCGAGCGTCGCGGCGACCCGCAGGCGCTTGCGAACGCGCGTCACGTCAGCGCGCTCGCGTGCCTGGAGTGCGGCGACGTACGCGCGTTCGACGCTGAGGTGGCGCGCATCGAGCGGTTGCGCGCGCGCATCGACTACTGGTACACGGACATGTTCTGCTCGCTGTGGCGCGGGATGCGAGCGCTCGTGGACGGCCGCCTCGACGACGTCGAACCGGCCGCCGGGGAGCTGCTGGCCCACGCGCAGCACGAGCCGAACGTCCTCAACCTGTACCTCGGCCAGATCATCTGGCTGCGACGCGAGCAGGGCCGCCTGACGGAGCTGCGACCGCTGGCGCTCGACGCGATCAAGGCCAACCCCCACCTCACGGGCTTCCGCTGCGCGCTCGCGCTGCTGCACAGCGAGCTCGGCGAGCTGGACGAGGCCGCCGCGCAGTTGCAGCTGCTGGCGGCGGACGGCTTCGCGTCACTGCCCCGCGACGCCACCTTCACGCTGTCCCTCGCGCTGCTCGCGGAGGTCGCCGCACGCGTGGGCGACGCGCCCAGCGCGCGGACGCTTGGCGAGCTGCTGCGGCCGTATGCGGGGTTGCTGCTGGTGGCCACCAAAGGGATGCTGTGCGTCGGCGCCGCCGACCGCTACCTGGGCATGCTCGCGGGCACGCTCGGCGAGCACGGGCGCGCGCAGGCGTGCCTGCGGCGCGCGCTTGCACTGGAGCGGCGTGTGGGAGCGGCGCCGCTCGTGCGCCGCACGGAGAGCTGGGCCGCCGCGCCGATCGCGCTCCCCACCAGCTGAGGCGATCAGGGTTGCAGCGCGAGGGACACCGGGCAGGGCCTGCCGAGGTGGTAGCCCTGCGCGTAGTCGACCCCGTGCGCCTTGAGCAGCGAGCGGACTGCTATCCCGCATGTACGGTCAAGTACAGGAAATGGAATGTCTGTCACGTTGCGGAACTGGCCTGTGCCCTCAGTCGGCGAGCAGCCCGCGGACGTCCTCGGCGGTGAGACTGCTGGCGAACAGGTCGCCCTCGTCCATGACGCCGCTGAACAGCACGGCCTTGCGGCGCGCGAGCGCCACGACCTTCTCCTCGATCGTGTTGCGGGCAATCAGCCGGTAGACCATCACCGGGCGCGTTTGGCCGATGCGGTGGGCGCGGTCGACGGCCTGGGCCTCGGTGGCCGGGTTCCACCAGGGGTCGAGCAGGAAGCAGTAGTCGGCCTCGGTGAGGTTCAGCCCGAAGCCGCCCGCCTTGAGGCTGATCAGGAACACCGGGTCCCCGCCCTGTTTGAAGCGCTCGAGCACCCGCTCGCGCCGGCGCGTGCGACCGTCGAGGTAGCAGTAGCCGATGCCCTCGCTGTCGAGCCGCTCGCGAACCTTCGCGAGGAAACCTGTGAACTGGCTGAAGACGAGCGCGCGGTGGCCGCCGCCGATGACGTCGCCCAGCTGCTCGACCAGCCCGCCCAGCTTCGCGCACTGCACGCCCTGGTGGTCATCGTCGACGAGGCCTGGGTGCAGGCTGAGCTGACGCAGCAACGTGATCGAGCGCAGGATGGTGAAGCGGTTGCGGTCGAAGTCGCCGAGCAGCCCGAGCACCTTCTGGCGCTCGCGCTGCAGGTAGGTGTCGTACAGCTTGCGATGGCGCGGGTGCAGCTCCACCTCGAGCGTCTGCTCCTGCTTGGCCGGAAGATCGGCGGCCACGAGCTCCTTCGTGCGGCGCTTGATGAGCGGCTTGATCCGCCTGCGCAAGCGTCGCAGGCATTCGGCATCGCCCCTGCGCTCGATCGGGCGCGCGTACTGCTCGGCAAACCGCCCCGGATCGGGGAACAGCCCGGGGGCCGTGACCGACAGCAGCGACCACAGCTCCATCAGGTTGTTCTCCATCGGCGTGCCGGTCATCGCGAGCTTGAACGGCGCGGCAAGCTCACGCACGCAGCGATAGGTCTTGGCCTGGTGGTTCTTGACGTACTGCGCCTCATCGAGGATCAGGCCAGCCCATTCCACACTGCGGTAGGCGTCGGCCTCGAGACGAAAGAGCGTGTAGGTCGTGACCACGATGTCGGCGCCGGCGACCTCGTCGATCGTGCGCCCCGATCGTGCCAGCGTGTCTGTCACCGCGGCCACCTGCAAGTCCGGGGCGAAGCGTGCCGCCTCGCCCACCCAGCCCGAGACGACGCTCGTCGGCGCGACCACCAGAAACGCGCCAACGTGCGGATCGCGTTCGCGCGCACGGCAGACGAGCCCCAGCACCTGCAGCGTCTTGCCGAGCCCCATGTCATCGGCGAGGATGCCGCCGAGCTCGAGATCCCACAGCGAGGCCAGCCAGCTGAACCCCTCGCGCTGGTAGGGGCGCAGGCGCGCCTGAAGCGCTGACGGCGGCTCGTGATCGTCCAACGCGTCGAGCTCCAGCAGTGCGCCGACTTGACGCTGCCACGCATCGGCCTGCTCCTTCACGACGCCGAGCGCGGCCAGCTCGGCCCACAGTCCCGCCTGGTAGCGACTGATCCGCAGCGTGGCGGCCGGCGAGTCGCTCAGCGCCCTCGCCTCCTCGATCAGCCGGCGCAGCTCCTGCAGGCGCGGCTCCAGCAGCGAGAAGTGGGCGCCGTCGTCGAGCAGCATGTGCGACTCACCGCCGGCGAGCGCGGTGAACACTTCGGCGAACGGCAGCTCGCGACCCTCGATGCCGATCGTCACACCGAGGTCGAACCAGTCGCGCTCTCCCGCGATGTCCGCGGTGGAGAGCCCGATCGTCAGCGAGTCGCCGACGTCGCGGTAGTCCGCGGGCTCTCCCGTGACCTCCACGGTCACGTCCTCGTACTCCACCAGCCGCGGCAGCAGCTCCGTGGTGAGCCGCATGCTGTCGAGGCCGGCCAGCGAGACCGCCGGCGTGTCGGCGGGTCGTCCGTCAAGCCCCACCAGCCCGAAGCGCTCCATGCCGGTCTCCGTGAGCACGGTGCTGGCGAGGATCGCCCGCTCGGCGCCGAGATCGCGAAACCCAGGGCCCTCGCCGTTGCTCGTGAGCGCCACACGGCGGGTGGCAGCGCCGACCTGATAAGCCCACTCCCACCCGACATCGACGGCATGGTCAGCGCCGTAGCTCGCCCGTAACACGAGCGTGGGCGCAGAGATCTCGGGGGGCGAGAAGGAGTCATCCGAGGAGATGACTGGGGCGACGTTGCGCAGCGCTGGGCAGAGCTCTTCGGCGAAGCGGTCCAGCTCGCCCGCCGGGATCTCCATCTGCGCGCGATCGAGGAGCATCCGCTGCAGCGACGCAGGGGCCGGCCGCGCGAGACGCACGAGCGTCAGCCGGCAGTGCTCGGGCGGGTGCGCGGCTGCTTCGCCGCCGCGCTCGGCGCACAAGAGACCGTGGCCGCTGGCGCCGAGGAAGAGCAGCGGCTCCAAGTCGCTCGCGTCCTCGCCGTCGAGTTGGAGGACCGCGCTCACGCGCGAGCATCGATCGCCGCCCACCCTCGTCACGTCGATCGACAGCTCGCCCTGCTCGCGCCTGACCTCGCCGAGCGCGGGGTGAGCGTGGATCAGCCTCAGCCCATGACGAGCCGCCTCGTCCAACAGCGACCACAGCTGCGCGCTGTCGCAGTCGCTGAGATCGAGGGTCTTGTCGGCACCGTATGTGTAATAGGAGCTTCGTCCCTCGCGCGCGCGGTGGATCGCGTACAGCTCGCGCACCAGCGCCAGGTGATCGGACCGATAGTCGCCGTCGCGCACACTCCACGAGTCCAGGCCGCTCCACGCCAGCGAACCGTTGACCCAGCCGCCGCGGGCACCCTCGCGCATCAGCCGCGCCATCAGCTTCAGCGGCCCCCGCGCTGCCAGGCCGCTCGTATCGAGCGTCAGCTCGATGGCCAATGGGTTGCCCGTCTGCGGCCGGACAGCCGGCGCGTCGATCAGCGCGCGCAGCGACTGCTGCCACGAGGCTGGCTCGGCCGTGGTGGCGATACGCGGCGGCCGGCGAGGGCTGGGCGCGGCTGGTCGAGGAGTGCGACCACGCGACCGCCCGGCGCCGTGACCGTCGGTGGCGGCGATCACGATCGCCGCCACGTGCTTGCAGTTGTACCCGACCGGGCAGGTGCACTCGCCGTCGTCGAACGCCAGCGCGCCGTCGTGCTCGGCGAAGAAGGCAGCGGTGTCGTAGAGCGCGCCCTGGCCGACCACCGAGCCGGTCAGCGTGTCGGTGTCCGCATCCCACTCGACCGCCAAAACCCGGTTGCCACGGGCGTAGCTGCGCCCCCGCTCGAACGAGCGCGGCCCGACGGCCGCCTCAACGCCCGACAGCTCCACCTCGTTCAGCTCGGAGATCGTGCTGAGCACCGGCGAAAGGTAGCCCGAGCGTCGGACCCCACAGGTGGTCACATATCCCGTGCGCGGCGCTCGTAGCGCACCAGCAACTCCGAAGGACGCACGCCGAGGGCACCCGCGACCCGCAGCAGGTTGGCGAAGCTGACGTTGCGCTCGCCGCGCTCGATGCCACCGACGTAGGTGCGGTGCATGCCGCAGCGATCGGCGAACGCCTCCTGGGAGAGACCGGCGGTGAGACGCAGCTCCCTGATCGCCTGGCCGAGCGCAACGTGGTCTCGAGATCTGGCTTCCACCGCGCATCGACCCTGCCACGTCGCCGCCGATGAGTCTACAGACAATGGGTAGCACATGCATCGTTCCAGCACGACGGTTGGTCCGGTTGGCCTCGATTTCATGCGCTGGTCGATGGGCGGGCAACCCCGCGTCGGAGAGCTTGCAGTGATACTTATAGTGTGCTAGATTGTCGCGACGACCGATCGGTGATGCAGTGGGACACGAGATACGACAGCACGATCGATCACACGCGGCTGCGCCGGAGCCGGCCGCTCTGCCAAGCGACGAGCAGGCGCGATGGGACGCGCTCGCCGACGCGGCGAGGCAGATGGCGGCTGCCGCAGCCGGCGATGAGAACGGCTTCCGAGCGGCGTGGGAGGCAATGGCGCAAGCCGCACGCGGTCTCGATCATCAGCAGATGCTCAACGCCATGCACGTTCCGGAGGATGCCGGCGAGCACGCCGAGGCGCTGGCAGCAATCCTGCGACGCATCCCGGACGGCTGGGGGCGCTGGATTTCTTGTGATCGTGGCTGGTATGCCCTGATCGTCGAGCTCGATGGTCAACTGAGCGCACTGCTGCCCAGCTACGTGCTTCACCAAGCCAAGGAGAAGTTCGGCGGGTTGCGGTACTACTGGGAATCGGGGGAGGAGATCCATGACCCCGGCGACCCTGAGCCGTCGACACCAGGACGAGAGGGCCACGAGGAGGCGTGGGCCAGATGGAGTCGAGAGCATGACGCATGGTCTGAGCGTCTGGACAGATACCTGCAGACGCCAGAGGGCAAGAGACGGACCGCCGATCTGGAGAGCCGCGTCGCGCTCGCCGAGAGGCTCGTAGACGCCGCCGAGAAGCGAGCGTCCGTCAGCTGCGAGCTGTGCGGAGCGCCGGGCCGGCTGCACCGCACTCGCTCACGCTATGCGTGGTACAAGACGCTCTGCGGGAATTGCGCTGAGCAGGCAAACTACGTGCCCGCTCAAGAGGAGAGCAGCGGGTGAGGGCCGGAGGAGCATGCTGCCGTAAGGAGCGGCCGGGCGCGAAATCGTTCTGCAGCATGCTGCAAAATAGTTCAGTAAGCGGCTGATACTCGGGTCCGGCCTTCCCGGCCTGCGCAATCTCCCCTGGGCGCCTCGCGCGAGCGCAACTCGACGGCTACATCGACCGCATCATCGACCGCGACTTCGACGAACTCGGCCACGAGGTGCGTCGGCCTTCCCGCCCTTGCCTGAGCCTCCGCGCTTCTCGATGTCGAAGATGGTCTGCGGCAGCTTTGGCAGCGACCCCGGCGTGGGGATGGCGGGTGCCGGTGTCGGAGCGTCTTTGCGGGGCTCGTCTGCCAAGTCTGTGAGCTTAGCGCCGCTGCGATTGCGAGCGGAAAGTCGCCGAGCGACTCGCAATCCGCCCGCTACATATTCATGATCTGACCGTGATATATTCCTAATCTGTCCCAGCCCGTGATTACAATCTGCGTGTGCCCCAGCGCCTGATTGCCCGTCGTCTCCGTCGCGACCTTGTGGAGGCGTTGGCCGACAGCCGCGCCGTCGCCGTCCTTGGAGCCCGCCAGGTCGGCAAGAGCACGCTCGTCGCCCAGATCGCTTCCGATGAGCACCCGGCGCGGCGGCTGATCAGCCTCGACGACGACGCGACCGCCGAGACCGCGCGAGCCGATCCAGCCGGGTTCATTGCTGCCATCGAAGGACCCATCGCCATCGACGAGATCCAGCGTGCACCGGAGCTGCTGCGCGCGATCAAGCGACGCCTCGACGCCGACCAGATGCGCGGCCAGTTCCTGCTCACCGGGTCAGCGAACATACTGTCGCTGCCCACCGTCGCTGATGCCCTCCCCGGGCGGGTTGAGTACCTCACACTGTGGCCGCTCTCACAGGGCGAGATGCACACCGTCCGCGAGCAGTTCATCGACGATCTCTTCGCCGGGCGGTTCCCAAGGCTCACAGGGGTTCCGGTCGGCCGCAGAGCGCTTGCCCCCACACTCGTCACCGGTGGATACCCCGAAGCGCAGGGCCGCAGCGCGCGTGGGCGCACCCGGTTCTTCTCTAGCTACATCGCCTCGATCATCGGCCGAGACCTCGATGACATCGCCAACGTCCGCAACGTCGAGAACATCGAACGGCTGCTGTTCGTCATCGCCGCGAGATCGGGCGACCTGACGAGCTTTCACGGCATGGGCAAGGACCTCGAGCTCGACGCCAACACCGTGCGCTCACACACCAAGATCCTCGAGGACCTGTTCCTCGTCCACCAGGTCAAGCCCTGGCACGTAAACCTCGGCAGCCGTCAGATCAAGAGCTCCAAGACCTACATCGTCGACAGCGGCATGCTCGCCCATCTCATCGGCGCCGACGAGCGACGAATCGTCGAGGACAGTGCCGTCGCGGGAACCATGCTCGAGAGCTTCGTCGCGATGGAGTTGCTTCGCCAGGCCGACTGGGCCGAGCGACCAGTTCAACTCTTCCACTATCGCGACAAGCAACAACGCGAGGTCGACGTCATCATCGAGCGCCACGACGGCAACGTCGTAGGAATCGAGGTGAAGGCGAGCGCCACGCCCTCCACCGCCGACTTCGCCGGCCTGCGCTACCTGCGCGACAAGCTCGGCCCACGCTTCAAGGCCGGCGTCGTGCTG
Source organism: Solirubrobacteraceae bacterium (assembly GCA_035504435.1). Taxonomy (GTDB): domain Bacteria; phylum Actinomycetota; class Thermoleophilia; order Solirubrobacterales; family Solirubrobacteraceae; genus Palsa-744. Next base: position 44,996 of record DATJRV010000044.1, read on the forward strand.
CACACGGGCGCCGACACACTGCCGTTCGGGGATCGACTGGCCGCCGTGCCAGTCAGCGGACTCTGGAGCTAGCTGACGGCTTACGCCTCGACGTCGCCTACCGCGTCGAAGAAGAGCGGAGCTCGATGCCTGAGGCAGCAGACGACACGAAGTCGCTCCCGGCGCCCGCTTCGACTCGTGTCAGTCACAGGTTCGGGCCAATGTCTTCAGCCGCCACGACCGCCATCAGCTCACCCGCCAGGTATCTCCGCTGACCCCGTTGCCCAACCATTCCCTCTTGGAGCTCCGTGCACGCACCCTAGCGTCTATCAAGCAATCGCACAAAAACGTTAGAGAAGCGTTTGGACTGTAAAGCTGCGCAAAGGGTCCGCCTGGCAACCAGCCGTAAACGCATACGTGACATCTGTGTGCGATACTCATAGTCATCTGGCCCCGACCGCTCGCGCGAGCATGTGCCCTCAACACAACCCATCCGACAACCCCCTCGAAACGCCTGGCGCGCAGCAGATGGCGGCGTGGACGCTGCGCCTGGCGCAGAGCCCCGGCTTCGGCTGGCTGCTCGCGGCAGACCCGCATCTGTTCGCGCTGCTCTACGCGAGCTGTGCCGCGGCCGCCTCCCCGCCTGGCCCGCTTGCCGGCGAGAACTGCGAGGAGGGCGCAGCGGATGAGAAGCTGCTGCCGACGCTGAAGGATCTCCAGCGGCAGTTCGGCGAGCGCACCAGCGGGCGCTTCGTCCGCTTGTATCTGCGCGGGACGAGCGTGTTCGGAGTGATCGGCCGGGATCAGGGCTCATTGCGAAACGCGCTGCGCGACTGGGCGCGCGTGGCGGAAGTCGAGGCGTCGCGGTCCATCACCGCCCTGGACGAGAACATCGACCGCATCGCGGGTCTGCTGGATCTGAACGCGATGGAGCGCGATGTGCTCGCGTTCCAGATTGGCCGCGCTCGGCCTGGATTCTCTCAGTTGTTCGAGCTGCTGATGGGCGCCGACCAGGCGACCAAGGCGGTACTTGGAGCGGCACTCGGCCACTCGGAGTCAGAGGTGGTCTCGGCGCTGTCGGAGCAGGGGGCGCTGGTGCGCTCCGGCCTGCTGAACGTCAAGGAGCGTCCGCTGCGGGTACAGGGCCCGTCGAGCCATCTGAGCGCAACGCTCGCGGAGCACGCTGAGGACGATGCCGCGCTCGTCGAGCGGTTCGTCAAGCCCCTGTGTCTGTCGCCCTCGACAGGGTCTCTCGGGCGCCTGCACGAGGACGACAGACAGATCCTCTTTGGCCTGCTCCGCAAGCCACTGCCCGCTGGTCGCGGCGTGCACGCGCTCGTCTACGGCCCCAAGACGGTCGACAAGCGAGACATGATCGCGCGGCTGCTCCAGGGTGAGGGCGTCGAGGGACATGCGGTGGTCACGAGGCACGTCGCGGCGGGAGACATGCCGACCTGGACGTACATCGCCCAGCGCCATGTGGAGCGATCAAGCCCTGACGCGGTGCTGGTCGTCGATCGCGCTCACGAGGCGCTCGCCTCCCGCCCTCGCACCATGTTGCACCTCTTCGACCTCGACGATGCCGAGCTCGCCTACGGCGATGACCCGGAGCGCGCCTCCGACGAGGGCTTGACGGGAAGTCGCGTGCGCTGCGTCTGGATTACGGACCGCGCGCGGCAGCTCTCGGAGCGCAACCTGGGCGCCTTCCTATTCCATTGCGAAGCGCTGCCAGGCTCGCGCGCAGAGCGGCGGGCACGTGTCGCGCAGGTGATCTCGGACTTCGGCCTCTCCTCGCGCCTGGAGCGCGACCTCGCAAAGTACAGTCTGCTCGGCGAGCAGCAGGTCCGGCAGGCCGCCGAGCTTGCTCGTCTGATCGTGCTCGCAGACGATCAGTCGCACGATGAGCCCGACAGGCGCCGAGAGCGATTGGACGCACAGCGCGAGCAGGTGATCAAGCGCGCGGTCGCGCACAGCCAGAAGGTCCTCGGGCGTGACCGCACCGAGGGAATACGTGACTCCGTCACCGGCTACGACCTCAAGCTCCTCAACATCGGCGGACGCTTCACGCCGCAGCAGATCATCGCGTCGCTACGCAAGCGCCCAGTGGGCTCGCTGTGCTTCTGGGGCATCCCGGGCGCGGGCAAGACGCAGCTCGCGGAGCACATCGCAGTCGAGCTGGACATGCCAATTCTCATGCGCTCGGCGTCCGAGCTTCTGTCGATGTGGCTCGGTGAGACGGAGCAGCAGATCTCGAAGATGTTCGCCGAGGCAGAGAACGAGGGTGCGCTGCTGTTCCTCGACGAGGCGGATTCGTTCCTGCGCGATCGCACGCTCGCACGCGCCCACTGGGAGGTGACACAGGTCAACGAGCTGCTCCAACGAATGGAGCGCTTCGAGGGAATATTCATCGCGGCAACCAACCTGATGGACTCGATCGACGCAGCGGCGATGCGCCGCTTCACCTGGAAGCTCGAGTTCAAGGCCCTCTCCCAGGAGCAGGCGTGGTCGATGTTCTGCAGGGAGAGCGGGCTCGACCCAAACGCAAATCCCGCGCACGCGGACGAGCTCAGGCAGGCGCTGGGCGCCATCAGCGACCTCGCGCCTGGGGATTTCGCGACGGTCAAGCGCCAGGCGCAGATGCTCGGCGAAGAGCTCTCAGCCGAATCCTGGATAGAGCAACTTGCCGCCGAGGCCAAAGCGAAGATGCTGGGCTTGAGGCGTCAGCAGCTCGGGTTTGCGGGCCAGGGCTAGGCGATGACGACGCGCACTCCTGCCGAATTACGTGATTCACCAGGTCAAGGAGAAGTACGGCGGACTGCGGTACTACTGGGAAGCCGGCGAGCGCGTCGACGATCCCCACGACGCCGAGCCGCCGACACCGGGACGAGATGGGAGTGAGGAGGAATGGGCCCAATGGAGCCGCGACTACTGGGAGTGGTGCGATCGTCTTGATCTTTACATGCAAACACCCGAGGGCAAGCGACGGACCGCCGTCCTCGAGCGCCGCGTCGCCCTCGCCGAGAAGCTGGTGGACGCAGCCGAGAAGCGAGCGCGCGTCACCTGCGAGCTGTGCGGAGAACCGGGATCGCTGCACGGCACTCCGTCACGCTCCCCCTGGTACAAGACGCTGTGTGGAAGCTGCGCCAGCCAGACGAGCTACATGCCGACTCCAATCTAACTGCTCGGTGGTGCGGTCGCTGATGTTTGGCATGGTGGAGGCGGGATTCGAACCCGCGACCTTCGGGTTATGAGACCGGGCCGGGCGGTTGCGGCTGTTTGCGGCCGATTGCGTTTGCGCCGCGAATCGGCGGTTTTTCGCGAGACCAGCCCTTTCGGCGTTTGCGGTTGTTTTCGGGCCTTCTCTTGGCTTTTCCTTGACCCCGGGAGCAGGCCCGACGCCAGGGAGGCTCATGATGATGCGAGCCTGTCGGCGGCCTCGCGAGCGCTGATCGCAGGCGGCTGCAGGCCGACGTGGTCGAGGAGATCCTTGTCACCCGTGACGATTGCCTCAGCCTTCCCCGATCGTGCAAGCGCCAGCAGGTAATCGTCGTCGCTGTCGCGTAGCACCGGCTCTGGATCGAGTGGATCTTCGAGCATCACTGCGATGCGCTCAAGCGCCGCGACAGCCAGCTCGGCTTCATTCTGGTCGAGCAGCCTGCGGAAGTACGGCTGTTTGAGATTCTCGCGGACCTCGGCGATCAGCAATGGGCAGGCAACCATCTCGACGGCATGATCGTGGACCGCGTCAAGCAGGATCGAGGGCGCAGCGTCCGGCTTGCCGACGAGCGCTGAAAGCAGAACGTTGGGATCGAATACGACGCGTTTCAAGCCGCGGGCTGCCCGCCCGTACGTCGGCGTCGGTGCTCGCGCACTACGCGCACCGCTTCGTCTTCGATCTCCCGCTGGTCGACGCCAGCGTCCGCCGTGCGCTGTCGTGCGCGCTGAATCGTCTCGAACCCAAGCGTCACGGTTGCCAGATCCTCGAGCAACTCGCGGTCGCTCTTCCCCGGCGCGCGCTCGCGCAACCGCACCAACAACTCGTTGTCAATCTCAACGTTAGTGGTCGCCATAACCCAAGGCTACCAGCGGGCGGACAATGGACCCATTTGCCCAACCAAGCTACCTCCTGGTTGTGGTTCTGCCGGGTCTTTCGTTGCGTTCATCACCCCCGAAGGGAGCAGCACGCCATGTCGCAGCTCGGCGACCGTTTGAACAGCCGCCCGGTGACGATCGGGGCGTAGAGCTCCGTCAACCGCGACCGCAGGACGAGATCCGCACTGAAGACGTCCGTGCCGATGACGATCGGCCCGCGCGGCTCGCCCGGGCTCACGACTCCACGGCGAGGACGAAGGCTTCGCCCTCCTCCGCGCACAGATCCTCGATCACCATCTCATCGTGCACCGGCAGCGGGCGCGCACGACGCAGGAGCTCCTCGACCGGGAGCTCGATGTGCTGCTCTTCGGTGATGTTCGCGCGATGTGTCGACATGGCTTCAAAGTGTACGAAGCGCGGCACCACCACAGGCGTACAGAGGGCGACCCACGACCGACCATACCCAGTGCTCGCCGGCTCGTGGCTCATGCAACTGGCGGATCGTCCCGGCCTGGACGACTACTAGGCATCGGCGGAGAGGTCACTGCCCGAGTGCTCGAAGGAGCGCTCACCCGTTTCTCGCCGTCTGAAGCGGAGCTGATGACCACGTTGCAGCCACTGCCGCATGTCTCAGCTCCAGTCGCCCGATCTGTCGCACGAGCGATCCTCGCGTTCCAAGCCAAGAGGTACGAAGAGGCTACGACCGTCGCGATGCCACGGATCGAGTCATTGGTCCGCGCGCTGTGCCAGGAGAAGGGCGTCCTCCGATCTCGGGTGCAACGTGACCAGCGACAAGGCCCACCGACCCGAGGTCAGTATCCACCGCTGGGAGCTTTGCTGGTTGAGATCAGGCCGTGGATGGACCAATCTTGGGATCGCTTCCTCTGGGCCTTCCTGGTGAGCCCGTTTGACCGAACTACCGGAACGAGCTTCTCCACGGCCACGTGGACGACGCCACCAGAGTCCCCGCGGCCCTGACGATCCTCGCAGCCCTGAGACTCGCGTTGATTCCGCTCGGCGCGGATCATGCAGGTCCTCCCGACGCACATGGCCCCGGCTGAACCGTCAGCGCGGCGTGACCGCGCTGGCGACTCGGCCACCGCCAGCCAGCAAGCTCAATCCCGATCTGCAAAACTCCCCCGCCTGCCGGCCAACCTGATCGAAGGGGGAGATGCGATGTACACCGCGACGACGTCCCCGTCGGGCTCCGTCAACAACGTCAAAGTCAAATGCAGCGCGTGCTCGGCCTCGCTGTACGTGAATCCCAACTACGCGAGCGCGAGCGGTGGATGGGAATGCCCGCACTGCAAGAAGCGGCACTAGTCGTCAGGCCTTGGTAGGCAGCCCAAACGAAAGGACCAAAACGCAATGCAAGCGCTCGGCTTCATCTACGCCGGAGGCTTCGTCGTCGCGATGATCGCGCTCTACGTCCGGGTCGGCTTTCCCGCGGTCAAGCCGGACTGGCGTGAGTTTCTGCTGCCGAACCTCCCGTGGTTCGGACTGATGCTCTTCAAGGCGTGGGCATGGCCCGCCACCCTCGGCATCTGGCTCTACAACGGACGCCAGCCCTCCGCCTGGACGGCGGTCACCAAGCTCGACGGCCGGGAGGTACGGGCGATCAAGCGGACGAGCAGCATGCGCTCGATCCAGGCGCCGTAGGACCACTCATGGGTCTCTTCGGCAAACGCCAGCAGAACACAGGTGCGGTGCGGCTTCCCGCCGACTTCGCACGCACGCTCGAGCAGTACGGACGCTGGACGTTCGATCCTCCAGGCTCGGGGATTGACCCCAGCCAGATCGGCGGCGGAAACATCGAATACGAGCTCTTCATGCTCGCCCAGGACGACAGCGACGCCTTCGTCCGCGCTGTCGCCGCCGTCGCTGCTCGACGCTTCCATCGACTTCATCGGGCGACAGTACGGGATGGCCCGCCTCGCCCCGTATGAGATCCGGCGCTTGGAACAGACGCGATCGGAAACCGGGGAGCGTGCAGCGACATCGACGATCAACGAGTCGGAGCGCTAGCGCAAACGGCGCGACAGAAGCGTCATGGCGGTCAACCTCACAGACCCCCCTCTCAGGGAAGTCCTCGATCGGACTGGTATGCCTGCGCCGTCGCCGGAGGTGCTCGCGCAGCTGGACGTGGCGTGTCGTGGCGTTGAGGGCCACGCCGATGCTGTGCTGGAGATCAGTCGAGCGACCTGGGCGACGGAGACGCGCAGCGCCGACGTTCTAGTCGTGCTGACACGCAAGTCGCTCGTCCTTGTCGGGATGCAGAAACAGGGTCTGTTCAAGCCCGCTACGCCCGCTGCCATGACGCTGCGGCTCGCTGATTACAACGATCTGGGCGAGATCGAGGTCGAGGAGCTGGCGGGGCCGACCGTGATGTTTCTCGCGCCCGAGGAGAGCCGTCATTTCATGCTCAGCTGGCCCGACCCGGACGAGCGCCACAGGATGTTCATGGCCATGTTCGACGCGCATCGTGGCAATTACGCCCGATGGGGCCTTCAGCTCGACCCGGCGAACTACGTCGCGGACTTCGACCGCTACTACGCGCAACTCGTCGGGGAAGGACCCAGTCAGTCCAGCGACGTGTACGACTGGGTCAAGGCGCGATTCGGTGAGTTCTACCTCAGCAACGCGCTCGGCCTCGCGATGGAGTGGCGCATGTGCGAGCTCGACGACGCCGCGAGGGACGCGTCGAGTCGTCGAGTGGGTCGCATCGCGCTTCCACTGCCGTGGGCGGACGAAGGCCCGGAGGCTCAGCGTGTGATTGTGCGCCTCGGCGAGCAGCTGTTCGATGCGGGCTTGCTCGGCCCGCCCTATGACGAGCGCACCTACAAGACGGACGAGCCCCTCACGAACGGCGACACCGGCCCCCAGCGCCTGTTGGCGCTGATGACATTGGCGGGCCACGCCAAGAGCCTGGGCAATCCACGAGCAGACGAGTGGATCAGCGCCGCTCGCATCGGCATCCCCGCGGTTCCGCCGTCGATCTTCTCGGAGGCGATGCGCTCGCTCTGGTCCAGCGTCGAGGAGTTGCCGCCGGTCGGTCCGCCCGTCGAGATCCCGATCTGGGAGGACGTGGATGTGCGCACGATCGCCACGATGGAGGGCGACCCGCCACGCCCCAGCTACTCGACGGATGGCCTCACAGAGGCCGACACCGTCCTGATAGAGCGGTTCTTCAACGCCGATCAGGAGCTCAGCGCGGACGGTCCGCCGAGCGGCGAGGCCGTCACCAATCTGTGTCTGCTGGGCGTGTCGGCGTTCGAGGGGCTCTCGGCCGGCGCTCCCGCCGGCTGGCGCAAGCTCGTCCTCTACGCGGTCTCGGACCTCACCTACGACCTCTGGGAGAAGCACAAGCTCAACGACGCGGCCACGAAGCTCGCCCATTGGGTCGTCGCGACGATGGAAGCCAACGGTTGGGCTGCCCAGGGTCACTTCACGCCGCTCGGCCAGCACTACACATACATGTTCGCCGTCGCCGTGGGCACCGGCGCTGGCGTCGTCCAAATCGACCCGGACACCGGCCTCGCGAAAGCGCCGACCGGCGAGGACGCGCGCAGAGCCGCCGCGCTCGGGCAGTTCTGATACGCGACTCGTGTGTCAGAAGGTCGGCGGATCGCGCGTGAGCCTCCTGGTCCAAAAGCGAAACCTCGGGCAACTCGAGAAGGTCCATCACGAGCTGGCTCGGTATTCCGGGGCGGGTGAGCGCGCATGGCTCTGATGCTGCAGCGTCGTATGCGCTCAGAGATCGCGCCAGTTCACGACGAGCCCAGCCTCGGCTTGCGGGTCAAGGCGCCTGGCAAGTGGTTCCAACTAGAGCTCGTCCCCTACGGACGCGATGAGCCGATGTGGCGGAAGTACCAAGGCATGGTTCGGTACAGAGCGCCCAAGGTCAAGTTCGAAGGAAGTGCGAAGTGGATCGTCACCCGGCATCGCCTGCTCATCGTTGCCAAGCCTGGGCTCGGCACCGCTGGTCTTAACCGCCAGAAGGACGAGCATGCGTTCGTCGCTCTCGACCTTACGGATTTCAACGTCGAACCAAGGGGAAAGCGGCTTGGCAAGCCTCTGATGCGCGCGCGCCTCACCGGTGTGTCCGAGAATTTCGAGATCGAGCTGAAAATCCAGAAGCAGTTCTACACGCAGTTCCTCGAGACGTTGTCGTCGGGCAGCACCGAGTTGGACGAGAAGGCCGCAGCGATCGTTAGCGAGCGCAATCGGCAGAAGACGCTCGCGGCCGAACGAGCCAAGGCCGAAGAGCAGGCCGAGCGCGCACGCATAGCCGCCGAGCGGTTCGACAGCGCGCAAACGGGATCTGCGCCAGGTCGCTCCAGCCGGCTTCGCCTAAACACGGGACTGCTCGATCACCGCAAGACGTGGCGCTATCGGGTAGCCGCCACACCGGAGGAGTGCGTCAGCGGGTTCATCGCGGCATTCTCGGGAAGCGGCGGTCTCGTGATCAAGGCGAAATGGTCGGTCACGCGGTCTCCGAATGGGGCCGTCGCGGTCTATGAGGGCCGCAAGGGGCTCGCGGTCGTCGGGACCGCATTCTCCGAGACGGCGCAATCGGAGGAACAGAGCGCGGTTGGTTCCGAAGTGAGATTTGAGATCGAGGGTGACGACAACGGTCACACGATCTGCGCGATGTGGCTGGCTTCGCGCGCCTCACGGATCGGCTTCACAATGGACGGTCGGTTCTTCAGGCCGTACATGCGCGCCGTGGAGGACCAGCTGCGCCGGGTCGATCCCTCTCTGCAGGTTGTAAAGGACTGACTACCAGGTCACAACGGGCGAGGGAGCGTAGATTACTCGCTCACCCCACGTCGCCGCGTACCCCTTGCTTACGATCGCGAGGAGCCCCGCGAGCTCGGGTCGTGCCGCGTGGCCGCAGGGATCCCCGAGGCTGTCCGGGCTTCTGTGTGTGAGGCCGGGGATGGTTAGTTGGGGAGTCGGTCTCCGAAGTGGATCTTGAGGCCTCGTAGTGCTGTTGTCCAGTTGAACGCTTTCTGCCACTTGCCCTCGGCTCGTTGGATGGCGAGGTAGATGAGCTTCGTGGCGGCCTGCTCGTCAGGGAAGTGTCCGCGGGTCTTGATCGCCTTGCGGATCTGGCGGTTGAGGTTCTCGATGCTGTTGGTCGTGTAGACGGCTTTCCTGAGATCGGGCGGGAACGCGAGGAATGGTGTGATGTTCTCCCAGCGCTCGCGCCAGGAGCCGGCGATCATTGGGTACTTCTGCCCCCATTTCTCGTCGAACTCCGCGAGGGCCTGCCAGGCGGCGTCGGCGTTGACGGCCCGGTAGACGGGCTTGAGGTCCGCGGCGACGCGTTTGCGGTCCTGGTAGGCCACGTAGCGCATGCTGTTGCGGATCTGGTGGACAATGCAGCTCTGCACCCAGGCCTTCGGGAAGACGGCCTCGATCGCCTCGGGGAAACCCGTGAGGCCGTCGACGCAGCAGACCAGGACGTCCTCGATGCCGCGGTGGTGCAGGTCGTTCAGGACAGCCAGCCAGAACTTGGCGCCCTCGCTCTCCTGCCACCAGATGCCGAGCACCTCGCGTTCGCCCTCGACGCTGACGCCGATCGCCAGGTAGCAGGCGCGGTTGCGGACCGAGCGGTCTTCGCGGACCTTGACGACGAGCGCGTCGAGGTAGACGATCGCGTAGACCCGCTCGAGCGGCCTGGTGCGCCAGGCTTCGACGTCGGCGAGCACGGCGTCGGTGACCCGGCTGATCGTGTCGCGGCCGATCTGCACGCCGTAGAGGCCCTGCAGATGGGCTTCGATGTCGCGGACGCTCATGCCGCCGGCGTACAGGCCGAGGATCTTCTCGTCCAGGCCCGCCAGCCGCGTCTGACGCTTTGAGACCAGCTGCGGCTCGAACGTGCCCTTCCGGTCGCGCGGGGTCTGATCTCCACGGGCCCGAGCTCGCTCTGCACCGTCTTGGGCGTCGAGCCGTTGCGGTGGTTGCCAGCGCCGCCCGGAGGCGCCTGACCGGGCGGGTAGCCCAGATGCTCTGAAAGCTCAGCGCCGAGCGCGGTCTCGATCACCCGGCCGGCGAGCTGTGTGACCAGCCCGCCCGGGCCGGTGATCTGCTCCGGCGCAAGGCCCTTCAGCGCGTCCTGCAGCTCCTCTGCCGGCAACAGGCCGGCCAGACGGTCAACGACATCCTCCGGTGGCTCCGCCACGACGGGAGTATCCACCGGCGGCTTCTTGGTCTGCGTGGTCATTCGAGGGTCCTTTCCAGCCCGCGCGCCGGGCCAGGACCTCCGCTACGCCCTACGGGCTTCGCTGCGGCCCCGGCCCGGAAACCCGAGCCTGGTCGTTACCCCGACCTCACACAGAAGACCGGACAGATCCGGATCCCCTGGTTGAAGAGATCCCGCCGAATGTCTACGTCCGGCGGCGCAGCGAGGCCAGGCGCAACTCACGGAGATCTTCCGCGCCTTCGACGTGACCATCACCTACGGCAAGGCCAACGAACGCCTCAACCTCGCCGCCACGATCACACCCGAGCTACTGCCCGACCCAGCCGGTGAAAACGACCGCTCCAACGGAGCGGTCGCGGATGTTTGGAGTAGCGGGGGCGGGATTCGAACCCGCGACCTTCGGGTTATGAGCCCGACGAGCTACCAGACTGCTCCACCCCGCGTCGCTCCTTATGTTCTAGCAGACAAGCCGAGCATCAACGAGCCCGCAAACGCGCCACCCCGACCATCCAAGAGGTGCCCCTCTCCAACGCCGTCCCCCATACCCGCCCGCCCCACCGCCCTCTACCATCCCGCCCGTGCGCGTAGCCGTCGTGGACATCGGCACCAACTCCACCCGCCTGCTCATCGCCGATGTCGACCCCACCACCGGCACGGTCACAGAGCGCGTGCGCCGCTCCGAGGTCACCCGCCTGGGCCACGGCGTCGACGCCAGCGGCTCCCTCTCCGAAGAGGCCACCACCCGCGTCTTCAACACCCTCGCCAGCTACCGCGCCGACATCGACGCGCAACGCGCCAGCGCCAACCTCGCCGTGCTCACCTCCGCCGTGCGCGACGCCACCAACGGCCCCGCCTTCGCCCAGCGCGTGCGCGAGGCCTACCAGCTGGACGCCCGTGTGCTCAGCGGCGACGAAGAGGCGCAGCTCACGTTCCTCGGCGCCATGGCCGGCCGCCCCGCCGACGAACACGCCCAGGCCACAACGGTCGTCATCGACATCGGCGGCGGCTCCACCGAGTTCATCGTCGGCGCCGGCCGCAACGCCCGCTTCCACGTCTCGCTGCCCGCCGGCGTCGTGCGCATGAGCGAGCGCCACATCCACTCCGACCCGCCAGCGCCCCCCGAGCTGCAGGCGCTCGCCCGCGACGTCAACGCGGTGCTCCTCGACGGCCTTCCCCCCGACCAGCGCGCCCCCGTCACGCACGGCATCGCCGTCGCCGGCACAGCCACCTCCGCCGCCGCCATCGCCCAGGAGCTCGACCCCTACGACCCCCAGCGCGTGCACGGCTACATCCTCGAGCTCAGCACCGTCGAACTGCTGCTCGCCCGCCTCGCCGACATGACCGAAACCCAGCGCCGCCAGGTGGTCGGCCTGCACCCCGACCGCGCCCCCACCATCGTCGCCGGCATGATCCTGCTCTCCGAAGCCCTGCGCGCGTTCCAGCTCGAGCACGTCGAGGTCTCAGAGCACGACATCCTCTACGGTGGCGCGCTCCAGCTCGCCGGGGCCGTCTGACCGCACCGCCCAACCGCGGCCAACTACGAACGCCCGCCCCGCACGCCCTCCAGGGCGTGCCCCTAAAGACGATCGACCCGCGTGGTCAAGCCAGGTTCGATTTGCGCGGGTACGCCACGCTCGGGTCCGTCAGCACGTTCACCAGCGCCGGCGCGTCCGCCGCCAGCGCCCGCTCCAGCGCCGGGCGCAGCTCGGCGGGACGTTCCACCAGCTCGCCGTCGCAGCCCAGCGCAGCCACCACCTCGTCGTAGCGCGTCCCCGGGCGCAGGTCCGCTGCCACCGAGTACCCGTACAGGAACTCCATCGGGTGCTTCTCCAGCGCCCAAATGCCGTTGTTGCCCATCACCGCCACCACGTTCACGCCGTGGCGCGCCAGCGTGTCGAACTCCATCCCCGAGAAGCCAAACGCGCCGTCGCCCAGCAGCAGCACCACCTGGCGCTCCGGCCGCGCCAGCTTCGCCGCCAGCGCATACCCAGGACCCGTGCCCAAGCAGCCGAACGGGCCGGGGTCCAGCCAGCAGCCCGGCTCGTAGCTGTCGATCACCCGGCCCGCATACGACACGAAGTCGCCACCGTCGCCAATCACGATCGCGTCGCGATCGAGAACCGTCCCCAGCTCCGCGTACAACCTCATCGGATGCAACGGCGCACGATCATCCTCACGCTCCGCGCGCTCGGCCGCGCGCCAGCCGTGCTCGAGCTCGCGCAGCTCCGCTATCCACGCGTCGCTCGCCAACGCCTGTGCGCCCGCCGCCGCGCGCATGTCAGCCAGCGTCTGCGCAATCGCGCCGTAGCACTCCGCCGCCACCGCCCGCGGGTACTCGCGCTGCGGCTCCTGCGCGTCCACCACCACGATTTCCGTGTCCTCGCCAAACGCAGCGCCGAAGCCCAGGCGAAAGTCCATCGGCACGCCCACCACCAGCGCCACGTCCGCGCCCTTCAGCGCCTGCGAGCGCGCGCGCGAGAAGAACAGCTCGTCGTCCGCCGCCACGCAGCCGCGCGCCAGCCCGTTCAAGAACACCGGAATCCGCAGCGTGTGCGCCAGCTCCTGCAGCGCCTCCTCGCCGCGCCCCCAATACAGGTCCGTGCCCGCCATGATCACCGGCCGCTCGGCGCCGCGCAGCAGCCCGGCCGCCAAGTCGACCGTGTCCGCCGGCGCGCCACGCGCTCCCACGTCCGCCACCGACGCCTGGGCGGGCGGGCCCTCCGTCTCCAGCTCCGCCGCCTCCATGAACACGTAGTCCATCGGGAAGTCCACAAACGCCGGGCCGCCGTGCGGCGCGCACGCCGCCGCGAACGCGTCGTCCACCAGGCCAGGGATCTCCGCCGTGCTTTCCGGCGTCGCCGCCAGCTTCGTCAGCGGCCGCACGAACGGCACGTGGTCGATCTCCTGCAGCGAGCCCTGCCCCCAGCGCAGCGCCGGCGCGCGCCCGCCCAGCACCACCATCGGCGAGTGGTTGGCCTGCGCCGAGGCCATCGCGCTCATCCCGTTCGTCACGCCAGGGCCCGCCGTCAGCGCGCACACCCCCGGCTCGCGCGTCACCTTCGCCCAGCCCTCCGCCGCGAACGCCGCCGTCGCCTCGTGGCGCACGTCCACGATGTCTATGCCCTCCTCGCGGCAGCCGTCGTAGATCGAGAACAGATGGCCGCCCGACAGCGTGAACAGCTTGCTCACGCCGTGCGCCCGCAAGCGCCTGGCAACCAGGCGACCGCCGTGGAAGGTGCCCGTCTCCTGCACGCTCTGTGTGGACATGCACGCGACTCTACCCTGTCGCCGCGCTCCACATGCCCTCGCCAGCAGCGCACCAATTGGCTCGCCAGCGCTACACATTCGCCGCCCGCTGCAGTGCCCGGGGTGGGATTCGAACCCACACAGCCCCCTGTGGGGCCACCGATTTTAAGTCGATTGCGTGTACCTATTTCGCCACCCGGGCGCTGGCCAGTCTACGAGAGCGCCACGCCCCCAAAAGCGCAACTTTCCCGCTGCTACGGTGTCCTTGGGTAGCGACAGCAGCTACCAGACTGTCATGGAGGTTTCCGCCCTCACACACCCCAGCCGGGTCCCAGGCCTTCGCGGCCCGTCAGCTCTGCTGCGCCTGCAGTCCGACGAGCGGCTCATCGCCATCACCCGCCGCGGCCAGCACGCCGCCTTCGAGGTGCTGTGCTCCCGCTACCACACCCGCCTGCTGTCCTTCTGCCGGCACATGCTCGGCTCGCGCGAGGACGCCGAGGACGTGCTGCAGGAGGTGTTCGCCGCCGCCTTCAACGCCGTGCTCGCAGACGAACGCGACATCAACGTGCGCCCGTGGCTCTATCGCATCGCGCGCAACCGCTCGCTCAACCACCTGCGCCGCGCGTCCGCCATCGGCGTGGACTCCATGGACGTGCACTACGCCGAGCACGGCCTCTCGACCGGCGACAAGGTCCTGCGCCGTGAGAGCTTCCGCGAGCTCATCGGCGACGTCGAGCAGCTGCCCGAGACACAGCGCACCGCGCTGCTGCTGCGCGAGATCGACGCCCTCTCCTACGAGCAGATCGCGCACGCCATGGAGACCACCGTGCCGTCCGTCAAGTCGCTGCTCGTGCGCGCCCGCATCTCGCTCGCCGAGGCCGCCGAGGCGCGCAAGCTCAACTGCGAGGACGTCCGCCTCGAGCTCGGCGAAGTCGCCGAGGGGCTCACCAAGCTCAGCACGCCCGCGCGCCGCCACGTGCGCGGCTGCGAGCGCTGCGCGTTCTTCCGCAAGCAGCTCAAGCACAACAACCACGCGCTCGCGCTCATCATGCCCGTCGGGCCGCTGCTGCTGCTCAAGAAGCTGCTGCTCGCCAAGCTCGGCACCACCGCCTCCGCCGGCGGGGCGCACGTCGCCGGCGGCGCCGGCGTCGGTGCCGGTGCCGGTGCCAGCGCGGGCGTCGGCGCAAGCGCAAGCGCCGGAGCCGCCGCCGGCGCCGGCGCCGGCGCCGGAGGAAGCATGGCCGGCGGCCTCGTCACCGCCGGGGCCGGCGCGCTCGCGACCAAAGCCGCCATCGTCACCGCCGCCGCCGCCATCGTCACCGCCGGCGCCGTCGCCGCAGAACACGCCGTCGTCGCACATCACCCCCGCGCGCCCTCCACCCCGTCCATCAGCGCAGCCGCCAGCTCCTACGCGAGCCAACCGGTCGTCGTCCACCAAGCCCTCCAACCCGTCTCTGTCGGCGCCATCGACCATCGCCCCAAACTCGGCGCTGCCGCGCGCCGGCGCCACCACCACGCGGCTGCCGCCAAGGCTGCCAAGCCCGTCCTCGCACCCGCCATCCCCGCGGTAAGCGAAACCCCGCCGCCACCACCGACCACCGTCACCAGCACAGCGCCCGTCAAGCCCGCCAACCCGCAGCCCACCACCCAGGTCACAACCCAGACCACCGAACTTCCCGCTGCCGCCACCAGCGTGCCGTCCACCGGCACCACCCCCACGGCCGGCGAAAGCCCGTCCACCGCAGCCGGCGCAGCAGCCGGCACAACGGGCACAACAACCACGACCACCACGCCCCCGCCCGTCACCTCGCCCCCGACGTCAACCACCGGCGCCAGCGAACCAACCGCCGGCCAGCCAACCGAAGACACCATGCAGGAAGCCGGCGCGTCGGCCGACAGCAGCGCGTCGGGCACAAGCGCCAAAACCGACACCGGCGGCACTGACGCCCCCGGCGGCGAAGCGCAAGGCGAAGCGCAGGGCGAAGCGCTCGTCGCACGCACCAGCCGCAACCGGCAATTCGCCAGGGACATCCGCCGCGCCGCGCGCATGCGTTGAGGCGAGGCCGTAGGCGGCCTGACCACCCCATCCGCATCCCATCCGCATCCGCCTGCCTACCCCGCCCGCGTCAGTCGAACGCAAACGACTTCAACGGGCGCAGCAACACCCCCGCCTCCCCCACTTCCAACGGTGAGAGCACCTGCGCGCTCGCGCCAGGGGCGGTCAGCATGCTCACCACCACGCCCGCCCGCGGGTGCGCCTGCGCCGGCGTCAACAGCACATCGCGCGCGTACATCTCCCGGCCTTCCACCAGCGTGAAAAACGCCACCTCATAGCCGGTCAGCGTGTTGTTGATCTTCGTCTTGCCCTCGCCGCGCAGCGCAAAGCCCGCGACCGTGTGGCTGAGCGAGCGGATGAAGCCGCTCGCGTAAAGCGGCATCTCACCCGTCAGGTCGCCGTCGTACGGCGGCAGCACCAGCGGCGCAACCGCGAACGAGTACTTCAGCGCGCCGTCCGGCCAGCGGCTCTGCACCCGCACATAGCCACCCGCTTCAGGCCGCACGCGATACAGACCCCTGTACTCGAAGCTGAACGGCGCCGGCCCGCCGTGCGAGTACGTCGCGTTCTCCAGCGTCAGCCCAGCCCCCACCAACGCCGCCACCAGCGCCACACCCGCCAGCACCGCCACCACGCGTGTCACCCGCGAAGCAGCCCGCCAGCGGGGCGCCAGCAGCGCCGGCAGGCTCGGGCCGTACTCCCGCTTCATCAGGCCCGCAGCCGGCGCGCTCACGCGCTCACTCGCCGATCGAGAACAGCGCTTCCAGGTCGTGGCGCGAGTACGCCGCAAACGCCACCATCGTCTGCGTGCGCGACACGCCCGACAGACCGCCAATCTGGCCGGTCACCACATCCGCCAGCTGCTCGTGGTCGGATACCCGCACGATCGCCACGAAGTCCCACTCCCCCGTCACCGAGTACGCCTCCGCCACCCCCTCGATGTCCGCCAGCGCGCCGCCCAAGCTCGACAGCGCATCGCGCTCCGCCTCGATCAGCACCACCGCGTTGGTCATCGTCATCGGGCGACCATCATAAGCCCGGCGTCAGGCCTCCAGCTCGCTCATCCGGTGCAAGCCCAAGCCCACCGCCAGACCCAGCATGCCGCCCACCACGCCCGCCAGCCAGCTCGCCTCAGGGCGCGCGAACGGCATCGCCAGCAGCAGCGCCGCCAGCGCCCCCGCGCCGAGCAGGTCGCCCTCGCGGTAAGCGCCCGTGCGCGCCGACTCCAGGTCCGGCGCCGCCCACGCCGCCACCAGCGCCAGCGCCGCGCCATTCGCGCCGCTCACCAGCGGAAACCGATACACCGCGTCCGCCACCAGCCCGCCCGTCGCCGACGCGCCGAAGAACAGCGCCAACACCACCGCCGGGCCATGCCGGTTCTCCACCAGCCAGCCGAAGATCGCCACCGTCAGCAGCGCCACAAACGCGTACCAGCCGTCCACATACACAAACGGGTTCGCAAGCAGCTTCCACCAGTCGCCCTGCAACGGCCCCGCGATCGCCGCGTGCCCGTACAGCGCCGGTTCCGCGTGCACCACCACCCACATCACGCAGCCGGCTGCCACCAGCGCGACCGTCGCATACGGACGGCCCCCCGCCCACGGGCTCGAGCGCGAGCGCGAGCGTTCCCGCACAGGCGCCCCGGCGCTCGACACCCGCCCAGGGCGCGGCGCAAGCAGCGCGCGCACGCGGCCGCGCAGCGTGCGCTTGCTCGTGTTCGCCGGCGGCAGCTTCGGGGCACGCCTGCGCAGACGGTTGCCGCAGTAGGGGCACTCGGTGATGTACGGGCTCACCTCCGAGCCGCACTGCTTGCACACCACGAACAGATCAGCTCCCGAGGTCATCAGCAGTCCATTCTATGTGCCTCCCGAGCGCGCCCCGCGCGCCTCTGGAATACTCAACAGCCATGACCACCGAACCCGGCAGCAAGCTGTACATCCTCGCGTTCGACCACCGCGGCTCTTTCCAAACGAAGTTCTTCGGCATCGAGGGCGAGCCGGACTCCGAGCAGACCGCCATCATCGCCGACGCCAAGCACCTGATCTTCGAGGGCATGCTGCAGGCGGTCGCCGCCGGCGCCGACCCGTCCGTCGCCGGCGTGCTCGTCGACGAGCAGTTCGGCTCCACCGTGCCCGAGGAGGCGCGCGAAAAGGGCCTCCAACTCGCCATGCCCGCCGAGCGCTCCGGGCAGCCCATGTTCGAGCTCCAGTACGGCGATGACTTCGGCGAGCACATCGAACGCTTCAACCCCGACTACACCAAGGTGCTCGTGCGCTACAACCCCGACGCCGACGCCGCCGACAACCACGAGCAGATCGTCAAGCTCAAGCGCCTCAGCGACTGGCTGAAGCCGCGCAAGCAGAAGTTCCTGTTCGAGCTGCTCGTCCCCGCGGAGCCCGCGCAGCTCGCGTCCGTCGGCGGCGACACCGACCGCTATGACGCCGAGCTACGCCCCGAGCTCATGCGCCGGGCGATCGCAGAGCTCCAAGACGGCGGCCTCGACGTCGACATCTGGAAGATCGAGGGCGTCGAACAGCGCTCCGACTGCGAGATGCTCGTCGCGCAAGCGCGCACCGGCGGGCGCGAGCACGTCAACTGCGTCGTGCTCGGGCGCGGCGCCGACGACGCCAAGGTCGACCACTGGCTCACGCAGGCCGCGCCCGTCGACGGCTTCATCGGCTTCGCCATCGGGCGCTCCATCTGGTGGGACCCGCTCAAGGCCTACGTCGACGGAAAGATCGAGCGCTCCGCCGGCGCCCGCAAGATCGCCGAGAACTACCTGCGCTTCATCGCCGTCTACGAACGCGCCGAGCGCAAGGCCTCCGCCTCCGCGTGAGCGATCGACGGATGGATCGTCGATGAAGATGCGTCAGAGCCTCGCCGACTGGGAGGAGGCGTTCGTCAAAGAGACCTCGCTCGACCGCCGCCGGCGCGACTCGCTGCGCCGCACCGCCGAGAAGCGCACCCTGCACCGGGACCTCGAACGTCGCCACAAGCGCGGCTCCGTGCGTTTCGCACTGCTGGTGCTCACGCTGATGCTCACCGCGGCGGTGGTGACCGTGGTGATGTTTCGCACGCTGTATCTGCTGCTCGGCTAGCCGCCTGGCTGCGCGGCCAACGACCTGCGCGACCGCTAAGCGCCGTCGCCGAGCTCGCTCAAGGACTGCTCCACCTCGCCGCCGCCGTGCGCGGTCACCGAGCCGTCCTTCGTGGGCGGGGCGCCACCGGCTTCGCGATGGATCTCCAGGTAGATCTCCTTGCGGAACACAGGCACTCGCTGGGGCGCCTGGATGCCGATGCGCACCTTCTCGCCCATGACCGACAGCACCGAGACCTCTATCTCGTCCCCGATCATGATGCTCTGGTTGGACTTTCGCGTCAGAACCAGCATTTGGGTGCACCTTCCTCTTTGCCGACTGGCGACCCCGGCGCAACCCAAACCGCCGGAGAGGCAAGCATAGTCACAGGACCGGGGGAAAGCGATGCCAATTTGTCGAAGCCTGCCGGCTGGCGAGCGTTCGTCTGTCCATGAAGCACTCCCGTCGCGCCAAGCGAGCGCTTGCGCTAGTCTCCCGGACCGTCCATGCCCCGGAAATCTCTGCGACCGCACCTCAACCAGATCCGTGCCTGGGTGCGCCAGGGGAGGACCGATGCGTGGGTCGCCCACCAGCTGGAGGTGACCGTGCGCGACATCGAGCAGTTCAAGCGCCAGAACGATCTCGTCAGCGACGAGGAGGCGCCCGAGGGCGCCACGGCCGACTACCCGGAGGAGATCGACCTGCGCGCCGAGGACGACGCGTTGATCGCGGCCGAGCTGGAAGCGGCCGAAGCGGAAGCCGCCGAAGCCGAAGCAGCCGAGGCCGAGCGCGCCAGAGCGCAGGAAACGGAAGCCGGCGAGGAAGCGCAGGAGGGCGACGAGGCCGGCGCTCCGCGCACCCGCCGGCGCAGCCGCCGCGGCGGACGCGGCCGACGTTCAGCCGCGCGCAACACCGCGCCGCTGGAGGGCACCTTCGACCACGGCGAGGAGGGCTACGGGCTGTGGCTCGACCCAGCGATCCAAGAGAACCCCATCTACGCCGAGCACTGGGCTGGGCATCGCCCGGTGGAGGTCGAGGTCGAGGAGGATCGCATCGTCATCCGCCGCGTCGGCGAGACCGACGACGAGTAGCCGCCGCGCCGCTCAGCGCCTACGCCTCCGAGAGCATCCGGCGCCCGCCGGCGTAGTCAGCCGCCTCGCGCAGGTACCTGGCGAAAGCTGCGTCCACCACCACGCTCGCGTCCCACGCCCACGCGTCGTCGGGCGCGAGCTTCATCGCCAGCTGTGCGCACCACGCGGTTCCCGCCTCATACAGCTCCACCAGTTCTTGGGCCGAGAAGCGCCCTCCCAGGCGCCTGCGCAGCTCCGCCACGATCGCATCGCTCACACGCTCCAGCAGCGCGCGGCGCTGCGGTGGCGCGGCCGCCAGCCGCCGCTCGCCCTGCTGCCACTGGTAGTGCGCGGTCTCGAACGGCACCCGGCGAGGCTAGCAGCGACGGCCGCGTCAGTTGTCTGGCAACCCGTCGATCACATACGGCTGCTCGCCGCCTTTCATCATCCCCAGCTGGCGCGCCTCCGTTTCCAGCGTGCCCGCCGCCATCAGCGCTTCGCGCTGATGGACCAGTGCGCGGTGTTCGCGTTCCAGCGCCGCCACCGCCGCGCCGTCGCGCTGGGACTGGCGCCACGTCGAGAGCATGTGCAGGCCCGCGCTCGCATACAGGTACACCAGCGCCACCAGCACGCACAGCATCGCCATCCGTCCCAGCCGGTCCCAACGCACGCGCGCCAACGCCATCCCCTGCGCCATTCGCGCCCCGCCGGCGACCTCCTGCAATCCGCCGCCGCGTGCGCCATCGTGATACAGCGACTGCAACCGGACAACAATCGCGCGGAGCGTCGCCGCACGCGTGACGCGGTTACGCGCCGCGAAACACGCTGCGGCCGGGGAAGCGCGCGTCGGCTCCCAACTGCTCCTCGATGCGCAGCAGCTGGTTGTACTTGGCCACGCGATCAGAACGCGAGGGGGCGCCGGTCTTGATCTGCCCGCAGCCGGTGGCGACCGCGAGGTCGGCGATCGTCACGTCCTCGGTCTCACCCGAGCGGTGGCTGATGACCGCCGTGTAGCCCGCCTCGCGGGCCATCGCGATCGCCTCCAGCGTCTCCGTGAGCGTGCCGATCTGGTTGACCTTCACGAGGATCGAGTTGGCCACATGCGTGTCGATGCCGCGCCGCAGCCGCTCGGTGTTGGTCACGAAGATGTCGTCGCCCACCAGCTGCAGCCGCGCCCCCAGCCGCTCGGTGAGCGTGCGCCACCCGTCCCAGTCCTCCTCCGCCATGCCGTCCTCCAGCGACACGATCATCGGGTAGCGTGCGACGAGATCCGCCCAGTAGTCGCTCAGCTCGGCTGCGCTCAGCGTGCGGCCCTCGTGCTCCAGTGCGTACGCGCCGTCCACGTAGAGCTCGCTGGTGGCCGGGTCGAGCGCGATCGCCACGTCCTCGCCCGGCCGGTAGCCGGCCGCCTCGATGCCCTCCACCAGCACCCGCAAAGCCTCCTCGTTGGAGCTCAGGTCGGGCGCAAAGCCGCCCTCATCGCCGACGGCCGTTGACAGCCCGCGCGCGTGCAGCGTGCCTTTGAGCGCGTGGAAGACCTCCGCGCCCATGCGCAGGCACTCGGAGAAGCTGGGCGCGCCGCAGGGGACGATCATGAACTCCTGGAAGTCCACCGCGTTGTCCGCGTGCACGCCGCCGTTGAGCACGTTCATCATCGGCACCGGCAGCACGCCGGATTCGGACCCGCCCGCCCCGCCGAGGTAGCGCCACAGCGGCAGGCCTTGCTCGGCCGCCTGCGCGTGCGCAGCCGCGAGCGAGACCCCCAGGATCGCGTTCGCGCCCAGGCGCGACTTGTTGGGCGTGCCGTCCAGCTCGATCAGCGCGCGGTCCAGCGCCTGCTGGTCGGCCGCGTCGATGCCGGTGACCGCACGCGCGATCTCGCCGTCCACGTTGCCGACCGCCCGCGAGACGCCCTTGCCGCCCCAGCGCTCGCCGCCGTCGCGCAGCTCGGTGGCCTCGAACTCGCCCGTGGAGGCGCCCGACGGCACCGCCGCGCGGCCGCTGGCGCCTGAGCGCAGCCCCACCACCACCTCGACCGTGGGGTTGCCACGACTGTCGAGGATCTGGCGCGCGTGGACTCGCTCGATCTGGCTCAGGCTAGTCGCCTCGCACTATTCGGTGCTGCTGCTACCGAGCCCTGCTTTGGTCTTCGGGGCTTTGTAGCCCTTGCAGTCCGCGACGAGATAGCCGGAGCGGCATTCCGTCTTGCTCTTCCACTTGTTTTTGAAGTTTTTGACGAACGTGCTCAGCGCTTTCTGCTCGCCGCTGTCGATCAGCTGCTCTTTGATCGCGGCCTTCGCCTGCGCGAACGACTGCTGCGAGCCTTTCGTGACGCTGACGACTTCATAGATGTAATAGCCGAACGGCGTCTTCACCGGGCCGCCGAGGACGTTCGTCTTGGCGGCGAAGATCGCTTCGTCGAGCGCCTTCTCCTCCTCGCCTTTGACCACTTCCGTGAGCAGGCCGCCGTTGGCCTTGCTGGTCGGGTCGATCGAGTCCTTCTTGGCGACCGCCGCGAAGTCCTTGCTCGTTTCGACTTCCTTCTTCGCGCTTGCCGCCTGCGCTTCGGTCTTGGTCAGCACGATGCGCACGTTGCGCTTTTCGGGCGTGCCGTATTTCGACTTGTTTTCGTTGTAGTACTTCTGCACCTGGGCTTCCGTGACTTTGCTCTTGCCGGCGACGACCTTTTTCTGGATTTTGCTCGACAGCAGGTTGAGCTTCACGCGCAGCAGCAGGTCCGACACCGTCTCCCCGGAGGTCTGTAGGAATTTTTCGAATTCAGCCGCTTTCGGGAACTGCGCGCTCTTGATCTTCGTGAATTCCTTCTTGACTTCCGCGTCGCTGATCTTCACGCCCAGCGAAGACGCTTCCGAGAGCACCCACTGCGAGGAGATGAGGAAGCCCAGCACCTCGGTCTGCAGCGATTTGTACTGCGTTTCGCACTCTTTCTTCAGTTCCGCGGTCGTCGGCGCTTTGTGGCCTTTCGCGGGCTTGGGGGCGATTTTCGCCAGGTGCGCGACGCACGCCGTGTAGCTGGGCGGTTCCGGCACCGTCGGCTTTTCGCCCGAGGTGACCGAGCTCGATGAGGCAGCCACCGCCATCCAGTGGTCGAACGCCGCCTTCGTGATCGGGTTGCCGCCCACGTTCACGACCGCGTCGCCGGGTATGCCGCCGCACGCCGCCAGGCCCACCAGGGCAAACAAAACGGCGCCTAGCGCCGAGAGGGACCTTGTGGACTTGGACACGACGCGGGCACTCTAGCGGAAAACTGTTCACGCGCGCGTCACGCGCAGCTAAGGAGTTGCTAAAGCTTGTCGGCCCCGCCGGGCGAGCGCTCCGCGACAGCCCTCGGGCGGCCTCGACGACAGATCTCAGGCGGCCTCGCGCACGATCGCCAGCAGCGCGTCGGCCGCCCGCACGACGCTCGGGAAGCGCTCGCTGCCTTCGCGGGGGACGCGCACCGACACCTGCGAGCGGCCGGCTTCGTACAGCGCCTCGGGCAGCTCCTGGCGCAGGCGCTTGGCGCGTACGGAGTCGAGCTCGATCGGCACGACCGCCAGGCGGTCGCCGCGGAAGCTGACCGTCTGCGCGCCGGCCTGGCCGAACTTGATGCGCGCGCGCTGCAGCGCCAGCAGGTTCTCCACCGGCTCGGGGATCGCCCCGAAGCGATCCTCGAGCTCCTCGCGCAGGCGTTCCACGTCGGCCACCTCCAGCGCGCCGGCGATGCGCCGGTGGACGTCGATCTTGGCCTGCTCGTAGGGGACGTAGTCGGCGGGCACGTACGCGTCCACGTTCACGTCCAGGCGCACCGGCTCGGGCAGCTCCTGGGCGGGCGTGCCGTCTTCGGCGGCGCTCGCCTCGGCGACGGCCTGGTCGAGCATCTGCATGTACAGCTCGAAGCCGAGCGCCGCCACGTGCCCGGACTGCTCGTCGCCGAGCAGGTTGCCGGCGCCGCGGATCTCCAGGTCGCGCATCGCGACCTTGAAGCCGGCGCCCAGCTCGGTGTAGTCCGACAGCGCCGACAGGCGCTGCGCGGCTTCGGGCGTGAGCGCGGCGGCGGCGTCGTAGAGCAGATACGCGTACGCGCGCTCGCGGCTGCGCCCCACGCGCCCACGGATCTGGTAGAGCTGGGCCAACCCGAAGGCGTCGGCGTGCTCGACGATCAGCGTGTTCGCCTGCGGGATGTCGATGCCGGACTCGATGATCGACGTGCACACCAGCACGTCGGCGCCGCCCCGCAGGTAGTCCATCATCACGCCCTCCAGCTCGCCTTCGGCCATCTGCCCGTGCGCGACCGCGAAGCGCACGCCGGGGCACAGCGCGCGCAGGCGCTCTGCCGTCTCCTCGATCGACTCCACGCGGTTGTGCAGGAAGAACGCCTGCCCGCCGCGCCCGTGCTCGCGCGTGAGCGCCTGCTTGACCAGGTCCTCCTCGTACTCGCCCACGTAGGTCTGCACCGGACGGCGGCCCTCGGGCGGGGTCTCGATCACGGAGATGTCGCGCAGCCCCGCCAGCGACATCTGCAGCGTGCGCGGGATCGGCGTGGCGGACATGGAGATCACGTCCACCTTCAGCTTCAGCTGGCGCAGGAGCTCCTTCTGCTTGACGCCGAAGCGCTGCTCCTCGTCGACGATCAACAACCCGAGGTCCTTGGCGCGCACGTCGCGCGAGAGCACGCGGTGGGTGCCGATGAGGATGTCCACGCGGCCCTCGGCGAAGCCTTTGATCGCCGCTTTCTGCTCGGCGGCGGTGCGGAAGCGCGAGACGTGCTCGAGCGTGAACGGGTAGTCGGCGAGGCGCTCGGCGAACGTGCCGTAGTGCTGCTGGGCGAGGATCGTGGTGGGGACGAGCATCAGCACTTGCTTGCCCTCAGCGGCGCTCTTGAAGGCCGCGCGCAACGCCACCTCGGTCTTGCCGTAGCCGACGTCGCCGCAGATCAGCCGGTCCATCGGGCGCGGCGCTTCCATGTCGGCCTTCACCAGCTCGATCGCCTCGCGCTGGTCGGGCGTCTCGGTGAACGGGAAGCGCTCCTCAAAATCCCGCTGCCAGTCGGAGTCCGGCCCGAACGCGTAGCCGCTGCGCCGGCGGCGCTCGGCGTACAGCGTGAGCAGCTCGCCGGCCAGCTCCTGCGCGGCGCGCCGCGCGCGCGCCTTCATCGTCTCCCAGCGCGTGCCGCCCAGCTTGGAAAGCGGCGGGTGCGCGGCGGCGCCGGCGCCGACGTACCTGGAGATCTTGGCCAGCTGGTCGGTGGGCACGTACACGCGGTCGTCGCCCTGGTATTCGAGGTACAGGTAGTCGCGCGTGACGCCGGCGAGGGTGCGCGTCTCAACGCCGGCGAAGCGCGCGACGCCGTGGTCCTCGTGCACGACGATGTCGCCGGTGCGCAGTTCGGTGAACGAGCGCAGCACGCCCCGGCGCGCGCCGCCCGCTCCGCCGCGGGCGGCGTCACCGGTGCGGGGTCGCTCGGCGCGACGGCGGCGCAGCAGGCGGTGCTCGGGGAACACGGCGAGCTTCAGCTGCGGCGCGATGAAGCCGTCGCGCAGCGACGCGGTGGCGAAGCGCAGCGAGGCTTCCAGAGGCTGCCCTTCGACCGCCGCCCGCTCCGCGAGCCACGTGGCTTTCAGCCGCCCGAGGTTGTACGCCGCGCGCTCGCCCTCGCCGCGGCGCGGGAACGCGACGACGGTGCGGTAGCCGGAGCGCACCAGCTTCTCCAGCTCGGGCTCCGCTTCGGCGAGCGAGCGCGCGGCGGTGTCGGCGGACTGCGCGCGCAGCTCGATCTCCTGGCCGCTGGACAGCGTGGAGAGCCAGATCCGCGCGCGGGCGGCGAGCGTCGCGCGGATGTCCAGCGGGCTCACGTGCAGGCGCGCCGCGTCCTGCTCGCCGAGCGCCGCGCACACGTCGCTCCAGTGGTCGTTCAGCACCGGCTCGAGGTCCTCCTCCGCTGCCACCACCAGCTCCGCGTCGCCAACCAGGTCAAGCAGCGCGCCGAAGCGCTCGAGCGGCAACAGCTCGGCGATGTCCGGTCGCTCTCCGTCCGCCCCCGCGGCAGCGGCGAACGCACCGGTGTCGACGGCGATCTCGGCGAGCTCGCGGTACTCGAGCGCGAGCTCCGCGGCGGGTGCGATCTCAACCTCCTGGGCGTCTTCGAGCGAGCGCTGGGTGAAGGTGGAGAACCAGCGCAGCGATTCGATCTCGACGTCAAACATGTCCACGCGCACGGCCCGGTCCTCGGTGGCGGGGAAGATGTCGAGCAGCCCGCCGCGCAGCGCGAACTGCCCGCGCTCCTCCACCTGCTCGACGCGCTCGTAGCCGGCGGCGACGAGCTCGGCGGCGCACTCGTCGAGGTCCAGCAGCTCGCCCACGCGCAGCGTGAACGAGTGCGGGCGCAGCTGTGGGTCGGGCACCTTCTCCGACAGCGCCACCGCGCTGACCACCACCACCGGCGCGTCCTCGCCGGCGACAGCGCCGAGCAGCGCGTCGAGCGCGGCCACGCGCAGCCCGACCAGGTGGGCGGGCGGCGCCAGATGCGACTCGTAGGCGACGCCCCTGGAGGGGTAGTAGCGCACGCGCCGCGGCGCGAGCCACGCGCGCAGGTCGCCGGCGAGGTCGCGCGCGGCGCGGTCATCGCCGACGACCACGAGCGTCGGGCGCACGCGCGCACGCGCGTCGATGTCGACGAGCGCGGCCACCATGTAGGGGCGCAGCGACGCGGACACGAACGCGTGGCCGCCTTCGTGCGCGAGCGCGAGCGTCTGGCGGTCCTCTTCGGCGAGGCCGAGCAGCGTGCGCAGCGTTTCAGCGGTTGGCGCCATCTACGCCTCGTGCGCGTCCCCGAGCACGACCTGTTCGACGTGCTCGCACGCGCGCTCGACGAGCTCGCGCACCTGCTGGGGGTCCTCGCGAAAGCGCGCGAGCACGTACGCGGAGACGATCTCCGGGTCGCTGCTCGCCGGGCGCCCGACGCCGACGCGCACGCGCATGAAGTCCGCGCCGCCGAGCTCGCGCTTGAGCGACTTCAGGCCGTTGTGGCCGGCCAGCCCGCCGCCGAGGCGGGTGCGCACCTCGCCGAAGGGCAGGTCGATCTCATCGTGCACCACGAGCACGTGATCGAGCGCCACCTTCAGCGCGCCGCGCGCGGGACCGACGGAGCGCCCGGCGTCGTTCATGTACGTCTGCGGGCACAGCACCGCCACGCGCGCGCCCGGCGGGCCGGGGAGGCCGCTGTCGCCGGCCGGAGCGGGTACGCGCCCTTCGGCGATGCGCCCGCGAAAGCGGTCCCTGGCGCGTCCCAGCCCCCAGCGCTCGACGAGCGCTTGCGCGACCATGAAGCCCACGTTGTGCCTGGTTGCCGCGTACTCGGCGCCGGGGTTGCCCAGCCCGACGATCAGCCACTCGACAGCCGCGCCGCCGCCGCCGAACGGGCGTCGCAGCGCTACTCCTCGCCAGAGCCCTCGGAGGACTCCGCGGCGGCCCCCGCCTGGGCGCCCTCCTCGCCGACGACCTCGGTCTCGGCTTCAATCTCCTCGCTGAGCTCGCTCTGCAGGCGCGGCGGCGAGAGCGTGGCGATGACCGTTTCCTCGGCGTCGTCCAGCAGCGTGACGCCCTCGGGGGCGGTGAGCGCAGCGAGCGTGACCGTCTCGCCGATCTGCATGGCGCTGACGTCGTGCACGATCGACTCGGGGATGGCGGTGGGCAGCGCTTCGATGTTCAGCTCGCGCGTGATCTGCTCGAGGACGCCCCCCTGCTTGACGCCGGGCGAGTCCTCCGCGCCGGTGAGCTCCAGCGGCACGACCGCGCTGATCGCCTCTTTCAGGTTGACGCGCAGCAGGTCCACGTGGATCGTCTCGCCGCGCACCGGGTGGCGCTGCGCCTCCTTGAGCACCACCGGCGTCGGCTTCGCGCCGTCGACGCTCAAGTCGAGCACCGCGCCTGAGCCGGCGAGCGCGTGGCGCAGCTCACGCGCGTCCGCGTCGAAGCCCTGCGGCTCGCCGCCGCCTCCGTAGAGCACCCCGGGGACACGGCCGCTGCGGCGCAGGCGGCGCGCCGCGCGCGAGCCTTCGCCGGCGCGGCTGCTGACGTTCAGCTTGGTGGTGGTGCTGGCCATGGGCGATTGCAGACTCTAGCAATCGTCCCGTTCCCGGCAGCGCCCGCGCGGAAGGACGGGCGTCGCCGGGAGACCTCAGCGGCCTCACATCTTCGTCTTGACCTTCTTGTACTTGAACTTGCCCTTCTTGGCGATCGCGCTCGTACCCGCATACGGCGTCGTCACGGTCACGTCCACCGTGCCGGTGCCCGGCGGCGAGACGGCGGTTATCGACGTGGGCGAGTTGACGGTGACCGAGCTCGCCGCGTTCGCGCCGAAGCTGACGGTGCTGGCGGAGTCGAAGCCGCTGCCTGCGATCTGCACGCTCGTCCCGCCGGTGCCCGGCCCTTTCTTGGGCGACAGCTCGGTGACGACCGGCAGCGGAAGGAACGTAAAGCTCGCCCCCCCGGCCGGGCTGGTGCCCGCGGCGGTCGTCACCGTCACGCTGACGGTCCCGCTGCCGGCTGGCGATTGGGCGGTGATCGATTCCGGCGAGTCGACCGTGACGCCCTCCGCCGGCGTCGAGCCGAACTTCACGGAAGTCACGTCGAAGAATTCGCTGCCGCTGATCGTCAGCGTCTCGCCTCCTGCCTGCGGTCCGTCTTCCGGGCTGACGCTCGTCACCGTCGGGGGGTTGTGCGTAGCAGTGGTGAACGTTTCGTCACCACCGTCGCTGGTGCCATTAGCGTTGGTGGCGACGATCCGATAGTGATAGGCGGTGCTCGAGCGCAGCCCAGCGATCCGCGCGGACACTTCCACCGGGGCGATGCCGGCTCCCGGTGCCGGTGAGCAGGGCGCGGTGCTGCCGTAGGCTTCGGTGGTGCCGTATTCGAAGAGACAGCCGCTCACTTCTCCGTCTTCGGGGTTGACGGTCGCGTTCAGCGTCGCCGTTTCGCGCCCCAGTTCGCTGGCTGCGCCCGTGACCACGGCTGGGGGGTTGGCGGGCTGGGTGTAGCTAATCTGCACCTGCGGGCCTTCGCGTTCGGCGAGGCTGAAGCTGCCACCCGTGGGCACCAGCGAGGAGCCACCGCCACCACCGGCGCCCCCGAGGGCCGCGCCGCCGCCACCGCCGCCGTAAAAGCCGGCTCCCCCGCCGCCGCCTTCGGCGCCGCTGACGTGGCAGCGGCCGCCGGCGCCGCCGGTTTCGAGCGCGCCGTCCTGAGCTGCGGGAGATTCGCTGCATCCCCCTTCTTCGTTGAGTTCGGAGGCGCCCCCGGCGGCGCCGCCGTGCGTTTGCGTCCCGCCCTTGCCGGGACTGGCATAGGCCGCGAATTCACCTTCTTCGCCTTCTGCGCCGCCCGCGTCGCCGCCGATCCCGGGGCCGCCGCCCGGCGCGCCTCCCGCGCCTCCGCCGGCGCCGGCAACGATCAACCGGTCGTCCGGCGAGAGGCCGGACGACCGGGGCGCGGTGCGCACGTCGGAGGCGCCGCCGCCGAGACCTGCATCCTGCGGACCGCGGCGGCCTTTGAAGCCAACCTCCACGTACAGCGTGCTCCCGGGGGTGACGGTCAGCTCGCCTTCCACTCGCGCGCCGAGGCCGCCTTCTGTGATTTCTCGTTCCTTTTTGGACACGGCAGAGCCGCCTCCGCCGCCGATCGCGACCACGTGAACCTGTTCGACGCCTACGGGCACGACGAACGTGCCCTGCGTACCTTCAGTGACATAGGTGCGCGTCACCGTCCCCCCGTCGGCAAGCGCGCGCGTTGTGGCGAGCGAAAGCGCGAGCACGCCTACGCCCACCGTAAGCAGCGGCGGCAGCGTCGCCAAACGAGAGCGAAGTTTGCCGCGTGGCGTGAGCAGCCCGCACGCCTCTACGGCGTCCTCAACAGCAGCCCTGGACATTACTCCTCCTCCTCGGTGTTCTCCGCGGTGCGCTCCTCGAGCCCCCCCGGGGGCGCACCACTACAGACGGTCGCGTCAGCATACTGGAACGAGTCCGTTCGACTGTAACCAGGTTGTTGCGCCCCAGGCTAGAACAGCTGGTTCTCCCCCCCGAACACTTCGCTGACGGAGTCGTCGACGAAGATGCGGCGGATGGAGTCGGTGAGCAGCTCGGCGCAGGGCAGCACGCGCACGTTGTCGGGCACGCCGGGGCCGACGGGGATGGTGTCGGTGACGACGATCTGCTCGAGCGGCGAGCTGCGCAGGTTCGCGAAGGCGTTGCCGGAGAACACCCCGTGGGTGGCGGTGGCGAACACGCGCGCGGCGCCCTCCTCCTTGACCGTGCGCGCGGCGGCGCAGAGGGTGCCGGCGGTGTCGATCATGTCGTCGACGATCACCGCTGTCTTGCCCTTGACGTCGCCGATCACGTAGCCGATCTCGGCGACCTGCTGGGCGGGGCGCTCCTTGTCGAGGATCGCCAGCTCGGCGCCGACCTTGGAGGCGAACTTCTTGTTCAGCTTCACGCGCCCGGCGTCGGGGGCGACGATCACGAGGTCGGGCAGGGCGAGGTCGGTGAAGTACTGGGTGAGCATGAACAGCGCGGTCATGTGGTCGACGGGCTTTTGGAAGAAGCCCTGGATCTGGCCGGCGTGCAGGTCCATGGTGAGCACGCGGTCGGCGCCGGCGGCCTCGAGCATGCGCGCGACCAGGCGCGCGGAGATGGGCTCGCGGGGCGCGGACTTCTTGTCCTGGCGCGAGTAGCCGAACCAGGGCATCACGGCGATCACGCGGTGCGCGGAGGCGCCGACGGCGGCGTCGATCATCAGCAGGAGCTCCATCAGCGAGTCGTTGGCGGTGATGCCGGTCTGCGGGTTGCCGCAGGTGGACTGCACGATGAACACGTCGGCGCCGCGGATCGACTCCTCGTAGCGGCAGTAGACCTCGCCGTTGGAGAACGTCTTGACCTCGACGGGGCCGAGGTCCACTTCGAGCTTGTCGGCGATCGCCACCGCGAGCTGGCGGTTGGCGCGCCCGCTGAACAGCATCAGCCGCTTGTTGTAGTCGAAGGGCAGGCTCGCCCGCGAAGCCTGCGTGCGCGTGTCGATCGCGCTCATGTCTTCACGAAGTGTAAACGGCCGCGTGCGATCGGTCATCCCTGGCGCTCCGGACGTGCGTCCGGCGCACGCGCCGGCTCGCCGGCGTGCTGCGCCTCGTGCGCACGCTCGGCATAGCCCTCGACGTTGCGCTGGCGCTCGCGCGCGATGCCGAGCGCCCCTGGGGGCACGTCCTCGGTGATGACCGAGCCGGCGCCGGTGTACGCGCCGTCGCCGACGCTGACGGGCGCCACGAGCGTGGTGTCCACCCCGGTGAACGCGCCGCTGCCGACGCGCGTGCGGTGCTTGGCGCGCCCGTCGTAGTTGGCGGTGATGGTGGCGGCGCCGAGGTTGCTGCCCTCGCCGACGTCGGCGTCGCCGATGTAGGACAGGTGCGGCACTTTGGCGCGCGCGCCGATGTCGGAGTTCTTGACCTCCACGAACGTGCCGACCTTGGCGCCGCTGCGCAGCACGGTGCCGGGGCGCAGGTAGGCGAACGGGCCGACGCTGACGCCGTCCTCGAGCGTGCAGTCGAGCAGGTAGGAGCAGCGCACGGCACACTCGCGCCCGATGCGCGTGCGCCCGCGGATGCTGGTGAACGGCTCGATGACGGTGTCCTGCCCGATCTGCACGTGCACGTCGATGACGGTGGCGGCGGGGTCGACGATGGTGACGCCGGCGAGCATGTGCCGCTCGTGGATGGCTGCCTGCGCGAGCGCGCGCACGCGCGCGAGGTCGACGCGGTCGTTGACGCCGAGCACCTGGCTGTGGTCGTCGATCGCCTGCGCGGCCACCGTCAGCCCGTCCGCGAGCAGCAGGTCGAGCACCTGCGGCAGGTAGCGCTCGCCCTGCGCGTTGTCGGTGCGCAGTCGCGGCAGCGCGTCGCGCAGGGCGGCAGCGTCGAACGCGAAGATGCCGGTGTTCACCTCCTTGATCTCGCGCTCCGCGGGGGTGGCGTCGCCGTCGCTCTTGGTCTCCACCACCTTGAGCACGCGGCCGCTGGCGTCGCGCACCACGCGTCCGTAGCCGCCGGGGTCCTCGAGCACGGTGGTGGCCATCGTGGCCGCGGCGCCGCTGCGCGCGTGCACGTCGAGCAGCTCGGCGAGGGTGCGCGCGGACAGCAGCGGGACGTCGCCGGCGATCACGAGCACCGGCCCGTCGAGGCGATCGCCGAGCGCGGCCATGCCAGCGGCGGTCGCGCCGCCGGTGCCGTCGGCGAGCTCCTGCACGGCCAGCTCGACCCCCTCGGGGAGCACGCCGGCGAGCGCGCGGGCGGGCGCGTCCACGACCACGACCCTGTCCGCCCCGGCCTCCTGCGCGGCGCACACGGGCCACAGCACGAGCGGGCGTCCGCACAACTCGTGCAGGACCTTCGGTGTTGCCGAGCGCATGCGCGTGCCCTGGCCGGCGGCGAGAATGAGGGCGGCGGCGCTCACGTTCTTTTGATCTTAAGAGGAGGAGCCGCGTGCGCGGCGGCGCGACGGGCGCTGCGCGCGGGCAACGTGTGCGGCGCGCTTACCGGCGCGCCCGACTGGGGGGCAGGGACTCGAACCCCGATTCTCAGGACCAAAACCTGATGTCCTGCCATTGGACGACCCCCCAACGGGGCTGGCGGGTGGCGCAGTCGGCCGAAGGTCGACCAGCCGGGCCCCTCTTTTCCGGGATACAGGATAGTCCACCGCTCACGTGCGCCTGCCGGAGCGACGGGGGACGCGGCCGGCTTCGGCGCCGGCCTCGGAGGCGGGGCCGCGGGCGGAGGCGATGCCGAGCACGCGCATCGACTTCAGGCCCAGGCTGAGCTTCTCGCGCCCGTCGCTGGAGCTGACGTCCAGCCCGGAGAGCTCGCGCACGCGCTCGAGGCGGTAGTAGATGGTGTGGCGGTGGGTGAACAGCCGCTGGGCGGTGCCGGCGACGTTGCCGTCGGCCTCCAGGAAGGTCTCCAGCGTGCGCACCAGGTCGGTCTCGTACTGTTCGTCGTAGGCGACCAGCGGCTCGACGGTCTCGGCGTAGAAGCGCTGCAGCTCGCTGGGGTTCTCGCTCATCGCCGACAGCAGCAGCCTGTAGGCGCCGGTCTGCTCGAAGGCGAGCGCGGGGTGGGCGGGGTCGGTGCCCCCGCCCTCGGCGACGTTGGCGGCGAGCAGCGCCTCGCTGGCGGCGCGCGGCAGCTCGGCGGGCGTGGCGGCGACGCGACTGCGCCCGAGCGCGAACGTGTACCCCGGCAGGCTGGCCTGCATCTCGTGCAGCACCGCCTCGGCGGCGCGCGCAGCGAGCGCGTCGTCGCCGCCGGGCACGAGCACGAGCACCTCCGCGCCCACCCAGCGGGCGCCCGGCTCGACCCATCCCTCGCCCGCCTGGTTGCGGGGCGCGACGCTGCCCGGCTTGTTCTCGGCCTCCGACAGCGCGGCGATCGAGCGGCTGACGACCGCGCGCGCGCCACGCTCGGCGACCGCGCGCACGCGCCCGCGCCAGCCCTCGTCGGTGGGCGCCTGCGGGTGGGCGCGCGCGACGAGCATGCTGGCGCCCTCCTCGATCGCCAGCGACAGCTCCCTGGCGCGCTCGAGCAGCTCGGCGCCGTCGATGAGCTCGCGGTGGAGGATCGCGCGCAGGAAGTCGGCGGAGGCCGTTTCCGAGACGCGCTCGGGCGCGCGCACGCGCTCGACCTCGGAGGCGATGATCGTCAGCAGCAGCCGGCGCATGGACACGCTGGGCTCGGTCTTGGCGCGCATGTGCAGCGTCCCGACCACCGTGTCGGCGACGCGCAGCGGCGCGCTGCTGACGCCCTCGCCGCCCGACAGCAGCGCGCGCTCCTCGGCGGGCGAGCGCGCGGCGACCGCGAGCGTGGCGCCCCACGCGTCGGTCACCGCGAGGCTCGCGTCGAGCGCGCGCGCCGCCGCGCGCGCGACCTCCGGCAGGCCCGCTCCCGCCTCGACCGCCTCGGTGATCGCGTCGAGCGCCTCGAGATCCGACACGCGGCTAGCCCCAGAAGTAGACGGCGGCGAGCGCGCCGGCCACTCCCACACCCACCAGCACCGCCAGCACGTACAGCGACAGCACGGTCGCAGCCAGCCGCTCCCACAGGCGGGAGTAGGACGTCCACGCTGGGACGAGGATCAACGCGCCGTACAGCGCCAGCGAGAGCACTCCCGCGCACAGGGCGACAAGCTCGTTTATTTCCGTCCTACTCATTGGGCTTGCGGGGATTGTGACGCACCGGGCTGTCGTTCGCCGTCCACCGGCACGGCGCAGACCGGCGCCGGCGTGCCGCCCGCGAGCCGCGCGGCCGCCGCCTGCGCGCCGGCCGCGAGGCGCCCCGCCGCGGCGCGCGCCTGCGCCGGCGCCGCGAACAGGCCGAGCACCGTGGGACCGGAGCCGCTGACGCACGCGTGCAGCGCCCCCGTGGCGCGCACCGACGTGAGCGCCTGCTCGATCTGCGGGCACAACGACACGGCCGCCGGCTGCAGGTCGTTGCAGAGCAGCTTCGCGCCCGCCGGCAGCGGCTGACCGGGCCGCGTGACGGTGTGGGCGGGCAGCGGCGCGCCGCCGCCGTAGGCCTCCGCGAGCCATCCGCGCAGGCGCGCCAGCTCGTCGGCGTCGCGCGCCAGGCCCAGCCTGTCGGCCTGCGCGTACACGGCCGCGGTGGACAGGACGGCGTCGAGCGCCAGCACCAGCACGCCGAACGGCGCGGCCGGCGGCGGCAGCTCGTGCAGGCGCTCACCCGCGCCGCTGGCAAGCCAGCGGCCGGGGCTGACCTGGGCGGGCACGTCCGCGCCGAGCTCGGCCGCCAGCTCTCCCAGCAGCCGTGCGTCGCCCAGCCCGGAGGCCCGGTGGGCCAGGCGCAGCGTGGCGGCTGCGTCGGCCGAGCCGCCGCCCAGGCCTGCCGCCACGGGAATGTGCTTGACGATGCTCACGCGCACCGGCGGCGCGCTCCAGCCGGTGCGCTCGCGAAACAGGCGCAGCGCCCGCGCCGCCAGGTTCTCCCCCTCGACGCCGGGGCAGCGCACCTCATCCCTCTGTGCACCGGGCGGCGCCGCCTCCAGCGTGAGCTCGTCGGCGAGCGAGATCGACTGCATCACCGTCACCAGCTCGTGCCGGCCGTCAGCCGCGCGCACCGGCCCGAGGAACAGCCCCAGGTTGATCTTCGCGGGAGCCAGCGCGCGGTGCACCTTCACAGCTCCAGCTCGCGCGCCAGCGCCAGGAAGTCCTGCGGGGAGAGGCGCTCGGCGCGCGCGTCGGCGGGGTGCCCCAGCTGCGTCAGCGCCGCGCGCACCTGCTCGCGTGAGCGCGGCGGCAGCGCGCGCGAACCGGCCGCCAGCGCGAGCGAGCCGGCGAGCGTCTTGCGCCGGTGGGCAAACGCGGCGGCCACCAGCGCACGCACCGCCGGCGCGGCTGACGGTGCGCCCTGGGCATCCTCGCGCCGGCGCATGCGCACGAGCACCGAGTCAACGTTGGGGACCGGGTGAAAGACCGTGCGCGGGACCGCCCGCAGGACGCGGACCTCGCAGGCCAGCTGCGCGAGCACCGACGGCACGCCATACGCGCTGACGCCCGGCGCTGCCGCCAGGCGCTCGCCGACCTCCTTCTGCACCATCGCCACCCACGTGCGCACGCTCGGCAGCTCCTCGATCGTGCGCAGCAGCACGCTCGCGGCCACGCCGTAGGGCAGGTTGGCGACGACCTTTCCCGGAACCGGCTGCAGCGCCGCGAGATCCAGCGTCATCGCGTCCTGCCAGTGCACGCTCACGTTCTCCAGCGGGTCGGTGGCGTCCGCCAGCGCCGCGCGCAGGCGCTCGTCGATCTCCACCACGTGCACGTAGGCCGCGCGCTCCGCCAGGTGCTCCGACAGCACGCCCAGGCCGCCGCCGACCTCCAGCACCACGTCCGTCGCCTCCAGCTCCGCAGCGCGCGCGATCACGCCGAGGATGTTCGAGTCGATCAGGAAGCTCTGGCCGAGCTCGCGGTCGGGGCGCACGTCGAAGCTGCGCATGCGGCGCAGGCTCGGCTGGACCGGGCCGTCAGCCACGACGCTCACCTGCCCGTCTCGCCGCGGGGGGATGTCCCGTCATGGGTACGCCCAGCCGAACACGCGCGCCGCGTTGCGCTCGAGCGTGACGTCCAACTCCTGCACGCGCACGCCGCGCAGCTGCGCGAGGAAGCTCGCGGTGTGCACCACGAACGCCGGCTGGTTGGGCTGGCCGCGCACGGGCTGCGGTGATAGGTACGGGGCGTCGGTCTCCACGAGCAACAGCTCCTCGGGGACGCGCCGTGCCGCCTGCGCCAGCTCGACGGCGCTTTTGTAGGTGACGTTGCCCGCGAAGGAGATCGCGTAGCCGCGCGCGACGCACTCGTCCAGGCGCTCGGGCATCGAGAAGCAGTGCATCACCACGCTCACCTCGTCAGCCTCCGCGGCGAGCTGCGCGAGCGTTTCCTCTGCGGCGGCGCGCGTGTGGATCACCAGCGGCTTGCCGGTCTCGCGCGCGAGCTCGATCTGCGCGGAGAACGCGCGCTGCTGGTCGGCGCGCGGCGGCACCGTGTCGCGATAGAAGTCAAGGCCCGTCTCGCCGATCGCCACGCAGCGCTCGTGCGCCGCCAGCGCCCGCAGCTCCGCGAGGTCCGCGTCGTCGAAGCCCTTCGCCGCCTGCGGGTGGCGCCCGATGGCCGCGAACACCTGCGGGAAGTCCTCGGCCGCCGCCAGCGCCGCGCGGCAGGACGCGCCGTCGATCCCCACCGTCAGCATGCGCGTCACCCCCGCGGCGTCCGCCGCCGCCACCAGCTCGGCGTTCGGCGGCGCGCACAGATGCAGGTGCGTGTGCGCGTCGATCATCGCCGGCTCGCGCGGGCCGGGCGCGCGGAGCGGTCGGGCGTCGTCGCTGCTGGGCCCACGTCGCTCACGAGGACTTGGGGAACAGCGGCTCCAGCTCGCCGAGCCGTGCCCCCAGTGCTTGCGTGGAGCTCCATGCGGCGCACGCCAGCGAGCGGTCCTCCACGCCCAACGCTCCCAGCAGCCTGTCGGTGGCCTCGGGCAGGTACGGGTGCAGCAGCACGCTCACCACACGCAGCCCGGCCACCAGCGTGGACAGCACGCGGTCGAGCTCCTGCGCGCGCGCGTCGTCCTTTGCCAGCTGCCACGGCGCGCGCTCCTCGACGTAGCGGTTCAGCCGTCGCACCCGCTGCCAGATCACCTCCAGCGCCCCCGTCAGCTCCGCGCCGTCGATCAGCCACGCCACCTCCCTTGCCAGGCCGCCGAAGTCGCCGTCCAGCTCGCCGTCCAGCGCGACCGCCGCGGGCACGCCGTCGCGGTAGCGGTGCACCATCGCGAGCGTGCGGCTCGCCAGGTTGCCCAGCTCGTTCGCCAGCTCGCTCTCGTAGCGCAGCTCGAACGCCGCGGTGGACACCGACCCGTCCTGCCCGAACGGCACGTCGCGCAGCAGATAGAAGCGCAGCGCGTCGGCGCCGTAGCGCTCGATCACGGCAAACGGGTCGAGCACGTTGCCCAGCGACTTGCTCATCTTCTCGCCGTCCAGCAACAGGAAGCCGTGCACGAACACGTGTTGGGGCAGCTCCAACTGCGCCGCCATCAGCAGCGCCGGCCAGTACACGGCGTGAAAGCGCAGGATGTCCTTGCCGATCAGGTGGTAGCTGGCCGGCCACATGCTCACATCCGCCCCCGGCGCGTAGGTCAGCGCGCTGTAGTAGTTGAGCAGCGCGTCGAACCACACGTAGAACACGTGCTCCGGGTCCCACGGCACCTGCACGCCCCACGTGAGCTTGTGGCGGGTCAGCGGCACGTCGCGCAGCCCCGAGCGGATGAACGACAGCGCCTCGTTGTAGCGCGTGCGCGGCGCGACGAAGTCCTCGCGCTGTGCGTACAGCTCCTCCAGCTGGCTCTGGAACGCGGACAGCTTGAAGAAGTAGTTCTCCTCGCGCTCGCGCGTCAGCTCGATGTGGTGGATCGGGCAGCGGTTGCCCGCGTCGATCTCGTTCTCCGCCTTGAAGTCGGCGCAGCGCGGGCAGTACCAGCCTTCGTAGGTGCCCTCGTACACGTAGCCGTTCTCGCGCACGCGCGCCAGCACCTCCTGTACGACCGCTTCGTGCTGGGGGTCGGTGGTGCGGATGAAGAAGTCGTTGCTCGCGTGCAGCTGCGGCGCCAGCGCACGGAAGCGCTCGGCGTTGCGGTCCGCGAGCGCCTGCGGCTCGATGCCCAGCGCGTGCGCCGCATCCGCCACCGGCTCGCCGTGCTCGTCGGTGCCCGTCAGGAAGAACACCTGCTCGCCGCGCTGGCGGTGGTGGCGCGCCATCACGTCAGCGGCGATCGTCGTGTACGCGTGACCCAGGTGCGGGGCCGCGTTCACGTAGTAGATCGGCGTGGTTACATAGAAGGACACGGTCGCCTCACGCTACCTGGAGTTGGCGGGCGAGTCACCGCCGTCGACGGGCGAGCGTCCCGGATCGCGCGTGAGCTGCGCGTACAGCGCGTTCGCCTTCAGCCCCGTCAGCCGCGCCACCGCGCCGGCGGCCACCCGCGGCTTGGCGCCGGCGCCGACGAGCTCGCCCAGCGCGGCCACCGCCGCTTGTTCGTCTCCACGTTCGGCCGCACCGCGCGCAGCAGGGCCGATCACGAGCACGATCTCCCCGCGTGCCGGGTGCTCGCGGTAGTGCTCGGCGAGCTCGCGGGCCGGGCCGCGACGCACCTCTTCGTGGAGCTTGCTGAGCTCGCGGCAGACGACCACCGCGCGCGCGGGGTCCAGCTCGGCGAGCAGCTCCAGCGTGCCCGCGAGACGACGCGGCGACTCGAACGCGACGAGCGTGTCCCGCGCCTCGCCCAGCAGCGTGCGCAGCTCGCCGCCTGCCTGCCCCCTCGTCCGATCCCGCCCGCCTGTGCCCGTCGGCGTGCGTGCGCGCGGGAGGAAGCCGACGAAGCGCCAGCGCTCGGCGGGCAGGCCGGAGGCGACGAGCGCTGTGAGCACGGCGCTCGGCCCAGGCAGCACCTCGAGCGCAAGGCCGGCGGCGATGCACGCGCGCACGAGCGCAAAGCCGGGGTCGCTGACGAGCGGCGTGCCCGCGTCGGACACCAGCGCGACGAGCGCGCCGGCGCGCACGCGCTCGAGCAGCTCGGGTGTGCG
Source organism: Solirubrobacteraceae bacterium (assembly GCA_035504435.1). Lineage (GTDB taxonomy): Bacteria > Actinomycetota > Thermoleophilia > Solirubrobacterales > Solirubrobacteraceae > Palsa-744. Next base: position 83,902 of record DATJRV010000044.1, read on the forward strand.
TGCGCGTTCGTTGTGCTCGTGGAAGCTCACCAGCGGGGCGGAGATCGCGTGACGGTCGAGCAGCAGCCGCGTGTGGCGCGTGTCCTCGCAGGCCACGACGTCCGCCTGGCGTAGCGTGGCGAGCACGCGCAGCGTCACGTCTTCGAGGTTGCCGATCGGCGTGGGGCACACGACGAGCCGGCCTACCGACGCCGCCGTGCAGATCATCGGGCAAATATAGGGGTCGCGGACGAATCGCTGAATAGGGTCCATGGCCGATGGCCGACGCTTCCGATCGACACCCCAAGTACACCCGCTACCGCGCCCGCCCCCGCCTGGGCCGTGGTGGCGAGGGCACCGCGCAGGCCCCTGGGCGCGTGGCGGGCGAACACGTGCATCTCGGCGGCGACCGGCGCCGCGGCGCCGCGGCGCCCGCCTGGCGACGCTGGGCGACACCGAAGCGCATCGTGCTGTCGCTGCTCGCGTTGGTCGTCGGCTGGATCGTGCTGTCGCTGGTGCTGTTCCTGATCAGCTCGCACTTCGAGCGCACGTCGCTGCCGGGCAACGTCCCCGCCGTGCTCGAACCCGCCGGCTTTCCGCTGACCTCCGTCAACGACATCCTCGTCTTGGGGTCCGACCGCCGCCAGAAGGACAGCAAGGAACCGGGGGCGGAAACCACCGGCTACGGGCGTTCGGACACGATCATGCTGATCCGCACCGGCGGCGGGCACGCGGCGCGCCTGTCGATCCCGCGCGACACGGTGATCGAAATCCCCGGTCACGGCCTGCAGAAGGTCAACGCCGCCCACGAGTACGGGGGCCCGGCCGAGTCGGTGTCGGTGATCAGGCATTGGCTGGGCATTCCCATCAACCACGTGGTGGAAGTCAACTTCGAAAACTTCCCGCAGCTGATCGAAGCGATGGGCGGCGTCACCTACACGGGCGGCTGCATCATCTCCAACCTCGACGGCGGCTCCGCCGACGGCGGCTTCACGCTGCGCCTGAGCGCCGGCACGCATCATCTCGACGGCAAGGAAGCGCTCGCGCTCGCGCGCACGCGCGAGAACCTGTGCGCGCCCAGCGAGACCGACATCCAGCGCGAGGAACACCAGCAGGCACTGTTCACGGACATGAAGCAGCAGCTGATGTCACCCACGAGCTTCCTGCGGCTGCCGTGGATCGCGTGGGACGCGCCGCCGGCGATCATCTCCGACATGAGCGGCCCCGAACTGCTGGGCATGTTCACCGCGCTCGCCGTCAGCGGCAACCCACCCACGCGGGTGCTGCTGCCGACTGGACAGATCACGCTCGCTGACGGCGAAGAAGGCCTGACGATCTCAGAAGCGGCGCGCCGCGCGGACGTCGCGCAGTTCATGCGCGGCTGAGGACCGCGTCACTTCTTGGCGGCGCCCACCGGCTTGCCCTCGCTCGCCTTCTTGGCGGGGGCACTGCCGTTGTCTTTGCTCTTGGCTGCGGAAGCGTCCGCCGCGGAGGCCTTGCCCTCGCCCCCAGCCCCACCACTGCCCGAGGAGCCGTCCGCGGAGGACTTCTTCTCGGCCGCCGCCGCCGCTGTCTCACGCTGGCGGTTGCGCGTGCCGTAGTCGGTGTTGTAGAAGCCCTTGCCCTTGAAGTGAACGGCCGGGGGGTGCAGCACGCGCTCGACCGGCACGCCACTGTCAGGGTCGACCTTCAGCGGCTCGTCGCTGAAGGACTGCTGGATCTCGAACGTGGTGCCATCGGGGCGCCTGTACTCGTAAATCGGCATGGGATTGCCGATTATAGGAGCGTCAATCGGTCAACAGCGAGCGCACGCACGCGATGCCGGCGCGAATCGTGTCGGTGAAGTCGCGCTCCGGCTCGGTCAGCAGGCGCAGCGCCATGCCGTCGCCGAGCGAGAACAGCACATCGGCCACCGCCTCGGGCTGGGCGTGCAGCCTGAGCACGCCGTCGCGCTGGGCGCCGGCGAGCATGCCGGCCACGTGTTCGCGCGTGTTGCCCATCAAGCGCTTGTACTCGGCGGCGATGTCGCTGTTGCGGCGTGAGAGCGTGAACAGCTCGAACACCAGCGTGACGAAGTCGGGGTCCTCACGCACCGTCTGCTGCAGGTGCTCGGCCATCAGCGCGATGAAGTCCTCGGCCGTCTTCGCCTGCGCAAGCTGACCCTCCAGCCGTTGCAGGCGCAGCTCGCAGTCGCGTCTGACCGCCTCCGCCAGCAGTTGCTCCTTGGTGCCGAAGTAGTAGTGCAGCAGTCCCCGCGACACGCCGGCCTCGCGTGAGACGTGGTCGAAGGTCGAGGCGGTGGTTCCGCGTTGCGCGACGCTGCGGCGCATCGCGTCGATGATCCGCTGCGCCTTCTCGCCCGACAGCGAACGCCCGCGCGCGTCGTTCGCGCGCGCGCTCGCCGCGTCCTGCTCGAGAATCCTTAGCTCAGCGGTTGCCGTATCCATGGCGCTCATGGTCTCAGCGGGTCGCAGCTCAGCTGCTTGCAACCCCGGCCGGCGCCGGCGTTTCCGGGGTGGTGGTGGAGCTGTAGTCGAACTCCTCCTCCGCCCCAAACAACAGGTCGAGCAGCTTCGTGCGCAGGCCCTCGCTGAGCGCCAGCGCGAGCACGGCGCCGGCGAGCACCACCAGCAGCGAACGCCGCGCGCCGCTGCGCCGCTTGCGCGGCTTGGGTGACTCGCGCAACGCACTGCTGGCTTCGCGCAGCGCGTTCGCCGCCTGGCTGAGCTCCTGCTGGAGCTTGCGATCCTCGAACAGCGCCTGCGTGGCTGGCTTGCCGTTGCTCATGCGCCCGTACGCGTTGCGTGCGGCTGCGTATGCGGACAGCAGGTTGGAGCGCAACTGCTCGTCTTCGATCAGACGCTGCAGATAGCGATTCTGCTGGGCCGCACGCGCGGTCTGGGAAGCCCTACCGAACCTGTCTTTCGCTGCCATTTGGCCACCGCCTCTACCGAGAGCTTGCAAGTCCTTCGCAACTATACCCTGCTAGGCGTGCAGCGCGGCCTGCTCTTGTGCGGTAGGGAACGCCCACGCGGCACGCGTGCGCCGCTCCTGGCGGAAGACGAAGCGCAGCTGTTGCGGGGGCTTGAGTTGCGCGTCGTTGGGGCGGAACGTGGCGCACGGCTCTGAGAGCTCGAGCGCGCACAGAAGATTGACGCGGAAGAAGCACTCCTCACAACTGACCTTGCGCGCCGAGCGCTTGGGCGCGCGCTTGCCTTGCATACTCTCTGCCACACCTGCTCCCGCTGCGAGTCGGATTGAACGGACCGCGCAGATCAAAGCACCGCCGCGCGGGCCGCTCAAGCGATCGTCGGGGGCGCACTCCGCAAATCGCAAGAGAAATCGCCCTACCCGGAAATACCCCCCAAGCAGTCACTATCCAGTGACAATCGCGCCCCGCACGGCGCACTTTCCGGGCATTTCGTGCGCCCGCACCCACCTGCGCGTCATCATCTGCGCACATGCGCATCCTCGTCACCGGCGCCAGTGGGTTCGTCGGCTCGCTGCTCGTTCCCCGGTTGTGCGCGGACGGACACGCCGTGCGCGCACTCGGCCGCGATCCCCAGCGCGTGCGCGCGGCGCTCGCGCGCAGCAGCGGCACGCGCGCCCTGCAGGCGGTGGAGATCGTGCCGGGTGACGTGCTCAGCATGGCGGGCATGGCCCGCGCGCTGGCCGACGTGGAGGTCGCCTATTACCTGATCCACTCGATCGAGCGAACCCCCACCGGCAGCGGCACCTTCGCCGAGCGCGACCGCCGTGCGGCCGAGAACTTCGCGGCCGGCGCCGTCCGCGCGGGCGTGCGGCGGATCGTGTACCTCGGTGGCCTGCTGCCCCGCATGCAAGCCGCCGGCGCGCGCTCGCGGCAGCGCACCGAGGTCACGGTCTCACGCCATTTGGCAAGCCGGGAGGACGTCGAGCGCGTGCTGCTCGCGGCAGTCCCCGACTCGCTGGCGCTGCGCGCGTCGATCGTGATCGGCGCGCGCTCGCGCTCGTTTCGCCTGCTCGTGCACCTGCTCGAGCGGATGCCGGTGCTCACCCTGCCGGCGTGGCGCACCCTGCGCACACAACCGATCGACGAGCGCGATGTGATTGCGATGCTCAGCGCCTGCGCTGCGGCGCAGCTGCCGCGCCGCTCGCTGGACATCGGCGGTCCCGACGTGCTGAGCTACGGCGAGATGCTGGAGGTCATCGCCGAGCTGATGCTCGTCAACCGCCCCACGCTCGCGCTGGGGGTGAATCTCACGGGCCTCACCGCGCGCGTGGCAGCGGCGATGGCCGGTGAGGACCCCGAGCTGGTGATCGCGCTGATGGAGGGACTGCGTGGCGATCTGCTGCCGGCCGACGACCGTGCGGCGGAGCTGTTGGGCGTGCGGCTGCACACGTTCAACAGCGCCGTGGAACACGCCCTCGCCGAGTGGGAGCGATCCGAGCCGCTGGCCGCCCGATGAGCCTGGTCACAGCTTCCATCCACATTGCCTCGCCGCCCGAGGATGTGTGGCGCATGGTCATGGACCCCACTCGCTTGAGCGAGTGGGTGACCATTCACCGCAAGCTCGTGCACGCAGACGACGGCCAGCCGCGCGTGGGCTACGCGATGGACCAACAGATCCACCTGCGCGGCGTGAGCCTGGAGGTGCACTGGACGCTCGTCGAGTGTCGCCGCGCAGTGTGCGCCGTATGGGAGGGCCGCGGTCCGGCGCGCTCACACGCTCACAGCGAATATCTCCTCAGCCCCGAGGACGGAGGAACGCGCTTTGACTATCGGAACGAGTTCCGCCCTCCGCTCGGACCGGTTGGCGCGCTGGTCAGCCGCGCGCTCGTGGGAGGCATGCCCGAGCGCGAGGCACAGCGCACGCTCGAGCGATTGCGTGCGCAGCTGGAGCGGGTGAGCGAACGCGATTAGTGTAAGGTGAAGACACTCCGCGGTGTGGTTAAGCATGCATCGCCTTAGTGAACAGGATGCGTATCGTGACCGACTTCCTTGACGAGAAGCGCCAAGAGATCACAAATCGACTGAAGGAGCTGAAGCCGCTCGTAGACGAGTTCAAACGCCTCGAGGCTGCTGTGGCAGCGCTGGCCGGAGTTGGTGGCGGTGGTGGCAGCAGCAGCAGCAGTGCCCGTGCCAGTGCCAGTGCCCCCTCCGCCACGACGGCCCCGCGTCGTGGGCCAGGTCGTCCGAAAGGCTCCGGTCGGCGCAAAGCTGCACCGGCCGCAGCCCCCAAAGCCCCCAAACGGAGGGCAGGACGGCGCAAAGGCAGCGGCACCCGCGCCGCTGAGGCGCTCTCGTTCGTGCAGGGGCAGCCGGGCATCACGATCCCCGAGCTGGCCGCCAAGATGGGCATCAAGCAGAACTACCTGTACCGCGTGTTGCCTGGGCTCGAGCAGGAAAACAAGGTGGAGAAGAAAGGACGTGGCTGGTACCCGAAGGGCTAGCCACGACGCGCTGATGCAAGATTTCGTGCAGTCAGTGCGGAGAATAACCAGCTGCTTTCAAAGCAAGACGGTGCTCGCCGGACTCCCTCTCGTCTCCGGTCGAGCGCCGTCTTCTTTCTTTCTCAGATCAGACCCTGCGCGGCGACTGTGTCGCGCTCGCTGACGAGCTCGCCGACAGAGGCGTCGATCTTCTGGCGCGAGAAGGCATCGTGATCGAGGCCCTGGACGATCGCGTACTCGCCGCCCTGGCACGTGCAGGGGAAGCCACAGATGAGACCCTCGGGAATCCCGTAGGAGCCGTCGGACGGCACGCCCATGGACACCCAGCCCCCGTCGGTGCCGTTCACCCAGTCATACACGTGGTCGAGCGCCGCGCTGGCGGCCGAGGCCGCGGAAGATGCGCCGCGCGCCTCGATGATCGCCGCGCCGCGTTTGCCCACGTCGGGCAGGAACTGGTTCTCGATCCATTCCTGGTCGTCGACCACGCCCGCCGCGAGCCTGCCGGCGACGTGCGCGTGGAACAGGTCCGGGTACATGGTGGGCGAGTGGTTGCCCCACACGCCCATGTTGGAGACGTCGGTGACAGGCACCTCCAGCTTGGCGGCGAGCTGGGCGATCGCGCGATTGTGGTCGAGGCGCATCATCGACGTGAAACGCTCGTTGGGGATGTCAGGCGCGTTGTTCATCGCGATCAGGCAGTTGGTGTTCGCGGGGTTGCCCACCACCAGCACCTTCACGTCCGGCGCCGCAACCGCGTTCAGCGCCTTTCCCTGCACGGTGAATATCTCGCCGTTCGCGCTCAGCAGCTCAGCGCGCTCCATGCCCTTGGTGCGCGGCCGCGAGCCCACCAGCAGGGCGATGTTGGTGCCGTCGAACGCGTCTGCCGGCACGTCGTGCAGGTCCAGCCCCGCGAGCAGCGGGAAGGCGCAGTCGACGAGCTCCATCGCCACCCCCTCCAGCGCGCCCATCGCCTGGGGAATCTCCAGCAGGCGCAGATCCACCGGCTGCTCTGCTCCCAGCAGCTGTCCGCTGGCAATGCGGTAGACGATGCTGTAGCCGATCTGCCCGGCCGCGCCCGTGACCGTGACTCGTACTGGATTGCTCAAGTGCTCATCTCCTCTTTGAGGTTCTCATCGATCGATGCGAGGAACTCCTGCGTCGTCTGCCAGGGCTGATCCGGCCCGATCAACAGCGCGAGGTCCTTCGTCATCTTGCCGCTTTCCACCGTCTGCACGCACACGCGCTCGAGCGTGTCGGCGAACTCGCAGACCGCGGGCGTGTCGTCGAGGCGCCCGCGCGCTGACAGGCCGCGCGTCCAAGCGAAGATCGAGGCGATCGGATTGGTGGACGTCGGCTTGCCCTGCTGATGCAGGCGATAGTGGCGCGTGACGGTGCCGTGCGCAGCCTCCGCCTCGACGGTTTTGCCGTCGGCGGTCATCAGCACGCTGCTCATCAGGCCGAGCGAGCCGAAGCCCTGGGCGACCGCGTCCGACTGCACGTCGCCGTCGTAGTTCTTGCACGCCCACACGTACCCGCCCTCCCACTTCAGCGCCGAGGCGACCATGTCGTCGATCAGGCGGTGTTCGTAGGTGATGCCGGCGGCGTCGAACTCTGCCTTGAACTCCGTGTCGTACACCTCGGCGAAGATGTCTTTGAAGCGGCCGTCGTAGCGTTTGAGGATCGTGTTCTTGGTGGACATGTACACCGGATATCCGCGCTCCAGCCCGTAGCGCAGGCTCGCCCGCGCAAAGTCGCGGATCGAGTCGTCGAGGTTGTACATCGCCAGCGCCACGCCGCCGCCGGGGAAGTCGTAGACGTCGAGCTCAATCGGCTGGCCACCGTCGGCGGGGGTGAACGCGAGCGTCAGCTTGCCCTCCCCAGGGACCACCATGTCCGTCGCGCGGTACTGGTCGCCGAACGCGTGGCGGCCGATCACGATCGGCTTGGTCCAGCTGGGCACCAGCCGCGGGACGTTGGCGATCACGATCGGCTCGCGGAAGATGACACCACCGAGGATGTTGCGAATCGTGCCGTTGGGCGAGCGGTACATCTCTTTCAGCCCAAACTCCTTCACGCGCGCCTCGTCAGGGGTGATCGTCGCGCACTTGACGCCCACGCCGTGACGCTTGATCGCTTCGGCGGCGTCGATCGTCACCTGATCGCCGGTCGCGTCGCGATGCTCGATCCCGAGGTCGTAGTAATCGAGCTGCACGTCCAGGTAGGGGAGGATCAGCTGCTGCTTGATGAACGACCAGATGACACGGGTCATCTCGTCGCCGTCGAGCTCGACGATCGCGTTCTTCACCTTGATCTTGTCCATCGGCGCGCTGATGCTATCGCCCGGCGAGCAACGGGCGTGGCGCGCTTGTGCTTCACTTGGACGATGGCCACCGTCTCGCACGCGCCGGGCGAGGGCGCCACGGCAGCGCCGTGGCAGACCCACGCGGTCTTCAACCAGGTGCCGCCGCTGGAGGGGATCGACGTGTTCTCCAGCAACCTGCCCTTGGTGGAGGCCGTGGAGCGCGAGGGCGCTGGCTGGGTGCGCGAGCGCGCGGCGGAGCTCGGGCGCTACGTCGGCGGCGAGCCGCAGCAGCAGTGGGGCCGCCTGGCCAACGAGAACAAGCCGGCGCTGCGCCTGTTCGACCGCTACGGGCATCGCATCGACGAGGTCGAGTTCCACCCCGCGTGGCACCAGCTGATGCAAATGGGCGTGGAGCACGAGCTGCACTCGCTGCCGTGGACCAGCGACGAGGCCTCGCCGCACACGGCGCGCGCGGCCCTGTACATGACGGCGATGCAGGCGGAGGCCGGCTTCGCGTGCCCGATCACCATGACCTTCGCGGTCGTGCCCGCGCTGCGCGCGCAGCCGGAGCTGGCGGCGGAGTGGGAGCCACTGGTGACCGCCACCACCTACGACCCGCGCCTGATCCCCGCGAGCGAGAAGGGCTGCGCGATCGCGGGCATGGCGATGACCGAGAAGCAGGGCGGCTCGGACGTGCGCGCGAACACCACGGTCGCGCGGGCGCTGAACGGCGGCGGCGCGGGGGGCGAGTATGAGATCGTCGGGCACAAGTGGTTCTGCTCGGCGCCGATGTCCGACTTCTTCCTCGTGCTCGCCCAGACCGACGACGGCCTGTCGTGCTTCCTGCTGCCGCGCATCCTGCCCGACGGCACGCGCAACCAGTTCCACATCCAGCGCCTGAAGGACAAGCTCGGCAACCACTCGAACGCGTCCTCGGAGGTCGAGTTCCACGGCGCGTGGGCGCGCATGGTGGGCGAGCCGGGGCGCGGCGTGCCGACGATCATCGAGATGGTCGGCCACACGCGCCTGGACTGCGTGATCGGCACGGCGGCGGGCATGCGCGTGGGCGTGGTGAACGCCACCCACCACGCGGCGCACCGCAGCGCGTTCGGCAAGCTCTTGATCGACCAGCCGCTGATGCGCAACGTGCTCGCGGACCTGTGCTTGGAGTCGGAGGCGAGCACCGCGCTGGCGATGCGCCTGGCGCGCGCGTACGACGAAGCCAGCGCCGACGCTGAGGCTGGCGAGAACAACAGCGACGCGCAGCTGTTCAAGCGCCTGGCGACCGCGGTGGGCAAGTTCTGGACGTGCAAGCGCGCCCCCAACCACGCGTTCGAGTCGCTCGAGTGCCTGGGCGGCGCCGGCTACGTGGAGGAATCGGGCATGCCGCGCCTGTACCGCGAGGCGCCGCTGGCGTCCATCTGGGAGGGCTCGGGCAACGTGATGAGCCTCGACGTGCTGCGCGCGCTGACGCGCTCGCCGCGCTCGCTGGAGGTGTTCGTGGACGAGCTCGAGCAGGCGCAGGGCGCGGACGCGCGGCTGGACGCGGGCGTGGCCAAGCTCAAGCAGCAGTTCACCGACCCGCACACGCTCGAGCAGCGCGCGCGGCGGGTGGTTGAAGCGATGGCGCTGTGCCTGCAGGGCTCGCTGCTCGTGCGCAGCGCGCCGGCGGCGGTGGCCGATGCGTTCTGCGCCTCGCGCCTGGCGGGCGAGGGCGGCTTTGAGTACGGCACGCTGCCCGCGGGGGTGGACTTCGAGGCGATCATCGCGCGCTCGCGCCCGCAAGCCTGAGCGACGGGATCGCCTGCCCGCAATTCAGAGCGCCTCTTCCCGCCCCCGGCGAGCGTCTTGCGCCGCGGGCCTACCATTGACTGATGCGCAGACGCAGGAACATGGAGCTGGCCCGGATCTTCGGCATCCGCGTCGGCGCGAGCTACAGCTGGTTCGTGGTCCTGTTCGTGCTCATCTACTGGCTCTCGCAGGAATACTTCCCACACGTCATGCAGGGCTCGCAGAGCACCGTGTACTTCGTGGCGGTGGCAGGCGCGCTCGGCTACTTCGCCTCGCTCGTGCTGCACGAGCTCGGCCACGCGCTCGTCGCGCGCCGCCTGGGGATCCCCGTCGTGGGCATCGACCTGTGGCTGTTCGGCGGGCTCTCGCAGATGACCCGCGAGCCGCAGAGCGCGGGCGAGGAGCTCAAGACGGCCGCCGCCGGGCCGGCGGTGACGCTGGCCGTGCTCGCCGCCTGCCTCGGCGCGGTGGCGCTGCTGGCGAGCAGCGGCACGCTCTCGGAGGTGACGCTGGCGAGCGAAAGCGTGAAGGCGTCGCCCGCGCTTGCGCTGCTCGGCTGGCTGGGCTTCGTGAACGCGGCGCTGCTGGTGTTCAACCTCGTGCCCGCGTTCCCGCTCGACGGCGGGCGGATCGCCCGCGCGATCATCTGGCGGGCGACCGGCGACCGCAACCGCGCGACGCAGGCCACCGGGCGTGCGGGGCAGGCCTTCGCGCTGCTGTTGGGGCTGTTCGGGCTGTGGCTGTACGCGGACGGCGGCGGCGGCTGGTTCGCCCTGCTGACGATCGTGCTCGCGTTCTTCCTCTACCAGTCCGCCGGCGCGGCGGTCTTCCAGGGCTCGCTGGGCAGGCGCATCAAGAACATCAAGGTGGCGGACATCATGGACCGCGAGCCGGTGACGATCCCCGCCGAGGTGACGCTGCTGGACGCGCGGGAGCAGTTCTTCCTGCGCTACCGCTGGCCGTGGTTCGTGGTGGTCGATCCCGCCCGCCACTTCCTCGGCGTGGTGCGCCAGCAGCGCGTGGAGAGCGAGATCGCCGCGGGACGCCCGGCGCTGCCGGTCGTGGACGTGCTGGAGGAGGACATGCCGGTGCGCATCGGCGAAGAGGCGCCGCTGGAATCGCTGCTCGGCTCCGAGGGGCTCGGCCGCTTGGGCGCGGTGGTGGCGGTGGACAGCGAGGGGGTGCTGCGCGGCGTGGTCACGCTGGCGCAGGTCCGCGATGCGCTGCGGCCGACCAGGCCGGCGCGCCCGGCAACATGAGCCTCCCCTCCGGGGACGCTGCGGCGCGCGCGCGTTATAGAGTCCCGGTCGCAGTCTCCCCGTCTCCCCCTTTCCCAACCCAACTCCCCAAGGCATGCCAGAGCACGACGTCCTGATCATCGGGGCCGGCCTAGCGGGCCAGCGCGCGGCGCTGGCGGCCGCCCAGGCCGGCGCGAACGTGGCGATCATGAGCAAGGTCCATCCCGTGCGCTCGCACTCGGTGGCGGCCGCCGGCGGCATCAACGCGGCGATCAGCGTCGACGACGACTGGCACTCGCACGCCTACGACACGGTCAAGGGCTCGGACTTCCTGGGCGACCAGGACGCGATCGAAGTCATGTGCTCGGAGGCCCCCCAGGAGGTGATGCACCTGGAGCACATGGGCGTGACCTTCCACCGCAACGCGAAGGGCGAGATGGACCTGCGCGCGTTCGGCGGCGCGTCGATGAAGCGCACGGCGTACGTCGCGGACATCACCGGCCAGGCGCTGTTGCACGTGCTCTACGAGCAGTTGCTGAAGCACCACGAGACGGTGGCGCGCTACGAGGAGTGGTTCACGACCTCGCTGCTGCTGGGCGAGGACGGCAGCTGCTGCGGTGCGGTGGCGCGCGACGTGCGCAGCGGGCACATGGAGGCGTTCACGGCCAAGAACGTGATCCTCGCGTGCGGCGGCGCGGGGCAGGCGTACAAGCCGACGACCAACGGCCTGATCGTGACCGGCGACGGCATCGCGATGGCCTACCGGGCGGGCGCGCCGCTGATGGACATGGAGATGGTCCAGTACCACCCGACGTGCCTGGTGGAGACGGGCATCCTGATCACCGAGGGCGCGCGCGGCGAGGGCGCGCACCTGCTGAACGCGAACGGCGAACGCTTCATGGAGAAGTCGGCCCCCAACAAGATGGAGCTGGCCTCACGCGACGTGGTCTCCCGGGCCGAGCAGATCGAGATCGACGAGGGTCGCGGCGTGGGCCCCGACAAAGCGGGCATCTACCTGGACGTGACGGTGGTTCCGCGCAAGCGCACGCTGGAGGCGCTGCGCGAGATCGTCAACCTCGGGCGCGACTTCGCCGGCGTGGACATCACCCGCGAACCGATCATGATCCGCCCCGGCCAGCACTACATCATGGGCGGCGTGAAGACGGACGTGGACGGGCGCACGCCGATCGACGGCCTGTACGCGGCCGGCGAGGTGGCGTGCGTGTCGGTGCACGGCGGCAACCGCCTGGGCGCCAACTCTCTCCTGGACACGCTGATCTTCGGCCGGCGCGCGGGCGAACACGCGGCGGCGCGCGCGGCCAGCATGGGCATGCCGCGCGTGGACGCGAACGCGGGCCTGCGGCGCGACGGCGAGATGATCGACGCGATCCTCGCACGCGATGGTGGAGGCCCCACCCACCCCACGCCCCCCAGACGCGTGTCGGAGATCAAGCGCGAGCTGGGCGAGACGATGAACAAGCAGGTGGCGGTGTTCCGCGACGAACAGGGCCTGCAGAGCGCGCTCGAGACGGTCGCGCGCCTGAAAGAGGAGTCCGAGTGCGCGTCGATCGACGACCGTGGCACGGTGTTCAACCAGGACGTGCTGGGGGCGATCGAGCTCGGCTTCATGCTCGACTGCGCGCAGGCGACGGTGGTGGCGGCGATCGAGCGCAAGGAGTCGCGCGGCGCGCAGTTCCGCACCGACTTTCCTGAGCGCAACGACGCGGCGTGGCTGAAGCACATCGACATCACGCTCGTCGGGGACGAGCCTGAGGTGAGCTATTCGCCGGTGACGATCACCCAGTGGCAGCCGGAGGAGAGGAAATACTGATGGCGGGCCGCGACCGCAGCGCCCCGCTGGGCCCACGAGCAGAGGAGCGCCGCTGATGGCCGAAGTCCACGATCGCCGGGAGGGCGGGGTCGAATCGTTCATGCTGCGCCTGCTGCGCTATGACCCCGAGTCGGGCCAGGCGCCCTACTGGGACGAGCACACCGTGCAACTGGAGCCGCACCGCTCGGTGCTGGAGGCGGTGCTGCAGGCGAAAGACCGCTTCGACGGCTCGATCGGCATTCGCTGCTCGTGCCGGCAGGCGATCTGCGGCTCGTGCGGCGTGCGCGTGAACGGCGAGCCGGCGCTGGCGTGCCACACGCACCTGGACGCCGCCAAGGCGAGCGCACGCGACGGGGTGATCGAGATCGAGCCGATGGGCAACATGCCGGTGATCAAGGACCTGATCGTGGACATGGACGCGGTGCACTGGAAGAAGATCCAGCGCGTGACGCCGTGGCTGCTGGCCAAGCAGCCGGTGCCCGAACGCGAGTACATCGTCTCCAAAGAGTCGATGGTGGACGTGACGCAGACGATGGCCTGCATCCAGTGCGGCGCGTGCGTGTCGGACTGCCTGGCGATGGAGGTGGACCCAGGCTTCATCGGCCCGGCGGCGCTGGCGAAGGCGTACCGCTTCGTGGGCGACCCGCGCGACGCCGAGCACTACGAGCGCCTGAACGACCTGGCGCAGGACCCGCAGGGCATCTTCGACTGCACGCACTGCTTCAAGTGCGTGCAGGCGTGCCCCAAGGACGTCAACCCGATGGGGCAGATCATGCGCCTGCGGCGGACCGCCACCCAGGACTTCCACATCGTCGATCAGAACAACGGCGAGCGCCACGAGGCGGCGTTTGCGACGCTGATCAGGAACAACGGCATCCTGTGGGAGGCGGAGCTGATACCGCGCTCCTACGGCGGCAACTCGTGGTTCGGCAAATTCGCCCCGGCGGCGGGCAGAGAGCTCCTGAGCTCTGTGCCGACGGCGATCAAAGGCCTGCTGCGCCGCAAGATGACGTTGACGGGCATCCTCAGGCCGCACAAGATCCCCAGCCAGGACCTGAAAGCGGTGCAGTCGATCTACGACAAGATCGAGAGCCGCCCCGAGCGCTACGAGCTGAACCTGTACGTGGTGGGCGAGGACGAGGCCCCGGCATCGTCGCCGGAGGGCGAGCCGGCCGGCGCGGCGAGCGGCGCAGAAGGGAGCACGAGCTGATGAAGGTCGCGTACTGGCCGGGCTGCGTGAGCCGCGGCTTCACCCCGGAGCTGCACGGCTCGATGGCGAAGGTGGCGCCGCTGCTGGACATCGAGCTGGTGGAGCTGGACCGCGCGTGCTGCACGGGCGCGGGCGTGATCGCCGAGCACAACCAGGAGCTCGCGGACACGCTGAACGCGCGCACGTTCGCGCTGGCCCAGCAGGTGCAGGGCGCGGAGCTGATGATGAACATCTGCTCGACCTGCCAGGGCGCGCAGAGCGAGTGCCAGGAACGCCTGGACGCGAACTCGGAGTACCGTGCGCACGTCAACGCCACGCTCGCCAGCGAGGGCCTCTCCTATGAGAGGGGAGTTCTTACTAACAAGAACTTCCTGTGGCTGCTGGTGGAGGAGATCGGCCTCGAGCGCCTGCGCTCGCTGGTCAAGCGCCCCTTGACCAACCTGAAGGTGGGCCCCTTCTACGGCTGCTACATCGTGCGCCCGCGCGAGCGCCTGGGGATCGACGCCGGGCACCCGCGCGACCATTACCTGGAGCAGGTGATCGACGTGCTGGGCGGCACGGTGATCGAGTACGCGGGCATGCGCAAGTGCTGCGGCTTCCCGATCATCACCATGCACAAGGAAGCCTCGCTCAAGCAGGCCGGGCGCCACCTCGGCGACGCGATCGACGCGGATGCCGACTGCCTGGTAACACCCTGCCCCCTGTGCCACCTGAACCTCGACCTGCAGCAGCCGCTGGCCGCGGGCGTGGTCGGCCGCGACCTGGGCATGCCGGTGCTGCACCTGCCGCAGCTGGTGGGCCTGGCGCTGGGGCTGGAGCCGGGCGAGCTCGGGCTCAGCCGGCACGTGGTGCGGCCGACGTCGGTGATCGACTGGTCGAGCTCGGTGGTCGGCGCGGCGGCCTGAGTCGGGCGCGCCCCCCGCGGATCGTGCCCGCCTGCCGCCTGGCGGCGTCCTAGTCTGCGCCATGTGCGCATCCTCACCGTTGTGGGCAACCGCCCCCAGTTCATCAAGGCGGCAGCCGTGTCCGGGCCGCTGCGCGAGCGCCACGAGGAGATCCTCGTGCATACGGGCCAGCACCACGACGACTCGCTCTCACGGGTGTTCTTCTCGGAGCTCGGTCTGCGGCGCCCCGAGCGCGAGCTGGGGATCGCGGGCGGATCCAACGCCTCGCAGACCGCGCGCATGCTGGCCGCGCTCGAGCCGCTCCTGGCGGACGTGCGACCGGACGCGGCGCTGGTGTACGGCGACACGAACTCGACGCTCGCCGGTGCGCTCGCTGCCGCGCAGGCGCGGATCCCGCTGGCGCACGTGGAGGCGGGCATGCGCTCGTTCGACCGCGCGATGCCCGAGGAGCTCAACCGCGTGCTGTGCGATCACGCGAGCGACCTGCTGCTGTGCTCGTCGGACACGGCCGCCGCGAACCTGGCGGCTGAGGCGGTGACCGGGCGGGTGGAGGTGGTGGGCGATGTGATGGTCGACGTGGCGCTGCGCTGGCAGCCGGCTGCTCGCGCTGACGGCGCCGTCCCGGCCGCGTACGGCCTGACCCCTGGGGAGTACCTGCTGTTGACGGCGCACCGCGCGGGCAACGTCGATGACCGCCAGCGACTGCGCTCGCTCGTGCAGCTCATCGAGGCGCTGCCCGCGCCGGTGCTCTTCCCTGTGCATCCCCGCACCCGCACGCGCCTGCAAGATGCCGGTCTGCTCGACGCGCTGGCTGCGCGCGAGGGAGTGCAGCTGACCGAGCCGCTTGGCTACGTCGAGTTCAGCGCGCTCGTCTGCCAGGCGCGCGCCGTGCTCACCGACTCGGGCGGCGTGCAGAAGGAGGCTTATCTCGCGGGCGTGCCGTGCGTGACGCTGCGCGCGAGCACCGAGTGGGTGGAGACGGTGGATGCGGGTTGGAACACGCTCGTGGACCTCGACGCCCAGGCCACCCTCGCCGCGCTCGAGCGCACGCCGCCAGTGGAGCATCCCCAGCTCTATGGAGACGGCCGCGCAGGGCAGCGGTGCGTGGAAGCGATCGAGAATTACGTCACCGTATCCCGCGCTGCGCGTCGCTACTAGGAAGGCTGCGCGCGATCCTCGTCGAGCTCTTGGCGCTGTTTGACGAGCGCCTGGAGCTGGTCGCCGACCTCACTGGAGATGCGCCTGAGATCCCACTTGCTGAGGGTGATCAGGCGCATCGAGGAGGTCGCGACGACGTCGGCCGTGCGCTTGGCGCCGGCGAGCATCCCCATCTCCCCAAACACGTCGCCTGGGCCCAGCGACGCGATCACCTCGCCGTCTTTGACCACGTCGGCGGTGCCCTCCTCGATGACGATCAGCTCGTACGAGTAGTCCCCCTCGTGCACGAGCCGCTTGCCGGAGGACACCGACGTCTCGCTGGCGAACACGGCCACCGTGTTGAGCGCCTTGTCGGACAGCGACGAGAACAGCGGAATGGCCTTCAGATGATCGGGGTCCATGGCTCCCTTGCTTTCGCGCTGACTGTGGAAAACGGACCGGCGGGATGCACGCCGCTCGGTGCACCCTATCGCCCGCGGCTACGATCGCGCAATCATCCCTCCCGTGAGCGACCCCAGCGAGCAGATCCGTGTGGGCGTGGTCGGCCTTGGCTACTGGGGTCCGAACCTCGCACGCAACCTCGCGGCGATCCCCGGCTGCGAGCTGTCGTGGCTGTGCGACACCGACGAGCAAACGCGCGCCAAGCTCGCGCCCTCCTTCCCCACGGCGCGGCTCACCGCCAACCTCGACGACCTCCTCGGCGACCCGCAGCTCGACGCGATCGTGCTCGCCACGCCCGTCCCCACGCACGCCGAGCTCGCGATCGCGGTCGCGCGGGCGGGCAAGCACTGCTTCGTGGAGAAGCCGCTCGCGATCACCGCCGCCGACGCGCAGCGCGCGGTCGATGCGGCGGCGCGGGCGGGGCGCATCCTGATGGTCGGCCACCTGCTCGAGTACCACCCTGCGGTCGCGCGGCTGAAGGGGCTCGTGGAGTCGGGGGAGCTCGGAGCGCTGTACTACCTGTACGGCAACCGGCTGAACCTCGGCGTGCTGCGCGCGGACGAGAACGCGCTGTGGAGCCTCGGCGCGCACGACGTGTCCGTGGCGCTGCACCTGATCGACGAAGAGCCAGAAGTGTGTCTCGCGCACGGCGCGTCGTTCGTGCGCGCGGGCGTGCAGGACGTGGTCTTCTGCTACCTGCGCTTCCCCTCGGGTGTCGTCGCCCACCTGCACCTGTCGTGGCTTGACCCGCACAAGGAGCGGCGCATCACCGTCGTCGGCGCCCAGCGCATGGCCACCTTCGACGACATGCTGATCGAGGGCAAGCTGACGATCTACGACAAGGGCTTCGACGAGGACACGCGCTCCCCCTCCGGGACCCGCTACAGCGCCCGCGCGGGCGACACGTACTCCCCGCGCATGCCCAACGTCGAGCCGTTGCGCGTCGAGTGCGAACACTTCATCGAGTGCGTGCGCAGCGGCGCGACGCCGCGCTCCGACGGCCTCAGCGGGCTGCGCGTCGTGCGCGTGCTGGAGGCGCTGCAGCGCTCGCTCGACGGCTGACCGCCAACTCGCGATGCGTCCGATGCCGTCGCGCGCGCTGCTCCGCGACCGCGCGGCCGCTCACGACGCCGGGGCTGCCTTGAACGGCTCCTCCTCCACGATCGTGCCCTCGCCCGCGAGCTCGAACGCGCTGTGCAACGCGCGCACCACCGTGTCCACTCGATCGGGCGGGATCACGCACGAGATCTTGATCGGCGAGGTGGAGATCATCTCGATGTTCAGCCCCTCGGCGGCGAGCACCTTGAACACCTTCGCCGCCACGCCGGGGTGCGAGCGCATGCCCGCGCCCACGATCGAGACCTTGCCGATCTCCTCGCGCGCGATCAGCTCCGAGTAGGCCTCCCCGGCCAGCGGCTCGAGCGCCTGGCGCGCCGCGCGCAGGTCTTCGCGCGGCATCGTGAACGAGATCTCCGCCAGACCCCCCGCGGAGGCGGGCAGGTTCTGGTCGATCATGTCCACGTTCACGTTCGCGTCGGCCAGCGCCTCGAACAGGCTCGCGGCCACGCCCGGCGTGTGGCGGACGCCCATCAGCGTGACCATCGCCTCGGACTTGGAGTGGGTGACGCCGGTGATGAGGGCTCTCTCTGCGCGATCCATCTTCTCTCCTTCCGACAGCACCACCGTACCGGGACAATCCTCGAACGACGAGCGACAGTGGATGCGCACGCCGTGGGTACGTGCGTACTCCACCGAGCGCAGCTGCAGCACCCCCGCGCCCGACGCCGCCATCTCCAGCATCTCCTCGAATGACACCACATCGAGCTTGCGCGCGTCCGGCACGATCCGCGGGTCCGCCGAGTACACGCCCGAGACGTCCGTATAGATTTCACACACCTCCGCACCCAGCGCCGCCGCCACCGCCACCGCGCTCGTGTCAGAGCCGCCGCGCCCGAGGGTGGTGACGTTGCGCGCGTTCTGCGAGACCCCCTGGAAGCCCGCCACCAGCACGATGTGATCCTCGTCGAGCGCCGCGCGGATGCGCTCCGCGCGCACGTCCAGGATCAGCGCCTTGGTGTGCGACTCGTCGGTCACGATCCCCGCCTGCGAGCCCGTCAGCGAGATCGCGCGATGGCCCAGATCGTTGATCGCCATCGCACACAGCGCGCACGAGATGCGCTCCCCCGAGGACAGCAGCATGTCCATCTCCCGCGGGTCCGGCGCCGCCGAGACCTCCTCCGCCATCGCGATCAGCTCGTCCGTCGTCTTGCCCCGCGCGGACAGCACCGCCACCACACGGTGGCCCGCTTCGCGCTTGTCCACGATGCGGCGCGCCGCGCGCTTCACGCGCTCGGCGTCCGCCACGGACGTGCCGCCGAACTTCATCACGATCACAGAGCCCACGCGCCCCAGGATATTGGCCCGCAGGCGCCTCGGCCGCAAACGCGCCGGCGGCGGGAACGCAATCAAACAGCCCGCCGGCCGGCGAGCGCCTTGCCGAGCGTCACCTCGTCCGCGTACTCCAGGTCCGAGCCCACCGGCAGGCCGCTCGCCAGGCGCGTGACCGTCACCTCCGGCGCGCGCACGCGCAGCTCCTCGGCCACGTGCAGCGCCGTCGCCTCCCCCGTGGTCGTCGGGTTGGTCGCCAGCACCACCTCCCGCACCGCCGGGGCGGGCGAGGCGGATGGCGTGGGTGGGGTGCCATCCCCCGCCGGCGCGCCCACGCGCGCGAACAGCTCCGCCAGCTTCAGGTCCTCGGGGTCCACGCCGTCGATCGGCGACAGCGCGCCGCCCAGCACGTGGTAGACGCCGTGGTACTCGTGCGTGCGCTCCATCGGGATCACGTCGCTCGGCTCCTCGACCACGCAGATCAACGCGTGATCGCGCCGCGGGTCCTCGCAGATGCGACAGCGCGGCTCGTCGGTCAGGTTGAAGCACACCTCGCACAGCCCGATCTTCTCCTTCACCTCCACGATCGCCGCCGCCAGCGCGCCCGCGTCCTCGCCGGAGGAGCGCAGGATGTGAAACGCCAGGCGCTGCGCCGTGCGCGAGCCGATGCCCGGCAGCTTCGACAGCTCGGTGACCAGCCGCTGCACAGGCGGGGCGTAGGAGCCGCTCATCTCGCCCGTCCTGGGCCACGCAACAGGGCCGCGCTCACAGCCGCCTCACCGCCGCCCCGCAGTCGCCTCACCGCCCGCCCCACAGTCGCCTCACCGCCGGCTCACAGGCCCGGCAGCCCCAGCCCGCCGAGGCCGCCCAGATCCAGGCCCGCGGTCGCCCCGCCCAGCTTGCGCTCCGCCAGCTCCTGGGCCATGCGCAGCGCCTCGTTCACGGCCGCCAGCACCATGTCCGCGAGGATCTCCACGTCCTCGGGGTCCACCGCCGCGGGGTCGATCCTCACCTCCTTCACCTGCAGGTCGCCGCTCACCTTCACGCTCACCATGCCGCCGCCCGCCGACGCCTCCACGAGCTCGCTCTTGAGCTCCTCCTGCGCCTGCTCCATGTCCCGCTGCATCTGCTGGACCTGAGCCATCATCTGCTGCATGTTCGGCATCCGCTGCTGCCTCGGCTGCTTGGGCATCACGCGCCTTTCTCGTTGCTCGTCACTGCCTCGCCCTCGCCCATCTCCTCGCCCTCGCCCATCTCCTCGGCGTCGAACTCCTGCATGAAGCGCGCGACCCACTGCTCCTCCGAGGTGTCCGCCGGCGCGTCGTCCTGCGCCGGCTGGTCCTCGCGCAGCTCGTACGCCAGCCGCCAGCGCGAGCCCGTGACGGCCCGCAGGGCCTCGCCGACGACCGCCCGATCGGCCGGTCCCTCCGCTTGCTTCTTCAGAAACGACGAGCCAAAAGCCAGCGTCAGCTCCGCGCCCTCGACCGCAACCGGATGCGACGTCTCGATCGCGGCGCCCAGGCGAGCGTTCTCGCTGCGCACGAGGTCCACGACCGCCGGCCACAGCGAGCACACAGACTCCAGGTCGTGGGCCTGCGCGGGCGCTTGCGTCGGCTGCCGGTCGTCTGCCGGCTGAGGCGAGTCTGCCGGCTCGGCCTCGCGCGCCGGCGGGACACTGTCCGCCGGCTGGACCTCGTGCGCCGACTGGGCCTCGTGCGCCGGCTGGGCCTCGTGCGCCGGCTGGGCCTCGCGCGCCGGCTCGGGCGCGCGTGCCGGCGCCGGCGCGCCGCCCCGCTCCAGCCGCTCGATCCGCGCGAGCAGCGCCCGCAGCGAGCCGTCCGCCTCCGGCTTGGCCGCCTTGACCAGCGCCAGCTCCAGGCGCGTGCGGGCGTCGGCTCCCGCGCGCACCGCCTCCATCGCCTCACCTACAAGCTCCAGCAGGCGCACCACCGTCGCGTGCCCCACGCGCTCGGCCTGCGCGCTCAGCGCGGCGTCGGCCTCGGGCGTGAGCGCGAGCTCGCCGGGCAGCTCCCCGAGCACCTGCACGACCAGCAGCTCGCGCGCCCGCACCTCCAGGTCGGCCGCGAAGGAGCCCGCGTCGCGGCCCTGCTGCGCGCACTCCTCGAGCTTCAGCAGCGCCGCGCGCGCGTCGCCCGCCGCCACCGCGTCGACGGTCGCTTCAAGCAGGCTCGCGTCGGCCACGCCCAGCACCGCGAGCACGTCCTCGAGCGCGATCTGCTGGCCGCTGTAGGTGACCAGCTGCTCGAGCGTGCCCAGCGCGTCGCGGAAGCTGCCGGTCGCCGCGCGCGCCAGCGCCGCGACCGCCGCGGGCGGGATCTCGATCGCCTCCGCCGCCGCGGTGCGGCGCACGACGTCCGCGATCTGCTCGACCGTCGGGCGCTGGAAGTCGAAGCGGTGGCAGCGATCGACCACCGTCGCTGGCACCTTGCTCGCCTCGGTCGTCGCCAGCACGAACACCGTGTTCGGCGGCGGCTCCTCGAGCGTCTTCAGGAAGGCGTTCCACGCTGCCGTGGAGAGCATGTGCGCCTCGTCGAGGATGTACACCTTGCGCCTGCCGCTGACCGGCGCGTACGCGACGCTCTCGCGCAGCTCGCGAATGTCGTCCACCGAGTTGTTCGACGCGGCGTCCATCTCGATCACGTCCAGCGAGGTGGCGCGCGCGATCGACACGCACGAGTCGCACACCCCGCACGGCTCGACGGTGCCCGCGCCGTCCCCGCGCTCGCAGTTCAGGCACGCGGCCAGGATCTTCGCCATCGAGGTCTTGCCCGTCCCCCGCGAGCCCACGAACAGGTAGGCGTGGTGGACCTTGTCGCGCTGCACCGCGTTGCGCAGCGTGCGCACGACCGGCTCCTGGCCCACCACATCGGCGAACGTGCGCGGGCGGTGCCTGCGATACAGCGAAGGCTGCTGGTTGAGTGGCTGCTCGGGGCTCGACACCGCTGCAGCTGAGTCTACCCGCGGCGTGGAGCGCGCTCGACCGCCACCGCCAGCGGATAGCGTGCCGCGCGTGCCGGACTCCATCAGGCGCTGGTCCGCCCTGCCCGCTTGGGCCCCCGCGGGGGGTGCCGTCGCCGTCGGCGCCCTGCTGCTGCGGGCGATCACCGGCGTGGGCTTCGCCAACTACGACACGCTGTACGCGCTCGCGTGGGGCGGGCAGCTCTCGCGCGGGAGCACGCCGGCGTACGACGTCCCCATCGCGCCCACGCCCCACCCGCTGCTGGAGGCGCTCGGGCTGGTGCTCGCGCCGCTGGGGCCGCGCGGCGCCGAACGCGTGACGGTCGCCCTGGGCTTCCTCGCGCTGGCCGGCTGCGGCTGGGTGCTCTACCGGCTGGGCGCCCACTGGTTCAACCGCGCGGCCGGCGCGCTCGCGGCGCTGATCTTCCTCACGCGCGCGGAAGTGCTCAACTACGGCGTGCGCGCGTACGTGGACCTGCCGTACCTGCTGCTCGTGCTGTGCGCGCTGCTCGTCGAGTCGCGCCACCGCCGCGCCACGGGCGGGCCTGCCGGCGCGCCGGTGCTCGCGCTGCTCGCGCTCGCCGGGCTGCTGCGCCCGGAGGCGTGGGCGTTCTCGGGGCTGTACTGGCTGCACCTGATGGGGCTCACGCCCACCTGGGCCTGCCGCTGCGCGCGCGAGCGCACGCTGCGCGCGCGCCAGCCGGCGTTCGCGCCGCTGGGCACGCGGCGGGGAGTCGCGCGCACGACGCTGCTCGCCGCCGCCGCGCCGCTCGTGTGGGTGCTCAGCGACCTGGCCGTCACCGGCGACCCGCTGTGGTCGCTCACCAACACCCAGCACACCGCCGAAGCCCTCAGCCGCGTCACGGGCATCGCCAACGTGCCCGAGTACATCCCCCGGCGCATCGGCGAGATCCTGCGCCCGCCCGTGCTCGTGGCAGCGGCGCTCGGCGGCGTGCTGTCGTTGCTGTGGCTGCGCGCGCGGGCGCTGCCGCTGGCGCTCGCGGGCGTCACCGCGGTCGTCGTGTTCGCCGCCTTCGCCTCCGTCGGGCTGCCGATCAACACGCGCTACGCGTTCCTCACCTCGGCCATCCTGTGCGTCTTCGCCGGCGCCGGCGTCTGCGGCTGGGCGCAGCTTCCGCGCGCCGACCCGCGCAGGCGCTGGTGGATGGCCGGCGCGGCGGTCGTGTTGGCGGCGCTGCTCGCCTACGCGCCCTCGCAATTCAGCGCCGCCCACCGGCACATGGACGAACTCGCGCGTGAGAACCGGATCGAAGACGACCTGCTGGCGCTCGTGCGCACGGGCGCCGTCAACCTGCGCTGCGGCCCCGTCGGCGTGCCCAACCACGCGCCCGTGCCGCTGCTGGCCCTGTACCTGAAGACCAGCCCGCGCAACATCGTCAGCCTGCAAAGCGGCCACATCAAGGAAGGGGTGTACGTGGACCCCGCCAACAAGGAAGTCGAACAGGACTACGTGCTCGACGCGCACGATCCCGTGGAGCCCGTGTCGGTGCCGCCCGGCTTCAGCGAGTCGGCCACCAACCGCTCGTGGCTGATCTTCCAGCGCTGCGCCGGCTAAAACGAATTATTTTATTTATATATATAAAAAAATTTATGGACCGTGCACCCCTCGTCGAGACCCACGACGCCCGGCGCCGGTCGCCGCCTGCGACTCCGGTCCGGGAGCTCCCGCTGCGCCTGCCGGTGATCGCTTAAGGCTGCTTCCTTCCGGACCTGACCTGGTTCGCAAGCCGACACCGCGCGGGACCCGAACCATCGACGCCCCAGGCGGCGGAGCGACCGGGGCGGGCACCCCTCGGAGGGGAGTTCAGCCCCGCTAGAGCGGATTGCGGGTGCAGGGCACCGCTACCTCCCCGCCTAGCACGGTCCGTCGCTGATCGTAACGCACCACAGCCCCGCCCGGTTCCGCTAGGCTGCGCGACCGTGACCAACTTCAAGACCTTCACCTCCAGCTTCCGTCCGCGCACCGCCGGCTCGCGCGCGGTGCTCCTCGCGGCTGCGCTGCTCGCCGCGATCGCGATCGCCGGCTGCAGCTCGGGCGGCTCGAGCACGATCACCATCGGCAACGAGAACACCGCCGACAACGCGCTCATCAAGGCGGGCGAAAAAACCAGCACGAGCTCCACGTCCACATCGACTGCGGCGGTCAAAACGCCGACCAGCGGCCCGCTGTCCAAAGAACCGAAGGTCACCGTGCCCACCGGCCCGGCGCCCACGAAGCTCGAAACCAAGGAACTGATCGCCGGCACCGGCGCGGAAGCGAAGTCCGGCGACAAAGTCACCGTCAACTACCTGGGCGTCCTGTACAAGACCGGCAAGGAGTTCAACGCCTCCTGGGAAACCAAAGAACCGTTCAGCTTCACGCTCGGCGTGGGCCAGGTCATCAAGGGCTGGGACAAAGGCGTCGTGGGGATGAAGGTCGGCGGGCGGCGTGAGCTGATCATCCCCGCCGAACTCGCCTACGGCAAGACCGGCTCGCCACCGAAGATCCCGGCAAACGAAGCGCTGGTGTTCGTGGTCGACCTGCTCGCCGTGTAGGCGAGCCGACGGCCATCGCGCGCGCGCGGACACGGCGGAGCGCTCGCAGGCGTACGCGGCGGAGCGCTGGCAGGCGTATGCGGCGGAGCGCTCGCAAGCGCACGCTCGCTCGCCGCGCGGCGCTGGTCGCGCTCGCCGCCAGCGCGCTGGCGCTCGCCGGCTGCAGCTCCGGCAGCCGCCCGACCGCGCGCTCGCTGGCGCTCCAGCGCGCCGACCTGATCGACGTGTACCGCACGCTCACCGGCATCGAGCCGGCCGTGCGCAGCGAGGTGGCGGCCACCAAGCGCGCGTGGCCGGACGTCGTCGACGGGCTGCCGGCGCACGTCAGCGCGCGCGCGCGCAGCGCGATCACGGCCGCCGCCGAGCGCGCGCGCGCGTTCGCGCTGCCGGCGCTGTTCAGCGAACGCGCGTCCGCCGCGCTCACCGGGCCGGCGTCGGGCCTGGCCGGCGAAGTGCGCTCCTTCGCGCAGCTCGCCACGCGCGGCTGGAAGCTGATCGTCGCGGCCATCGAACAGATCGAACACGGCTCGCCGCCCGCCGCGCGCTTCGCGCGCGCGAACGTCGCGCTGTACATAGAGTGCGTGTACGACGCCCACTTCACGCTGGCGCAGATCGGCAAGCAGATGCGCAAAGGCTGGGAGAAGCTCGAAGGCGCGCCCGCGTTCGGCAGCTCGCTGACGCTCGCGCAGATCAACCAGCTCGCCGACGTCTACTCGGAGCCGGACTTTCGCCTGTACCCGCACACGGGCGTCAAGCTCGGGTCGTGAGGGCGCGTGTCGTGAGCGTTCGGGTCGTGAGCGTTCGGGTCGTGAGCGCGCGCGGGCGGAGGCCCGTGGGCATAGGATCGGGCGGACGATGAGCAGCGTCCGCGAAGCCACCATCGAGCTCCTGCGCGCGCACGGGATGAACACGATCTTCGGCAACCCCGGCTCCACGGAGCTGCCGATGCTGCAGGACTTCCCGCAGGACTTCACGTACGTGCTCGGCCTGCAGGAGCTGGTTGTGGTGGGGATGGCCGACGGCTTCGCGCAGGCGTCGGGGCGCACCGCGCACGTCAACCTGCACACCGCGCCGGGGGTGGGCAACGCGGTGGGCGGCCTGTTCAACGCCCAGGCGAACAAGTCCCCGCTGCTCGTCACCGCCGGCCAGCAGGTGCGCGCGCAGATCACCATGGAGGCCAACTTGACGAACCGCGACGCCACGATCGGCCCGCAGCCGTACGTCAAGTGGAGCCACGAGCCGCCGCGCGCGCAGGACGTGCCGCTGGCGATCGCGCGTGCGATCCACCACGCCTCCCAGCCGCCCAAGGGCCCGGCGTTCGTGTCCATCCCGATGGACGACTGGGAGGCGCCGGCGGACGAGGACATCGCGCGCAACGCGCTCGCGCGCACGGTCAACGCCCGCGCGGTGCCCGACCCGCAGGCGCTCGAGCGCCTCGCGCGAGCGATCGAGCGGGCCGGCAACCCGGTGCTCGTGGCCGGCCCCGACATCGACGCCGGCGGCGGCTGGGACGCGGCGGTGGCGCTCGCGGAGAAGCAGCGGCTGCCGGTGTGGGCGACGCCGGCGCCCGGCGGCGGGCGCATCGGCTTCCCCGAGGCGCACGCCAACTTCCTGGGCGTGCTGCCGCCCGCCATCGACGCGGTCTCGCAGACGCTCGACGGCCACGACCTCGTGCTGGTGGCCGGCTCCAGCGTGTTCCCCTACTACCCCTACCTCCCAGGCCCGCTGCTGCCGGCGGGCGCGCGGCTGGTACAGCTGACAAGCGATCCCGCCGAGGCCGCGCGTGCGCCGATGGGCGAGGCGATCGTCGGCGACGTCGCGGCTGCGCTCGCGCAGCTGGTGGCGCTCGTCGGCGACAGCGCCCGCGAACAGCCACCCGCGCGCCCGCAGCCGCCGCCGGTCAGCGACCCAACCGACGGCGAGCCACTCAGCGGCTCCGCCGCCATGGCCGCGCTCGCCGCCGCCTGGCCGCAGGAGGCGATCGCGGTGCTCGAGGCGCCCTCCAGCACGCTCGCGCTGCGCAACCGGCTGCGCCTGTCGCAGCCCGGCAGCTACTACTTCAGCTCCAGCGGCGGGCTCGGCTTCGGGATCGCCGCCGCCGTCGGCGTGCAGCTCGCCCAGCCGCAGCGTCCCGTCGTGTGCGTGCTCGGCGAGGGCTCCGCGCAGTACGGCATCACCGCCCTGTGGAGCGCCGCCACCTACAAGGTGCCCGTCACCTTCCTCGTGCTGCGCAACCAGGAGTACATGATCCTCAAGTGGTTCGCCGCGCTCGAGCAGGTGGCCGGCGCGCCGGGGCTCGACCTGCAGGGGCTGGACGTGGCCGCCGTCGCCGGCGCCTACGGAGTGCCTGCGCGCGAGGTCACGGGGCGCGAGGAGCTCGTCGAGGCATTGCGCGAGGCGATCGCCGTGCAGGACGGACCGCGGCTCGTGCAGGTGCCGGTCGCGTCGGGGATGTGGCTGGAGTGAGCGACACCCGGCCACGCTGTGCGCCTTCCTTGGCAGTCTTCCGAACGGGTCCAGCTGCCGGTCCTTCGCCGGCTGTCGAACCCTGAGCGGCATGATTTAGCCGTACGTCCATAGACCGGGCCATCCGCAGGCGGCGATCATCGATGGGTTTCGTAGACACACGGGGAGTCCGTCGGTGCCTGTTGGCCGGCAGAAAAAGGGAAGGCGTAGCTGTGAAGCGCAGGTGGCTTTCGTCAATCGCCGGGCCGTCGCTGGTGCTGCTGGCGGCGTTGAGCTCGTCCTCGGCCGCGTCCGAACAGCCGCCCACTGCGGCAACCAAGGCGTGTTCTGCAATCTCCGAAGGCGCAAGCGGCAATGCCATCGAAGCGTGCGCGCAGGGCTACAAGGACTCGGGCGCTCACAGCGCGCTGGCAGCGAGCTGCGCGTTTGGCGTAGGGGTGATCACCGCCGTGGAGAACGAGCACGACTGCAAGACCGGCTTCATCCTCGCCGGCGGGGGGACCCTGGCCTCGCCATCGCCCAATCCCCAGGCCGCCTCCACGTGCGCCGCCATCACGAGGGGGGCGACCGACGGCTCACCTGCAGCCTGCGAACAGGGCTATGAGGACGCGCTCGCCGGCGACACGCAGGATGCGAGCTGTGACCACGTGGGTGAGGGCGCAATCACCGCCGTCGAGTACGCGATCGCCTGCGAAGACGGCTGGTTCATGGCCAAGGACGAGCCGGCCTGCATTCCTGGATCGGATCCGGAAAACGGACAGCCGGGAACGACGATCGCGGCTGACGCCGCGGCCGACAAGGCCTGCTCCGCCGCCTAGCTCGGCGACTTCGCTCACGCCCGTTCGTGATCCCGGTCGAGCTCCACGAGGCGAGCGGCGACGTCGCGCTCGCGGGCTAGAATCCGCACCTGTGAACCGTGCCGCAGAGGCGACCGACACGGAGCAGCAAGGGCCACGGCCGCCGGATAGTGGAAGGACTGGCCGGGGACTGGCGGGCAGGTTGATCGACTGGGGATCGCAGATGCACGTGTACGACGATGGGCGGTATCGACGCGGGCGCTATGACCGCGGCGCCGACGTGAACGCGCGATGGTTCGCCGAGGTAGCCGAGGTAGCCGAGGTACAGGACGCCTTGGAGCGCTTCCAGCCAGCGGGGCGCGTGCTGGAGCTGGCGTGCGGCACGGGCCTGTGGACCCGTCGGCTGATTGAGCACGCGGACGCCGTGACCGCTGTAGACGCCTCACCAGAGGTGATCGAGCTGGCCCGCGCCGCCGTGGATGATCGAAACGTGAGCTACGTGCGCGCAGACCTCTTTGCGTGGGAGCCACACGAGAGCTACGACGTGTGCTTCTTCGGCTTCTGGCTCTCGCATGTACCGCGGGCACGGTGGAGGCCCTTTTGGGCGAAAGTTGAGCGGTGCCTACGCCCGGAGGGGAGGGTTTTCTTCGTCGACAACCTCCCGAGCAACCTGGCCTACGCCGTGGGTGGGCAGTTGCCTGCCGAGGGGGAGGAGACAGTGACCCGGCGGCTTGCCGATGGCCGCGAGTTTCGCATCGTCAAGCGCTTCTACGAGCCCCACGCGCTGACGCGGCAGCTCGCAGACCTCGGATGGGCCGCGCACGTGCGGGCAACACCGGAGTTCTTCATCTATGGCCAAGCCACTACCACCCGCGAGCGCGTGGCGATGGATGGCCGGTGAGACACCGGACCCGGAGCAGCCTCACCGACGCCTCCCGGTCCCCGGCGGCTGTGCGCCGGATGACAGGCACGGCAGGCGTTGCCGTCGCAGTTCTGTTCGCTGCCGGCAATGCGTTGTGGGCGTTGGAACAGCCCGAGGCGGACGCCTCAGCGCGACAGATCACGGCCTTCTACACCCAAACGTCGGGGAGGGTCATAGCGGGGGCGAGCGTGAGTCTTGTCGCAGGTGCGCTGTTTGTGCTGTTCGCCGCGGGGCTGCGAGGGATTCTTGACGAGGTTGAGGGCGACGGGGTGCTTGGCATGACAGCCTTCGGTGGAGGGCTGCTCGTGGTCGCAACCGGACTCGCAGCCGAGACGATCAACATGGCAGGTGCGCTGTTGGCGGAGCACGGCCATCTGTCGGCCGAACTCGGCAGGGCGTTGTTTGAGATTTCCTACGTTCTCGGTTACAACGCTGCTGGCGTAGGGGTGGGAGTCTTGATATTGGCCGTCGCTGTCGCCGCGTTGCGCGGAGGATCACTTCTTCCTCGCTGGCTCGCGCTCGTTCTGCTCCTCATCGGGCTTGCGTTTCTCACGCCGCTGTCCCGGTTCTTGCTCGCGCCTTCGCTCCTGCTACTGCTCGTAGCGTCAGCCCAGCTACTGAGGGGCTCGTTCGACTCACATCGGCAGGCCGCTTGAGCGAGGTACTGACGCATGGCTGATGAGCAGGCGTTCTCGCATGTCACTGACGATCGGCGCGTGCTGTGCTTCGGGGACTCGCATGTCGCTGGCGTCGGTGACCCGGCTGGCATGGGCTGGGTGGGCCGCGTCGTGGCCGCCTCGTTCCAGCAGGGCCTTCCGCTGACGGCGTACAACCTCGGCGTCAGAGGAGAGACTTCCAAGCAGGTCGCCGCGCGCTTTCGTGCAGAGACTCTGCCACGGCTCGCGTCGGGGAGCGAGGGGAGGGTCGTGCTCTCGTTCGGCGCCAACGATACAACTATCGAGAACGGCCACATCCGTGTCGAGCCCGAGCGCTCTTGCGCAGTGCTCGCCGCGATCCTGCGAGAAGCAGCGACGCTCGGGCTGCCCGTGTTCGTGGTCGGACCGGCTCCGGTTGACGATCCCGAACAGAACGAGCGCATCCGCAGCCTGTCGGCTGCCTTCGCTGAGGTGTGCCGCCCAGTGGGCGTGCCGTTCGTGGGTGTGGCCGAGCCGCTGCTTGCTTCGCGGGTGTGGATGGAGGAGGTCGCGGCGGGCGACGGCGCCCATCCGGCCGCCGACGGGTACGAAATTTTGGCGGCTCATGTGCTCGCTGGCGGGTGGGCTGACTGGCTGCGCAGAGCATAGGGGTCGCGTTGACTGTGGCTGCGGCGCTTGTTCGACTGCGATGGAGTGCTCGTCGATAGCGAGGTCATCTCCAACCGGGTGCTCGCGGCGATGCTCACCGAGCAAGGTCTGCCGACGAGGCTGACGCAGGCACG
Source organism: Solirubrobacteraceae bacterium (assembly GCA_035504435.1). GTDB lineage: Bacteria > Actinomycetota > Thermoleophilia > Solirubrobacterales > Solirubrobacteraceae > Palsa-744. Next base: position 113,736 of record DATJRV010000044.1, read on the forward strand.
CCGCGAATACCAAGGACTGCTGGCGGATGTGCTCGGGCGCGCGGAGGCGCAGCTCGGCCCTCTGCCGTCGGGCTGGCTGGCGCGCTATGAGGCCGAGCGCGCGGACGCTTTCCACCGGGAACTGCGCCCCGTCACTGGGGCGGCCGAGACGGTCGAATCGGTGCTTGCCGACGGCATCGGGACTGACGTTATGCGGCCGGCTGTTCAGCGCGGGTCAGACGGCGAGTAAGGCGTTCGGCGAAGCCGCGCAAGGGCTATAGGGTGGCGTGGTGGCCTCAACGCTTGAATCGCCGCGTGTCCTCGGTGTCCTTGACCGGCTGTTTGCCCAGGTCGAGTCGCAGGACCCGCCGGCCAAGCAGCGTGTGCGCGACCGCGAGATCGAGCTTGGCGGGCGTCTCTCCCAGGCGCAGAGGTATGAACTGTATGGCGAGGCGCCGCTGGCGATCACCAGGGAGGTCGGCGAGCTGCTGTACGTGCTCACGGTCAGCCGTCGCGCCCGCAGCATCGTGGAGTTCGGGTGCTCGCTCGGGCTGTCAACGATCTTTCTCGCAGCCGGCCTGCGCGACATCGACGGCGCCGGGTCGCTCGTCACGACGGAGCTGCTGTCCGGCAAGGCAAACACCGCGCGCGAGAACCTGACCGATGCGGGCCTGGGCGATCTTGTCGAGCTGCGCGTCGGTGACGCTCTGCACACGCTCGCAGACCTCGCGGAGCCTGTCGATTTGCTGTTCCTGGACGGACGTAACGACCTCTACCTGCCGGTCCTTCGTCTCCTGGAGCCGCAGCTGGCCCCCAACGCGCTGGTGGCCGCCGACCTCAACGCCGAGGACCCCGACCTGCTCCCCTACCTGGAGCACGTTCGTGAACGCGCCCACGGCTACTTCTCGGTCAACCTGCCGCTCGACGCGGGCGTCGAGGTTTCAGTGCGCGTCGCATAAAGCGTTCAACAACGGGGCTCGGCAGCAGACCGGGGGGTCGCTCCGAGTGTGTGTAGGGTTCTCGCGGCGATGGCAGTCGAGGTCAGGCCCGTGCGCAGCCAGCGTGAACTCCGGGCATTTATGAAGCTGCCTTGGCGGCTGTACAGCGGGCAGCCCAATTGGGTCCCTCCGCTTTTGATGGATGTCAGAAAGCGCCTCGACCGCAAGCGCAACCCGTTCTTCGAGCACGCCGAGGCGGAATGCTTCTTGGCCTGGCGCGACGGGCGGCCGGTGGGCCGCGTGAGCGCACACATCGACCGGAACTTCAACGAGTTCCAGAAAAACGCCTGGGGCCTATGGGGGTGGTTCGAGTGTGAGGACGATCCGGAGGCCGCGCGGGCGCTGCTCGACGCCACCGCCGGCTGGCTTGGCGAGCGTGGCCGGGACCGCATGGTCGGCCCGATGGACTTCACGACCAACGACGAAATCGGCCTGCTCATCGAGGGCCACGAGCGTCCCCCTGTGATCCTCTGCCAATGGCACCACCCCTACTACCAGCGGCTGATCGAGCACGACGCTGGGATGGGCAAGGCGATGGACGTGTTCATGTGGAGCCTGCACATCACCGGCCGCGAGAAAGTCCATCCCGCGATCTGGCAGGCCGCCGAACAGCTTGAGTCAGAGCACGGGATCGTGTGTAGGCCCTTCCGCGAGAAGGACCTGCAAGCCGAGGTCTCGCGGTTCGTGAAGCTCTACAACACGGTGCTGGAACGCAACTGGGGGTTCGTGCCACTGACTGAGGAGGAGGTCTACCACTACGCCAAAGACCTCAAGCCAATCCTCGACGAGAACTGGGCGATGTTCGCCGAACGCAAGGACACCGGCGAGATTGTCGGCGGTGCGCTCACGCTGCTCGACTACAATCAGGTGCTCGCCAAGCTCAACGGCCGCCTGCTGCCGCTCGGCTGGATCAGGGCGCTGCGCGAGCGCCGCCGGATCGACGCTATCCGCGTGATCGTGCTCGGCGTAATACCCGCTTACCGCCACACGGGCGTCGCGGCAAAGCTGTACCAAATGCACTTTGACGCAGCCGAACGCACAGCGCAGAAGGGCGGGGAGATGGGCTGGACGCTTGAGGTCAACGAGCCGATGAACCGAGCCCTGGAAGGCATGGGCGCCGAGATCAAGCGCCGTTACCGCGTCTACGCACGCGCGCTGTAGTCACACCCCGTTCGACACATCTACCGCGTCGAACAGCGCGATCGTGAACTCGCTCAACGGGATCGCGCCAAGCTCGCGTGGTGTGAACCAGCCCACGTCGCTCGTCTCCTCGCCCCATTCTGGCCGGTCAGCTATCAACGGCCCGGCCGCTGTTGGCGTAGATGAACTGGCGCTTGGCCTCGGTGTACGCCTCGCGGTCGTGGGCGAAGCGGCCGGCGAGGGCGCGCTTGAGCGCGGCGTATTCACGCGCGAGCACGGGGTCTGCGCGCAGGCGGTCGCGGAAGCGCAGACGACGGTCAAGCTCGCGCCGCTCATCGACCAGGTGCAGGTGGTGGGTGCGCTGCGAGGCCGACGGGTAGCACAGCCAGCGCCGGTGCGAGAGCGTCGTGTTGTACGCCGGAGGGAACTGGTAGCCGGCGTGCTCGACCAACGCGGCGATCGGCGCGTCGATGTCGGGCACGAGCGCGATCATGTCGATGACGGGCTTGGCGGCCAGGCCGGGCACGGCGGTCGAGCCGAAGTGGTGGATATCAGCGCCGCCGAGCAGGGGCGCGAGGCGCCTGCGCTCGGCCTCAAACGACGCCGGCCACGCGGGGTCGTAGTCGATGATCTGCACCGTCGCGTTCGCTTCGCCGCTGCGTTCCAGGTCTGCCGCGGCGGCTGCTCGGCGGTCAGTGAGTGCCATGCTCGTCTCCTACGGCGGCGAGCCGCGCCCGGACCTCGCCCGCGTAGGAGAGGAGCGCGGGGTCGTGAACCTCGTTGCGGTCGTGGTAGGAGAAGTAGCGCGGCGCCATACGGGAGCAGCCATGCCGCGCGGTCTTCTGCTCAAACTCCTCGCGCGAGCGGACGGCGTAGTGGTGGAGCCGGATTCGCTCGACCGATACGCGCTTGACCGAGGAGTGGCGCACCGCATACGGGTCCGTCTCGACCAGCGGCAACCGCACGAGGCCGCGCCGCATCCGGCGTGTCCACGCGCGACGCTCGATCACCCGTACCGGCTCGTGGGCCTCCGTGACCACGAGCGCACCGTCTACGTACTCGAAGAAATGCGGGCCGACCGGCCGCACCGCGCGCTGCGGGTCAACGATGCTCTTGACGCGACGGTTGCGCACCCAGCCAGTCCTCGCACGTCTGACGAAACGCTCGATCACGAGACCCTCGCTTGTTGTGGTCTGCCCGGACGATCCGTAGACCTGCCAGTTGACGACGACGCCGGGGTGCTGCTCATAGTCCCTGAGCACGTCTGGCAGCGGCGCGTGGCCGGGCGTCCACAGGAACTCGTCCACGTCGATGAACGCCAGCCAGCGCGTGCGTCCGCGGGCTCGGCCCAGCGCGTCCGCGTAGGCCCAGCCCTGGCCGCCCGCTGCCAACGGGATCGAGCACTCCGCAACCGACACCACGCCCTTGCGCACCCACGGCTCCACGACCTCCCGGCCGGCGTCACCGCTGCCGTTGTCGTAGAGAAAGAAGCGCTCGACACCCACGAGCCGATGAAACTCGATCCACTCAGGCAGATGCGGCGCCTCGTCCTTGAAGATCGCGCAAATCGAAAGGTACGCCGACATCGCGCGTCAACACGATACCCGTCAATCCCGGCCGCTCCGCGGAACGTCGCGTCGTCCACGATTGACGTTCAGCTGCGGGTGAGGCAGTACCAGTTGCGGGGGACGTTGCGCAGCGGGCCGGCCGGGGCGGGGGCACTGTCGGCCTGCACGGATTCAAGCCGCCAGCCCTCGAAGCGTCGTCCGATCGCTGGCTCGTCCGTGCCGGACGGCCCGACCGGCACACGGTTGCGGGCGAAGGCCATCATCAGCAGCGTGGCGCCAGGCGCTGCCTGCTGGGTGACGGCGGTGACGTAGGCGGCACGCTCCCGGCTGTTCAGGCCGTGGTAGCAGCCACGGTCGAAGACGAGCGTGAAGCGGGCAGGTGCGAGCCCCAGGTCTTTGAGCTGCGTCACGTCGGCCTTGATCCACTCGATGTCCACACCCGCCGCGGCGGCGCGCTCGCGGGCTCGTCGAAGCGGCTGCTCGATCACGTCGATTGCGCTGACCTGCCAGCCGTGCGACGCGAGATACACCGCCTGCGTGCCCGTGCCGCAGCCGATGTCCAGCGCCGAGCCGGCGGGCAGCGCGTTCTCGCCGTCCACGAGCGCGGTGAGCTCGGGCGGGACTTCGCCGGTGTCCCACGGGACGAACCCGACCCGATACATCAAGCGGTAGGCGAGCGACATCGGGGCAAGCGTAAACGGCCGGCGAGCGTCCACGACGCCGAGCGCCGGTAGCGGGGTGGCGCCGCGCGCGCTGGCGGCCTTCCCACCGTCCGCTACAGGTTGCGCACGCGGCGGCCTATCTGGCGGTCCCGCGGGTAGCCCGCGGACTCCCAGAACGCTGAGGCGACCTCGTCCTCGTACCCGACCAGGGCCGTGATGCGGTGAGCGCCCTGCCGGCGAAGGTGCTCCTCGCCAGCGCGCACGAGCGCCACGCCGACGCCGCGGCGGCGGTGCTCGCGGCACACTGCGAGCCGGTACATGTTCCCCCGCCATCCGTCCCACGCGGCGATCAGCGCGCCCACGAGCGCGCCGCCGGCGTCGGCGATCAGCAGGCTCCCCGGCGTCTCGGCAAGCAGCCGATGGACGTGCTCGATCCTGTCAGGGGAGGTTGCGTGTGTGCTGCGAGCCCCCTGCCACAGGTCGAGAATCGCCGGCGCCTCGGCGGGCCGAGCGGCGCGTATCGTGTACTCCTGCTCGCTCAAGCGGACACCGTACCCGATGGCCCTGTGGCTGGCGGCGGCGGCGCCCTCCCGATCGTAGGCGGTCTACGCTCCGTCAGGCCACCCGGCACCAAGACGTTTCCATAGCGTTTCCATCGCCTCGCCGACCGGCACCGTGGACCTGCCTCAGAGCCCGTAGAATCGGTCGCTCAGGGCGCGTAGCTCAGTGGGAGAGCGCTCGCTTCACACGCGAGAGGTCGCAGGTTCGAAACCCGCCGCGCCCATGGAAAGAAGTCCCTGCAAATGTGCATATTCCTCGGGGGGCTCGTAAGCGCTCGGGAGGCTGAGCGCGCCCTCACCCGCGTTATTACCCGCAAAACCCCTGCGGTCAGGGGGGGACCGCAGGCGCCCGTGACGACAAGTTGGCGGTTGTGGAGTCCCGCCAGCACCACTTCGACTCGCTGCTCGACGAGGCCGACGCGGCCGATCTGCGCGCAGCTGAGCTGCTCACTGCCGCGGAGGCAGCCGTCTTGCTCCGGGTCGCGCGCAAGTTCATCTACGCGCACGCGCCGGCGCTCGGTGGCTGGCGCCTGCTGGGCGACCGTGGGCCATGGCGCTTCTCCCGGCGCGAGCTGCTTGCGCGCCGGGCAAACGCGGCGGCGCCCTCGCCCCGCCCGCTCCGCAGCGCTCGCGGCGCGCCGGCCCGCACGCCGGCCGGCGCGCCGGTGCTTGCCGCCGAGCCCCGCCGCGAGCGCGTTGCGCCCGCGCGCGGATGGGCTGAGAGGGTGAAATGAGATGGCACGACCACGACGCGCAAAGCTCAAAGCCGAGCGCCTCAGCGACGGCAGCACGGCGTTCTCGGCCGATGTCACGGTCGCCGTGGGCGAGCGGCGCCACATCACCCTCGGCTACAGCCGTGAGGGCATGGACCGCGCCGCGGCGCTCGCAAAGCTCCGCGAGCAAGAGGCGATGATCGCCCTCGGCCGGTGGGTGGACCCCCGCCCGCTACAGCCGAGCGGCGCCCAGCTCACCTTCCAGCAGTACGCGAGCGACTGGTTTGCGGCCAAGAGCCGGGAGGTCTCCGAGCGCAGGCGCGCGGACCTGCGCTGGCGGCTGACCAAGCACCTGATCCCGTTCTTTGGCCCGCATCTGCTGTGCGATATCGACAGGAAGCTCGTCAAGGACTTTCGCAACTTCAAGCTCGCAGAGCGCGACGAGCTCGCGCGGCGAATCGCGGCCGGCGAGCGGCCGCTGGATGAGCGCCGCCAGCCGCTGCGAGCGCTGAACAACACCTCCATCAACAAGCTGCTGGCGACGGCGAGCGCGATCTTCAACGAGGCCGTCGAAGAGGACGAGCTGCGTGCGGATAACCCGGTCGGCAAGAAGCGCCTCAAGCAGGCCCGCCCGAAACGCACCTGGCTGATGCCCGACCAACTGCTCGACCTGATCGAAGCGGCCGAGCGCGTCGATCAGCGCCATCAGCCTGAGACACGTGAGCGCGCTCGTGAAGTGCAGGCGCTGATCGCCGACGGGCACACGCTCGCGCAGGCAGCCAGGGCGCTCGGTCGGGCGTGCTCGACGACCAAACGCCTGGCCGCGATCGACCTCTCCCGGCGCGAGCCGAGCCCGCGGCGCGCGATCATCGCGACGCTCGCTCTCGCCGGCCCCCGCGTATCGGAGTGCTGCGCGCTCGACCTCGCCGACACAGACCTCGCCAACCGCCGACTCGCGATCGCCGGCACCAAGACGCCCGCCGCCGAGCGCAAGGTGTGGATCGTCGACTTCCTGCACGAGGAGCTCCTGCGCCACAAGCACGAGACGGGACTGGCCGACCCCTACGCACCGCTGTACCCGACGGGCACGGGCGCGCGACGGACGAAGGACAACATCCGCCAGCGCGTGCTGCCGGCCGTCGTCCGTGAGGCAAACCGCGTGCGCGTCAGACGCGGCGCGCCGCCGATCTCCGAGCAGATCACGCCGCACACGCTCAGGCGCACGTTCATCTCGCTGCAACTGGCCTACGGACGGGACGTGCCATTCGTCCAGCGCCAGGCCGGCCACGAGGACCCGCGCACCACGCTCGGCATCTACACCGAAGTCATCGACACCGACTTCGCCCCTACCGCTGAGCTCCTCGAGCTGCTGATGGCCTACAGCGGGGAGGGCGAGCGCTCGGCGCAGCGGCGCGCACGCACTCGCCGGCCAGGCAAGCCGGAAATCGACCGCAAGCCGCTCACTGGCGTGAGATCGCCGAGCACCGGGGCTCTACACGCGGGCCTCGGAGGGGAAGGATGAGCTCGGGCGCCGTGAACTTGGCGGGGTCCACGACACTCGCCGCCGAGCAGACCGTTCCCTGTCGTTAGGTCCCCGCCCGATGTCGTTTGGCCCCCGCTCGATGTCGTTTGGGCCTTGCCCGATCGCGCCGAGTTGTCGTTTGGGGTCCGTTTCATCGCATATCAGCAGACGCCGCCAGCGCGCAGTCGCCGACGCTGAGTAAACGACAGGTGCCGGCCGTGTCGGACGCCGTGTGATCAGATCGTCAGCGCGTCGGCGGCGTCGCGGACGATCGTGAGCGCAGAGCTCGACGGGCCCCATACCGCGACGGCGATCCGCGCTCCGCTGTTGGAGGTGGCTTTGTTGATCGCCTGTGCGCGTGCCGGTGTCGTGGTAACGATGATCACGAGCGGCGCTACGTCGCTCACAGCGCTTCGGGGAACCTCGGTCGCGTAGCGCTTTGCCTTATCGCGCAATTGACCGACGGGCTCGGTAGCCCGGTCCAGCTCGAGCAGGATATGCACCGGTAGCCGATCTGGGAGGTTTAGGACCCCGTAGCCGTCAGGGATGACCTTGCCGTTGAAGAGGTGCTGGGTCGTGCGCTCGCCATACCACTCGGTTAGAAACCCGCCAGCCGTGGCGATCTCCTCGGCCAAGCGGGCGAAGAACTCATTGATCTCGATGTGATGGCGGAGCTTCGGCGAGTCCGCCAGCGCCAGTGCAGTCCCTTGATGCCACTTGAGCTCGTTGCGCTTGATCCCGGTATGCTCGGCCACGATGTGGGTGCCCGCCGCATCGAGTATCCAATGCCACGGGGTGCTGCCTTCGCCGCGCCTCCACGGCGGCCGGAAGTGGTCGAGGACCCGCAGCGTGTAGAGCTTGTCCAATCGCGCGCGTGCGGCTCTGACACCGGAGAAATGCAGCCGCTGTAGCTGCGTTGTCGTGAGCACGTAGTGCTCGTAGCAGTCCAACGCTATCTGTCGGTCGCGTTCGGTCAGTCGTGACGCGAGTTCAACGAGGAGCGCCTTCGTGACTCTAGTTGGCCGAGCGCGCGGCTCCTCGGGTTCGTTCATGTGAACACCCATGTGTCCTTGTTCTTGCCAACCTGGAGCTTTGGGTACCCCCAAAAGAGCCGGTCGTGTCGGACGCCGTGCGATCAGATCGTCGGCGCGTCGGCGGCGCCGCTGACGATCGTAAGCGCAGAGCTCGACGGCCGTACCGCGACAGCGATCTGCGCTCCGTGACGCGAACTCAACCAGGGGCGCCTTCGTGATCGTGGCGGGCCGAGCGCGCGTGTCCTGGGCTTCCTTCATGTGACACCCCCAGGTGTCGGCGCCACATGATGTCTCGATTTGCAGGTCTTTTTCCCCGCATGGGTACTCCGCTTTAGCTGGAGGGCAGATCAGAGGACAGATCGGCGGACAGATCGGAACGCCTCGATCGCTTCCTCGACGTGCTCGACCTCTCGTCGGTCGTCGCGAGTCATCGCTGTCGTGCTCGCGCGCTCGCCTCCAAGCCCGGTTGGAGACGGGCGATGCCCTCGATCAGCTCTCGGTCGCTCTGCTCAGGCGACGCTCGCGTAGTCTCGCCGACAGATCGCTGTCGATCTCAACCGTGGTCGTGGCCATACACGCTCAAGGCGACCAGCGGCCATGAGGTACGTCGCTCGACAACGATCCATGCGAGCCGCTTCCCGCCCGGTGCGCGGGCGCTGCGCGAAGCCGAGGGCCGCGGTTAATAGTCGATGCGGCTGATGGTTTGGGGATCTGCGTTGTACGTCCAGACGTGCGAGCCTTCCGCGGCGATCATGATGGGGTCTTCGCCGACCGCGATCCTTGCGACGACGACTCGGCGCTGGGGGTCGAACTGCACGACGTCATTGTCGCCGCCCATCGCGACCCAAAGATATCCGCCGGCGCTCGCGATGTCTGAGGGGAAGTTGCCAAGGTAGACCGCGGGGCCCACGGGTCGCAGTGACGTCGGAGACGTGGGCGTGATCGTGCCGGCTTCGGCGTTCGTGATCCACAAGGTGCCGCCGGACACTACCGCCGAGGGGTTGCTGCCAATCTCGAAGTTCTGGTAGGTGAACGAGCCGTCTTGGTCGACGCGGGCGATACCCTGAGCGCGGTTGCACTGGTTGTAGTAGACGTAGACGGCGCCTTCACCGGGTGTCATACCGCCTGGGCACGCGGGGAGCGAGCCGACTTTGCCGACAATGTCCCCGGATTCTCCGCTGACCATGGTCACGCTGCTCGTGCCATTGCCGATGTTCGAGCCGGTCGTCGCACCGAAGTCGAGGTCCCAGATCATGCCACTGGCGGCGGCGAGTCCACCATCGATGTTGACGCTAACGTCGACCGGGCTCTGCGCGGATTCGGTGGTGGGGTCGATGCGTTGGATGTTCGGCATCGAGCTGACCCAGACGCCGGAAGGAGCGGTGACGATGTGACGCGCGTACGAGAGGACGCTGATGGGTCGGCCGCGCTGGGAGTCGTTGGTCGCTTCGTAGCGGTCGACGACGGCGTGTTCGCCCCCAGCAACCACCCAGAGTGATCCAAAGCCGGCACCGATGCCGAGAGCTTCATGGGGCGCCTTGAATGTCGCGTTCGCGCCGCGCGTCGCCTTCGGCGGCGCGAAAGTCGTGGACGTCGCCGACGACGATGAGGAGGGTGAGGATGAGGAGTGGAGGGCGTATCCGGCTGCGAGGCCTACTGCGAGGGCGACGACCGCCAACCCGATTAGCGGGCTCCGCGATGACCTCGCGGCGGGCTCAGGAACGGGTGGCGGTGGCTTGCCGTCGCCAAGGCCGCCTGGCGCGACTTGAGGCGCGACCCACGTGCCCAATGGTGACGGAGCGATGGGGGGTGCCGTGGCGCGTGTGACCCTTGCGACGAGCGGCTGCGACGCCGGCGCTTGCGCCGGGTGTGGCAGAGTCTCAGCGCCGAGCGGCGAATGTGTCTGGGGGCCGCTTGCGCAGCCCGTGATCGCGCACCCCTGGTTGTCGGCCCAACACTCTTCGTGATGAGGCGAACTGCACGTTGGGCAAACCGCGGCCTCTGTGTCCTCCTTGATCGGGAAGCGACAGTACGGACAGGTCCGGCCCGCTATCTCGGGGGTGGCCCTCATCGCACTGTCAGCACGGCGCGTAGTTGACGGTGATGCCGCGGAGCAGACGGAGGTGCCCGTGATCCTCAACGTAGACGCTGACTTTTGAGTAGTACGCCTGTCCGCTGCATACGCGTATCTGGGAGAGATGCGCGCTGCCGTTGGCTTCGTGCGACGGCGCAGCGCCGCACGCGGGCGTGCAGCCGTGCCACTCGATCTTGCCGTTGCCAATGGCAATGGGGCCGCCCCATGTTCGCCAGTGCATGTGGAACGCCTCGAGTGTGCCGTCGACGCTCAGCCACAGGGTCGCCGGGCGCACGTGCGCCCCGCTGGTCGCGCCTTGGAAGAGAACCGTCCTGGCGAACGCTGGCACGGTCAGCGCCAGGCTCAGAACTACGGCGACGATGACGACTCGTTTCACCGCAGAGTCGTCTCTAGACGGAACCCTGCGCCTGGTGGATCAGCACGAGTGCCGTTCGAGCCCATCGTGCGTGATCTTCCACGTTCCGCTGTAATCGGTGAGCCGGTAGTACCCGGTCCACGTGTAGCAGCCGGTCTTGCTCGCGACGGTCTGCAGCGACCCGACGTCGACTGTGGATTCGTTGCCTTCGAGCCCACCCGGTTGGAAGCTGTAGGAGACGTGCTCGACGCCTTCTTCTTCCTCGGCGTGCACCCATTCGGATTCACTGGATCCGGCGCTTGGTTCCTCGATTTGGTACGCGCCCGAGTAGTTGTGGTTTTCGATGTCGCCCCAGTAGTTGTTGACCGCGTCCACGGCGTGGCCTTCGCGTTCGGAGTTCGACGGCCCAGTCGGAGCGGGTGCCGGTGTCACGGGAGTAGAGGTATGGGTTGGAGGCGTCGACGTGTGCGTGGTCGCCGGCGTGGAGGGCGCGGCGGTCTTTTCTACGATCCGTTCCTTGACGGTGACCGCGGCGGCCGCTGGAGCGTGACTCTTTGATCCGGAGGTGATCGCGATCGCTGCGCCAGCGCCGATCAGGGCGACGATGATCGCTCCGGCGATCACGGCAACGGTCGGGAAGCGGCGGTCCGGCGTCGGCGGCGGTGGCTTCGACGCGGGTGGAGGTGGAGGAGGTGCCGCATACGCTGCAGCAACGGTCGCGGGCACAGCTGCAGGCGGAATGACGTGGGTGGCTGTCGTGTTCGAGGGGCCGTTGACGCAGCCCGTGACGCTGCACCCGCCGTTGTCCTGCCAGCACTCAATGTGATGGACGGCTCCGCAAGAGGCGCACGCCTCGATCGCGACGCCCTCCTTGAGCGGGAACCGGCAGTACGGGCAAACGCGTCCGGTGAGTTCGGGGCCCGCCGTCCGCCCGCCGCCCGGAGGCAGGCCGTGTCCTCCCGGGGGCGTGGGAGGCGCCGGTGATCTCGGCGTAGCAGCAAAGGCCGGCGTGAACTGCTGCGTGGACTGGCCCGTACAAGCAGGACAGTATCCCCGCGGGTCGAGCAGGGCACCGCAGGTGTTGCAACGCGTATGTGGTTCGGCCGCCATGCCCCCAATTGCTCCTGGATCGAGGCGGGATCATACCTGAGCAACGACCATTGGCGCAAAAAATCCCGCACTCCGGACTAGTTGACGCCTAGCCAAGTCGGCGCTAACCAGGAGGCGCGTGCCCTCGGGACAGTTCGAGCTAGGGGCAGGCGGTGGTGTGCGGAGCCGGGCGCACAGTGGCGCGCAACCACGTCGCGGTCTTGGTGAGCATTTCGGTTCCGATCGCGAACGATGATTCGCCCGCGGGCGGATGGGCGATGATCGCGACGGCGATCGCTTCCGGGGTTTCGGGGTCGATGATGCCCGACTGTCTGACGAGGTAGGCGTCGCCTTCCGGGCCCCAGCCGCCCTTGAAAGCGATGTGGGCGAAGCCGGCGGACCCCAGGCCCCAGCTCTCCTCCGGCTCGATCTGTTGCATCAGGCTGAGGATGTGCCGCGTGCGAGGCGGCGAGAGCAGGCAGCCGGCGTCGAGAGCGCTGAAGAACAATGTCGCGGCTTCGGGGGCCCACTCGGTCTGTCCGAACGTCGTCACCGCGCCGGGCGGCGGCGGCGCAGTCGCGACGACGGTGTACGGATCACCGCTGGCGCGAAGCTCGCCTTCGACAGCTTCGCTCGCGGCGACGAGTCCGCCCTTGAGGTCTTCAAGCGCATGGAAGAGACTGAGGATCGCTTCATTACTCGATTCGGTGATGGCGCTGTGGACCTCGTTTTGCTCTTCGTAGCTGAGTTCCCGCGACCCCAACGCCCTCATCAACGCGACGATCACCGGGATCTTCGTCGTGCTCCAGCCGTGGGCGGGCGCGTCCGAGCCGAAGACCGTTACCCTCGATGAGCTAACGGGCCTGACGGCGACCTCGATGGGACCGGGGAGGTCGCGCTGCAAGACTTCGAACGAGGCCATCGCATTCGGCGCGAGCTCCGTCGTCGTTTCAGCCGAGGCAGTCGTGGAATTCGGAGCGGGCGGCGGCTTCTTCGTAGCGGTGCTGACCTGCTGAGTTGGAGCCGCTACTTGGGTGCCGTTGAGCTTGTCTGTCGTCGTGGTCCCGCTCGAGCTCGCGAGGCGCTGGACGATGATGCCGGCAGCGAGCCCGCCGACGAACAATGCGCCCACCAGGAGAAGCACTCTCGTTCGATGGCTTGTCGTCGGACGCCTCACGAGTACTGCCCGTCAACCGTGAAGCTGTAGGCGCCGGTGGCACTGGGTTCGACGGAAACCGCGGTCACGGCGACGCTCGGGTCATCGAAGACAGGGACGTTGACGAAGCCGACGAGGGGAAGTTCGGGCGCGATCTCAAGTGCGCCAGCTCGAGCTACCAGTCGCGCGCCCAACGACACCGGATGCCCAAGCACCGATGTGGACAGGGAGAGGCGGAGACCCCCGGTCGAAACATCGGCGGCGTTCAGATGCAGGGTCACCGGGAGGATGTTGTCGATCGCCTTCTGCGTGACCGTTGCGCGGGCGGTGATGGAGGAGCCGTTCTTTCTGAGGGACGCGTGCCTGAGTTCGAGGGGGCCTAGATACATGGTTTCCACGTTCGCCGTGAGGCGGTTGACGTGGGAGGCTCGGGAGAGCAGTTTTTCGAGCCCACCTCTTCCCCCCGGCCTGGCTTCGGTCATGCGCACGGTCGCGGAATCGGCATGTCCGAAGATCAGCGTGATCGCGGGGAAGCTCGAGACGGATACCGAGACACCGCGGTCGGGCGGTTCGAGCGAGTCCCGCACGACTTTCGACGCGAGTGGAGGCAGAGCAAACTGAGCTATGACGAGAAGGACGAGCACGACAACGCACCCGACGACAACAACGCGTATCCAGCGCGGATGTCTACGCGACCGCAACGCCGGGACCGGCGTGAGCGTGAACGTCCGAGCGTCGGTCATTGTGAGGGCTTTGCGAGCAGGCGGACGATCCCCGCCGAGAGCGCGGCCGCGAACACTGCGCAGATGAGGATGAAGTCGATCAACGTCACGGAGAAGAACGAGTGACCGTAATGGCTGATGCGGGAGAACACAGGGTCTTCGTCAATCCGCTGCTGCATATGCACAACGTGCCCGGCTGTCCCGAAGCCCCAGCGCGAGGGCACGAGCACGGACAGAACCTTCACGATCGGTTGCATTTCCTTGACCTCAACGATCGCACCGCTGAAGAGGAGCTGTGGGACGAGGAGCAGCGGAATGATGGCGGTCGCCTGGTCCTCGGAGGTCGAGAACGCGGAAACGAGTAGGCCAAGCAGGGCGGCGACCGAGCCGACCAAAACAAGGACGAAGAGGAACTCGAGCACAGTAGATGACGGTTCGTGCAGTGGTCTGAACACGAGGACGATCAGCGCGAACAAGACGATTTGTATCGCGGCGAACGAGAGCAGGACCACGAGCTTCGACGCGAGGTACGCTGACAACCGGACGCCGATAGCCAACTCACGGTCGAGCACGTTTCGCTCCTTCACGATCTCACGCGCGGCGTTGATCGAGCCAAGCCAGATCGCGATCGTGACCATAAGGAAGACGAGTTGCGCGGCTTTCCCTGCATAGTTCGGCTGCGGCGGGCTCACGAAGATCGACGAGGAGAAGAGGATCGCCGTGAAGACACCCAAGACCGGCACCTGGATCAGGGCGCTCCTAATGAATTTGCGGTCGCGAAGGACGAGGAGCGCGTAGCGGTGCGCGAGGACCTGGGTCTGATAGCCGAGCGATTGGCGGACGCGCACCATCGTTGGCGGAACGTCGCGACGCACCGGGGGCAACGCGGGAACTGCCGCATGGGTTCCCGTCACTATCTCGCCCGATGGGAGTTGCTCGAGCGCGGCGTAGATGTCGTCGTACTGCTCCACCCCGAACGCTTCAAGCAGTTCGTCGGGCTTGCCGTCAAAGCGCAGATAACCGCCTCGGCCCATCACGATCACGCGGTCGTAGAGATGCATGCTTCCGGTGGCGTGGGTGACCAGCGCCACGGTTTGGCCTGAGTTCGCCAGCTGCCGGAACAGCTCGGTCATGTGATGCTCAAGGCCAGGGTCCAACCCGGTCGTCGGCTCGTCGAGGAAGAGCGCGCCGGGCCGGTGCAGCAGCTCCACGCCGACGGCTACGCGCTTGCGCTGTCCGCCGGAGAGACGACTGACGCGGATCTCCGCTCGTTCCGTCAAGCCGAGCTCGGCGATGACCTCGCGGACGCGCTCGAGACGCTCGTGCTCAGCGGTGTCCGACGGCAGACGCAGGCGAGCGGCGAAGTCGAGCGCCTCGGTGATCGTGAGCTCGTCGTGGACGATGTCGAACTGCGGCACGTAGCCAATCTCCGACTGCCGGATCTGGACCGGTTCGCCGCCGACGAGAACCTGGCCGCCGGTGGGCACGGATACACCGGCGAGCGCCTTGAGGAGCGTGCTCTTGCCCGCTCCGGACTCGCCGATGATCGCGACGAGCTCGCCCGCGCGCAGCTGCAGATCGGTCGGCTGCAGGATCGTCCCGCTCTCAACGTCAACGCGAACGCCGCTCGCGGCGAGCGCGAGACCGACCGCGACCGCGCGCTCGAACAACTCAAGGCCGTCGAAGACGATGCGGTACGGACCGATCGCGATCTGATCGCCAACCTGCAGACGCCCCCGCCGCACCGGCGCGCCGTTGACGCGGACCCCGACCGCACTACCAAGATCCGTGATCGTTGTCGCCGCCCCGTCCGAGCTAAGCACCGCGTGGTGGAGCGAGATCGTGGGATGGTCGAGGACGAGATCACACTCCGGGTCGCGGCCGATCGTGAACCCGTGCTTGGTCGCTCGAAACCGCCCGGCGTCGACGGGCTTGACCGGTGCGAGCCGCGGCAACCCTTGCCCAGTGGGCAGGTAGTAGAGGTTGGTGTCGCCGACCGCGACGGCGTCGCCACGCCGGAGCGAGCGGCGCTCGCCGGCGATTAGGAGTTCGCCGTTGACGTAGGTCGCGGCGCGGTCACCACGCTCGACAACGACATGGCCCTCGACGGTGGGCTCGACCAGCGTCTGAATCGAAGAGACGCCGGAGACGCGAAGTGTCACATCATCACCGGAGCCGATCGTGAGACCGTCGCGCGGAATCGGAATGCGCTGATCGCCGCTGAGAAACGCAGCGTTCTGCAACGTGATCTCGAAGTCACCGGAAGACCCCGCAGACACCGAGGGAGCCGCAGGAGGCGGCGCGCTCCAAGCCCCGGCGCTCTGGGAATCAGCAGGGGCGTCCGCGCTCTCCTGAGAGCGGATCCTGACTAGATCCTCGTCTGGGTCCTCCGCCACTTGCCGCCTCTTTAGAACGGTTCTTGCCGACGCGTTCGCCGCATCGTATAATCCGGCGTCGCTATCGGCCACGGTCGGCTGGTACGGGTCCTCCCGTATCTTGCGGCCCAATAAGGAGTTGGGGGATGGACCCGCGCCTGCGGAGGCTGCAAGCAGACTACGAACTAGTGCGAGAGGTCTTCTCCGGCCACCCGCACGTTGCGCTGGCGCCGCTGGGGACGAGGCTGCCGCCGGAGAACTACCGCGTGGAGTTCCGCGTGCGCGGCCTCTACCTCGACGGAGACCAGCCCGCGTACCGGGACGTCCACCACGTCGAGATCATGCTACCGCGGCGGTACCCGGCGGAGAAGCCCTACGTCGTGCCGCTCGAGCCGATCTTCCACCCAAACATCCGCGATTACTTTTGCATCGCTGATTACTGGGCAGCAGGAACCACACTCGCGGACGTAATTGTCAAGCTCGGCGACATGATCCAGTGGCGGATATACAACACCGCGAGCCCCCTGGACGCGATCGCGGCACGCTGGGCTGCAGAACAAGAAAACTCGGGGATCTTCCCGATCGGCAACGTCGACCTTGGCGTCGCCGACTTCGAAATCGCGATCCGCTCGAGCGCCAAGGAGCAGCCGATCCCGGCTCCCGAGAGCGCGCCAACACTCGCGCCGGTCGCTGTGATGCCAGAGCCCGAGGACGAGCCGCAGACGCTTCCATTGCCGGACGACGACGATGACGACGAGCTCGTCGTGATGCTCCGATCACGCGGATGACTTGGAACACGACTCATGGCTGAGAAACGGAGGATCGTCCTAGGTGAGGAGGACTTCCTCGACAGCGCGACTCCGCCAGCCGCCGCACCGCCCTCAGCCGTCGCGGCACCACCAACAAAGCCGCTAACACCGCCCGCCCCGCCCCCGATGCCACCAGCACCAGGACTGCCCACGGTCACCCGCGGAGTACCACGTCGCGTGGACCCGAGCGCCACCGTCGGCGCTGCCCCGCCACCGGGCGTTCCGGGCCGACCGAACTGGATGGTCGCGGCACACACGGCTCCGTTCGTCGCCGCGGCGATCGGCATTCTGGCGGGCTGGGCGATCACCGAAATCACCGGGATCGGGAACATCACCGCAACCTCCAAACTCGGGCTCGATGCGACCGAGGGCCTCTGGGTCGCCGTTGTCGGCCTCGCCTTCGGTGGCACCGTGATCGCCTACGACAGCGCGGTCGGTGGCGCGTGGGCAGCCGCGAGGCAACAGTTCGCGAGGGCCGCGGTGCCGATGTTTGGCGCTTCGTTCGCAGCGGGTTTTCTCGCCCAGGTCGTTTACGGCGAAATCATCAAATCGATCCTCGAAGAAGTGCTGCGTGGCCAGACCACGGTCGGCCAAAATGATGTGCGCCTCTACCTCGCCCGTGCGCTCGGATGGGCGCTGTTCGGGCTCGGCGTCGGGGTGACAGTTGGATTGATTCGGAAAGCAAACCGTCTGGCGATCAACGGAGCGATAGGGGGCGCAATCGGAGGCGCCGTCGGTGGAGTGATATTCGAGTACTTGGCGGTGAATGCTTCGCTGGGTGAGGCGCTGACACGTCTCGTTGGCCTCGCTGCGGTCGGCGGTTTGATCGCTGGCGCCACGCGCGTGGTTGAGACCGCTCGTCGTCAGGCTTGGCTGCACATCACCGCGGGCGGCATGGCCGGCAAGGAGTTCATCCTCTACCACGACGTCACGCGCATCGGCGCGTCGCCAGACTGCGAGGTCTTCCTACTTAAGGATCCCGCGGTCGCGAAGCTGCACGCTCAGATCGACGACCGCGACGGCCGACGGCTGCTGACAGCGATGCCAGACGCACCGGTCTACGTCAACCAGCAGCCGGTGCAATCCCATCTGCTGCGCAACGGCGACCAGCTGCAGGTTGGGAACACAGTGATCACGTACGCGGAGCGCATCGAAGCCGCAGCATCGGCGTAAGCACTACTGTCCCTTGCCGCTCGAGCACCGCTAGGAACCAATCAAAACGGAGGCGACATGGACCTGACGATAGTGGATGCGACTGGCAATAAGACGGAGGAGGTGACCGTCCCGGACACGGTTGCCAGCGGGCGCATCGTCGGCAGACTCGTGCAGCTGTTGCAGCTCCCAGCCGTTGGCCCTGACGGGCAGCCGCTCTCGTACAAGTTCCATCACAAGCAGTCGGGGCGGCAGATCAACGACAACGAGACGCTCGCGGATGCCGGCGTCAAAGAGAACGACGTCCTCCGCTTGGTAGCCGAAATCACGGCCGGCGCCTGATCCGTTAGACCCGATGTCCACGAGCCCTGACAACGGACGGATAGAGATCGAAGCCGAGGAGGGTCGCTACCATCGCCAGAGCCTGATCACGTGGTGGGACCAGTCGCGCCTCCAGGACGCCCGCGTGCTCGTCGTCGGCGCCGGCGCGCTCGGCAACGAGATCGTCAAGAACCTCGTACTCGTCGGCGTCGGGACCATAGTCGTTGTCGACATGGACACGATCGAGAACTCGAACCTTTCGCGCTGCGTCTTCTTCCGCCCCGAGGACGAGGGCCGACCGAAGGCAAAGACGCTGGCGGAGCGCGCCTCGGAACTAAACCCCGATGTCGAGGTCATCCCGGTCGTCGGGGACGTACGCCTCGCCATCGGCCTAGCCTCGTTCGCCGAGGTCGATGTCGTGATCGGCGGCCTCGACAACCGCGAAGCCCGCCTGTTTGTGAACCAAGCCTGCTGGAAGACGACGACGCCGTGGATCGACGGAGCGATCGAGGGCCTAATGGGCGTTGCCAGGGTCTTCGTGCCGCCGGACACCGCTTGTTATGAGTGCACGCTCAGCGAGCACGACCACGAGCTGCTCGCGGCCCGGCGCACCTGCGCGATGCTGACGCGCGAGGACATGCTCGCTGGAAAGACACCGACGACGGCCACCAGCTCGAGCATCATCGCTGGCTTGCAGACCCAAGAGGCGATCAAGCTCCTCCACGAGGACCGCCTCGGCGAGCCGAGCCTCGCCGGTGGGGGCTTCCAGTTCGTTGGGCTCACGCACGAGTCGTATGTCGTCCGATACGGGCGCCGTGAGGATTGCCTCAGCCATGACACCTACGACGACGACGCGGTCACCACCGTGGACCATGACATCACCTTTGGCGAGCTCCTCGCGCTCGCGCAAGAGCGGATGGGCGAGGACACGATCCTCGAGCTGGAGCACGAGCTCGTGGTCCGGGCCTCGTGTCAGGGATGCGACCGCAGCGAAGATGTCATGGCGCCGGTCGACGCGCTGGACGCTGGCGCCGGCCTCTGTCCGGAGTGCGGCGAGCCGTGGAAACTGGAGTTCGCCCACACGATCGACCCGACCTCGCCGCTCCGGTCTTATTCCGCAGAGAATCTGGGGTTGCCCGCCGGCGACTACGTTGTCGCGCGCGAGGGATTCAATCGCCACTTCTACTCGCTGACGGCGCCCGGCACTGCCTTGGACCTTCTGCGCGCGCGAGCGGTCGCATGAGCGGACGCCGGCGCACACTACTTGCGGTTCTGCTGACGCTCCCAGCGCTGTTGCCGAGCGAGGCGATGGCGGCGAACTCGCTCTTGCTTGGGGTCGCGGAACACAGCGTGGCCGCAGCGCAGCACCCCACGGGCAGCACCACGGCGTTCGCATACGGGGTCGAAGGCGGCATGCTCACGGCAGGCAGCGGCTCTGTCCATGCAGTCACGAGCACGGGTGTTGCCATAACCGGAGAAGTCAGCTCGTCGCGTAGCGGCCTAGGGATAGCGCACGTCTCCGCCCTTCCCCTCCGGGCGCTCGTCGCGACCCGCGCGACGAGCATTAGTCAGCGCACGCCGAAGTACATCCTCGGCCCCCCGCTCGGCTACGAAGGTGGTCGAATCCGCGCGGTGCGTATGCCGACGGTGAGGGTGAGCGGATCGCAGCTGCTGCGCGTGAGCGGGATGTTGCCGGCGAAGTTCCTCGGCGCTCCCGTGGTCACGACGCACGGCCGGCTGATCGGATCGGTCGCCAGCGTTGGGGCGAGGAGCTGGGAGTTCGCACCGCTCGGGCTGATCGAGGAGCTAACAGCGGTACACCAGGGCACGAGCGTCCCGATCCTCCCGATTGTCATCGGTGGCCTGGTCGTGTTCCTGGCGGGCATGGCGTTCGGGGTCTTGCGCGTAAAGCGCCGACGAGACCGTGAGCTCGACCTTCGTCTCCGTCAGAGCCGCGCCAGGGGAGCAGCCGAGCGCCGTGCGGATGGCCCTCTCGTTCGCCTGCGGACACCGGGAGAGGAAGGGGAGCCGGAGCAAGACACAGAGGAAGACTTCGACGTGATCGTGAAGCCCAGGATGGAGGACTCGTGAGCCCGCGCGACCGGCGCCTGATGAGCGACCTCCGACAGATGGAAGAGCTGGCCTCGACCGGCGGGTTCAGCTTCCGGACGGAGGGGAACCCTCCGGACGTCTACCACCTGATGCTGAACGAGCGCGGCATCGCTGTCGGAGCAGACGGACGACTCGCGGTCCGCGGCCTCCACCGCTTCGACGCATACCTCCACCGCGAGTACCCGCGCCGACCACCGATCATCACGTGGCTCACGCCGATCTTCCACCCCAACATCCTCGGGCCTGAGCGAAACGGCGGGGTCTGCATCGGCAGTTGGAGCGCGGCCGAGAGCCTCTCCGACCTCTGCGTGCGGCTTCGGAACCTCGTCGCCTATCGGTCCGTGAATCCGGCCGATGCGCTGAACCGCGAAGCCGGCGAATGGGCCACGCGCCACCAGATACGCGCCGGCACAGACGTCGCAGAACTCGCGGCGCTCGAGCTCGAGCGAGGCTTCGACGTCGCACTCGTGGGAGCCGCCCGATGAGCGCGGACCGGACGGACGCAGGCGAGACCGCCGTGAAGTCGACGCGGCGGCGGCCACGACGACGCGAAGCCGGGCCAGAGATCGCCGGGTTGAAGGCGGTCAGCGAGGGCACGATCTACCCCCACGTCTTCGCGAGCGCTGACCGCGAGGTCGGCGGGGTTCTAATCGGCCGAATGCCCGCCGACGGCGGCCTTCCGCTCGTGACCGGCGCGATCCCCGCGATCAGCGCGGACGAGCAGAAGGCGACGCTGACCTTCACCCAGGAGGCGTGGGCACACGTCCATCAGGTGCTCGAAGCGGAGTTCCCCGCGGACGAACAGATCGTCGGCTGGTACCACAGCCACCCGAGCTTTGGGATCTTCCTCTCCGGCCACGACCTCTTCATCCACGAAAACTTCTTCAACGCGTCCTCCCAGATCGCCGTCGTCGTCGACCCAATCAACTGCCGCGAGGGCGCATTCGGATGGCGGGACGGTAAGCTCGAGGCGCTGTACGAGCGCGCGACAGCGAAGCGCTGGCGCGTCCCATCCGAGGTCCTCGAGAGCCTGCAGCCACGGCGCGCCGATGAGACGCGAGTCGTCGTCGCTCCCGAGCCCGCGATCACGCTGTCAACGCGCGTCGTCGCGCTCGTCTCCGTTATCGCGGTCGTGCTCGTCCTCATCGCCTTGCTGTTCGTCACCGGCGTGCTGGGCGGATCGGGGAGCTCTCACACGCGCGACGTGCGCGTCGTCCGAAAGTCAGCCCCGCAACAGCTGCAGAAGGTGCACGAAGAGACGCGGGAACCCTAATGCCAGACCGCATCGCAACCCCCGAGGACGTCGGCAGGCCGTGCCCATACTGCCGCTTCCCCCTCAAGGAACGCGTGCCAGTACACGCGTGCGAGTCTTGCGGCTCGGTGCACCACGCCGAGTGCTGGGGTGACGGCGGCGGCTGCGCCGTCTTCGGATGCGCCGCTGCTGGAGCTGCCGTTGCCTCGGCAGCTCAAACACCAGCACCCGCGACACAGGCCTACGGCGCGCCGCCTACGTACCAAGCGGTACCGCAGGCTCCGGTCGGCTACGCGCCCCCTCCGCCACCTCCGCCATACCCACAGCAACCGACGAGTTCCGGGATGAGCCCGTGGACGATCGCACTCGCCGGGCTCGTGGCACTCCTCGGGATAGCGGCTGGAGTCGCGGTCGCAAGCGGAAGCTTCAGCTCAAAAGGACACAACGCGACAGTCGTGACCGTGCACCAGCAGGCCAACCCAGCGGGGAACTCGACGTCGATGAGCTCGGCCGAAGAACAGCAAAAGCGCGAAGCAGTCGTTGGGGTACTCGACGCGTATCAGCGCGACTACACGAACCACAGCGCGTCCGGTCTCGGCAGCATCTTCACCGAAAAAATCAAACGCCACGGACTCTCCGGATCAGGCTGTAGCGTCGTCGAAGGACGCCAACCGGTACTCGAAGACTACGAACAGCAGTTCAACGATGGCACGGGCACGTACACGCTCATTGGCCTGTCATCGAGCCAAGTCCAGCTGAGCGGGCCCGACAATGCGGAAGTCCACTCCCACTACGAAATCTCGCCCGGTGGCGCCGGGTTCGTGAACTTCAAGCTTGCCGCGAGCGGGAACGAATGGAAGATCAGCGAAGTCTACGCGACCTGCGCATGACCCAAGGAAAGGCCGACCGAGATGAGCGATGAGCTACCAGGCGTGAACCGACCAAGCCGAATCGTGATCGACGAGGCTGACCTCGCACCCGCGCCCCCCGTTACCCCGCAAGCACCGACCTCGGGCCCGCCCGCGCCCGTGCCGGCGCAAGCCGCTCCGCCTGCGCCAGTCCCGGCGCGACCACCACGGCCGCCCGCTCCACCGCAAGTCGCGCCGCCAGCACAGATTCCGAAGCCGGCGCCGCTGCCACCGAAGGCCCCAGCGCTTGGCAGCTACTGCTCAGGCTGCGGGAACCCGGTGCACGACCAAGCCATCGTTTGTCCGCGTTGCGGCGTGCCCACGCGCGGCGCCGCCCAGGCGACAACGGCGGCGATGACGGTGGCGCTGAACTCGAAGTCGAGTGCGGCGGCGATCCTGCTCTCCCTGGTGTTCACGGGCGCAGGGCACTGGTACGTCGGCCGTGTCGGGCGTGGCTTTGCGTGGTTCGGTGCGGCGGTGCTCTCCGGCGTCCTCGTGATCGCGGTGATCGGGCTGGTATTGCTTCCGCTCGTGTGGGTGGGCGCCGCGATCGACGCGAACAACTGCGCGCGCAAACACAACGCCGCACTGATGCGCCAGGCCGGTATGCCCCCGATGCCACCGACGCTCAATGCGTGAGCGTGCCGCGGCACGAGGCGACGCCAAGTCCAGAGCAGATACTCACGAGCCTCACGATCGCCGTCGACGAGCGGGGTGCGCGTTCGCGGCGGCTGTCCTGGCCGCGACCGTGGCAGGCTGCGGAGGCTCGGAAACCGTGGGACACACGATCACTGTCACGAAGACCGTGATCCGGCACACGAAGCCGACCATCGCAAAAGCGCCAAAGACACGGCCGTCACCATCGTTGGCACACGCCGGTTCGGTGCCGGTCAATCAGATGCTCGGGCAGATGATCGTCTCGCCCTACGCCGGCGACACTCCGCCGCCAGCGCTACTTAATCGGGTGCGCGCGGGCGAGGTCGGCGGCGTGATCTTGTTCTCGGAAAACACCGCGGCCGGTGAGGCGTCGACACGAGCGCAGATCACCGAGCTCCAAGCCGCGGCGAGCGCCGGGGGCAAGCCTCCACTGTTGATCATGACCGACCAGGAGGGTGGCGAAGTTCGGCGGCTGACCTGGGCCCCACCGTTCCTCGCGGCGGCGGACATGCGCTCCGTAGAGGTTGCGCAGGCAGAAGGCGCGGCAACGGGAAGAGCTCTCCGAGAAGTCGGCGTCAACCTCGACCTTGCGCCAGTCTCCGACGTCGTCCACGTCGCCAACTCATTCCTCGGCACCCGCTCCTTCGGCGACGAACCGCTTCCTGTTTCTGAGCGTGCCTGCGCGTTCGCCAGCGGCCTGGCCTCGGCGGGCGTGGGGTACACGCTCAAGCACTTCCCCGGCCTGGGTCGAGCGCTCGGAGACACGGACAACGAACCCGTGACGATCAATGCGTCAGCGCAGGAGCTGCGAGCCGACTATGCGACCTACGTCCTCTGCGCCTCAAATCCCAGTGGCGTCGTCATGGTCAGCAACGCGACGTACCCAGCTCTGACCGGGAACTCGACGCCGGCGGTGATGTCGCCCGAGATCTACAAAACCGAGCTCGGGCAGATCGTCGGCTACCACGGCGTGACGATCAGCGACGCCCTAGGCGCGGGCGCGCTCGCCCACGACACGGACCCCG
This sequence comes from Solirubrobacteraceae bacterium, assembly GCA_035504435.1. Lineage (GTDB taxonomy): Bacteria > Actinomycetota > Thermoleophilia > Solirubrobacterales > Solirubrobacteraceae > Palsa-744. The sequence continues at coordinate 137,940 of DATJRV010000044.1, forward strand.
CGGAGCGCGCGATCGACGCTGGGCTGGACTTGGCGCTCTACGCCGGGACCGAAGGAGAATCGGTCGACGCCTACGCGACCCTCCGCGAAGATTTGCGTACGGGAGGAATCCCCCATAGTCGCGTAGAAGACGCGTACAACGCGATCATGGCGCTGAAGGCCAAGATCGCCGGCGCGGCACCGCAGACAACCGCGAACTACTCGCAGGCATCGTCTTACCCCGAAGACATCGGGCCACCCGAAACAATCAGTCCCGAAAAGGGGAAGTAAGCAACGATGACAAAGCGCCGGACCTGGGCTGTCGCGGTATGCATGACGGCGATCGCAGCCTTGGGCGCGTCCGTCGCCGTCGCGATCGCCAGCGCCGGGCCCGAAGCCGGTGGAACGCCTGCGCCCGAAGGCGCCGCTGAACCCACGCAGCCGACCACCACGACCCCTACGAGCGCCACCGCGACCACGCCGGCCGTCAGCACGCCTACCCGAGCCCCGGCCGCAGCGAAGCTGACAGTCGGACAGGCCGTCGGGCAGATGCTGATGAGCCACGTCACCGGCCTCACCGCCGCCCCCACGCTCCTAAAGAGGATTCGCACAGGACAAGTCGGGAGCGTGATCCTTTACTCCGAAAACATCTCGAGCACCGCCCAGCTCATGGCACTGACCGGCTCGCTGCAGCGCGCCGCCCGCGAAGGACACAATCCGCCGCTGTTCATCGGCACCGACCAAGAGGGAGGCCCGGTGAAGCGACTCGAGAACGCGCCCCCGTGGCTGTCCGCGGCAGAGATGGGCACTACCCGCCACGTCAGATCGGTCGCACAAGCTGAAGGCCGTGCGGCTGGCCGGGCACTGCTCAAGGCAGGCATCAACCTGGACTTCGCTCCAGTCGCAGACATCCCCACCAGTTCCAACAACTTCCTCGGCGAACGAGCCTTCGGCGATAGCCCGCGGATAGTCGAAGAAGGGGTCACGGGTTTCGCCAGCGGTCTCGAGGAAGACCACGTCGGCAGCAGCGTCAAGCACTTCCCAGGCCTCGGCGGAGCCGGACCACGCGACACCGACACCGAAATCGTCACGATCGACCTCTCCAAGTCGCAGCTTAGATCCGCGTGGGCGCCCTACCGGGCCGTCGCGCGACTCAGCACGAGCGTTGGCCCATTCGTGATGATCTCGAACGCGATCTACCCCGCACTCAGCAGCTCCGGACTACCAGCCGACCTTACGCCGAGCATCGTCCGCAACGAACTTGCCAGCACCGGCCTCGGCAACAGGGTCACGGTCACCGACGACCTCCAGGTGCCTGCGGTCGAGCGCTACCCCAACGCCGCTGTGAAAGCGGTACGAGCCGGCATCGACCTCCTGATGTTCGCGCAGGAAGAAGCGGCCTCCGAACACGCCTTCCGCGAACTCGAGGCCGCGGTACAAGCCGGCACGCTCACGACAACTGAAGTCATGACGGCGGCAGATCGTGTCGTCGCGTTGAAGACCCTACTCCTCAAATAGTGGACGCAGCCGTCCGCGTCTGGCGGAGGAGACATCCCTGTGGACCGCAGCGATCGGTGCACCCTAGACCGAATAGCTGAGGCACGGCGCGCGCCGTCGGTTAATCGCCGCCGCCGGTTTCCGGCAGTGCTGTGATTCGCGCCCTAACGCGGCTGCAGGTCAGATCGCCCTCCACTGCGGCTCTGGTATCGGGGCCGATACGGCACTCCCAGCCGTCGACCTGCACGCCGCGATAGAGGTCCCCGTGTTCGGCCTCGGACTTGTAACGGCAGCCGTTGAAGTCGTCATCGTAGTAGGCGTAACACGATCGCGCGATAACGCCTGCTCCTACGATTCTTGCCTCCTGGCACGAGGTGCCAGTGGCGGAAAGATCCGCGAGATAAAAGAAGTCGCCGTGCCCGTCTTCGCTCTGGCTCGTCACGAGCTTTCCGCACTTCAATTCGCGTGTCTTGGCTGTCGCCATGCTCGCTCCGGTTGCCATGAAGGCGCAGCTCAGTGTGATTGTGGCGACGATCAGGACAGGGCGCCGCTGGAATGCACGCCGCGGGCTGCGCGGGTGCTTCGTGATGGGTGCTGCTGGCAACTGATACCTCCTTGGCTCAAAAGACACTGGCTGTTATTCGCATTCGGAGCGGAACGAGTTAGCGACTTCGGTGTAGGTCCCGCGCAGTGCGTTGAAGCGTGACGGCGGCGCTGAGCCGAGCACGCCCATCGTGTTACTGCATGTTTCGAAGAAGTAGTCGATGCGCTCGGCGCCTTCGATTTCAAAGATCCACATCCACGATTCGGGGTGCCGTGAGAGGCTGCCGGGTCCGTAGTAGATCTGGGTGTAGCCGGGCTGTTTCGCGAGTTGGTCGCGCACCGGTTCGGCGCCTTCGCGCATCGTCACGTGAGCGGGGGTGTGCACGTCGAGGAGAATGTATTCGCTCGAGTTCGAAGGGTTCGACCACCTTGATTCGGCTTCCTCTCCAAGCTGCTTTTCGTGAACGTCCTGGACCCATCCCGACGGGATCATCATCGAGAAGTTGGAGCCGGTGTAGGAAGTCAGGCTCGGCGTGCTTGATCCCGGGTCCAGAGACGAGGTGGTGGTTGAGGGTTCCTTGGGAGTTGTCGTGGAAGTCGTGCGGCCGGCGCCGTGGCTTGCTGCTTCGGTCTTCACGAGCTCGGTCGTGGTGGTATGGCCGCTGCCTTTGCCGATCACGAACGCGAGCGCCGCGCCGAGCATAAGGATCGCGACGAGCGAGGCGAAGAGGGCGCCGTTGCGTGCTCGGTCGCGGGGAGGGCGGCCCGGCGGTGTGTAGGGGGCCGGTGCTGGACCCACACGGGGCTGGCGAGGGACAACCGCGGCTGGCGGCACAGCCTGCGTGGACGTCGCCGTGGGCGGCGTGGTGGGCACAGTGGCTGGTCCGCTCGCACACGCGGTGATCGCGCAACCCTGGTTATCGTTCCAGCACTCAGTATGGTGCGGCGCGCCGCAGGTCGGACAGACCGTAACCTCTGTGCCCTCCTTGATCGGGAAACGACAATAAGGGCAGTTTCTGCCCGAGATGTCCGCCTCGGCTCTCACCATGCGTTTTGCCAGTCGCGTTCGTTCTCGGGGGTGGCCACTACTCAGCCCGTGGTCCCGGGCGGCTTGCCGCAGTTACGGAGCGTGTATTCGTTGACGCGTTGTTCGGCCCCACGCGTCTCCAGTCCGTCGACGAGGCCGCTGGCGAGCGCGCCGAGTGGGTCGCTGACAGCGCTACCCGCGTCAGCGGAAACGTGTTTGAGTGCTTCCGCGAGCGTCTTTACGTCCGGGGCGATTTCTTCGGGCGCGCGTTCAGACAGCTGGTTCAGGAAGTTCGCTGCTTCTGGCAGGTCGGCGAACACGTTCGAGAGCTCCGCGAACGGGTTCTGGGCGTCGGCGTTGGCTGCCTTGATCCACCGGTTGCGTAGCTGGCTGCCTTCGCCGTAGAAGTACGAGCAGTACGACGCCACGCTGCGCGTTGCGCCTCCGCAGCCCGTGAGCGCGACCGCTGCTGCGCAGGCAATCAGGACGGCAGGACACCAGCTGGCGCGCGTGCTGATCCTCTCCGCCGCGTTCATAGACGCTGACGATCGTCGCATGCGCTTTGTTCGGCCTATCCGCCATATGCCACGCATCGAACAGTCTCCCCAGCTTTGCGAGAAGCGCAGGAGTATATGCAGACGACGAGGTCGTCGTATCGCTGGTAATGGACTCTCAAGCGAGATCAGCCGCACCGCGAACGGCATCGCGAGACTCGGGATCGAATCGAGGAGACTACGATTTCAGTCGCGGGGAGACGGCAGCGTCTTCGCGGTTATGGCTCTCTCTCGACAGACACTCCGCGACGAAATCTATTCGACCCCGGTAGAGAGAGGACGAAAGCGGGTCGTCCCAGATGGTCGCCCTCGGTCCCGATCGCGCGCCCGATCCCGTCAGCTCGATAGCCGAGCCGCTATGGGAGTCGCAGCGCGTCGAGCTTCTGCTCTGACCAACCTCGCGCGCGGAGAAGCCGTTCGATCGCGGCATCGTAATCCTCCACGGTCGGCGGGTTGCTCGCGCGGGAGTCAATCACCCAGATCCGCCCGGAGCCCGGGCACGGCACGCCCGGTAGCGGCAACCCGCACACGATCTGGCCCCCGAAAAGCACCCCGACCGCCGCCGTCGAGCCATCGCTATCGGCCGGAGCCGTGAAGCCAACGAGATGGCGCCGATCGCCGATCGCCTGGCGTGCCGGGTGCTCGCGGTCGAGCTCACCGGGCCAGCCGGGCACACCATCAGGCCAGAACCGATGATCGATAGGAGGGCGGTGCCACAGTAGATCGCGGATAGCTCCGGCCAGCGGTTGCGCAGGCCACTCGTCGGGCAGAAGCTTTGCCGCGCACCCAAGTGCGAGCTTTGCTGTGAACCGCACCCAAAGATCCGAGTCCAAGTCGTAACGAATCTCTACCGGCTCGCGCACCGGCTCGCCCGTTGCGCGTCGTGCCTGCATGCCGCGGGGATCGAAAGTCAGTCGCACCCGCTCGCCGGTAGCGGAGACGACACCTTCAGACTCGGCGTGCGGCTCCTTTGCCTGGTGTTTGATGCTGCGAACGTCGGCGAGCGCCTTGGGAACCTGAACCATCAGGTAGTTGGCCATGCGATCGTCGATCTCGCGCCCGGCACGCTCGTTGCAGCCCCTGCACACGCGTCGCGTCTTCAGACGGCTGCCGAGGTACCGCGACGGAACGTGCTCGTCGGACGCCGGCATCCCGTCTCGCGCGCAATAGAAGCACCGCACATCGCGTAGGTTGACGGATCGCCGCGGGGGAAACCAGACAGCGGCTCAGCGCAGCGGGGCGCCCGGTGATAGCCGCTGACGCGCCTCCGGGTGCCGGGCGCTCGTGTGTCAGTGGGATCGCGGCGATCCCGACAAAGCTAAGCGGCGACCGGCTCGTGAGCTTCGACGACGGCCAGCCGATGGCCGAGGGGGGTCAGCAGTCGATCCATGGTCGAGACCTTCGGGACGACCTCGCCACGCTCGATCTTGCTGATCTCTGCCTGCTGCACTCCGGAGCGAACCGCCAGCTCCTTTTGAGTCATGTGCGCACCGGTGCGCGCAGCGAGCAACTCGGCGGCAAGCCGAAAGCGGGTATCCAGAGCGCGCAACTCGGCAACCGCCTCGGACCCCTCAGCGACCGCCTCCTGCTCGATGTCATCAATGAGCTTGTCGAAATCATTCATCGCGTTCCCTTTGATCGGCCACCCATTCTATGTGCTTGAGCACATAGCGCACTGTATGTGTTTTAGCACATCCTGTCAAGGCTGCCGTCTGCCGCTCCTCCGCTGCGTCTTACGCGCTGCCGCATCTCTACGCTCGAGGATCTTCAGCCGCCGGCGAGCCTCTCCGATCTCGGCTTGCTGCCGCCGCTTGCTCGGGTCCTCGCCCTTGTCGTAGGCGTGCAGGAGCAGGACAACAGCGCCGGCTCGGGTGGTACAGAACACGCGCAAGAGCACATCCTCCGAGGGATTAAGACCAAATCGATCGCGCGCCTCGTCCTCGCTGATGCCGTGGATCTCGGCCTCAAGGTTGACGATCTCCTTGCCGTTCATCCGCAACCGGAACTCGAAGATGCCCTTCTCGACGGACCGCCCCCAGCCGGAACGAGCAACCGCCGGCCCGTGGGTCTGAAGGACACGCCGCATCGCCGAGCCCAGCGCACGCCGCTTGGTCGGACTGAGATCGTTCTTGATCCAATCCAGCACCGGCTTGCGGCCATCGTCGTTCTCGAAGAACTCGATCCCCCAAACACGCATGAGACCATCAGGGCCAAGGATCGGACGGCGGGTCATCCCGCCGACCTTACGCCAGCGACCAGATCGCACCGCCCTCGACAGCCTCCCGCCTTCAGGTGCAAACCAGGAAAATGAGCTCGACACCGAGCAGGGCTCGGTAGCGGACATCGGGGGTTTTGCTGGTCACCCGCGAAACCCGCGCCCAAATACGCCCAAATAGGGCTAGAATGGCTTCCACTCTGGCTGGTCCGCGGTCACGTCAGCGGGCCGAAAACCCTGGAAATATGGGCCTCCAGGGCGAGTAGCTCGCCGAGAAGCCCAGCGCTTCACACGCGAGAGGTCGCAGGTTCGAAACCCGCCGCGCCCATCGTTCGTTTCCGCTGTATCCAAGCCAATCTTGGCTGGTTCAGTCGGAGCGCACGCGATGGGCCAAAGTCGCGCGGTGGGCCAAAGAGTGGGCCAAAATCGCGCGTTTCGGGCTCGAATCGCGTCTCCACAACGCCCTTCGGGCGAGCTACGCGTCGTTGCCGCAAGACGCGCGGGAGGCCCAGAGATTGGCTTGTGTGCTGGGATTCTGCGTCGTTGCAGCTAGCCGCCGACGGTGGGTAGCTCCGGCTTCGAACGATTGAGCAATCGTCGCGGCAACGACAGGTCGCCGACACGATGCCAGCACGCTATACCATTGCTATATAGTTGCAGCTAAGTAGTGCATTAGTCCTAATTTTATGGCTTCGGTGGATTTGCGCTATACTTATGGAGGATGTCATCAGATACTATTGTGCAAGCTTCTCTGATCACGCTCCGCTCAGACGTGGACCGACAGGTAGCGGATGCGTTTAGCCGTCTACCCGGTGTGGATGTGATCCGTGACGCGCCGGAGTCCGCCGTGGTAGTCACCGGGCAAGCCTTTCCCGTGGAGCCCGGGGTCATCGAGATCAGAGAGCTGGCTGGATTGCTTGATCGTGAGAGGAGCGACGGTAGACGCATCCTGATGATCAAGGCCGTACTGGACGACACTACGGCCGCGCGTCTAGAGGACGCCGATATCGGCTTTGTGGATGCTGCGGGTCGCGCTTGGCTTCCCGGCCAGACACTGACCAAGCGCGTGCGTGACCAACTACCGACTCGCCGGCGTGCCCTGCGCGCCGGCAGTCTGCGACCTGCGCAGCTGATCGCCGACCACCCCGAAGAACCCTGGACGATCCGACGACTCGCCGAGCGAGGCGCGAGCAGCGAGGTGACCGCCCACCGCCTGCTCACAACCCTGGAGGAAGCAAGTCTGATCGAGCGCCACGGGCGCGGGCGCGGAATGGAGCGACGTGTAGCCGATGTCGAGGGCGTGCGACGTTGGCTTGCCGAGCATGGCCGCCCCCCCTCCGCACAGCGACTCTCATGCTTCGTCCGAGACCCGGACGCGGTGCCGGCATCAGTCGCTGGCCGGGAGATGGTTCTTACCGGGGCCCTCGCAGCCGACCGGATGGGACTGCCGGTCCTGACCGGGACACAGCGACCTCTGTACAGGGTCAGGGCGTCCGGCGAGGACCTAGAGAAGATCCCTCAGGCGCTCGGTGGATTCCGGACAGAGCGGGGGGCGAACCTCACGCTGATCGCCGACCCGGAGCACCTGGCCAGCAGTGACGCGCGCACCGATGGAGACGGACGCGTGACAGCTTCACCTAGCCGAGTCATGCTGGATCTGTACCTAGAGCCCAGAGGACAGGCCGCCGTCGGCGTTTTCCTCGATCTGTGGGGATCGAAGGAGATCACGTGACCGACGAGATCAAACATCCACCGAGCGCATTGATAGGCGAGGCGGCAAGCCTCTTCCATCTCCTCGGTGGCATGGCCGCGAAACATCTGGTCATCGTCGGCGGCCTCGTTCCTCCGCTGCTTGTCCCGGAAGCGGCCGACACGCACATCGGAAGCGCGGACATCGATCTGTGTTTGTCGCTCGCCATCACCACGGGTGCAACCCATGAGTACTACCAATCGATCGAGGGGCTCCTCGATCCGTACTTCGAACTGGAGCGCGCAAGCGGATTTCGCTGGCGCAAGAAGGAGAGTGCGCCCGGCCTGCCTCTCATCCTCGACTTCCTCGCGCCCGCCGCAGAGGACGACACGCTTCTCGCTGACGGCACACGCGCACTTGATGAAATGACTGCGGCCCAGAACGCAGGGCCACGCCTTCGCCCATTCCCGATCCGTTCTGGCGAGCTCGTCGACGAAGACGCCCTGTTGAGCACCCTCGAAGGCGTACAGCTTGTATATCGCTCCGGAGCGCGAGCCGACGTGAGAATCCGCTATGCCGGCCCAGTCGGATTCCTTGCCGCCAAGGCCGACGCGCTCGCAGGTCGCAATGACTCCAAGGATGGCTATGACGTGTCCTGGTGGTGTCTGAACGCCAAATCCTCCGGAGCGGAGGTCGCCGCCTTGGTTACTGAACGGCCCGCCTTCAACCAGGAGCTCTTTCAAGAGAGCGTGGCACAACTACACGCTGCGTTTCGCGCTCCCGACTACCCGGGACCGGACGGCTACGCCCGGGAGGAGCACCCCGATCTTCAGCCTGGCGACGAAGAGTACGAGCAAGCTCGTAACGCTGCGTACACGGTTGTTTCAGAGGTCATCGAAATCCTTAAGAAACACCTCTGGTAGCACTGCTCCTGCCTGAGCCCCGCACCGGACAGAGCTGGCTGTCAAGCTCAGTGTCTCAGCGCTCACGTTTACGTCTTGGTAGCGAAGCGGAAGCGCGCCTCGCGCTGAGCCCGATGCCTGACTTTCGTCCGAGGGAGCTGCGTGAGCGTCGAACGTCGAGACGTTCGCTTTGCCAAAAGTTCAGCGGCCTGACTGGCTTGGTCGGAAGTCTCTGCGGTCGTTGACCCCGAGCTTGCGCATTGCGCGGTAGATGTGGGTCTCGACGGTGCGCGTGGAGAGCACGAGCTTTTCGGCTATCTCGCTGTTGGTGAGCCCGCGCGCGGCGAGCTCCACCATCTGTGCCTCGCGTGGCGTGAGCTCAATTGCCTCGCGATCGACACCTTCGATGGACATCGCCTCGATGCCCTGGCCGTCGACCTGGAGCTCGCGGCTGCGGGCTGCCGCTCGGCGTGCGCTGTCTTGGCGTCCTTCAGCGGCGAAGGCCGCGGCGGCGTGTGCGGCTGCATCCGATGCGTAGAGCGTGACGCCGAGAGCGGCGAACGTCTCGGCCGCGTCCAGCATCGCCGTGGCATCGCCGCTGGCGCGCGCGGCGACGTGCGCCGTATAGGCGTGGGTGAGCGGTGCGTCGCACCGTTCAGCCAGCTCGTGGAGCGTCTGCGATAGCTCGCGCGCGGGCTTGCCGGCACGCATCGCTTCGTAGCTCAGCTCGGCGGCGTAGACGGGAGCCCATTCTTGATCGCGCGCCGCGTCCAGCAGAAGTGCCTGCGCCGCCGGTGGGTCTGCTTCCGCGAGCTTCCCCCAGGCCCGCCCGCACGCGAGCCACGGCCCGAAGCCGCGCCTGGAAGCAGATCCGCCGCTCTGCGGCGCAGTCGCGTCCCCAGCGTCGTCCTGCAGCTCGCGCGCCACCGCGGTTGCCCGCTCGTGGTCGCCAAGTGCGAGGTACGTCCCGGCCTGCAGCGAGCGTGCCATCAGGCGAACGCCGAAGGGGTCCTGTCGCCGGGATTGCGCGATCGCCTCGTTGATCCAGCGGCTGCAGTCCAGCAGCCGGCCGGCGAGATAGTTAGATGCCGCCACGGTGATCGCCGCCAGTCCCGCGGCGGCGTGGTCGGCGGCGTCGGCGGCCGACTCGAAGGCAGCGCGCATGTCTCGCTCGAGGCCGGGAAGATCGCAGCCGGAGGCCAGGCCGATGGTCGCGATGGTGGCGAACTCGAGGAACTCCAGCTCGCCACGAAGCGGGAGCTCGGGGACTTCGCCGAGCATCGCGTCGGCTTCGCGGACCAGTCCGGCCCAGAACCTGTCGGCAGTGAGGGCGCGCTTCAGCCAGCGTGTCGCCTCATCGGGCGCTCCAGCTGCCAGGGCGCTCTCGAGCTCCGCGGCCATCACGCCCGGCGGACCGCTGAGCGCCGCGAAGTGAAGTCGCAGCATGCCGACCTGCTTCTGCCAGCCTTGCTCGGGCCACCATTCGAGTGCACGGTCGAGGAGCCGCACGGCTTCCTCTCCGCGCCCGAGACCCCAGTAAAGGATCGCCGCTCGCTCGCGGAGGTAGGCGAGCGCGAGGTCGGGGTCCGCGATCTCTCCCTCCACCTCGGCGAGCGCGGCCTCCGCCTCGGATGCTCGCCCGTGAACGTAGTGGGCCGACGCGAGCAGCATGTTCGCCTCGGCGCCCGCCCCGGCAGCCAGCGCACGCCGTGCGAAGTCCTCTCCGCCTTCGGCGCCGGCGAGATTGGCGGCCCGCGCGGCGTCGAGCAGGGTGGCGACCGCCACGGGCTCGCCTGCCTCGATGAGCCATCGCGCGATGCGTACCTCGTGAGCCGGGGAGCGCGCGGAACGCGCCGAGACGAGCTCGGCGAGGCGAACGCGATGCGCGTTGCCGCGCGATACGGGCATCGCCAGGAGGACCGACTCGCCATACAGCGGCTGCGCGACGCGCAGCTCGCCGGCGCCGTCGGTTGTGGGCTCGGCCACCACCAGTCGCTTGCTCTCGAGCGCGGTGAGTGTGTCCGCCGTGAGGAGCCCTCGCGCCTCGGCGGCGGCGAGCGGTTCGCCCAGCGCGACGAGCTCCAGCGCCGCGCGCTCGGCATCGGTCAGGGCGCCCATGCGCTCGGCGATCAGCTCGCGCAGGGAGGGGCTGGGCGGCGGTGGCTCTGTCAGCTGCCAGATCCCGTTGGACTGGGTGAGCGCGCCGCTGTCGATTGCCCCAGCGAGCAGCTGCTGCGCGTAAAGGATGTTGCCGGCGCTCGTCCGCGCCAGCCAGCGGTGTCCGCCGCGCTCGAGTGGACCTCCGAGGGCCGTTTCGATGATCGCCTCCATCTCGGGTTCCCCGAGCGACCCAAGCTCGATGCGAATGGCGCCCGCGTCCTTCCACAGCGCTGTCATGGCGTCAAGGGATGGGGCTCCCGTCTGCGTGGTCGCGATGACGAAGGCCACGTCATGCTCTGCCAGGTGCAGCAGGACCGTCGCCGAGGCCGGATCGAGTAGATGGGAGTCATCGACGCCGAGCACGATCTCCCGCGTACCGGCCTGCGAGCGCAGCGCGGCGATGATCGTCTGTACCAGGCCGGCGTCCTCGCCGGCGGGAGTGCCCGCCGGCACCAGGGTGCCGAGTGCCGCGAGCGGGATCGCGCAGGAGCTGCGGGTCGCGCGAGTCCACGCGACGTAGGCTCCTGCGGCCTCTGCGTCGAGGATGGCCTGTCTCGCCAGCCGCGTCTTGCCGACTCCCGCCTCGCCGCTGATGAGGGCTCCAGTGGCTCCCACGGAGCGGGCTTCGAGGATCTGCGCGAGCTCACCCTGCCGGCCCACGAGGGGCCACGTGAGCGTCGCATCCGAGCGCGCACCCGCCATCGCGAAACCGTAGCTCCAATCCAGTCGCTGCCCGTCCTGCTCACCGCAGCGAGGCGCCGCGTCTGCGTAGCGGCACGGCGAAGATCAGTAGCCGCATACGTAGGAGCTCTCCGGCTGGCGCTGCGAGCTTGCCTTCGAGCAATCAACGGAGGCAAAGAGATGCGGGTGTTCGAGGACGAGGACTTCCAGTTCGGGTTCGAGCTGGTCCTGGGCGCGACCTACCACCAGTCGGCGGACGTCGGGGAGGCTCTGGCCACCGCCTCGCGCATCCCCGACGGCGACGCCGATGCGTGGATCCGTGAGTGGAGCGCCACCGCGACGAGGGCCTTTGATGCTGGCGAGCACGCCCGGCATGCCTGGCGTAGGGCAACGGCCCTGTCGTTCTACAGGCGAGCGGCTAGGTACTACTCTGCGGCGCTTTACTGCGCCGCGAAGGCCAGCGACTTCGGAGCACAGCGGCTGCTCGCGACGTGGCGGCGTCAGCGTGAGTGCTGGGAGCAGACCGTCGAGCTCTCGCCCGCTCCCGGCGAGCGTCTGTTGATCCCCTACGAGGCCACCACGTTGCGTGGCTGGTTCTTCCGCGCGCCCGATGCAGCGGCCGGGGAGCCACGGCCGCTGGTGATCATGAACAACGGCAGCGACGGCTCGACCTCCTCGATGTGGGACCACGGCGGCGCCGCGGCCGCCGAGCGGGGCTATCACTGGATGACCTTCGATGGCCCCGGCCAGCAGTCTGCCCTCTATGAGCAGGGAATCCCGTTCCGCCACGACTGGGAGGCTGTGCTCACTCCCGTGGTTGACCAGCTCGTCGGCCGGGCCGACGTGGACAGCGAGCGGATCGCGGTCATAGGCGTCAGTCAAGGGGGCTTCTGGGTGCCCCGCGCGCTCGCCTTCGAGCACCGCCTGGCAGCGGGCGTCGCCGACACGGGCGCCGTGGACATCAACCGGGCGTGGCTTCAGGCGATCCCGCCATCCATGCGAGAGCTCCTCTACGCCGGCGAGAAGGACACCTTCGACGCTCAGATGCGAGCGGCCGAGAAGGAATCGCCGGCGGTCACCGCCGTGCTCGAGTTCCGCGGACATCCATATGGGGTCACGAGCGGATCGCGCTATGACCTCTTCAAGGCGGTCGAGAGCTTCAAACTCGGAGACGAGATCAAGGACATCAGCACCCCTCTGCTGATCACCGATCCGGATGACGAGCAGTTCTTCCCCGGCCAGCCGCAGGAGCTCTACGAGCGGTTGCCGGGCGAAAAGCAGTTGGTTGGCTTCACCGCCGCCGAGGGCGCCGACCGCCACTGCGAGCCGATGGCCACGGGGCTGCGCGACGCCCGTATCTTCGACTGGCTGCAGAGCCACCTCGGCTAGCCGCGGCATTCCGCGCTCCTGCGAGACCGGTCCTCGCGATCACTTGCCGCGATTGCCTTCCCCTGCTCCCCGCCAGACCGGGGATCTGCCGACGCGTCTGTTCGCGATCGCCTGTGGGGTCGCGGTAGCGAACCTCTACTACGTCCAGCCGCTGCTCGCGGTCATCGCCCGAGGCTTCGACCTCACAGCTGCGACCGCGAGCCTGCTGCTCTTCTGCTCGCAGATCGGCTACGCGGCCGGCATCCTCCTTTTCGTCCCGCTCGGCGATGTCCGCGACCGGCGGCGCCTGGTCGGTTCGATGATGGGGATCGCCGCCGCGGCGCTGTTGCTCTGCGCGCTGGCGCCTTCCTTCGACCTCCTGCTGATCAGCATCTTCCTGGTCGGGCTGACTACGGTGTCGGGGCAGATCCTCGTCGCGTTCACAGCGGATCTCAGCGCGGAGGATTCGCGAGGGCGTGCACTCGGGACCGTGGTCAGCGGTCTTCTGACTGGGATCCTCGCCGCGCGAGCAGCCAGCGGCCTGATCGCAGACGCGCTCGGCTGGCGCGCCGTCTTCTTGATCGCGACTACGTTGAACCTGCTGCTAGCCGTCCTCATATCGCGAGGAGCACCGCGCTCGAGCGGACGGCGAGGCCCCGGCTACCGGGCGCTGCTGCGATCCGTCCCCGCCCTCGTCCGTGCACAGCCCCCGTTGCGGCGGGTGATGGCGTTCGGCTTCGTGTCGATGGCCGCCTTCAACCTCTTCTGGACCGCAACCACGCTGCTGCTCAGCTCCCCTCATTACCATTTCACGCCGGGCGAGATCGGCGCGCTCAGCGCCCTCGGACTCGTGGGCACCACGGTCGCCCGGCGAGCAGGTCGACTGCACGACAGCGGGAGAAGTACCCTCGCAAGCACTGCCGCCTGGGCGGTCATGCTCACCGGATGGCTGGCCTGCATACCAGCGGGCAGCTCGCTTGGATGGTTGATAGCGGCCGTCGTTGTGATCGACGTTGGAACACAGGGCCAGCGAATCCTCAACCAGACGCGCGCGCTCACGCTCACGCCTTCGGCGCGCAGCCGCGCCAACACGGCGTACACGAGCGGTAACTTCCTCGGCGCCGCTACCGGCTCGCTCGCAGCGATGCTCCTGTGGCGCGCGGGCGGCTGGACCGCCGTGGCCGCCGCGGGATCCGCCACCTGCCTACTCGCCCTGGGCGCGTCCCTGCGTACGGACCGCGCCTGAAGATCAGTATCCGGCTACGTACGACATCGAGGGGCCGCGGATGGACGATACGCCCATCGACAAGCCCACATCGGAGTCGGAGGCAACAATGGTCAACGCTGGCGCAGTCACAAACCAAGCAGTCCCCGACGGCAAGGAGAAGGCAGCCGGCTCGGGCTTCCTCATGGCGGCCGTCCCGTGGTTGCTATTCACCGTAGTCGCGGAGCGCGGAACGCTGAAGCTCGCGTCGATCGGCGCCCTGCTGATCGCGATCTGGGTCAGCCGCCCGGGCATCCAGGCCGGCAGGCCGAAGGTCCTCGAGCTAAGCGCGGTGTTCACGTTCGCCGCGTTCACGGTCGCCGCGTTCCTGGTCGACCCGTCGGTCGCCCACTGGCTCGAGCGCTACGCGCGGGCGATCGCCGCCGGGTTGCTCGCGCTCGTCGCGTTCGGCTCGCTGCTGTTCGTTCCCTTCACCGAGCAATACGCACGCGAACGGGTTCCCCAGCAGACGTGGAGCTCGCCGAAGTTCAAGGCGATCAACCGGCGGCTGACGACGATCTGGGCACTCACGTTCGCAGCGATGGTCCCGTTCCACATCGCGGCCGGCGCGATCGACAGCCGGCCCACCAACATCCTGTTCAACTGGGTCACCCCGCTCGTGCTCGTGTTCGTGGCCATGAAGCTCTCGAACGCCCTCACGCCCGACGCGGAGGCATGACGATGCGCTTCTTCACTGACGAGGACTTCCAGTTCGGCCTCGAGATGGTGCTCGGAGGCGCTTACCGGCAGAACACGGACATTGGTGAGTCGCTGGCGACCGCCGAGCGCATTCCCGACGGCGACGCCTACGCCTGGATCCGCGAGTGGATCGCCACAGCGGACGGCGCACGCGGAGCGGGCGAAACCGCTCGGCACGCGGGCCACCGGGTCACTGCCCTCTCGTTCTACCGGCGGGCAGCGACCTACTACTCGACCGCGCTGTACTGCACCGCAAAGGCGACGGACTTCAGCGCCGAGCAGGAGCTCGCTACGTGGCGGCGCCATCGCGACTGCTGGGAGCACGTCGTTGACCTATCGCCCGCACCGGGCGAGCGGCTCGAGATCCCCTACGAGGGGACGACGCTCAAGGGGTACTTCTTCCGCGCGCCCGACGCGCAGCCCGGTGAGCGTCGACCGCTCGTGATCATGAACAACGGCAGCGACGGCGCAACCTCGGCGATGTGGGGACACGGGGGCGCTGCCGCCGGCGAGCACGGCTACCACTGGATGACGTTCGACGGCCCAGGGCAGCAGTACGCGCTCTACGAGCAGGGCATCCCGTTTCGTCCCGATTGGGAGGCTGCGCTCACCCCGGTTGTGGATGCGATGGTCGCCCGAGCGGATGTCGACAGCGACCGGACGGCGGTCATCGGCATCAGCCAGGGCGGCTTCTGGGTACCGCGCGCGCTCGCCTTCGAGCACCGGCTCGCCGCCGCCGTAGCAGACGGCGGCGTCGTCGACATCTCACGCTCATGGCTAGCGCCTCTCCCTGCCGCGCTGCGGGAGCTGCTCGAGACCGGCCAGAAGGACGCCTTCGACGCAACCGTGAGCAAGAGCGAGGCCACGAACCCCGCGGCCGCCGCGGCGCTCGAGTTCCGCGGCCGCCCCTACGGGATCACCAGCGGCTCCCGTTACGACCTGTTCGAGGCGGTGTCGGCCTACCGGCTCGGCGATGAGGTGAACAACATCACCACGCCGATGCTGATCTGCGATCCCGACGACGACCAGTTCCTTCCCGGTCAGTCACACGAACTTTACGAGCGCCTGCCCGGCGAGAAGAAGCTCATGCGCTTCACCGTCGAGGAGGGCGCACATCGTCACTGCGAGCCAATGGGACTAGCCGTCCGTGACGCGCGCATCTTCGACTGGCTCGAAGGTCACTTCGATGCCTAGCAGCTAGGGACGAAACCTCTCCCTTTCCCAGTAGAGGCGGCGATCGCCGCACCGCTCATGTTTAGCTGCTTGTGCTTCGCTACGCGAGCAGGTGCGCGGGTCGTCTGGATCGACGTTTGCGCGTTGGACGACAAGCAACAGTCCGAGCCAACAGAGACCCAGCGCTTGCTTTCCACGCCAAACAGCGGCTAACAGGCTGCTAGAGGGAAGATGGCCCCAGCCCTTGCCAGCTAGGACCCCTGCGGCGGGTTCCACATAACGCCGCTCGACTTTGGCCACCGGAGCCGTATGGTGGGCCAAATCCACCGGGAACTCTCGGTATCTGCAAGGATCGAGGCACGAGATACGCGAACCGCATTTGGCTTGCTAGAGCCGTTTCCTACGCTTCTTCGTATCTTTCTGGTTGCGCTTCACACGCGAGAGGTCGCAGGTTCGAAACCCGCCGCGCCCATCCAGAAAATGCCTGCACAGCGACGGTTTATGGTTTATGCCGGCGCGTGCGGAACTCGCCGGAGCCCGACCGTGACCTCGCGCGGCAGAGACGTGTCGTCGACGCGTTCTTCGCCGCCTCGCGCGACGGCGACTTCGATGCCCTCATGGACGTGCTCGATCCCGCCATCGAACTGAGGATCGATGGCGGCGTCCTCCGCGTGGACGCCTCACTCGTGCTGCACGGCCCGGACGCCGTGGCTACGCACACGGCCACCTACTCGAAGCTCTACCCGTTCGTCAGATCCGCGCTCGTGAACGGCGCCGCCGGGGCCGTGGTGGCGCCGCCCGGCCACGTGTTCTCGGTGATGGCGTTCACCGTCACGAACGGGAAGATCACCCAGATCGATGTCCTTCTCGACCCGGAGCGTCTGGAGCAGCTCGATCTCAGCATCCCGCCGACCGCGGGCAAGCACCCTTGATCCCAAGCGAGCCTTCCGCGCGTTCCGGGTCTCCGCACAGATTCGGCACGTGTACCCTTGCGCAGCGAGAGCAGGGGGTTCGCCTAGTGGCCACGTGGAGGGCGTCGCGGCACCTTGGGAGCGGCGCCGCCGTTGACGCGGACACACTCGCAATCGGAGGCGTAGTCAGCCGAGTGCCGACGGGCGCGGCTGCAGCGCGTCCGCAGCGAGCATAAGCGGACACCCTGTTCCGGCGCTCGCTGGCGTGCGGGCGGACCGCGCCGGGGAACATCACGGCCTCCAAGGGGCCCCGGGGGCGCCTCAGCGGTTGTCGCATTCCCTCACGGGAGCGCGCTGGCCCAAACCACGCCCGTCTTCCCGGGTGGGAAGGGTAGGCGATGTCTTGTGACTCTCGTGGCGGGATGGTCAATGCGAGCGACGCTTGCGGCGGTCCCGGACGACGTAGATCGGAGTGCCGATTATGGCTATCAGGAGCAGAAGTGGGACGATGATCCATGGTCCGATACGGAACTTCTCGCTCGTGGCGGCGGTCAGGGCGAGGGTGGTGATGAGCGCGTGGCTCATGGGGTCGCTCCTCTCGTTGTCGTTGACGGCGGACTTGAATGTTCGTCAGGCGATGTCCCGCTCCACGGTCGTCCGTGCGGCGAGTACCGACACGGCGGCGGCGAGGGCGGCGAGCAGCGCGAGGGTGGCGATGAATGGCAGCGGGGCGGCCGCTACCGCCTCTCCGTGGGCGGGGCCGAATGCCGCGTTGCCGAGTTTGACGCCGGCGAGCGTGGTCGCGGCCGTGTAGGGCAGGTATGGGCGGATGGACGTGAACAGCCCGCCGATGAGCGACTCGATCACGATGGCCCAGACGAAGATGCCGATCACCGTCCCGAGCTGCGAGCGCAGGAGCGAGCCAAGCCCGGCACCAAGCGCGCCGAGCGCCGCGGCCCCACACATCGCGCCAGCGATGTGGCGAATGAGCGTTGTGGCCCCCAGGGCGAGGTGCCCGCCGTCGCCTGAGGCGAACGCGAGGCCGACACCGGTCGCGATCACGCCCGCCACCAGGCCGAAGAGCAGGCCGGCGCCAGCGGAGATGATGACCTTTGCGACGAGCACTTGCCCACGGCGGGGCGCAGCCTGGTAGGTGAGCGTGGCGCTGCCGTGACGGAACTCGCCGCTGGTTACGATCGCACCCAGGACGGCCGCGAACAGCATCGCGAATCCGGTCACCGTGGTTACTGTCGACAGGCCGGAGGCGGTTGAGATCGGCGCCACGCCGCTGCCGGCACTCCCGGCGCGCGAGCCCTCGAGCGCGGCGAACAGTGCCGTCAACGCTGCAGCGGTCGCGAGCAGCCCATAGGTGAGTCGGATCGTGATCAGCTTCAGCATCTCGGCGTGGATGAGGCGGGTCATCGCTTCCCGTGTCCTTGCTCCGTAGCGGTCAGCTGCAGGAAGATGTCCTCGAGGTCGGGGGCTTCGGTGGTGGCCTCGAAGATCGGGATCGCGTGCTCAGCCGCCAGCGTTCCGATCTGCTCACTGGTGGCGCCGGTGATCCTCAACTGGTCGGGACCGATGAGCTCGGTGGTGGCGTCGTGCGCGGCGAGCGTCGTCACGAGCTCTTCGGGGTTCGGGGTACGAACGCGGACGGCCAGCTGGGCTCCCGCTGTCAGATCGTCGAGCGTCGAGTGCGAGATCAGGCGTCCACGGTCGAGGATCACGACGCTGTCGACCGTCTGGGCGACCTCCGCGAGGATGTGGCTGGAGACCAACACGGTTCGTCCTTCCGTGGCGAGCTGTCGCAGGAGCTCTCGTAGCCAGTGCACGCCCTCGGGATCCAGGCCGTTGGCTGGCTCGTCGAGGATCAGGATCTCCGGCTCACACAGCAACGCGGTCGCGAGGCCGAGCCGCTGACGCATGCCCAGCGAGAATTGACCCACGCGACGATCGGCTGCCTCGGTGAGCTCGACCAGGTCGAGTACCTCATCGACGCGCGAGCGCGGAACCTCGCCGACTGTCGCCTGGATGCGTAGATGGTTGCGCGCGGTTCGCCCCGGATAGGCACCCGAGGCCTCCAGCACCGCACCTACTACGTGCAGCGGCGAGCCGAGTTCACGGTAGAGCCTCCCGTTGATTGTCGCCCTGCCTTCGGTGGGCGTGATTAGCCCGAGCAGCATGCGCAGCGTCGTGGTCTTACCGGCGCCGTTGGGTCCGAGGAACCCGACCACGGTGCCCCGGTCGACCGTGAAGCTCACGTGATCGACGGCGCTCACCTCGCCAAAGGCCTTTGTCAGGTCGTGTGTCTCGATGACCGGCACGCCAATCACGCTAGGGCGGCTGGTGCTCAGGCGAAACACCCCTCGGGGGGAAATCGGGGTCCCCCCATGGAGGGAGCCGGCGTCCTCCTGGCGGGGGATTCGCTGGGATTCGACCGGCGCTACGCTGGCCGTGCTCGTGTCCGATGCGACCGCCGCTGATCGGCTCTTCGTAAGCCCGCGAAGGCCGGGGTGGCTCATCGACGCCGTGATCGCCGGGGGTGCATTCGCCGGCACCCTGCTGCTGCTCGCTCACGGCGGCTTCGGCAGCGCGACTAGTCATCTGGGTCTACTCGGAGTTGTGCTTGCCGCTTGCGCGACGCTGCCGCTGTTTGCCTGGCGCCGGGCACCGCTGGGGGTGTTCGTACTGACTACGCTGGCGAGCGCCGCCTTGATGGGCGTCGGCTTTGCGGCCGGACCGCCGCTGGGGCCAACCGCCGCGTTGTACCTGCTCGCAGCCAGTCGCGATGCGTCAGATCCGTGGACGTTGCGCATGACTTTCACCGTCGGCGCACTGCTGGCGGTCCACGTGAGCGCGTTCGGGCTGGCGAGCGGGGGGTTCCCGCTGACGGTGTTGGTGGCTGCGATCCTGTTGTGGAGCATCGCGTGGTTCGCTGGCGAGCGCACGCGACTGCGCCGCGCACAGCTGGATGAGCTGCGCCAGCGGGCGCTGCGCAACGAGCGCGATGCTGAGCGCGACCGGCGGCTCGCAGCCGCTGAGGAGCGTGCCCGCATCGCCCGCGATCTGCATGACTCTGCCGGACACGCGATCAACGTGATCGGCGTCCAGGCAGGCGCCGCGCGGCTGCTGCACGAGCGCGACCCTGCCCGCTCTAGGGCGGCACTACGGACGATCGAGGAAGTCGCGCGACAGACCGTCGGTGACATCGAGCGGATCGTGCAGACCCTGCGCAGCGCGGACACACCCGATGGGCAAGTCGAGCCGCCGCCGGGCCTGGCGGCGCTCGACACGCTTTTTGCCCACCACGCCGCGACCGGGCTCGCCGTCACCGTTAACATCGATGGCGAGCCGCGGACGCTCTTCGGCGCGGTCGACCAGGCGGCCTACCGCATCCTTCAAGAGGCGCTCACCAACGCAGCCCGCCACGGCGACGGTGATGCGCATGTGGGCCTTGAGTTCGCCCGATCAGCGCTGCGGCTCACGGTGACCAACCGGACGCCCGCCGCTGCTAACAGTCCTCCAAACGGCGGGCACGGCCTGATCGGCATGCGCGAACGCGCAGCCCTGCTCGGCGGAACCCTGAACGCGAAGCGCGAAGATACCACCTTCTGTGTGAGCGCCGAACTGCCCTACCAGGAGCAGCGGAGATGACCCGCGTCCTGATCGTCGATGACGACGACCTGATGCGGGCGGGCCTCGCGGCCGTCCTCTCGAGCGATCCCACGATCGCAATCGTCGGCGAGGCCTCGACCGGCCGCGAGGCCGTGGAGCGGGCGCGATGCCTCGACCCCGACGTCGTGCTGATGGACGTGCGAATGCCCGACCTTGACGGGATCGCCGCGACCCGCGAGCTCACCAGCACATCGCCCGGAGCGAGAGTCCTGATCCTGACGACCTTCGAGCAGGACGACCACATCTTCGGCGGTCTGCGCGCCGGAGCCTCCGGGTTCCTCCTCAAGCGCACACGCCCGGAGGAGCTGATCGCCGCGGTGCACACGATCGCCGCGGGCGACTCGCTGCTCTCCCCCTCGGTGACCCGCCGCGTGATCGAGGGGATGGCCAAAGGACCGCTCGCGCCAATCGTCGCCAGCAACGACCTCGACGAGCTCACCCGTCGCGAGCGCCAAGTGCTCGAACTCATCGCGCGCGGGCTCTCCAACACAGAGATCGCCGCCACCCTGGTCATCGAGGAGTCGACCGTCAAGACCCACGTGAAGCGAATCCTGATGAAGCTCCACCTGCGCGACCGCGTACAAGCAGTGATCTATGCCTACGAGAGCGGGCTCAACGACGGCGCTCGCCGGCTACCACCCCCGATCGTGGGGCAACCCAAAGGATATAGCCAGTGAACTTCCTCCGACTGAGCGCTGCCCGCCGGCGCCATGAGACATTTATATTCGCGCCCGGGCGCCGAGCCGCTTAGGTGAAGCTGGCGAGCCCGATCAGATTGCCCTCTGGGTCTGTGAAGTTGCCGACCACGAGGCCATTCGGCGACGTGACAGGCGCCATCCTCCGCTGGCCGCCCAGACCTTCCGCCCTCTGCAGCGCAGTCTCTACGTCAGGCACTCCGACGTAGAACACAACATGCCGCTCATAGTGCTCACCACCGCCGATGCCGCCACGGATCCCGCTGCCGTCGCTTGCGGTGAGGAGATCGATGAAGCCGTCGTTAGCTGCGGTGGCAGCATCGGCCGAGACCTCCACGACGCAGATCCTGGCAACAGGGAGTGTCCGACTGTCTGTGTAGGCAATGAGTCGAAGGGAGGCTCATGCGTGCAGCAGCGCTCCTCGCCACGCGCGAGTGCGCGGGCTCGCGCGGACGCCGAGCCGCGGGCCGACTTCCCCGTTGTCCGCGCTTTGCGGGACGCTCATCGCAAGCGGCGAGATGCTTGTCGCCGCGTGTAAGCCGGCTCGCTCCGCTGTGTTAGCGCGCGAGAAAGCGATAGCACAATCGTGTCTATCCTGATCGCATGGGCCAACGCACCGCCGCGGACGAGATCACCGAGGCTTATTGCATCGAGCGCGGCTACACGGTATCCGAGCACGAGCCGGATCTGGGCATCGGGAAGAGGATCGAGTTCGAGATCGAGAGCGGGGACGACGGCTGCCTGCTAGAGGTCAAGGAAGCAACGCCGCACGCGTGGTCTGTGGGATCACGGCGCACAGCCGAACATCGTGAGCGTTGGAGCGTGCCCGAGGATGGCCCACTGCTCGGCACACCCCCGGCGGCCGACGAGGCGCGGGCAGCTGATCGCGAGGCGCTTGAGGTCGCGTTCAGCTCATGAAGAACTGTTGGTAGAGCAGGAAGACGTTGAGCGCGCTGATCACGCTGGCGCAAGTCCAGGCGAGGATCGTGGTGAGGCGGCGGTTGACGTGGACGCCCATGATGTCTCGCCGGCCGGTGAGCATGACGAGCGGCACGAGGGCGAATGGGATGCCGAAGGACAGGACGACCTGGCTGAGAACGAGGACCTTGGTGGGGTTCATGCCGAGCGCGAGGACCGTGATCGCGGGGATCATCGTGACCGCGCGGCGCAGCATCAGCGGGATGCGGACGTTGATGAAGCCTTGCATGACGACTTGGCCGGCGTAGGTGCCAACGCTGGATGAGGAGGCGCCGGAGGCGAGCAGCGCGACCGCGAACGCGAGCGCGGCGGTGCCGCCGGCGATGCGCCCGAACTGCGCGTGGGCTTCCGGGATCGAGGTGAGGCCTGACAGGGCGGGGGTGTGAAAGATCTTGGCGGCGACGGCGAGCATCGCCATGTTCACGAGGCCAGCGAGGCCGAGCGCGATGATGACGTCGAGGCGCTCGAAGCGCAGCACGCGGCCGCGCTCGCGATCGTTGCGACAGGGCATGCGGCCCTTCGTCAGCGCGGAGTGCAGGTAGATGACGTGCGGCATCACCGTCGCACCGATGATCCCGACTGCGAGATACAGCGAGGTCACGCCATGCAGGCCGGGCAAAAGACCGCGCAGCGAGCCGTGCGCTGAGGGGCCAATGTGCAGTGTCTCGTACAGGAAGCCCGCGAAGATGATCCCGAGCAGCGCGGTGATCGCCAGCTCGAAGCGGCGGAAGCCGTGCGTTTGCAGCTCGAGGATCGCGAACGCGATCACGCCGGTCAACAGGCCGGCGGGGAGCAGCGGCACGCCGAACAGCAGGTTCAACCCAAGCGCGGCGCCAAGGAACTCGGCGACGTCGGTTGACATCGCCATGACCTCGGCCTGCACCCACATGCCCCACGTGAATGGGCGGGGGAAGCGCTCGCGCACGACCTCGGGGTAGTTGCGGTCGGTGACGATCCCGAGCTTGGCCGAGAGGTACTGGATCAGCATCGCCATCACGTTCGCCAGCAGCACGACCCACAGCAGCAGGTAGCCGAACTGCGCGCCGCCTTCGATGTTGGTGGCGAAGTTGCCCGGATCGACGTAGGCGATCGAGGCCACGAACGCCGGTCCGAGCATCATCAGCGTCGCGCGCACGCGACCCCTCGCCAACAGCCGTTCGAGCGCGCTCGGCCCCTCCAGTGTCCCGCCGAGCTCGCCTGGCAACGCCACGGAGGCGCCCTCGACGGCGCCCTCGAGCGCTGGAATCGGATCGGGGCGCAGCGGTGCTATCCCTGACCCTGCTCAATCTCGATGCGCATCGCACGCGCCAGCGCGCCGCCGAGCGCCTGCTCGCGCTCGCCAAAGCGCACGAACACGGGCCCGCCGAACGGCTGACGCTCGACGACCTTCAGGCGCGCGCCGATCGCAATGCCATGCTCGGCCAGGTAGCGCAGCATCTCCGGGTCAGAGTCAGAGACGCGCACGAAGCGTCCCGCGGCACCAACCGGCAGCTCGTCCAGGCTGTTCGTCTCGCGCTCCTCGATCCCAAGCTCAACCGTCGGGATCGGATCGCCGTGTGGATCGACTGTCGGGTCGCCCAGGCGCGCCGCGATCAGCTCCTCGAGCTCCTCGGAGAGCACATGCTCGAGCACCTCCGCCTCGGCGTGCACGCGATCCCAGGGCATCCCGAGATCCTCGGCCAGGAACAGCTCCAGCAGCCGGTGGTGACGCAACACCTCGAGCGCCACCCGGCGACCTTGGCTGGTGAGCCTCACGCCGCGGTAGGGCTCGTGCTCGACCAATCCCTCCTCGGAGAGCTTTCGCACCATCGCCGAGACCGAGCCCGGCGTCACGCCCAGCCGCTGCGCCAGCTCAGTCGTCGACACCGCCGCGCCCTTGCGCGCCTCCAGCGCATACACCGCCTTGGCGTAGTCCTGAACAGACGCGGAAAACAAGTCAGTAGCGGCCACAGCAATATTTAGGCAGACCAAAATCTGTTTGTCAAGGATGCATAAACTCTCTTAGGGCCTATCCCGGTTGGTTGGCGGCGAGAGTCGCGAGGTGCGCCTTCTTGAGGGCGATGAGGCCGCTTGAGAGCTGGAGTAGGGCGAGGTGGTTCTCGTCCTTCTTGGACCAGCGGATGAGGATGCGACGATTGCGATTC
>DATJRV010000045.1:0-70301 GCA_035504435.1 Solirubrobacteraceae bacterium
CTGTGAGTCGCTTCACGGGCATCCCCCTTGACGCGCCGCTTCGTGTGTGTCTCGGTCCGGCCCGACCCGTGACGAGGCACCTGTAGGCCAGCTCCAGATGCGCGCTCCGCGCCCACCGGGGCCGAGCCGAAGAGTACCTGCACAATAGGGTAAGGAAAGCTGGCCGAAAGTCCAGGAACCGGGCCACACGCGCCCACCCCTGGGACCGGTCTTGCACGACCCACGCGATCCTAGCCTAGCGCTGGCTGTTGGTGCCAAGGATGATTGACCGCGTGATGAGCGGGGTCACGTCGATCGATGCGCACCGGGCACGCAGCGCCCGCACTGCCGAGCCGGACATCGACGCCGTGGGCTTCGACCTTGACGATCCGGTCGCGGCGATGGACGCTCATACGCAGGGACTGCTTGGTCGCCGGCGCGCGGAGCGCCGCTCCTGGCTGGTCCCACGCAGCCTGATGCTCGCCGATCTCCTCGGCTTCAGTCTCGCCTACTTGATCGTGACGCTGCTGTGGGGCGAACAGGGCGCGTTCGGGTCTCCGCGCGAGCTGGCGGTGTTCGTGCTCACGCTGCCATGTTGGATTGTCGTCGCCAAACTCCATGGCCTCTATCGCCAGGACCACGAGCGCGCCGCCCATGCGACGACCGACGAGGTGGCTGGGGTCTTCTCGATCGTGGCGATCGGGTTGTGGCTGCTGGTGATCGCCTCACATCTGACGGGCCGTACGGGTCCAGCCATCGACGGCCTGATCGTCTTCTGGATGCTTGCCGTGTGCCTCGTTCCCACCCTGCGCCGAGTCGCACGGGAGGCGTGCAAGCGCACGCGGGCGTACGAGCAGAACACGGTGATCGTCGGCGCCGGAGAGGTTGGCCAGTTGGTCGCACGCAAGCTCGTGAACCACCCGGAGTACGGCGCCAACGTCGTGGGCTTCGTCGATCGCAACCCCAAGGCCCGTCGCGCCGACCTCCCCGAGAACCTGACGATTCTCGGTCCCCCCGAGCGCCTGCCCAGGATCATCGAATCGCTCGACATCGAGCGGGTCGTGATCGCATTCTCCAACGATTCCGTCGGGGAGCTGCTCGCGGCCCTACGCCACCTGCATGATCTCCCCGTCCAGATCGATGTCGTGCCGCGCCTGTTCGAGCTGGTCGATCTCCGTGGCAGCGTGCATTGGGTTGAAGGGATGCCGCTGCTCGGGCTTCCGCCCACGCGTCCCACGCGGAGCTCGCTCACGGTCAAGCGGGCGATCGACGTGCTCGGCGCGGGCCTCGGGCTGGCAGTCTTGGCACCCCTCTTCGCCTATGTCGCGGTGCGCATTCGCCTCGATTCGGGCGGGCCGGTCATCTTCCGTCAGACGCGGCTCGGGGCGCACAGGAAGGAGTTCACCGCGCTGAAGTTCCGCACCATGAAGGTGGACACCGACGAAGCGGCCCATCGCAACTACATCGAACAGACGATGTCCACCACCGCCGTCAGCTCGAGCAACGGCCTGTACAAGCTCGACCGCGCTGACGCGGTCACGAAGTTCGGCCACTGGCTACGGCGCACGAGCCTCGACGAGCTGCCGCAGCTCGTGAACGTGCTGCGCGGCGACATGTCGCTGGTTGGCCCGCGGCCGTGCATCCCGTACGAGGCGGAGAACTTCGGATCGCATCATCTGTACCGCTTCTCCGTGCCGCAGGGGCTGACGGGGCTCTGGCAGGTGACCGCCAGGGCCAACTCCACATACGGAGAGGCGCTCGACATGGACGTCGCCTACGCGCGTGGCTGGTCGCTCGGGCTGGACATCAGGCTGCTGCTGCGCACGCCGCTGCAGGTCTTGCGCCAGAGGTCTTCGACGGCATGACACCCACTGACTGGAACGGCGACGGGCATGCAGGCGGGGGCGCACGCTCGTCGCTCGCCCCAAGTTCGATCGGCGAGCCCGCGCCGCCGGTCGGCGTGGCGGTCGTGGGTTGCGGCTACTGGGGTCCCAACCTTGCCCGCAACCTGTCTGAGATATCCGAGTTTCGACTGCACGCGCTGTGCGACAGGGACCCCGGCCCACTGGGCGCGCTTGGCCGCAAGCATCCGCAGGCACAGATGGTCTCGGACTTCGACGTGCTGCTCTCCGATGCGGCCGTGGAAGCGGTTGTCATCGCCACGCCACCAACCACGCATGCGCCCCTCGCCAAGCGCGCTCTGCTTGCGGGCAAGCACGTGCTGGTCGAGAAGCCGCTCGCAACCAGTCTCAGCGACGGGCTCGAGCTGGCCGAGCTGGCGGCGTCCACCGGGCTGATCCTGATGCCTGGGCACACCTTCGTGTACAGCCCAGCGGTGAACACCGTGCACCAGCTGATCCAGGACGGCGTGGTGGGCGACATCCACTTCGTGACGTCCTCGCGGATGAACCTCGGCAAGTACCAGCGCGACGGCGTCGTCTGCGACCTCGCCCCGCACGACCTCTCGATCCTGCTGTATTGGCTGCAAGACAGAGTGGTCGAGGTCTCGGCTCTGGCGAGCTGCGTGTTCAGGGAGGGGGTGCCGGAGACCGCATTCATGACGCTCACGTTCGCCGGCGGCACGACCGCCAGCGTGCAGCTCTCGTGGCTCGCACCACGCAAGGTGCGCCAGATGATCGTCGTCGGCAGCAGGCGCATGGTGCAGTACGACGACACGGCGGCCGACGAGCCGGTACGTGTATATGACCGGGGGATGGACGTTGAGACGCCTGCCAACTTCGGCGAGCACCAGCTCATCTATCGATCGGGCGACGTGGTGATACCGCGCGTTGAGGCGCACGAGCCGCTGCGGCTCGAGCTGCAGGACTTCGCACGCGCGATCAGGACGGGTCAGGAACCACGCTCGAGCCTCTCGCTGGGACTGCAAATCGTTGCCGCCATCGAGGTTGCCGGGACGTCGATGAACCTCAACGGCGTGCCGCAAGCATGCGCTCCACGCTCCGAGCCAGCAGTCGCCTAGACGGCCCTCGCGAGCGGCCGACGATCCCGCCGGAGCCGCCGGGCGACAGGCCGACTTTGCGCGCGCTCGCCAGACGGGCGAAGCGGGCCCTCGTAGGGCTCGTTCCACCGAGCGTCGGCTCGGAGGAATGGCTCAAGCGACACGGCATGCTCGTCGTAGGTGAGCATTCATACGGTCACCCATGCGTGCGCACCTACGCGGGCGACTCGGCGAAGGTGATCATCGGCAAGTGGTGCTCGATGGGCAGCGACGTCGAGATCATGCCCGGCGGCAACCATCGCACGGACACAGTGGCAACCTACCCATTTCATCGCCGGTTCGGCCTGCCGGGCATGGAAGAGGCCGGACAGCCGTGGTCCAAGGGAGACGTCGTGATCGGCAACGACGTGTGGATCGGGCGTGGCGCGAAGATCTTGGGAGGGGTGAACATCGGTGATGGCGCCGCTGTCGCGGCGTGGTCTGTAGTGACAAAGAGCGTCGCGCCCTACACGATCGTCGCAGGCGTCCCCGCGCGCGCTGTTCGACGGCGCTTCTCCGAGGAGGTCATCGAGCGGCTGCTGCGAATTCGCTGGTGGGATTGGGACGAGGCCACTGTGCTCGAACGCGTCGCCGAGTTGGCGAGCGACGATCTCGAGGCTTTCACGCAGAAGTACGATCCGCTCAGAATCCGCGCTTGACAGCCAGATAGGGCAGCAGCGCCAGCTCCGCAATGCCGGGCAGCGGGTCATCGCGGCTGAACACCGACTCCACGTTGGCGATCCGCAGCGAGTGCGCGTACGCGCGCCAGTCCAGCGCGCCGCGTGCGAGCAGCGCGAGGGCCGTCGGCACGTCGGTTGCGAGCCGGACCCACGCGACGCCGGCGGGCGCGCGCCCCCCGTCCGGCACGGGCACCGGCGCGGACAGCTGGTCGGCGTACAGCAGGTAGGGGAAGTCGACGCCCGCGCGCTGTCCGAGGCTGTGATAGCCCCAGGTGCGCGCGTTGACGTCCAGCAGCTTGGTCTGCCCGTCGCGTGCATCGTGCTTGTACTCGAGCTCCACCAGGCCGTAGTAGCCGATCCGGCGCAGGAAGCGCTCCGAGAGCTCCTCCAGCGCGGGATCCTCGATCGTCTGCACGAACGTGCTCGCGCGCCCGAACAGCGGTGGGTGCTGACGCAAGCGGCGCACGACCATGCTCGCCGACGAACGCCCATCGCGAAAGAACGCGCAGTAGGCGAGCTGCGCCTCGCCCCCGCCTGGAATCAGCTCCTGAACGATCACCTCCTCCGCGCCCACCAGCTCGGCAGCCGCGCGGAAGCGCTCCGCGAGCTGCGCGCGCGTGTCGGCACGCCACGCCTTGGCGCCCGTGGCGTACAGGAAGCGCTCCTTGATCGCCGGCTTGATCGCGAACGGCGGCTCGCCGTCGATCGCCGCGAGCTCCCGCTCGCTGGCGATGAGCCACGTGCGTGGGGTGGCGATCCCGAGCTCGGCGGCGATCTCGTAGGTGTTGCGCTTGTCCCACGCCCACTTGACCACCTCCCACGGCGGGGTGGGGATGCGAAAACGCTCTGTCAGCTGCTCGCGGTGGCGCGAGAGCGCGGCGACCGTCTCCTCACGCGTGGGGAACACCACCCAGCCGTCGAGCTGGTAGCGCTCGCCGAGCTCCAGCAGCGTCGCGACGGTGCGCTGCTCGTCGCGTAGCTCGGGCACGCGCACGGAAGCGGTCGCATAGCGCGAGTGGCGGCCGATCGAGCGCTCGTCGTCGAGCACGAGCACGTCGATGCCGCGGCGCCCGAGGCTGCGCACGATGCCCAGCCCCTGGTAGTCGCCACCGATCACCACCGCCCCCACGCCGGCGCGGCGCCTGGCGAGCGCGCGTGCGGTCCTGCCGCCCGAAGGTCCCACCCGCGTGCCCGGACTAAGACCGTGCGCCGGCGAGCGTTCGCGCGGAGGAGCGCCCGGCGATCTCGCGCGCGATCGCGCGGCCCGCGTACCAGCTGCCTGACACGAAGCGCATGATCGGTCCGAAGCTCCACGCCGCGGGCGCGCCCGCGAAGTGCAGGCCCGCGACCGAGCTCTCCAGGCCGCGCGTGAGCATCGGGTAGCCGTCGACGCGGCGGAGCTCAGCGACGAGCTGCTCGCCGAGGAACGGATAGCGCGCGACATCCACCCGATAGCCGGTGCCGAACATCAGGTGATCGACCTCGCGCGTGCTCCCGTCTGAGAGCTTCAGCTTGAGCGCGTCGCCGTCGAGCTCAGCCCCCGACAGGCTGACGGCGGTGCTGATGCGCACGGGGTCGAGACGCACTTTCACGAAGTTCGAGCAGGCCGGGCGAATCGAGCGCGCGGCGATGCGGTTCTGCGTGGCACGCGGGAGGCGGCGGAAGAGCAGGTCCGGCTTCTCCACCAGCCGGCTGTACCACAGCGGACCCACGTCGGTCGGCGCGTACACGATCGGGCCGAGCGCTCCGATGCGCTTCTTCACGCCGTGGCCGCGCAGCCACACGACGCTGGGCTTGCGCACCAGCACCTCGACGTCGGCCGCGCCGCGCTCGTGCATCAGCACGGCGCTCTCAAACGCGCTCTGCCCGCCGCCCACGACCGCCACACGCTGCCCGGCGAACACGCTCAGGTCACGGTGGTGCGCGGTGTGCGAGACGCGCTCCGGCGGCAGGTGCTCGAATCCGGCCGGCATGCGCTCGAAGGGCGCGATGCCGCACGCGACAACCACGCGACGTGCGCTCAGCGACGCGCCGTCGTCGAGCGCCAGCGTGAACGCGCCCCCGGAGCGCTCGAGCCGCGTGACGGCGCGTTCGTCGAGGTCCGGCACGGCCGTCTGCTGCACCCACGAGCCGTACGCGATGAAGTCGCTGAGCGGCACCGGCTGCTCGATCGGCGTGCCGCTCGCCGCCGTGAAGCTCGCCAGCGACAGCGGACCGACGGGCTCGATCATGTTCGTGGCCGACATGTTCGAGCGCAGCATCATCCCCTCTGGCATCAGCTTCCAGAAGCTCATCGGGGCGCCGAACACGTGCGCCTTCACGCCCGCGCGGCGCAGGTGCGTGGCGGCCGACAGGCCGTGCGGCCCCGCCCCGATCACGGCCACCTCGAGGTCGTCCCCTGCCGGCGCCGTCGCCGTCTGCAGGGTGGATCGGCCTGTCATCTCCATGCCGTGCCCTCCACGATCTCGACGCGTGCATCACCGGCGGCTGGCCCACGTACCACCCAGCCGGATCCCTCTCGCTCGACGCGCGAAGCGGCGCGGCGCCGCCACCAGTCGCTGACCTCATGCGGGAGCGGCTTCCAGGCGCTCGGCTCGTGCGCGTAACGCTCCAGCAGGCGCCCATACGCGCGCATGATGCGCGCATCGAGCAGGTAGTCGGGATGTGTGTCGAGCAACGCCATCCCGTCGCGGCTGCGCAGGAACTCGGCCTTCTCGATCCACGCCGTCTCGTCGCGGTGGCGCAGGATCACGAACATCGTGTGGTCCTGGGGCATCGTCATCGGCAGCTCGACCACCTCCTGGTTGAAGAACGGCAGCCACGTGCAGCAGCCGCCGCCCTGGGGCTCGAAGGGATCGGTGTCGGGGTAGGAGCTGTCGTAGTCGAATCCCAGCAGCGGCATCAGATCCCACTGCCGGTGGGTCGCCGGCGAGCGGAAGCCGACGGCTTGCCAGCGCTCCGCGGCCGCGCGCATGCCCGGCAGGCGCTCCTGCACGCGTGCGTGGGACTCGAGGTCGCGACCATCGTGGTAGAGGCCGTGGACGCCCACCTCGAAACCGTCGGCCTGCAGCTGGCGGACGCGCGCGTCGTCCACGCGGTAGCGGCGGGGCACGAAGTTCCACGCGGAGCGCAGCCCCAGCCGGCGCTCGAGCTCGAGGATCGGATCGAGTGCCGCCAGGCCCTGGGCGGTCTCGACGTCGTGGGTCAGCACCAGCGCCCACGTGTGGCCGTTCGGCCACGGCGCGATCCGCGGGAGCGGCTCGCGGGCGACGTCGGCGAGGATCGCGGTGAAGAGGTCGAAGAAGTCGTGCAGCGCCGTCTCGGCCGGCCAGCGCGGAAATGGCGTGCGCCGCTGCCTGCGCGCGTAGAGGCGGCGCAGCCGGATCTGCACGGTGCGGGGGAGCAGTCCACGCACGCGGTAGTAGCTCTGCATCGCGCCACGTTGCGTGTGGCGCGAGGCCTTCGTGCGCAGGAGCGCCAGGTAGCGCTCGCTCCAGTAGCTCTCGCACACCTCGTCGGGATCGAACGGCAGGAAGACATTGCCGTCCTCTGCCACCCAGATCGCGGAGACGGCTTGACCGCCGCGGTCGAGGATGCGCACGGCAGGCGACCACTCGCCGCCGTGCTGGGCGAGCACGCGCTGCGTCAGCGCGTCGTCGAGCACGCGTGCGAATATCGGGATGCTCGCGCCGGCGCCCTGCAGGCGCGCGGCGAGCGGGGGGCCGGCTGACGCGACGGCGCTCGTCCACAGCAACTCGCCGCCGCCGCGGGTGCGCAGGCGCTCGATGCCGGGGGCGGCTGGGCCCTCGCGCAGCTCGCAGGTGAGCCCCAGCTGCTCGGCGGTTGCCAGCCGGCGTGAGCTGCTGAAGAGACTGCCTGCCGGTTCTGAGTGATCTGATTCCGTTCGACCGTGAACCGCCAACTTCATGTCGCCGTGACTCTCCGTTCGGACCGTTGACACCCCCGACACGCCGCCTCGCCCGCTGTCCTCGGAGGGGCGCAGCGCGGCATGCTCACTGCGCGGAATGATTGCACACGATCGGCGCGACTTGGCAGTCTCGCTTGCAGCCTTCGCTGACGATCAGACCCCAAGACTGGGCATGCGGTCAGGATGACGGCGCTGCGCTGGCCAGATGGCGGGCTAGCCCTTCGGCGAGGATGCGCACACCCGGCTCGGAGATCGGCGTGGTGAAGTAGCCGGGTACCGTTTCGAGCTGCAACCGCTCCACCAGGGCGCCCCAGCCCATGTCGGGCGCCGGCTGGATGCCCAGCGGCAAGCGTGCGGCACGAATCAGAAGCATGGAATCCGTCCACGGCTTCGGCGTGTAGGCGGCGAGCGCGCTCCTGAAGCTCAGCTGCGGCGAGGCCCCCGCCGCCGGGCGGTTGCGCCGGGCCGCGATCTTCAGGCGGGCGCGCTCGAGCTTCGCAGCTGCGTAGGCAAACTTGTCGTTGACGTCGAGCCGAGCGAGGTTGTGGAGGTGAAAGCCGAGGATTCGCACTCGATGGGCGACGCGGTAGAGCGGCCGCGGCATGAACCGGCGCAGGTGCGGCTGCCCCGGAGCGAAGGAGTCCACGAGCGCCAGCAGCGCAACCTGCTGGCCCGCCGCTCGCAGCTGCTGCGCGATCTCGTAGGCGAGCGCTCCACCCGTGCACTCGCCAAGGATCAGATATGGACCCGTGGGCCGCGCGCGCCCGATCGACTGCACGTGACGCGCGGCGAGCTGCTCCAGCGACCAGTGTGCGCCGAGCTCCGGCGGCGCGCACAGTCCGAGCAGCGGCTGCTCGCCGCCCAGATGGCGGGCGATGCCGAAGTACAGCGACACCTCGCCCGCTTCCGCGTGCACACAAAAAAGCGGCGGCTTCGTCGTCGGCGAGCCAGCCTGGATGGTGACCAGGGTGGAACGCGCCCCCGGTGGCGCGTGCACGGAGTCCGGCACGGGCCACGGTGTCTGCGCCTCTGCTGCCACGCCCGCTAGGATCACACACACGACCGCCTCGCGGCAAGCGAAAGGGCTTGATCCACAATTTCACAACCTCGCCGCGACAACACGGAGAACGCCGCGCTGCCCGCCAAACTGCGCTGGGTGGCGGGGGCGGCGCGGCTGACGTTGCAGGAGCCGGGCGACGGGTTCGATCGTGCGTTCGGACGTGTGCGGCGCCTGCTGACAGGGGCTGGCGCCACCGGTCACGAGTACCTGGCCGACCCGCAGTGGGAGCAGCACCTGCACGAGCGGTTGGGCCATCCTTGGCCGTGCGAAGAGACCCGGGAGTTCGACGCGCTGTGGTCACAGGTCGCTGAGTCCTTCGATCAGCAGGGCCTGGCGATGGGCCGCTCCGCGTACGGCGGCTGGGATGACGGCGACCGCGGGTTCGCGCGCGCGGCGTGGTGCCTGGTGCGCCACCTGCCGGCCCGCTGTGTGGTGGAGACGGGCGTCGCGCGCGGGATCACCTCGCGCGTGATCCTGGAGGCGCTCGAGCGCGGCGGTGACGGTCGCCTGTGCAGCATCGACCTGCCTGCGTTGGACACCGCCGTGCACACCGAGATCGGGGCTGCGGTGCCGAGCGAGCTGCGCGCACGCTGGACCTACGTCAACGGAACCAGCAGGAGCAAGCTGCCGGGCCTGCTCGCCGAGCTCGGCGAGATCGACCTGTTCGTGCATGACAGCAGCCACACCACCCGCAACGTGCGCTTCGAGCTCGAGCGCGCGTGGGGAGCGCTGGGCAGGGGGGCGGCCCTCGCTGACGACATCGAGCGCAACGAGGCGTTCGGGCAGTTCACGCGCGCGCACCCCGGCATCCCCGCCTTCGTCGCCGCTGCCGACGACGGCGCAGCCCAGTTCGGGATTTTGCTGAAGGGGTGTTAGCGGCGTGCGCGCCCGCCGAAGATGGGCGTAACTCTCGGCTGATCCGTCTACGGATCAGCAGTTAATCGTTAACCGTGAATCAACTCCGCCGCGCGCTCGGCCAGCGCGATCGTCGGCGCATTGGTGTTGCCGCGGGGAACGGTCGGCATCACCGAGGCGTCCACCACGCGCAGTCCCCGCACCCCGTTCACCCGCAGCTGCGCGTCTACCACCGCGTCCGCGTCCTCACCCATCCGACAGGTGCCGACGGGGTGGTAGAAGGCGAACGTGGTGCGCGCGATGTGCTCGCGCAGCGCAGCCGGGGTGTCGGCATCCGGGACGGTGAACGGCTCGGCGCAGTAGCCGCGCATCGCCGGTTGCGCGCAGATGTCGAGCGCGAGGCGCACTGCGCCGAGCATCGCTTGCAGATCCTCCTCGTGTGCATAGAAGCCGTTGTGCACGATCGGCGCCGCCAGCGGATTGGCCGAGGCCAGGCGCACCGAGCCGCGGCTTTGCGCCGTGAGCAGGCACGGCGAGACCCACACGCCGTGGGCTTCGGGGACGCTCGCGCCGTCGTCGAGGAACTGCACGGGCGCGACGTGAAACTGCACGTCAGGCGCCGGCGCGTCGCCGGCGAGCCGCACGAAGGCGCCCGCCTCGGCGAGGTTGGCGCCGAAGGCGCCGCGCTGGGTGGCGAGCAGCAGCTTCGCGCTGCGCCAGCTGCGCCGCCTGTCTCGCTCCTGCGGCGGCGCGGTCAGCCACAGCAGTTCGCTTGCCGGGTGATCGGACAGGTTCGTGCCCACCGCCGGCCGGTCGAGCAGCACCTCGATGCCCGTGCTCGCGAGGTGCTCGGCCGGCCCGACCCCGGAGAGCATCAGCAGTTGCGGGGAGTTGTAGGCGCCGGCGCAGACGATCACCTCGCGCTGCGCGCGCAGCTCGTGTGTGTGGCCATGCCGGCTGACCTGCACGCCGACCGCGCGCTCGCCCTCGAACAGGATCCGCGATGCGTGCGTGTCGGTCATCAGCGTGACGTTCGCGCGCGCTTCGGCGCCGCGCAGATACGCGCTCGCCGCGCTCGCTCGGCGTTCGTCGCGCTGTGTCAGCTGATAGAAGCCCGCCCCGTCTTGGCGCGCGCCGTTGAAGTCCTCGTTGCGCTCCAGGCCGCACTCGACGGCGGCGTCCACGAACGCACGCGAGATCGCGTTCGCCGACCGCTGCTCGCTCACCGCCAGCGGCCCGCCGACGCCGTGCCATTGCGAGGCTCCACGCTGGTTGTCCTCTGCCCGCAGGAAGTACGGCAGGAGCTCCGGCCACGACCAGCCGCTGACGCCCCACGCGTCGTAGTCCAGCGGGTTGCCGCGCACGTACAGCATGGCGTTGGTGGATGAGGAGCCACCCACCACCTTGCCGCGCGGGAGCGCAATCCGCCGTCCGTCGCAGTGCTCTTCAGGCGCGGAGGCGTAGCCCCAGTCGAGCGCTTGCGGCAGCTTGAGATAGCCGAGCGGGACGTGGATGTCCTCGCTGGTGTCAAGCGGGCCCGCCTCCAGCACGGCGACGCGCACGTGTGGGTCTTCGCTGAGGCGGCTTGCGAGCACGCAGCCTGCCGATCCGGCGCCAACGATCACGTAGTCGTACATGCTCAAGCCCTGCGCCGACGATACTCGACGCGCGGCTCGCCTCTCGGCCAGCAACGGTGGGCTATGGCGCCGCGGCATTATATCTAAACGTGTATACTCAGGTTATGGAGTTCACGACACTGATCCGAGACGCGCGTCAAGCCGCCGGCATCACGCAGCTCGAGCTCGCCAGCCGTGCGGGCACCGCACAGCCGGCGGTCGCCGCGTACGAGTCGGGCGCCCGCACGCCAAACCTCGCAACGCTGGAGCGGCTGCTCGACGCGTGCGATTACGACGTCGAGGTGCTCGCGCGTCCCCGCGTGCGGCGTGGCGCCGAATCGCTCGCCGAGCTCGCACAGACGATCCGCAAAGATCTCGAGCAGGGACGGGAGCGCGATGCGCTGCGGCTGCTGTTCGGGTTCGCGGACGACTTCAGGGGCTCCTCCCGCGCCGGAAGGCTGGCGCTCCTACGAGACGAGCCGCAGCGCACCGGCGACGCGCGCTTCGACGCCGCGCTCGCGGGCGTGGCGGAGCTGTTCGCGGCCGAGGGCGCGATTGCCGCCCCCGCGTGGGTCAACGGCCCCGAGCGCTTCGTCGAGCCGTGGTGGTTTGTGGCGAGCCGTCCAGCTTTCCATGCGTACACGCTCGCCAACACGCCGGCCGCACTCGCGCGCCACGGAGTGTTCCTGGCGCGCGAGGTATTCGACCGTGTCTGAGCAGCAGTTCAACCGCTCCAGGATCCTCAGCGCGCTCGAGGCGCTGGGCGAGGAGCTCACCCGCCAGGGCGTGCGCGGTCAGATATTCATCGTCGGAGGCGCCGCCATGGCGCTCGCCTACTCCACGCGGCGGGTGACGAGGGACATCGACGCGGTGTTCGAGCCCAAGAGCGCCATCTACGACGCGGCGGCCAAGGTGGCCGAAGAGCTCAGTCTGCCCGAGGATTGGCTCAACGACGCGGCCAAGGGCTTCATGCCGGGCGACGACGAGCATCCCCGCCCGGTGCCCAGCGTCCGCGGGATCGAGGTCACCACGGCCTCGCCGCGGTATCTGCTCGCCATGAAGCTGATGGCGATGCGCTTCGGTGAGGACGACGAGGACATCGAGATCCTGCTGCGGGAGTGCGGCTTGCATAGCGCGCAGGAGGCGCTGGAGCTCCTCGAGCACATCTACCCCTTCAAGGAGCCCCCCGCGAAGACGCGATTCTTTCTCGAAGAGCTCTTCGGATCGATGTCGCCCCCGTGAACGCACGTCCGCGTTCCAGACTTTCTACGCCGATCGCTGTTCGCCGACCCGGCCCGCGGAGCGAGAACCGGATCATCGCTCATAGGCCGAACGCCCGCTCGGCCTCCTCGGCGACGTGGCGGGCGATCGCCAGCGAGGAGGTGGCGGCGGGCGAGGGCGCGTTGCGCACGTGCAGCGCGCGCTCGGTGTGCGAGAAGACGAAGTCGTCCACCAGCCGCCCGTCGCGGGCGAGCGCCTGGGCGCGCACGCCGGCGAACGCGGGCTGCACGTCCCTGGGGCGCAGCTCGGGCACGTAGCGCGCGGCTGCGCGCACGAACGACGAGCGCATCGCGGCGTGGTGAATTTCCGTCAGCCCGGTGCTCCACCAGCGCGCGAGCATCCGCCAGGTTCCTGGCCACGTGAGCGTGTCGAGCAGATCTCTGCGACGCACGCTCGTCAGTCTGTAGGCGTCGCGCGCGAGCGCCATCAACGCTGTCGGGCCGATCAGGATCTCGCCGTCGATGTGCCTGGTGAGGTGCACTCCCAGGAAGGGCAGCGTGGGGTCGGGCACTGGGTAGATGAGCGCACGCACGAGCTGACGACGCTCGGGGGCAAGTCGCAGGTAGGCGCCGCGAAAGGGCACGATCCGCGGGTCGGCGCCGGCGCCGGCGGCGACCGCCATCCGATCGGCCCACGCGCCGGCGCAGAAGACGGCGTGGCGCGCCTCGGTGACGCCGCGGGGATGCTCGATGAGCAGCGAGCGCTTGCGCACGCGGACGCCCCGCACGCCGCAGCCGGTGGCGATGGTTGCGCCCGCCTCACGCAGGTCCTGGGCGTAGCAGCGGGCGACCGCCGCGAAGTCGACGATGCCCGTGTTCGGCGAATGCAGGCCGGCGATGGCGCGTGCGTGCGGCTCGATCTCCTGAACGCCCGCCGCATCGAGCCTGCGCAGGCCGTCCACGCCGTTGGCCTTGCCGCGCCGTTCGAGCTCGTCGAGTCGGGGAAGCTCGGCGGGGCTGGTGGCGAGGATCACCTTGCCGCAGCGTTCGTGGGCGATGTGGCGACGTTCGCAGTACGCATACAGCTCGCGGGCGCCCTGCACGCACAGGCGCGCCTTCAGCGAGCCGGGCGCGTAGTAGACGCCGGCGTGGATCACCCCGGAGTTGTGGCTCGTCTGGTGGGTGCCCGTCTGTGACTCGCGCTCGAGCACGCTGACGCGCGCATGGGGGTTGCGGGCGGCCAGCTCGCGCGCCACCGCCAGCCCGACGATGCCGCCGCCTACGACCGCCAGGTCGCAGTGCGCGGGCGCGGTGGTGTCCGGTGCGTGGGGTGAGGCCACGAGCGCACCCTAGTCACCGCCTGCCGCCGCGGCAAACGGCGCGCCCCGCCCGCCGGCTTGGCGCCGCGGCGCAAGCCCGCCGGCTCAGCGGTGCGCGGCGGCCACCGCGCCTGGCCCGCCGGCCGCGGTGGCGGCTGCCGCGTCCACGAGGCCGGCGCCGTACAGGCGTTGATCGCCGCCGCCGCCCAGCTTGCGCGCGGTGGCGCGCAGGCGGGCGGTGATCTGCGCGGGGGTGGGGTGGCGGCCGAGCACGCCGCTGGCGATGATCAGCGCGGCGGTGGCGGCGACGTGCGGCGTGGCCATGGACGTGCCTTCGTAGCCGGAGGGCATGCCGAACTTGGTGAACGAGCTGCCGCTGAAGGTCACCTGGTAGACGTCGCGCCCAGGTGGGTCTTCGGGGTGGCAGTTGGGGTCGCCGGGAAGGTCGGCGTCGGCGCCGCCGCCGGGGGCCACGAGCGTGAGCCCGGCGCCGTCGTTGGAGTAGTCGGCCAGGCAGCCGTGTTCGGTGGTGGCGCCCACGGACACCACGTTGGGGGCGCGCGCAGGGTAGGCGATCGCGGCGTGGCCCTCGTTGCCGGCGGCGGCGACCACCAGCACCCGGTGACGGTGGGCGTAGTTGAGGGCGGCGATCAGCTCGGGGATGTCGGAGGCGGTCACGCCGGGGGAGAACTCGAGGCTGAGGTTGATCACCTGCGCGTGGTGCTTGACCGCGAAGTACACGCCTTCGGCGATCGTCGACGCTTCGCCTTCGCCCTGGGCGTCGAGCACCCGCACGGGCATGATGCGCGCGGCGAACGCCAGCCCGGTGAGCCCGTAGTGGTTGTTGGTGGCCTCGGCGATCGTGGCTGCGACGAACGTGCCGTGGCCGTTGCGGTCGTACGGGTAGGGGCTTTTGGCGACGAAGTCATAGCCTTTGACGAACGTGTAGGGGCTGAAGTCCGGCGAGCGTCGCCAGCGGCCGCGGTTGGCGTAGGCGACGCCGGTGTCGAGCACGGCGACGGTCACGCCCTTGCCGCCCGGCGCGCCGTCGGCGGCGACGTTGGCCCACGCCTGCAGCGCGTTGACGCCGAACGGGCCGACGAAGTTCCACTGCAGCTGCTCCCAGCCGCCGGGGGTGTGGGCGGTGCCTTCGTCGTCGGGGACGGGCAGCCCGGCGGGCGCGGCTTCGCCGGCGATGTGGGCGACGTAGTCGGGTACCGCCCACGCGACGCCGCGCTGTGCGCGCAGGCGCTTGAGCGCACTTGCGACGCTGACGCCCTTTGCCAGGCGCAGCACCTGCGTGTGCGCACTGAGCGCCCCTTGTTGGGCGCTGCGCGCGATGCGCGCGTAGCGCACGGCGGCCGCTGCGTCGCTGGCCTGGGCGGGCGCGTAGCCGACGACCACCTCGTCCTCCGCGTACGGCCTGGCCGCCGCGGCGCGTGCGGCGAGCGTGGGCGCGGGAATCGTCGGTGGCGCCGACAGGGTCGCCGGCGCGGCTGCGCCGATCAGCATGACCGCGTTGCACAGCGCAAGCACGAGCAACGCTCGCCGGGTGTCGCGTGGGAAGGACATCTTTTTAGTAATGATGATGCGCCGATGGCGCAGCCCCGTGGGCGGGCAACTGTTGCAGAAGCTGCGGCGAGATCATGAACGGGCGCTTGCTCCCACGCGACGAGTACTTCATGCGCCTGGCGTTGCGCGAGGCCGAACAGGCGCTCCGGCACGACGACGTGCCGATTGGCGCGGTGCTCGTGCACGAAGGGGAGGTGATCGCGGCGGCCCACAACGAGCGCGAGCTGCGTCAGGACCCGACGGCCCACGCCGAGATCATCGCGCTGCGCGCGGGCGCGCGCGCGCTCGCAAGCTGGCGCATCGTGGACAGCGTTCTGTACGTGACGCTGGAGCCGTGTGCGATGTGCGCCGGGGCGATCGTGCTCGGGCGCGTGGCGCGCGTGGTGTTCGGCGCGAGCGATCCGAAGGCGGGGGCGTGCGGGAGCGTGCTGGACGTGCTCGACGAGCCGCGCTTGAACCACCGCCCGGAAGTTCTCGCGGGTGTGCTCGCAAGCGAGTGCGGGGCGCTTTTGAGCGACTTCTTCGCGCGTCGCCGCTAGCGCTCCAGTCGCGTCCGATTCCCGCCAGGCAAGCGCCCGTTGGTGTGCCAGGCTGGTCGCATGATGTTTGACTCAGAGCGACTTTGGCAGGCGATCGAAGCTGCCGATCCGCGCTTTGACGGATGGGTGTTCTGCGGCGTGCAGACCACCGGGATCTACTGTCGTCCGAGCTGCCCCGCGCGGACGCCGAAACGCGCGAACGTCCGCTTCTTCGCGTCCGCCGCGGCCGCGCAGGCGGCCGGATTTCGCGCTTGCAAGCGCTGCCGCCCGGACGCGACGCCCGGTTCGCCGGAGTGGGATGTGCGTGCTGACGTGGTGGGCCGTGCGATGCGCTTGATCGCCGACGGTGTGGTCGACCGCGAGGGCGTGGGCGGGCTTGCGCGTCGCCTGGGCTACACCGAGCGCCACGTCCATCGCCAGCTGCTCGCGACGGTGGGCGCGGGACCGCTCGCGCTCGCGCGCGCCCAGCGGGCACAGACGGCGCGCATTCTGCTCGAGACGACCGCGCTGCCGATCACGGGGATCGCGTTTGCGGCTGGGTTTCAGAGCGTGCGGCAGTTCAACGCGACGATTCAAGAGGTGTTCGCGCTGACGCCCAGCGCGTTGCGCGCCCGCGTGCGGCGCGAGGGACGCGCGCGGGACAGCGGGTCGATCTCGTTGCGGCTTCCTTGCCGCGCACCGCTGG
Source organism: Solirubrobacteraceae bacterium (assembly GCA_035504435.1). Taxonomy (GTDB): domain Bacteria; phylum Actinomycetota; class Thermoleophilia; order Solirubrobacterales; family Solirubrobacteraceae; genus Palsa-744. Next base: position 16,452 of record DATJRV010000045.1, read on the forward strand.
ACGGCGATGGCCTGATCGCGTTTCTTGCCCGTCGCGCGGTGCCCGGCGTGGAGGAGGCACAGGGCGGCGCCTTGCGCCGCAGCTTGCGCTTGCCGCACGGCACCGGCGCGGTGGAGTTGCGTCCTGGCGAGCGTTGCGTGGGCGCGCGCTTTTGGCTTGCCGACGTGCGCGACCTCGGCGCCGCGATGCATCGCTGCCGCACGCTGCTCGACCTTGACTCCGACCCCCACGCCGTCGGCGACGCGCTCGGCGATGACCCGCTGCTGGGAGCGCTCGTGCGCGAGACCCCTGGACGCAGAGTGCCTGGGCACGTCGATCACCACGAGCTGGCGATCCGCGCGGTGCTGGGGCAGCAGGTGTCATTGCGCGGCGCCGCGACGCTCGCGGCGCGGCTCGTGAGCCTCTACGGCGAGGAGCTCGAGCGCCCGCTCGGCGCGGTGACCCACGTCTTCCCCGCGGTCGAGACGCTCGCGGAGGCCGACCTGGACCGCGTGGGGATGCCGGGGTCGCGCGCTCGCGGCCTACGCGCGCTGGTCGCGGCGCTGGCGCGTGGGGAGGTCGTGTTGGACGCCGGCTGCGAGCGCGCGCAGACGCGACGGCAGCTGCTCGCGCTGCCGGGGATCGGGCCGTGGACCGCGGAGTACATAGCGATGCGCGCGCTGCGCGACCCGGATGCGTTCCTCCCCGGTGATCTCGGGGTGCGCCACGCGCTGGAGCGGCTCGGCCAGCAGGCAACGCCGGCTGCGGCCGAGCGGCTCTCCCAGCGCTGGCGGCCGTACCGCGCGTACGCGGTGCAGCACCTGTGGGGCTCGCTGCATGACGCGCAGCGGGCGGCTGCGCGTCGTCGGCGACGCCTGAGCGACCGCGAGCCCCCGTTCAGCCCTGGGACGCCTGGGTCGCGGCGGTGGCGAGCGGGAAGTGCACGCCGGTGAGCGCTTCGGAGGCCTCCCACAGGCGCCGCGCGACGTCGGCGTCCTTGGCGGCGGCCGAGCGCCCGACGAGCTTGGGGGCGCCGCGCATTTCCAGCAAGCCGCTGGGTCCCGCGTAGCTGTTGGGCGGGACGTCTTCGACGGCGGCGTAGATGGTCGGCAGTGCGCCGTCCTGCTCGCTCTGGGCGAAGATCCGGTTGCCGAGACCCATCAGCAGGTCCCCGGCGCGTTTGCCGCTGTGGAACTGGAGGTTGGTAGCCGCGTAGCCGGGGTGCGCCGCGGTGGCGATGACCGCTGAGCCCGCCTCGGTGAGGCGGCGCTGCAGCTCGGAGGTGAAGAGGAGGTTTGCGAGCTTGGACTGGCCGTAGGCGGCCACCGGCTTGTAGGGCTTGCGCTCCCAGTTGAGGTCGTCGAAGTCGATGCGACCGGCTTTGTGGGCGCCGGAGGCGACGTTGACCACACGGCCGGTGATCTGCTCCAGCAGCAGGTTGGTGAGCGCGAAGTGCCCGAGGTGGTTGGTGCCGAACTGCAACTCGAAGCCGTCGGCGGTGCGGGTGAGCGGCGGGATCATGACGCCGGCGTTGTTGATGAGGATGTCGATCTCGCCGCCACAACCGTCGGCGAACTCGTGGACGGAAGCGAGGCTTGCGAGGTCGAGCCGTCGAACCTCGCACTCGCCGGGCATGGCTGCGGCGGCGGAGTTGCCCTTGTCGCTGTTGCGGACCGCGAGGACGACGTGCGCGCCGGCGCCGGCGAGCGCGGCGGCGGCGGCGCGGCCGATGCCGCTGTTGGCGCCGGTGACGATCACGGTGCGCCCGTGCATGTCAGGGATGTGAACACTGCTCGAAGTAGTCATAGGCAACAATGTAGTTCACGACAACAATGCTGTCAACGTCTACTTGCTGCGGTAGGCTTGAGAGATGGCCGAGACGGCTGACACACGCCCGCCCGGCGCCGTCACGCGAGGCGAGCGTCCCTACCACCACGGCAGCCTGCGCACGGCACTGCTCGCGCAGGCCGAACGCACGTTGCGCGAGCGCGGCGTTCAGGAGCTGTCACTGCGGGAGCTGGCGCGCGCAGTGGGCGTCAGCCACGGCGCGCCGCGCCGCCACTTCGCCGATCGCCAGGCGCTGCTCGACGCGCTCGCCCAAGCCGGGTTCGAGCGACTGGGAGCGGAGCTGCGGGCGGCCCTTGACGGCGCCGGCGAGGACTTCCAGGCGCGGGCGCAGGCGACGGCGAGCGCGTACGTGCGGTTTGCGACCCAGGACGCGGCGCTGCTCGAGCTGATGTTCGCCGGCAAGCACGGCGAGCACTCGCAGGCGCTCGCCGAGGTTGCGCACCGCGCGTTCGCGGTGCTGCTAGAGCTGATCGAGCAGGGGCAGCGCGAGGGGGCGCTGGAAGCCGGAGACCCCGAGCGCGTGGGCCTGGTCCTGTTCGCGACGATCCAGGGGATCGCGGCGCTGGTGACGGGCGGGATCGTGGAGGTGGAGCAGGTGGACGCCCTGGTGGGAGATGCGATCGAGCGCTTCCTGCGCGGCTGCGAGCCCGCGGGCGCTTCGGCGCGTGGCAGGCAGGTTGCTGCCGGCGGGCACGCGAGGTAGGGCGGCGGGCGGCCTCCCGTGCGGGCCTGCGCGCCGCGCCCCATGCACTAGCCTGTCCAGGTCCCCCTGGAGGGGTGGCAGAGCGGTTGAATGCGGCGGTCTCGAAAACCGTTGTGCGTCTGATTGGCGTACCGGGAGTTCGAATCTCCCCCCCTCCGTTTTCCGCTGACTCCCAGATTGCCGCTTGGTTGCTGGGATCTGGCCGCTGCGGGCTGGAGCCTGGTCCGCTGGCGAGACCGCACGAAACTGCCCCAAGCCCGTCCGAGCAGCACATGAACTGGCGCGCGATTGGCGCGCAGAGCGCGACGTTGGTTGAGGGTTTGTCGCGTCCGAAGGTGCGGGCTGGCATCTGCCGCGTGCTGCGCGAGCGCGTGCTTCGATCGTCCGCCACCGAGCAATGAGCCAGACCTGGTTTCGAGGAGCACTCCGGCAAACCAGCATGGCTCGCACAGGTCCCCCGATGGGCTCCTGGGGTCGCGGGAGCGATGGGGGTCGGACGCGCTCTGGACACCGTATTGAGATCCGGGGGTGGGCGGCTGGACCCGCGCACGGTCTATAGGGACTCCGGGGACTCCGGCTCGCATTGCGCAAAAGCCTCCGATTGCTAGCGCAAGCAATTATCCGCTTTTTGACAGCCAGCTGCGTAAAATACGCTGAATGCCGAGTCATGCAACCGACGCCGCTTACGCAGGCGTGCCGTTCGAGCGCGAAGCGTTGCGACGGCTTCCGACGATTCTCGAAGACCTGCTCGACGAGCCGGACATTGGACCACCACAGCAACAGGCGCCGGACGGTGGCTTCGATGCGATCGTCAATAGCAACGGCCGTCTCTGGCTGATCGAGGTCAAGTCAGCGGCCAGTCCGGGAGTTGTCGCATTGGCCGCAGAGCAGATGGCGCGCCTCGCGACCCATGACGGGGTCGCCGTACTGGTCGTGCCGTTCATGACGCCAGCCGGCACGAAAGCGGCCGAGGAGCGCGAACTGAACTGGCTCGACCTCTCGGGAAACGCACACATACGGAACAAGGATCTCTACATCTCCGTTCAAGGCCGACCCAACCAGTTCCCTGCCCGGGGTCGCCCTTCGTCTGCGTTTGCGCCCAAGAGCTCTCGTGTAGCGCGAGCGCTGCTGCTAGATCCCGAGCGCTGGTGGCGCCAAAAGGAGCTCAGCGAGCACACCGACCTCGATGCCGGCCGCGTCTCGCGCGTCGTTCGGCGGCTGGAGGACGACGAGCTCCTCGCCCGCGACCGAGCACTGCTGCGCCCCCGCGACCGTGACCTGCTGCTAGATGCTTGGGCCGACGAGTACCGCTTCGATCGCCACGACATCATCACCGGGCACATCTCGGGAAGCGGCATCGAGCTGGCGCGCGAACTCGACCATCGGCTACGTGACGCCGACGTCGACCACGCCTTCACCGGGCTGCCCGCCGCGTGGGCGCTTGACCGCTTCGCCCGTTTCCGCCTCAACAGCATCTACGTACACGGAGACCCACGCGCCGCCGCGGATGCGATCGAGCTCCGACGCAACGAGCGCGGCGCCAACGTGCAGCTCATCGGCCCCGACGACCGCGGTGTCTTCGACGGCCAGCAGAACGTTGACGAGTTGCCGTGCGTGTCGAGCGTGCAAGCCTACCTCGACCTACTCGCCCTACCCGAGCGCGCCCGCGAGGCAGCCGAGGAGCTACGCCACAACGGAGCGATATGGCATGCCCGCCCCTGACAAGCCACGCCACCGCTCCGGCTACACGGCCGAGGAGACCGAGCAAGTCAAGTCTGTGTGCCTCACCGTCGCGGTCACGCTCGGCGCCTACCTCGACGACGTTTGCATAGTCGGTGGCCTCGTACCGCCGCTCCTCGTTGACACCACGCGAACCGGTGACGATGACGATCTCCATCCAGGCACCAACGACCTCGACGTCGGCCTCGCGCTCGCACTGCTCGACGACGAGCGGTATGCCGAGATCAGCCGTCGACTTCGCAGCGAGGGATTCAAGCCCGACACCAACGAGAACGGAAACCAGACCGTCCAGCGCTGGCGACTCGGTGAGCTGAAGGTCACGGTCGACTTCCTGATGCCGCCAGCGCCCGCCCAGGATCCGACAATACGGGTGCAAAACCTCGAACCTGACTTCGGCGCCCTTGTCACCCCAGGTCTCGAACTCGCCTTCGACGAGCGCGTCAACATCGAGCTCGACGGACACACCCTCACGGGAGAGCGAGCGCGGCGCACCGTTCCCGTCTGCGGACCCGCCGCCTTCGTCGCACTCAAGGCCCTCGCGTTCGGCGACCGCGCCGAGCCCAAGGATGCCTACGACCTCATCTACGTCATTCGCCGCATCCCCGGACGCGGCACCGCGATCGCCGAGCGCCTACGCCTCCACGCCCAGCTCCACTCCGAGATCGTCGTGCGCGCCCTCGAGCTCCTGAACCGCGACTTCAACACCCCGGAAGACATTGGCCCCCGCCGTGCAGCGGCCTTCGCCATCACCGCCGACGCCGAGCTCGACGCCGCCGCCGCTGATGCCCACGGTTTCGTCGATGACCTCCTGCGCGCTACAGCGAAACTCGGACTGCGCCAGATCGACGCCTGACACACGTTGGCGTCCCTGCGGGAGTGATGTGCGTCCAACGCTTGTCGGCACCGCAGCGAACGTCCGCTGAGACGCCGGAAATCCAGTGTAAGCGGGAGCGACGGGCGTCTGTCCGAGAGTTCGCCCCCGGACGATGTGGAGGTCTGGTCCGCGCCTCCGTGGGTGGAGCGACCTTAGAACCTCGCTGCAGCGTGCTCCAGGAACCAGCGACAGGTCGTCGAGGCATGCGGCTGCGTGGGCAAAGACTGAGGCAGCGCGACAACGACCTGTGGGTTCGATAGACCTGTGACATGCCTGACGCGGTCGTCGAATTGCTCGTTACCGAGGCTGCGATCGACAAGCTCGGCGCGCGCGGCATCACCACCCACGACGCACGCCAGGTTCCTCGCAACGCTCATGTCATTGTGCGCAATCCGCACAAGGCGTCCGCCGGCAAACGCCGACTGCTGATCGGACGCACCGACGGCGGTCGTGTCCTGACGCTCGTCATCGAGCGGACCGTAGACCCAACCACCTGGCTGATCGTGACCGGTTGGGAGTCCTCGCCCCGCGAGCGTAAACTGCTAAGGAGCTGAACATGGCCAGCGATCCTTGGACAGACCCCGATCCCCAACCCGGCGATTTCGATGCCGACCTGATGGCGATCGATCCGCGCTACGTCGAGGCTCACGTCGGCAACCCCAACGCCAAGCTCACGATCGTTGTGGGTGTCGAGGATGACGACGCCGAGCGGCTGCAGCAGCTCGCCGCTCGCCGACACCAGCGGCCTGCCGAAGTAGTCGCAGACCTACTTCGCAGCGCCTGACCAACGGGCCTACAAAGCACGTCGGCGACCGGGTCGGCGGCCTCGGCAGATACCCGCGTGCACATGGAAGCTCAACAGTGACGACTTCAGCGTTTCAGACCGAGGTACTTGCGCTTGCGAAGCCAAAATGCGCCAGCCAGACCGGCTGCGCCGCCGACGATTGGCTCGTGCACGTCACGGCGCTGCCTATTTCGACTCGCCTACGAGACTGTCTCCGCGTGCCAGAAGCTCCGCAAAATGCTCGAGGATGAGTTCGCGCTGCTCTTGCGGTGCGCCATTGTCGAGCACCGACAGCATCTCACCGAGTGCCTGCTTGGTGCGGGCCTTACGAGCGGCGTAGTCCTCGTGCGTGGCCTCGCCGCTGTCGTAGTAGCGCCGGAGTGCGATGAGCGATCGCGCGGCGCGGACGATCTTGGACCAGCTCACGCTGCTGAGTGCGGCCCGGCCGCTCATGGCCGCGAGCGGCGTTATCGAGCGACGCATGTGGGCGTTGGCGTAGTCCGCGAACTGATCTTCCCGGCTACCGGCGTGCCTCGCAACCGCCAACGCGAGACGTGTGGTGACGCAGGACCAGTTCGGCCGGCTGTTCCCGGAGGTGCCTGAGCGGACGTTGCGCTACCGCACGCGCCGGTTGCACAAGCTCGGGCTCACTGGGCGTAGCCGGCCCTACCGCGAGCGTGGCTCGGCGCCGAATCATCACTGGCCGACGCGGCGGGCGGACTGCCTGGTGCGCGGGGAGCCGTTGCCGCGCGGCGGCGAGCGTCACGCCCGTGATCCGGTCTTTCTCGCGCACGCCGCGGCGTTGAGCGAGCTGTACGTCACGCTCGCCACCAGGGCGCCGGAGATGGGTCTTGATCTGTTGATCTACCGCAGGGAGGGCCAGGCGCGCGAGTCCTTCGAGGACGGGGCACGGGCGCGCACGCTCGCCCCGGACGCGACGGTGGTGCTCATCGACGGCGAGGAGCGCAAGCTGGGGGCGTTCGTGGAGATCGACCTCGGCACGATGTCCCACACGCGGCTGCGGTTCAAGGCGGGCCTGTATGCCGCGTACGCCAGGTCGGGTGTATGGCGCGAGCAGCACTTGTTCCTGCCGGAGCTGCTGTTCTTGACGACCACACCGGCACGGGCCTCCAAGTTCGTCAAGGCGTTGCAGGCGGCGCTCCAGGGGTCCGGGCAGCGCTCCGGCGTGCGCTCGCGCACGGCGTTCGTCGCCGCGGCGGGTGCGTTCGCGCTCACACTCGGCCGGCTGGTGGAGGATGGGAGCTTGGTTGACCTCGACGGCCGCGAGGGTCTGTCGCTCCTGGATGTGCTGGGCGACGCGCGCGCCCCGTATGAGGAGAAGCGCGCCTACCGGCAAGCTCGCGAGCAAGCCGAAGCCCAGGAGCAGCGGCGCCTGTTGGATGACGCGGAGGCGCTGCGCGCACACCTGCACCGTAAGGAGCGCTATCTCAGCGCCTATATCGACGCGTTCGCGCCTGGCGGCGGGCTGGCTGTGAGGCTTCTGCTCGCGTCGAGCGGCCAGCCGCAGCCGGTCGAGCGCGATGTGTTGCAGGCGATCGGCCGTGACCTCGGCGACGCGCTGCTGGAACCAGGAGCAAGCGTGCTCTCAGCACCCGGTGCGGCGGTCAACAGCGAGGCGGCATCGCTCGCCGACTGTTACCGCGCCGCCCAGCAGGAACGCCTGGAGGCGCTCGCAAGCCGCTATGGGGAGGGGCCGCGGCTGCGCGAGGCCGGCGAGCGGCTGCGATCCGGGCCGCTGATCGAGGGCCATGTGCTGCGGTGGCTGCCGCGGGAGGCCGAGCAGGATGCCGTGTGCCGGCAGGACCAGTGCGAGCGCCGCGGCGCGTATCTGGCGTGGCGGGAGCGCGCGGCTCGTCAGCTCGCGCGCAAGGCCGGCCCGCTCGGGCGGCTCACGCACCACGCCGAGGACTTCTACCCGCAGCTCGATCAGCGGTCGCTCGGCTTCTGCCGCCGCTGCCAAGAGATCACCTACCCGGAAGCGCACGCGGCCGGCGTTCGCAACGCCAGGCCAGCGTGCCACTACTGCCACGAAACCGACCCGGTCGAGGCGTACCACGGGGACGCCCCGGCCAGCACGGAAAGAGAGGTACGCCTATGAGTAGTAGTCCGCGCGAGCCCGCCCGTCCACGAGCCGCATGTCACCCAGCCCCAAGACGGCGATCCGCCCGCCAGCACGGGGAGATCCGCGGCCGTCAGCCGCGGGATGTGTGCCCGGCGCGCCAGCGTCTGCTGGACCCCGACCACGAGGCGTTCGTCGAGTGGTTCGTCGCCTACTGGCGCCGCCACGGCACGCAGCTATTCCTCACCGATCACGCCAACGAGAAGGAGGCACCAGCACAGAATGTCTGAGCAACCCAAGCGCGCGGTCGCCTACATCCGCGAGTCAACCGAGGAGCAGGGCCGTGGCTACTCCCCCGACGGGCAGCGCCAAGCGATCGCCCGCTACGCCACCGAGCACGGGATGCAGCTCACGGAGGAGTACCTGGACTTCGAGACCGGGCGCCTGGCCGACAAGCGGGCAGGGTTTCAGCGGCTGATCGAGGACGCGATGGAGCGCCGCTTCGAGGTCGTGCTCGTCTTCCACACCAGCCGCTTCGCGCGCAACACCGTCGAGGCCAAGCGCTACAAGAAGCTGCTGCGCTCCCAGCTCGGGATCGAGGTGATCTCCGTCACCCAGCCACTCGGCGCTGACGCCAACGACCCCGCCGCGTTCCTCTCAGAGTCCGTGCACGAGATCTTCGACGAGTACTACTCCGTCTCGCTGTCCTTCTGGACGAAGATGGGGCTGCGCGAGAAGGCCCGCCAGGGCAAGCTCACCGGCTCGCTCCCGTGGGGATACGTCAAAGGCGAGGACGAGATCGCCGCACCCGACGCCGAGAAGGCCCCCTGGGTGCGGCGGCTCTTCGAGATGTACGCCACCGGCCTGCACACGGACCGCACGCTCGCCGCCTGGTTGAACGTCAACGAGCAGCGCACCGCACGCGGCCGGACCTTCAGCCCGGACACCGTCAGGGAGATGCTCTGCAACGCCGCGTACTGCGGGTACGTCTCGCCCCGCCGCGACCGCACCAAGACGATCAAGGGCCTGCACGAGCCGATCGTCGAGGAGGCCCTGTTCGACCGGGTGCAGGAAATGCGCCGCCAGCGCGCCCGCAACCTGAAGCCCGGACGTCCCTCCCAACGCTACCTGTTGCGCGGCCTCGCGCGCTGCGAGCGCTGCCAGGGAAAGATGCAGGGCACCGCGATCGGACGCAAGCTCGTCGCCCGCTACTACTGCGCGACCCGCCGCGCCGATCACTCCTGCGACCAGCCCCTCGTCCACGCCGAGCGTGTCGAGGCGCAGCTCGTGCAGTTCGTCGCGGACTTCAAGCCGAACCCCGCCGTCCGCGAGGAGATCCTACGGCGCCTCGCCGGCACCGCCACCACAGACACCACCGAGGCCGCCCAGCGACGAGCGCAACTCGAACAGCGCCTGCGCCGCGCACGGGACCTCTACGAGCTGGGTGATCTCACACGCCCCGAGTACATGGCCCGGCGCGAGGCGATCAACACCGAGCTGGCCACCAGCGCCCCCGGCCCGATCCCCGACCTCGACCAAGCCCAGCAGGTACTCGAGGACTTCTCGATCTTCTGGCAAAACGAGACCGACCCCGCCGCCAAGCGCCAGCTCCTCACCCTCATCTTCGAGCGCATCTGGCTCGACGGGCAACACGTCGCCGCGGTGCAGCCCAAGCCCTCATTCGCGCCGTTCTTCGAGAACCAGCCCCCCGAAACCGCCGGAAAGGGGATGTGTAAAGAGCGGGAGCGACGGGACTCAAACCCGCGACCCCACGATGACCTCGATCATCGAATAGAGGTTTGGCGTGGTCCGCCGTTGTCTATTTGAGGCGGGCCGTGTGCTAATCATCTTCCGCGAGCCGTGGATGCCTGCACCGCATGAAGTCGCCGAACATCGGCGCGGTGTACGCGTAGACGCCGTGATCGTCGCGGTAGACAAGGTTGTCGTCTATGAGGCGAATAGGCTTTGCGAGAGGGCGCCCGTGGAGCGGCTGGTGGCTGCGACGAGGTCGGCCTTGGTGAAGCGCTCACCACCGAGCGATGCCGCGACGCGCAGGGCGCCCTGGCGCCGGTAAGAGCTCGTCACCGCGCGTTTCTCCGTTTGCCGACGAAGGCGCTGGGTAGACGACTGGCAACACATCGTTAGGAGGTCCAGCATGGTTGCCCTGATAGTTCTCTTGTTGCTGTTGGCGGTCTTCGGTGGGTTCGGGTTCGCCGCCCACGTCCTGTGGTTCGTGCTGCTCGTCGCGGTCGCGCTGTGGCTGCTCGGCTTCCTCATCGGAGGAGTCGACGCGGGCCTTGGCCGCCGGCGCTGGTACCGCTGGTGAGGCAGCGACATTGATCACCCGGCAACGATCGAGGACTTGGCGCTCCGCTGATTGGGGCCAGCTAGGCGAGGACGGCGGCGTCAGGCGTGTCGATCGTCTGCAGATGCTCGTCCAGGCGTGTGAGGCTGAGCAGGCGCTGAACCTGCGCCGAGCCCTGGGTCACGGCGAACTGCCGGCCGCTTTCGCGTACCGCGTTGCGGACCCTGAAGATCGCCCGCAAGCCGGTCGAGTCCAGGAAGCGCACACCGCACAGGTCGAGCACGACCGCACGCGCCCCATCGAGGTCGGCGCCGGCCAAGGCCTCTTCCAGCAAGCCAGAGCTGACCATGTCCAGTTCGCCCTCCAGCTCGAGGATCAAACGGTCGGGCCCTTGCCTCGCGGTGATGTGAAGCTGCTCCTCCGCGCTCATCGCGCACCCAATTCTACCTCCCGCCTGCCTCGGCCAGCCGCAGGCCGAGGAGCGCGATGTCGTCCTGCGGCTGCCCGTCCGCGCTCTCGACCGCCGCCGTCTCGATGACTTGCAGCATGTCCTGCAGCGCCAGGCCGTGCACCCGCGCGCTCAGCTTCTCGGGCGCGAGGGCGGGCTGGGCGCGGGCGCGCGCCGCCTCCGGCACCCCATCGGTGTACAGCAGCAGAGTCTGCTCCTGGCAAAGCTCGACCGCGACCTCGCTGACCGTGATCGGGTCGACCATCCCCAGGACGGTGCCGGGCTCGCCGACGGCGGATGCCGTCTCGCCAGGGCCCACGATCAGGGGGCGAGGGTGGCCGGCGAGCGCGATCGTGAGCCGCGCGCACACCCCTGGCGATCCAACCACCACGACGCACACTGTGCACATTTGACCTTCGGGCTCCTGCTGTCGAAGCGTGCGGTGGAGCAGCTCCAGCATCGCCGCCGGGGGCATCTCGAGCATCGACACCGCGCGCAGCGTGTGACGTGCCAGCGCCGTCACGCTCGCCGCCTCGGCTCCTTTGCCGCAGACGTCGCCGATCACCAGCATCCAGCTGCCGCCGCCACACGGGAACACGTCGTAGAAATCGCCGCCGACCTCGTCCAGCTCGCCCGCGGGGCGGTATGACGCGGCGATCTGGAAGCCGGGCATGTCGGGCAGGGAGTCCGGCAGCAGCGCCCGCTGCAGCACCCGCGCGATCCGGCTGCGCTCGGTGTACAGCCGCGCGCTTTCCACAGCTGTGCCCGCGCGGCGCCCCAGACGCACGGCAACCTCCAGGTCCGCGTCGACCAGTCGCCTGCCGTTACGCGAGGACACGAGCGTGATCGCCCCGAGCGTGCGTGCCGGTGCCGCCAGCGGCACGATGATCACATCACGCGCGCCCATCTGGCGCAGCAGGCGCAGATGCTCGGCGTCGCGCGCGTAGCTCGCCAGCGCCTCGGCGCTGATGTCGTTGAACATGCGCGCTTCTCCGCTGCGGATGACCGCTCCGACACCGAGAGCTTCATCGAGCGTCGGCCGGTAGCTGCGGTCGAGCAGTTCGGCGAGCGCGAGCTTCTCCGGGTCGTCGTGGTGCACGGCCACGCGTTCGAGCTGGCCCCGCTCGCCGAGCACATCGACGGCGCACCAGTCGGCCAACTGGCCGGCCGCCAGCCGCGCAACCCGCTGGAGCGTCTCGCCATAGTCCATCGACGACGCGAGCACGCGACTGGCCCCCGCCATGAACGCCTCGGCGAGCTGCGCCCGCTTGACCTGGGTGACGTCCTCGAACACGTTTGCCGCGTAGGCCATGCGGCCCGTCTCGGGGTCGACGATCGGGGATGCGCGGACTATCACCCATCGCTCCTCGCCGGTTGCGCGCACGATGTTCCTCACCAGCAACGGCGGCGCGGGCTCACCCCTGAACAGGCGCCGCGCGGGCATCGCGTCGAGCTCCAGCTCCTGGCCTGACTCGCTGAGCACGATGAAGCGCGACATGATCTCCCCCGGCTTCGCCTGCGCGAGCTCCGCGGGGGATGCAAGTCCCAGGAACTCGAGCGCCGCCTGGTTCGCGAACACGGTGCGCCCGGCGCCATCGACGACGGTGATCGCCTCGGCGAGGTTCCTGAGCACGGCCTCCAGTCGGCGCTCGACTGCCTGGACGTCACGGAAGAGCTGTGAGTTGTCGATCGCCAGCGCCGCTCGCCGCGCGAGCTCGCACACGAACTGAAGGTCACCTTGGTCGTACGGTTCGCTGCCGGTGAGCCTCAGCGTGGACAGGGCGCCGAGCGTGCGCCCGCGGGCGGTCAGGGGCGCGACGATGGCCGAGCGATAACGGCCGGCGATCATGAACTGCGCGTGCTCAGAGCCCTGTGCGAACGAGCGCAGCAGCTCGTGGCTCATTTCCGCCAGCAGCTCCGCTTCGCCGCTGCGGATCACGCGCGCCACCGGGTGCGCGCCGGCCGGGTCGAGCGGGAAGCGCGAGCGCAGCTCTTCAAGGCGCGTGGAGAGCTCGCCGTCCGCCGACGCCGCCGCCAGTTCGCTGATCGCGCCCTCGCGGTCACGGAGATCGATGACACACAGATCCGCGAGCCTGGGGACGGTCAGCTGGACCACGTGCCTCATGGTGGTCGCCAGATCGAGCGAGCTGGACAGCATCGCTCCAGCCTCGACCATCAACGCGATAGCCCACCCGCGTCGCTCGACTCCGGCGTCTTGCTCGTGCGGGCTCACGTGGGTTCGTCTGACGTGGAGCGTGAATCGGCCCGCTGGGTGATGGGTGATCGCTCCACGTGCAACACAAGCCTCTGCGGTCCGCCGTCGAGCAGCTCCGCCGAGGTACGGAGCCGCGGTTCCGCCGCGCGCGCCGCAAGCGCCAGCCGGGAGACGTCCTCGTTGGACATCGGGCCGATCGCGAGCTCCAGCGAGTCGCTCGCCGCCGCGACACGCGCCTGCACGCCCGCCGAGGCCCAACCCGAGGCGTCGGCGGCGAGCACAACAGACCCAACCCGCTGCACATCTGCGTCTCTCTGCACTGGGAAGTGAGCGCGCGCCGCCATCACTCGCAGGAGGCGCGGCAGCACGCTGCGCGCGATCGACACAGGGGCCATCCTCACCTCGATCGCCCCGTCAAGCGAGCTGCGCTCGCCAGCGACGGGCCCGCTGAAGGCATGTTCCGTGCTGGCATCCTCCCACGCAAGCGAGCCGGTCGCGAACGTCATCTCGACCTTGGTCCCGCCGCCCGGCGGCGCGCTCCAGCGTGCGCTCCTCGTCAGAGCTTTGATCGAAGGCACGCCGATGCCGGCAAGCTCACCATCGACATCGCTCGGGAACTCCACCGGCGCCTCACCATCGAGTGCCAGCCCCATCCCCCGGTCACGCACGGTCACGACCACGCTCGCCTGACGTGCGAGCAGCTCGACCTCCAGCGGCCCCGCGTCCTCGCCATAGGCGTGCAGCGAAGCGTTGTTGCACGCCTCGGTGACGGCCGTGCCGATGTCGTTCAGGTCGGCGGACGAGAGGCCGGTGGCATCGGCCAACCCGCTGAGCACCTGACGCACGACCGGCACATTCTCGGCGCTGCTCGATAGCTCCAGGCGGACGTGCGCGGTCTGCTCCATTGCGTTCATCGCGATCAACCCGACATGCAGCTTGGACTGCTAGATCGACGATGAGCGTAAACCACTGACGGCGACGACGGGCTACGGCACCTCGGCGGGCAGCCGGGTGAGCACCCGCAGCTGATCGAGCGACCGTCGCAGCAGCCGCGAAACCTGCATCTGGGAGATGCCAATCCGCCCCGCGATCTCCGACTGGGTGAGGTCCTCGACAAAGCGCAGCCGCAGGATCAGCCGGTCGCGCTGGGGCATCTCAGCGAGCGCCACGCAAAGCGTCGCGTCGTTCTCGATCAGCTCAAAGCGCTCATCGTCATCGCCCAAGGTGTCCGCGTAGCTCGCACCCGTCCCATCCTCGCCCGGCCGCGGCGCGTCCAGCGAGCACGTCTCATAGGCGGCCATCGCGGCCATCGCGTCGAGCACGAGCTCGAGCTCGAGCTCGAGATACTCCGCGAGCTGGTTGGCGGTCGGGCTGCGGCCATGTGTCGCGCGCAGGCTCTCCACAGCATTGCGTACCACGAGCGCGCGCTCCTTGGCAGCGCGCGGCACGTGCACAGCCCAGCCCGAGTCACGGAAATAGCGGCGGATCTCACCAAGAATCGTTGGCACCGCGAAGCTCGCAAACGGCCGTCCGCGGTCGACGTCGAAGCGGTCCACGGCGTGCAACAAGCCGACCGAAGCGATCTGCAGAAGATCCTCAAACGGCTCTGAGCTGCGCACATAGCGGCGCGCCAGGCGCCGCGCCAAAGGCGTGTAGAGCTCAACCAGGCGCTCCCTGGCGGACTCGTCGCCGTCACGCTGCCACGCCAAGAACAGCTTTCGTGCCTCAACCGTGCCGTGCGCGCTGTGCGTGTGCGTACCTCTCCCCGCATCGCGGTGGTCGCCGACGGTGAGGGAGCTTTCCGATGCAAGTCGCATGCCTGCTCCTTTCCGGCTCGCTTCGTCATACCAAAGCCCCGGTACGACATGGCCCTACGTCGGTACTACCCAGTCTGCTCGCCGCTAATCAGCGCGAGCCGGCTGAACGGCGGCGCGAGCGATCGGGCACACTCGACGGCGATGGGTCAGGTCGAGCTGCTGATAGCCGGCATTCTCGTGGCGGTCGCCGGGCTGGGCGCGCTCGCCCGGCGTGTGGCCATCCCGTACCCGATCCTGCTGGTGATCACGGGCGCGCTGTTCGGCTTCATCCCCGGCATCCCCGAAGTGAAGCTGAACCCGAATGTGGTGCTGGTCGTGTTCCTGCCCCCGCTGGTGTACGCGGCGGCGTTCTTCGCCAACCTCGCCGACCTACGCAGGAACCTGCGTGCCATCTCGATGGCCTCGATCGGTCTCGTGGTGGCGAGCATGTGCACCGTTGCCGTGGCCGCACACGCGCTCATCCGCGGCCTGCCGTGGTCGGTGGCGTTCACGCTCGGCGCGGTCGTCTCGCCCACCGATCCCCTGGCGGCGGCGACGATCATGCGTTCGCTGGGGGTGCCGCGGCGCCTGGTGAGCGGGATCGAGGGCGAGGGGCTGTTCAACGACGCGACCGCGCTGGTCGCATACCGTGTGGCGGTCGCGGCCGTCGTCGCCGGCACGTTCTCGCTGGGGCACGCGACGCTCGAGTTCGTCCTCGACGCCGCCGGCGGCGTGGCGATCGGCCTGCTCGTGGGCTGGGCGATAGCGGAGATCCGCGCGCGCACCGAGGACGCTCAGGTCAGCGTCACGATCTCCCTGCTGAGCGGCTACGCCGCCTACATCCCCGCCACTGCGCTGGGCGCCTCGGGTGTGCTCGCCGCTGTGACCTGTGGCATCTACATGGGCATCCGCGGGCCGCGGATCATCTCCGCGCGCACGCGCCTGCAGGGCTTCTTCGTGTGGGACATCCTGGACTACATCGTCAACGCGAGCCTGTTCGTGCTCGTCGGCCTGCAGCTGAGGACCGTGGTGAAGGGGATCGCAGGACGATCGGAGGTGACGCTCACGCGCTACGCGCTCGCGATCAGCGCCGTCGTGATCCTCACGCGCATCGTGTGGTTTCTCACCACGCCGCATCTCATCCGCCTGCTCGACCGTCGCGCGAGCCAGCGCGCGCGCAGGATCGGCGCCCGGCCACGATTCCTGCTCGGCTGGAGCGGGATGCGCGGCGCGGTATCGCTCGCCGCCGCGCTGGCGATCCCCCTCAAGACCAATGCCGGCGCCCCCTTCCCCGCGCGCGACCTGGTGATCTTCCTGACGTTCGCCGTCATCTTCTCGACGCTCGTCGTCCAGGGCCTCTCGCTGCCGCTGCTGATCAGAGCCCTGGGAGTGCGCGGCGACGGCAGCGAGGAGGACGAGGAGCTGCGCGCCCGCCTGCGGGCGACGAGCGCGGCGCTCGCGCGCATCGACGAGCTGGCAGAGGAGCCGTGGACGCGCGATGACACGATCGAGCGGATGCGCGCCGCATACGAGTACCGCCGGCGGCGCCTGTCTGCCCGCGCGGGCAAGATCGAGGATGACGGCTACGAGGATCGCTCGCTCGCCTACCAGCGAGTCGTGCAATCCGTGCTCGGCGCCCAGCGCGAGGCGCTGATCGGCCTGCGTGACGAAGGGGTGATCTCCAACGAGGCCATGAACCGCGTCATTCGCGAGCTGGATCTCGAGGAGTCACGTCTGGAGATCTGACAGCACGCGCGGCGGCGGTTGGCCGATGTGGAACTGTGGATCACAGTCTCACAGTTCCGTCGCGCAGCGTTCAGGCAGTTCCGTCGCGCGGCCTTCGCCGCGCGCTCACTTCGCCTGCTTGACCAGCGCGAGGGCCGCGTCGGGCGTGAGCGCCTGGAAGCTGAAGCTCACTTCCAGGTACAGGCGCACCACCTCCTCGTCGTGCGAGTCGTAGCCGATCGACAGGTCCTGGCCGCAGTCGAACAGGAAGTCGCCCCCGCGCTGGCTGACGAGCACCGCTCCATGCACGCCGGGGGCCCACACGACGGGACCGCCGAGAATCCGCTGCAGATGCTCGAGCAGGGGATAGCCGCCGGGCTCGGCGGACTCGCTCACGCGCTCGTGCTCCTCGGCGCCCAGCGCGAGCGCGTACGGGCCGGCGATCCCACTGCCCAGTAGTCGCTCCACGCCCGCGGCGACCGCCCGCGGGTACGCGCCGGCCGACCCGTCGAATGGGATCGGGGCATGCGGCGAAGC
Source organism: Solirubrobacteraceae bacterium (assembly GCA_035504435.1). GTDB lineage: Bacteria > Actinomycetota > Thermoleophilia > Solirubrobacterales > Solirubrobacteraceae > Palsa-744. The sequence continues at coordinate 33,486 of DATJRV010000045.1, forward strand.
CTCGGTGATCCCTGTGATCGCGTCGCCCCAGCCGTGGAACACGGCGACGTTCTCGGCGACCGCGATGTCGTGCGCCGCGCGGTCGAGGCCGTCGAGGTCCGCATCGCCGGCGCCGCGATCGGCGTCGCGCAGCTCCTCCCGCGCGACCTCGAAGTCCGCACGCGCCTCAACGAGCGCCAGCACACGGCGCTGGCGACCCTTGACGCGCTCGCCCGGCGCGGCGGACAGCGGGGTGGTGCGCCCGAGGTTGCTCGCGGAGTACGACCAGCCGTGCGGGCCGGCGAAGTCAACGAGCCTGCGGGCGGCGAGCGCGGGCTGCAGGCGCTGCTTGGCCTCGTCGTCGAGCAGCTGCCAGCCGGCGTCGCTGATCGGCGCGAGCGAGCGGAGCAGGTGGTTCATGGGCGCGGCGCCGGGTCGAGGGCCATCGTGTCTCCTTGCGCGTGCTGGCTGTGGTCGTCGGCTGACACGTTATTTCGTCGCCGCTGTCGCCGTCGTCCAGCTCAAGCCGCCGATTCCCAGCGACTCGTCGTCGCTCTCCGCGCCGGCGTGATCGCCCTCGTCTGTGGCCGCATCCAGCGCGACCGAGTCGGCGGGAGAGCCCTGATCGGGGAGCTCGTCGAGGAAGCCGGCGCTGGGCACGAAGAACAGGCCGCCGCTGACCGCGGTCGAGAAGTCGAGGATGCGGTCGTAGTTGCCGGGCGGGCGCCCGAGGAACATGTTCGAGAGCATCTGCTCGAGCACCCCCGGATCGCGCGCGTAGCCGATGAAGTAGGTGCCGAACTCGTTCTCGCCGACACGGCCGAACGGCATGTTGTAGCGGACGATCTGGCGCTGCTGGCCGGCGTCGTCGACGATCGTGTTGAGCGCCACGTGCGAGTTGGCGGGCTTGACCTCGTCCGCCAGCTCGATGTCGTTGAGCTTGGTGCGCCCGACGACCAGCTCCTGCTCGCCCACCGTCAGCCGGTCCCAGGCGGCCAGGTCGTGCAGGTAGCGCTGCACGAGCACGTAGCTGCCGCCCGCGAAGCCGAGGTCCTCCGCGCCGATCGCCACCGCCTCCGCCGCGGTGGCGCCGCCAGGGTTCTCCGTGCCGTCGACGAAGCCCAGCAGGTCGCGCTCGTCAAACGACTTGAAGCCGTGCACCTCCTCGACGACCTCCGTGCTCGCGCGCAGGCGCTCCATGAGCCTCTGCGCCAGCTCGAAGCACAGATCGGCGCGGTGGGCGCGGATGTGAAACAGCAGGTCGCCCTGGGTGGCCACGGCGGTATGCCGCGACCCGCGCAGCTCGACGAAGGGGTGCAGCGCGGCCGGGCGCGGCCAGCCAAGCAGGCGCTCCCACAGCTCAGAGCCGAGGCCGACGACGCAGCCCAGGCCGCCGTCGGGGATGCGAAAGCCGACCGAGCGGATCAGCCCGCTGACGTCCCGCAGCAGGTCGCGCACGGTGTCCTCGGCGCCGTCGTTGACGCACAGCACGAGGAAGATCGCCGCCTCGGTGGGCGCCATCAGAATCGCCTGCGGCTCCGGTGTCTGCGCCACTGCTGTCAACCCCTCCTGAACGGGAGCGCCAATCGTGCCACAACGCGCCTGTGCCTGCGGATCGGTCGATCGTCGGACTCGTACCTCCTGGGCGCTCGCGCTTGAAGCGCGCCAGACTCAGGGTTCGTAGCTCGACGCTTGCAGCGAATCGCCGCCCGTCGGTGCTTGCTCGGCCACCCACGCCGCGGTTGCGTCACCGTTTGCGCCGAGGACGATCGACGGGTTGCGGGCTTCTTGCGGGGCGAGGGCGACGGGCGCCTGCCAGTCGTTGCCCACCGTGGACAGCGACGCGTCGATCTGCCCAGGGTAGGAGCGGAAGCGGGCGAGAACGAACACTGCGATCAGTTCGTCTCGCGCCGGGTTGGCGGCGAGTTGGGGGGCGTAGCTCGAACCCTTGCCGGTGAGCAGGAGCGGCCTGGCCGGCGTCCAGCGTCCTCGGGCGGTGCGCGAAGCCACTTCGACGGCCGTGCCTTGCGTGCTCACGGGTATGACCCCGCCAGGGCTCGCCGGTTCACTGCCAGGTTGCGTGCTGAGGATCCGCGTGAACAGGATCGCCGCGTCGCCATCGGGCTCGACGGCTGCCGCCGGTTCGGCATCGTCCGCGCGCGAAATCACGACCGCGCCCGAGAAGCGGTTGCCCGGTGAGCGCGTCGCCGCTTCGATCGCGGCGAAAGCCTTGGCCGACCGCCGCCAGAGGACCATCGCGCTCCCGCGCGCGTTGACCGCGAGACGCAGTTGCCCGCTACGTCCCCTGGAGGACAACGTCTGCGCGGGTCCCTCGGGCGTTCCGCTTGGTCCGAGGACAACGGCCTGGACGCGCTTGTCGGTCCCGGCGCAGATCCATGCCACGATCGTCTCACCCTTGGCGTCGACCGCGATCTGCGGTTCTTCCAGGCCCAGCTTGGGGCTCTTGGCGACCGTGCGCGGCGCGTGCCAGGCTCCGCTGGCGGGGCGCGTAGCGAGCTCGACGCGCGTCATTCGACGGCTCCGACTGACGAACACCACGCTCGCATCGCCGTGTCCGTCGATTGCAACCGCTGGCGCCCCAGCTTCTTCGCCCGGGCGTGACACGACGGCCGGCCTTTCCCAGAGCCCCCCCGGCTGGCGGCGCGTCGCTTCGAGGCGCTGCGTGTTGCCTGCCCCCTGGTGCAGCCACGCGACGGTTGCATCGCCCGCGGCGTTCATCGCCAGGCGTGGGGAGCTCGCGCTTTCCGACGCCCGCCGTGGGGCAAGTACGGTTGGCGGCGACCACCGCGTCGCGCTCGTCTGCGTCGCGACTTCCACGCCGCTCAGCGTTTCGTTCAGCGTTTCCCCACGGAACCAAGCGATATCCTGTTCGCCAGCCGCGTCCCTGCCAAGCTGAGGCTGACCGAACTGCCACACGCGGGAGAACGCGACTGTCACCGGCGAGCTCCATGACGCATGGCTCACTGCCGGGGCTGCCAGCCCACCGCTCAGAGCTGCGATCCACACTACGACGTATCTCGGCGTCAAAGCGGCACGTCGCCTCGTGGAGGACGAAACCGTACGCTCACTCCTCGCAGACGTCCGGCCAGTTCGCGTGGCTCGCGTCGCTTGGGCGTTTTGGTTTCGGACACAGAGCATGCGTCGAGGGCAGGTACTTGGCTTCGATGAACGCCCAGGTGTGGCCTGACGGCAGGCTCACCGACACCAGCGCGTACTTTCCACCTCTCGTGATGTACCGCCAGCCGATCGGCGCGGGATGACCGCCGACGACCGTGTTCAGGACGCCGATCTCTTCGTGGTGTGCTTCCGCGCTGTACGGTTCCACGTTGGCGTACACCGGGATGCGCGCGTTCACCAGTTCGCCATTGTCGTTGGTCGTCGGTTCCAGCGTCGTGCTGCTCACGCCATTGCATGTATCGCAGTTTATTAGGCTGGCGAACGATTGCGGCGCGACTTGCTGCGAGGACGGGCACGTCCGGATGACTTTCCCAGACTGCACTCGTGTGTGCTCCAGCTGCACCCACGCGCAGGTCTGCACGTTCTTGTATAGCCTGCCGTAGAGCCAGCTCCCCGAGATGGCCTTCGCATCGAACGTCCTCCCCGGCATCGCTGTGCCGACCACGAGTGAGTTGGCTTTGTCGCGCACGGTGCCCATGCTGATGATTTCGTCGCGCGTCTTGGTGAAGTCGGGCCGAACGCCGAGCAGCCCCGCTGCATCGTCGCCGACGCCGCTGCCGTCTTCTTCTTCGTCGGTCATCATCGTGCCTTCCGCCACCGGCGGTTCCTGAGGTTCAGGTTCTTCAAATTCACTCGGTTCTTCGCCTTCTTCGCCTTCTTCACCTTCTTCGCCTTCGTGGCTGCCAATCACCATCTGCGTGGGTTCTGACACGCTTGGTGCCACGCCCAGGCGGTTGGTGGCGGTCACCGCCACGCGCAGCGTCAGCCCGTCGTCTTCTTCCCCAAGCGGGAGCTCGGCGGCGGTGGCGTCTTCCATCGGGATGCAGTTCCCGCCGGCGACTTCACCAGGTTCTTCGCCTTCGCACAACTCCCACTCGTAGCTGTAGGACGGAGCGTATTTGCCGCTCCACACGCCTTCGCTGGTGACGCCGAGCGTCTGCCCTTCCTCCGCTTCGCCGCCGATCGTGGGCGGCGCGTGGTTCCAAGGCGCCTGTTCGACGGTTGCTCCGGCTTCTTCAACCGCGCCGAGTTCCACCGGGCCGGAGAACAGGAACAGCCCGCTCGTGAGCGCGATCGAGGCGCCCGCCTGCGTGTTCCAGGAGCCGGTCGCCTGCGGTGCGGGGAGCCCGTTGGCGCCCGTGTATTCGGGAAGCCCGCCGTCGGACAGCGCGAGGCGCCCCGCCTGGGCTTCCACTTGCCCGTCGTTGCCGAAGTTGACGCCAACATCGATCGTGGCACCAGGCGCATCCACCAGCAATGTCCCATTGTTGACGATCGCCGGAGCAGAGCCGCCGGCGTCGTAGATCGAGTACCCCGTTCGCCCCGTGCCACAACCGGGGTCGTAGGAATCGTCATTGAGCGTGCCGTCGTTGTCGATATGTGCGCCGTTCTCGAGCGCGACCGACCCAACCGCCGTGTCCCCTGGGGCGCCGATTGTCAACGTCCCGCGGTTGACGACGGTCATGGCGCTCAGCACGGGATGCGTGGAGCATTCGCCGGAGCCAAACGTGCCCGTTGCGCCTTCGCCAACCGTCACCGTCCCCCCGCCGCTGATCGTCGGATCGCCACTCGCCGTCAGGGTGCCCTGCGCATCCAGCGCACCCACGACCTCGAAGCTCGGGCTGTCGCCTACCGTGAATGCTCCGGCCGCGTTCAGTTCCCCCAGCACGTCGAAGCTCGGGCTGCCGCTCACCGTGAGCGTCCCTGACGCGTCGAGCATACCCGCCACGTCGACCAGCACGTTGTCATCCATGCTGGCTTCTCCCTGCGCTTCGAGCTCGCCCAGCACTTCGATGGTCGACCCGCCTTCGGCTGTGAGGGCTTCGGTCGTGACGAGGTGACCTTCGTCGTTTGCGAGCGCGCCGCCCTCGACTTCGAGGTTGACACCGATGATGACGGGCTCTTGCGCGTGGTAGGTGCTGGCGAAGAAGCTGCCAGTGTTGACGATGCTCGGTGGAGCACCTCCACTGTTGTAGAAGGAGTAGAATTCGGGCCCGTAGCCTGCTTGGGCGTCCGCGGTCAGGCTGTCGGTGCTGGCGAGGCTGCCCGTGATCGGGTTGCCCGCAGAGTTGACGCCGTCCGCATGGATGGGGCGGGCAGGAACAACGTCGGCGATGCAGTTGCCGCCGACGCTTTCGTCGCTGAACGTGCCTCTGTTATAGAGCCGGGCGCCGTCCTCCATCGAGACCGTTCCCGTGGGTTGGGTGAGGACCCCTTCGTTGGTGACCAACGCGCCGTCGAGCGTCAGGTCCGGGCACCCCATCCTGCCGATAACGCCTGTTGCGCCCGGATCTATGACGAATGGGCCGGAGCCCGCGATCGTTGCGTGACCGCTCGTTTCAAGCCGGCTCCGTACGTCGACTCGCCCGCCGACGTTGACCGTGCCGCCGGAGATTTCCAGCGCGGCTTCTGCGTCGACTTGCCCACCGACGTTGACCGTGCCGCCGGAGATCTCCAGCGCGGCTTCTGCGTCGAGCTGCCCGGCGACTTCTAGCGTGCCGCCGTAGGTCGTCACGGGTGCGAGCGCTTCGAGCACGTCATCCGCAGGGATCGTGAAGGTGCCCGCTTCGTTGTACGTTTCGACGTTGAATCTCATCGCTTCCGTGCCGTCGCTCAAGTCGAAGGCGCCGAGGTTCACGACGTAGGGCGCGAAGCCTTCCGGTTCGGCGTCGTAGAAGGAGTAGCCGTCGCTTGCGTCGTCGCAGCCCGAGTCAAAGGATTCGTCGTGGAATGTTCCCAGGTTGACAAAGCCGGCGTTGTTCTCCATCTCGATCGCGCCATCGGGAGCGCCGCCTTTGCCGCCGAAGCTGAGGGTCCCCTCGTTGACGAACGCCACTTCGTTGAGCACGGGGTGCGCCGAGCACTTGCTGGCGCCGATCGTGCCGGTGGCGCCGGGCCCCTCGACGACCGTGCCCGAGCCGCTGACCGTGGGATCGCCGTCGACTGTGAGTCCGCCTACGGCCAGCAGCTCGGCGGCGGTGTTGAGCCTACCCCCGGTGAGGCTGAAGTGGTTGACGGCCATCGTCGGCCCTTTGCCCAAGCTGAGCGATCCACTGTTGATGTCGAGGCTCTCGCCGCCGCCGCTGGCCAGGTCTTGCGCGGTGACGGTCGCGCCGTCGAGGACGAAGGTGCCTTCGCCGGACCAGGTGCCGCCGGTCAGGGAGTAGGAGCTTTCGGGGAAGGCGAGGGTCGCACCAGCTGATGTGAGCCATGTCCCGTTGTTGGCGGAGCCGCCATTGGTCAGCTCGAGCGTGCCACTTTGCACTTCGAAGGTGCTCTGGTTGCTGAAGTCGATCCCGATCTTGCTCTGGTGAGCGCCGACGCCTGCCTGGAACGTGCCGGTGTTGACGATGCCAGGCGCACCGCCGCCCGCATCGTAGAAGGAATAGCCGGTGGTTTCATGCCCGCAGCTTGGATCGTAGGAGTCCGCGGCGAACGTGCCGGCGTTGTCAAGCTGCGCGCCATCCTCCATCGCGATTGCACCGTCCGGGGCCCCGCCGTCCTCACCGAACGTCAGCGTCCCTTCGTTCAACAGCGTCACTTCGCTCAGCAGCGGATGCGTGGAGCATTCGCCGTCACCGATCGATCCCTTCGCCCCCGACCGCACCACGAGCTTCCCGGAGCCTTCGATGGTGGGGCTGCCGTTCACCGTCAGCAGATCCGAGACGCCAAGCGAGCCCGTGATGTCCAGGCTCCCGCCGCTCACCGCGAGCAGACCTGAGACGTTCACCGAGCCTGCGACTTCGAGACGCCCGCCGCTCACCGTGAGCGCATGTAGGCTCGTCCTCCCGGACAGGATCGGGCCGGCGACGGAGAGCGAGCCGCCCACGATCGCGAGGCTGCCTTGACCGAGGACGGATGCGGCCTGATCACCGGGACTGGAGACCCGGACGGTGACGCCCTGGTGCACACACGCTACGTCGCTGGCGGTCGGCGTGGCGCCCGTGGACCAGTCGCCGGCCGTTTCCCAGGAACCTTCTTCTGGGCCGATCCAGTTGTCGGTGCACGGGTCGCCGTTCCTCGGCTCCCACTCCTCGATGCGATTGTTACCCGAGTCGGTGATCCACAGGTCTTCGGCCGCGTTGACCGCAAGGCCGACCGGGTAGTTCAGCTCGAGCTGTCCCGGTTCTGAGCCCGGCGTGCCGATCTGGCTGAGGAGACCACCATCTTCGTTGAACTCCTGCACGCGATTGTCGCCGACTTCGCCGACGAAGACATGCCCGTTGTCCACCGCGATGCCGTAGGGGAGGCTGATTTCTCCCGCGCCGAAGCCGGCCGACCCGAACTGGCCCACGTACCCGCCCGTTTCGTCGAACTCCTCAACGCGGTCATTGCGCCAGTCAGCCACCCACACGTGACCGTTGGAGTCGATGGCGAGGCCCTCCGGTTCCCCCAGCTGGCCGGCTTCTGAGCCCTCCGAGCCGACCGCTTTGAGGTATTCCCCGTTGTGGTTGAAGACGAGGAGGCGCCCCTGGTAGGTGGACGACACCCACACATCACCGTGGCGATCGATCGCGATGCCTTCAGCTGACCCGACCATCCCGGCACCCACGGCCTTCACAAATTGTCCGTCTTCGGTGAACTCCTCGACACGCTCGTTGCCGGTGTCGAGAACCCAAACGTCACCTTCGGAGTCCACCGCCAAGCCGTCCGGGCTGCTCATCTGTCCAACACCCGAGCCTTCCGAGCCGAACTGCCGCAGGTATTCTCCAGCGCCGTTGAACTCCTCGACTCGGCTGTTACCCCGGTCGAGAACCCACAGGTCTCCCTTGGCGTCGACCGCTACGTCAGCAGGGTGCTTAAACTCGCCATCCCCGAGGCCTTCCGAGCCGAACTGGGCCGTATAAACCAGACCCCCCACCGGCGAGCCGGCGGACACGACTTCCGTCGCTTGCGAGGTGCTGGAGGCCGCGCCCGCGGAGTTCTTCGCCGTCACGATGACATCGATGGCCTCGCCGATGTATTCCGAGCCCAGCACGTACGTTTCGCCGCTTGCGCCTGGGATCGGATGACAGGTTTCGCTTTCGCACCACTGCCATTGGTAGCTGTATTCGATCGGTTCCGTGCCCGTCCACGTCCCGGTGCTCGCGCTCAGCGTCTGCCCTTCCCACGCCGCCCCAGAGATCGCCGGCGGTTCGGTGTTCTCAGGCGGGATCCCGGTCACTTCCGCGGTCGGCAGCGACGTCGCAGCGGCTTTGTTTACGGAGTTCTCGGCGGTCACTTCGACCTCGATTTCGTAGCCGACGTCGTTCGCGCCAAGCGTGTATGCCGTGTCTTTCGCTCCGCTCGCGCTCGTTTTGCAGTTGCCGCTCTTGCAGCGCAGCCACGCGTAGTTGGTGATCTCGATTTTTTCGCTGCCCGCCCACGCGCCGGCGCTCGCTTCAAGCGTCTGGCCTTCGCGGGCCTGGCCGCCGATAGTGGGCGGCGTGACGTTCACTGGCGGCCCCTTGACGACCTTCGTTGTCGCTGCGCTCGTCACGCTCACAGGCGGGAAGCCGTTGTTCGCCGTCACCATCGCGCGTAGCGTCTTGCCCAGCTCGCCTTCTGTGACACGGTAGCTACCTTCTTCGTCAACGCCTTCCCCGCGGCCGCACACTTTTTTCGCGCAGCTTTCCCACAAGTACGAGAACATGGCAGGCGGAAACGCACGCCAGCCTCCTTCACTGACCGCCAGCCTCTCGCCGACCTTTGCTTCCTGCCCGTCAGCCGGTTCCCCGTGGATCACAGGCAGTTCGGTGTTCGCCGGTTCGCCTTCGATCGCAGCGGTTTGCGACGAGATCGCCGGAACGCCTGCCTCGTCCACTTTGTTGCTCGCCGTCACCACGACCTGTAGCATCGAGCCCACGTCTCCGGAGATTAGTTTGTAGCTCGAGCCCGTGGCACTCTTTGCGATGTTGGTGCAGCTCCCGCCGTGGCAGAGCTGCCACTGGTATCCATACGTGAACGGTTCAAGTCCAGCCCAGCTGCCTTCGGTGGTTTTCAGAGTTGCGCCTTCTCGAGTTTCCCCCGAGATCGACGGCGGTTCGACGTTCACCGGCGCCTCTGCCACGGCATAGTGTTCCTTGATCTGCTCTTCCGTTAGCAGCGTCGCGTAGAAAGCGACGCTGCTCATCCTCCCGTCGAACGACGGGCCGGTCGACACCGACTTCCCCAGATAGCTCTCCGGAACACTCGTCCCGAGCGACGCCGGCGAAACCGAGGTTTTTGCGACCGGGGTTCCATCGACTTCGCCGTTCAGATACAACGTGAGTGTGCCTTCGCTCGTCTCGGTTACCGCCACGAACTCCCAGGCGTTCGCCGGCAGCTCTTTTTTCCCCTGGACCGTCACGGTGCCCGCGTTCGTGTGAATTTCGAACGCCAGCAGATGTTTCGAAGCCGACGACGCCGGCGTGAGATACATGTAGTCGCCCGAGCCCGAGCCAAAATCGAACACGGGCTGGCCGAACGAGCTGCCACCGGCCCAGTCCACCCAACCCTCCACCGTGAAGGCGCTTGCGTTCAGCAGCGGGTCGGCCGGCAGTGCTGCGAACGCTTCATCGCTGAACGCGCCCGACCCGCTTCCTCTGAATGGCCCGGTCCCACCCAGCACGACTCCATTGTTGGTGGCCGAATAGGTGTGCGAACCAGCTGCGTCTTCGAGCTCTTTCGACCCCGCTGCATCGCTGAAGCGGAACCACGCCGCCGGCCCGGCGGCTGAAACCACGTCTTCATACGATTCATTCGGCTGCGTACCATCCGCCAACGCCGCCCACGCCAGCCCGACCACGCCCGCGACCAGCACGGCCAGCATCGCACGAGCGATGCGCCCTCCGTACGCAAAGCCAGCCCCGCTGCCCTCCCGCCTGTCGCCCATCGCCTCCCCGCGTCCTACGCCTTCGCGTTCGCGACCAGTCTGCCCGACCAGTCCGCGCGCGGCGCGCCAGTGGCGCAAGCCTAACCCGCAAGCCGATGCCTTTCAACGATCGGACTCTACAAATAGTATGCAATTTGCGAATGATCGCGCTGGCCGGCTTGGTGATATGGGGGGGGGCTGATGAGCCCGCTCAGCGACCCGGCCGCCTGCCGAGCCTGCCCATGATTTCCCGCGCCGCGCGCTCCCCGGTGGCAACCGCCCCGTCGAGGAACCCCTGCTGTTCACCGGCGGTGTGCTCGCCGGCGAAGTACACGTTGCCTTCGGTGGCCGCCGCCAGTTCCCCGTAGCTGGCCGCCTGCCCGACCTGGTAGTACGAGCACGCGCCGAGCACCCACGGATCGAGCGCCCAATGATCCTCGTAGGCGCGGCCGGTGTAGACGGCGGTGGTGCCAGGGAAACAGGCGCGATTTCGCCGAGGAACCAGTCCGCCGCTGGCGCGGTGTCGTGCGCCTGCCCGGTGAGCCTGGGCTTGCCGTGGTCGCCGCCGGGGAACGCGAGCAGCAGCGTGGGGCTGGCGTTGGGGTCGAGCGGCACGGAGTCGTCCAGGCGGTGCTGAAGCCGTCCCATTCTCCGTAGGCCGCGCCGGCGTAGCCGAGCGCCGGGCGCGCAGCTCCAGCTGCTCTGCCAGCAGCTCCTGCACGGGCACCCCGCTCCGTAGCGCCGCGGCGTGGGCTGCGAACATGCGCCTGGCCCAGAGCACCGCTGGACCTTAGATCGGCCGCGCGCTTTGCGCCGCGGCGGCCTTCGTGTATGAATCCCCCCGTGAACCTGCCATGACGACGAGAGACGCAGTGATCTGCGAGCCGCTGCGCACGCCGGTGGGCCGCTTCGGCGGCGTGCTGCGCGACGTGAGCGCGCAGGCGCTGGCGGCAACTGTGATCGCCGAGCTGGTGGCGCGCACGGGCCTGCGCGGCGAGGACGTGGACGACGTGGTCATGGGCCAGTGCTACGCGAGCGGCGAGGCGCCGGCGCTCGGCCGCGTGGCGGCGCTGGACGCGGGCCTGCCGATAGAGGTGCCGGGCCTGCAGATCGACCGCCGCTGCGGCTCGGGGCTGCAGGCGGTGATCTACGGCTGCATGCAGGTGGCGAGCGGCGCCGCGGAGCTGGTGCTGGCGGGCGGCGCGGACAGCATGAGCCAGGCGGAGTTCTACTCCACGCGCCCGCGCTGGGGCGTGAAGGGCGGGGCGTTCAAGCTGGAGGACCGCTTGGAACGCGCGCGCGTGCGCGCGGGCGGCGTCAACCATCCGGTGGCGGGCGGGATGCTGGAGACGGCGGAGAACGTGCGCCGCGAGTACGGGGTGTCCAGGGAGGACCAGGACGAGGTGGCGCTGCGCTCGCACCAGCGCGCGGTGGCCGCCCAGCAGAGCGGCGCCTTTGCGCAGGAGATCGTCCCCGTGGCGGTGCGCGGGCGGGGCGGGGAGACGCTGGTGGACACCGACGAGCACCCGCGCGCGGACACGACGCTGGCGGCGCTCGCCAAGCTGCGGCCGATCATGGGCGCTGACGACCCGCAGGCGACGGTCACGGCGGGCAACTCCAGCGGCCAGAACGACGGCGCGGCGGTGTGCGTGGTGACGCACCCGCGGAAGGCGGCTGAGCTCGGCCTGCGCCCGCTCGGGCGGCTGGTGTCGTGGGCGGTGGCGGGCGTGGCGCCGGAGACGATGGGCGTGGGGCCGATCCCGGCGACGCGCGTGGCGCTGGCGCGGGCGGGCGCTCCGCTGGGGCGCGATCGGCTGACGCTGGCGGACATCGACTTGATCGAGCTCAACGAGGCGTTCGCCTCACAGGTGCTGGCGGTGATGCGCGCGTGGGACCTGCCCGACGGCTTCGAGCGCGTCAACGTGAACGGCTCGGGGATCTCACTGGGGCACCCCGTGGGCGCGACGGGTGCGCGCATCCTCGCAACCCTGCTGCGTGAGCTGCACAGGCGCGACGCGCGGCTTGGGCTGGAGACGATGTGCATCGGCGGCGGCCAAGGCCTGGCAGCGATCTTCGCGCGCGTGGACGCATAGCGAGCGTCAGGCGGCGACGCTGTACGCGCTGGAGTGCTGGGCGCGGCGCTTGTTGTGCTCGGGGCAGTACACGCCGCGGACGTTGCCGTCGCGCAGCCCGTAGCCGAGCCACTGCCCACCGTTCCAGGCGAAGTTGAAGAACTGGTCTTCGCGCGCGCCCGCGCGCTGCTGCTCCTGTGCCCAGGCCGCGGCGACCACGCTGGTGGGCACCGTGGCCTGGCAGGAGCAACCGTCCGCCAGGTACCCCGAGGACACGCAGCGAAGCGGTCGATCGAAGCGCCTGTCGGATGTGGGTGTGGGTTGCATTTGGGTGTGATGTGGGTCTATGTGAGGGCGACGCTGCTGCCCGTTTCGGGCAGTTGATGTCGTCCTTTTCGGGTAATTTCGCCGATTGCGCAGAGAACTACGCTCTTGCGGGCGGGTTTTGGACGTGTGTACGAACGCGTCCAGCGCCCGCGAGCTTCCGCTCGACGCCCGGCCGAGCGCCAGCGGACGCGCCCCCCATGCCCGGCTGAGCGCACACGGACGGCGCTCAGCGCCCGTGCGAGCTGCCGCGGCGCATGCGGTTGACGCGGCGCAGCTCCTCGACGGCCTCGTCGAAGCCGCCGAGCGCCGCCTGCGGGCCGTCGCCGAGCAGCTCGACGTCGACGCGCTTGCGCACGAGCTCGCCTTCGATGGCGTCCACGCGCTGGGCGCCGGCGCCGGGGCGCGAGCTGACGGCCCGCTCGACGTGCTCGCCGCGGAACAGCAGCCCGACGCCGTCGTCGAGCGCCCAGCCGCCTGGCAGCGTGCCGTCGCGCACGGCGGCGAGCCACACGGGCAGGCGCTCGGGCTCGCCGTCGGCGTGCACGGTGAGCGAGCCGGGGAGGATGCCCAGGCCGTCGATCGGCTGGGGTGCGCCGCTGGAGCAGGTGACGCCGCCGTGGAACCAGCACATGGCGCCGGCGCTCAGCCCGGCGAGCACGGTCCCACGTTCCCACGCCTGCACGAGCAGGCGGTCGAGCCCGTGGGCGCGCCACAGGGCGAGCAGGTTGCGCATGGAGCCGCCGCCGACGTAGATGATGTCCTGGCCGAGCACGATCTCCTCGAGCGAGCGGGTGAGCTCGCGCAGGTGAAACAGCGACAGCCATTCGCCGGCGCACGCGCGCTCGCTGAAGCGGTCCTTGAAGGCGTTGATCTGGGCGGTGGCGTCGCCGGAGGCGGTGGGCAGGAACAGCACGCGCGGCTCGCCGACGTCGGCGAGCGACAGCACGAAGTCGTCGAGCAGCGGGTTGGCGGGCTCCATCGTGAAGCCGCCGCCGCCCATGGCGAAGATCAGCCGGCGTGCGTAGTCGACGATCGGCCGCTCGGCGCTCACGCCGCGACGGGCTCCCGCCCCAGCTCGACGAGGGCGCCGGCGCCGGCGCCGACAGGCTCGCTGGCACCGGCAGGCACGACGGCGCCAGCAGGTTCGCTCGCGCCGGCAGGTTCGCTCGTGCCGGCAAGCTCGCTCGCGCCGGCGAGGTGACTGGCCTGCAGGCGCGTCTCGCGCACGCCCTGCTCGTGCTCGTCGCTGGGCTCGACCAGGAACGCGGCGCCGTCGGCGCGCGAGCTGACGACGCGCTCGAGCGCGACACCGCGGAAGTGCAGCGCGACGCCGTCCTCGGCGGCGAACCCGGCGCGCATGCCGTCGGCGACGAAGCGGTGGTACTCAGCGTGGCGCTCGGGCTCGGCGTCGTAGTGCACGCAGTTGGAGTACGGAAGGAGGCCCAGCCCGCGCACGATGCGCGGCGCGCCGTGAAACGCGGAGAGGGCCTGCTCGAACCAGCACAGCGAGCCGGCGGAGGGCCCGCACAGGACGATGCCGCGCCGCCACGCCTTGCGCAGGATCACGTCGAGCCCGTACGCGCGCCAGGCGCCGAGCATGCTGAGCACGTTGCCGCCGCCGACGTAGATGAGGTCCTGGGAGAGCAGGTGGCTGGCGAGGTCGTCCTCGACGCCGCTGGTGCCCTGGTCGCGGCGGAACAGCGACACGTGGCTGGCGTCGCAGGTGGGGGCGAAGCGCCGGTAGAAGCGCACGATGTAGTGGTCGGCGTCGCCGGATGCTGTGGGCAGGAAGCACACGCGGGGGCGGGCGGCGCCGGTGAGCGACAGCACGTAGTCGTCGAGCAGCGAGCATTCGCGCTCCATCGAGAAGCCTCCGCCGCCAAACGCAACGATCTGGGGGTCTCTGTATGCCATGTCCCTCTTCCTCGGCCGGGATGCAATGCGAACAGCCTGCGGCAAGGATCGTCGAGGACGCCCGCCGGCGGTATGGACCGGCGTCCCAGATGGGCGGGCCTAGAGTGTCGTGGATGTCACCGGCTGGACATGGAGCAGCGCAAGGCCCGTCCGCGCCCGCGAGCGCGCCGGCGCCGGCGATCGCGATCCGCGGCGCGGTGAAGCGCTTTGGCGCGATCACGGCGGTGGCGGGCCTGGACCTGGAGGTGCCGACGGGCGTGTGCTTTGGCCTGCTGGGCCCGAACGGCGCGGGCAAGTCGACGACGATGCGCATGCTGACGGCGCAGACGCTGGCGGACGCGGGCGCGATCTCGGTGCTGGGCTACGAGCTGCCGCGCGAGTCCAAGCAGTCGCGCCTGGAGATGGGGGTGGTGCCGCAGCTGGACAACCTGGACGTGGAGCTGACGTGCCGGCAGATCCTGACGGTGTTCGCGCGCCTGTACCGCGTCCCGCGCGCGGAGCGCACGGCGGCGGTGACGCGGGCGCTTGAGATCGCGAACCTGGTTCCGCGCGCGGACACGATCGTGCGCGAGCTGTCCGGCGGCATGCGCCGGCGCCTGCTGGTGGCGCGCGGGTTGATCCACCGCCCGCGCCTGGTGCTGCTGGACGAGCCGACGGTGGGCCTCGACCCGCAGGTCCGCCAGGAGCTGTGGTCGCTGATCGACGGCTTGCGCGCGGACGGCGTGACGGTGCTGATGAGCACGCACTACATCGAGGAGGCGGAGCGTCTGGCGGACACGGTGGCGGTGATGTCGGCCGGCAAGATCATCGCGCAGGGCACGCCGGCGGAGCTGGTGCGCGCGCACGCGGGCGAGCAGGTGCTGGAGGTGTACGGCCCACCCGAGCATCTGGCGCGGGTGAGCGAGCTGGCGGCGAGCAACGGTTGGCCGAGCAGGCGCAGCGGCCCGGCGGTGGCGATCCTGCGCGCGGAGACTGTCAACGGCGACGCGCCCGACGGTGTGCGCCGGCCGGCGAACCTGGAGGACGCGTTCGTCGCGCTGACAGGCGAGGAGATCGAATGATTAATATTAATATTAATAAAAATTATTCGCGTTCGCAGGGCGAGCCCACGCTGGTGGGCCGTGCGCCCTCGAGCGCGCGGCGGATCGGCCGTCTGGAACCGGCGGCGCTGGCGGGCGTGATGAGCCGCGACGTGTCGATCTTCTCTCGTTACTGGAAGTCGACGACGTTCTCGTCGATCGTGCAGCCGGTCGTGTACCTGCTGGCGTTCGGCCTGGGCCTGGGGACGCTGGTGCCGAAGGTGGCGCACGTGGACTACAAGCAGTACGTGGCCACGGGGGTGGTGGCAACGGCGGTGCTGTTCAGCTCGGCGTTCCCAGGAATGTTCAACACGTTCATCCGCTGGCAGTTCCAGCGCACGTATGACGCGGTGCTGGCGGCGCCGGTGGACGTGGAAGAGCTGGTGACGGCGGAGATCCTGTGGATCTCGCTGCGCGCGGGCGTGTACGGCCTGGCGCCGCTGCTGGTGGGCATCGCGTTCGGATTGCAGCCGGAAGTGGGGATGCTGCTGGTGGTGCCGATCGGCTTCCTCACGGGCTTTGGCTTTGCGGCGTTCGGCGTGACGATCGCGGCGGTGGCGAAGACGATCGACAACTTCAACTACATCACCAGCGCGGTGCTCACGCCGATGTTCCTGGTGGCGGGCACGTTCTTCCCGATCACCACGCTGCCGGCGGTGCTGCGCGCGATCTCGCAGGCGAACCCGCTCTTCCACTGCGTGCAGCTCGTGCGCGACGCGTCCCTTGGCGGGCTGGCGCCGGTCGACCTCGTGCACGCGGGCGTGCTGCTGGCGTTCGCGCTGTTGATGTGGCGCCTGGCGATCTGGCGGCTGGGCAAACGCCTGATCGACTGAGCGCCATTCTCTTCGCACAGGCAGCTTTGTGGCTGTGGGCGTCAAGATGATCGTGCCGCCGCCCGCCATGCGAACATATGTTCGATATGGCGGGGGAGCTTGAGCGTCAGCAACGAACGAGGAGTCATGGCCGACAACAGCGCGATCGAGTGGACTGAGGCGACCTGGAACCCGGTCACGGGTTGCGATCGGGTTTCGCCGGGATGCGCGCACTGCTACGCCAAGACGTTCGCTGAGCGCTGGCGCGGCATCCCGGGGCACCCCTACGAGCAGGGATTCGACCTGCGTCTGTGGCCACAACGTCTCGATCAGCCCTTGCGTTGGGCTCGTCCGCGGATGATCTTCGTCAACTCGATGAGCGACCTGTTCCACGATGACGTGCCGCTGGAGTTCATTCAAGCGGTCTTCGACGTGATGGGCCACGCTTCGCACCACACGTTTCAGGTCCTGACCAAGCGCCACGAGCGACTCGTCGAGCTCGCCGGCGAGCTCACTTGGCATCCGAATGTCTGGATCGGTGTCTCCATCGAGAATCGCCGCTTCGTGCACAGAGCCGACTTCCTGCGCGATGTTGAGGCTGCAGTCCGGTTCATTTCGGCCGAGCCCCTGCTCGGCCCGTTGGAGGGCCTTGATCTTGCGGGGATCGACTGGCTGATAGCGGGCGGCGAGTCGGGGCCAAAGCACCGATCCGTGCGGATCGAGTGGCTGCGCGACTTGCGCGACCGCTGCGCTGAGGAGGACGTGGCGTTCTTCTTCAAGCAGTGGGGCGGGCACCGCCCCAAGTCTGGCGGGCGCCTTCTCGACGGCCGGACTTGGGATGAGATGCCGAGCGCACATGTTGCGGAGCCGGCGTGAGCGCCACAGCAGGACGGTCCTGGGGATACTGGACCGAGGCCAAGCTCGCCATCCTGCACGACTATCTGCCGGCGTTCCTGCGTGCATCCAAGGGCAAGGCAAGCGAGTTCATCTATCTGGATGCGTTCGCAGGCGAAGGCCACGGGATCAGCCGTCTCACCGGCCGAGAGTTTTCCGGCTCGGCGCGAATCGCGCTCGACGTAGATGTCGCCGGAGGATTCACGAAGCTGCGCTACTTCGAGAAAGAGGAGAAGGCGCAAGAGCTCGAGCAGCGCCTGCGCAGCGAATATCCCGGAAGGGACATCAAAGTGTACGGCGGCGACTGCAACCAGACGATCGCCACAGCCTTGACGGAGTTGCAGCCCGTCAGGTGGGCGCCGACGTTTGCGTTCCTCGACCCGGACGGAATGGAGCTTGCATGGCAGACCCTGGAGCGCTTGGCTGCCCACAAGATCGGCTACAAGAAGCCGAGCTCCACGACCGCGGAATACAAGGTCGAGATGTGGCTGCTGTTTCCAACGCAGGGCTTGATACGGATGCTGGCGCTCGATCAAACCAGACTGCTGCCACAGCACGAGCAGGGTGCCACACGCCTGTTCGGCAGTGACGCTTGGCGGCCGATCTATGAGCGCCGGCGCCGCGAAGAACTCACCGCGGCAGACGCCAAGGAGGAATACGTCAACCTGATGCGCTGGCGGTTGAATCACGATCTCGGATATGCCAAGACGCATCCGTTTGAGCTAAGGAACACCCGTGGCGGCACCGTCTATCACATGATTTTCGCCACCGACAACGCCGCAGGCGACCGCATCATGGCCGACCTGTACAGCTCGGCCGCCAAGACGATCCCAGCTATGCGCCAGGAAGCGCGCGACCGCCAGCGCCACCAGGCGACGCTGCCGCTCGACGATGTGGAGTTCGTGACCGCGAGCTATGAGTACGACCCACCCTGGCGACCACCGGAGTGAAGGTGCTACGCATCGGGAAGCCATCGAGCGGCGAGCGATCCCCTGGGGCCGCCAAGACGTGCGGATGAGAGCTGATCTCCTGGCGGTGGGCGGCGGCATAGTCGAGCGCGATCGCAACCCGGCGCTCGTGGATGCCGAACTGCGCAGCCAACGCGGCGACCCGCCGAGCGGACTTACAAATCTCCGACACTCCGCAAAGGAGGCCCCTACGCGCGGCGTCGATGCTCTCGCCCATGAGCTATTCATGGGAGACCCAAGCGGCTGCGCCCGCAACGCCGGCCACCACGCCCGCCGGCGCATTCGCACGCACCTTCGAGCTGGCGCGCCGGCGCCTGCGGGCGCTCGCGGCGCGGATACCCGGCCTGGAGCTGCTCGTCGTGATGGCGCTGGCGGGCGTGCTCAACCTGTGGGCGCTCTCCCGCAACGGCTGGGCGAACACCTACTACGCGGCGGCCGTGAAATCGATGAGCGGGAGCTGGCACGACTTCCTGTTCGCGTCGCTGGACAAAGGCGGCGTGATGACCGTGGACAAGCCGCCGCTGGCGCTGTGGGTGCAGGCGTTGTCGGTGCGCGTGTTCGGCTTCCATTCGCTCTCCATCCTCGTGCCGCAGGCGCTGATGGGCGTGGCGAGCGTGGCGCTCGTGTATGACCTGGTGCGCCGGCGCTTCGGCCGCGTGGGCGGCTTCGTGGCTGGCCTGGCGCTGGCGCTGACGCCGATCACGGTGGCGATCTCCCGCCACAACAACCCCGACTCGCTGCTGATCCTCTGCTGCGTGGCCGCGCTGTGGTGCACGGTGCGCGCGTTCGAACGCGCGCCCGCCGGCAAGGGCACGCGCTGGCTGGTGGCGGCGGGCGTGTGCGTGGGCTTGGGCTTCGAGACGAAGATGCTGGTCGCGCTGGTGGTCGTGCCGGGGATCGCGGCGGCGTGGCTGTGGCTGGCGCCGGCGGCACGTGGCCGGGTGCACGCTGTGGGCCAGCTGCTCGCCGGTGGCACGGCGATGCTGCTGGTGGGCGGCGCATGGCCGTTGCTTGTGGAACTCACCCCCGCGGCGGACCGCCCGTGGGTGTCGGGCACCAGCAACAACACGATCCTGTCGCTGATCTTCGAATACAACGGCGTCGGGCGCGTGGACGGACAGTCGGGCGGGCCGGGTGGCACGGCGAGCAACACGTTCGGCGGCGCCACCGGACCGCTGCGCCTGCTCAACTCCGCGCTCGGCGGCCAGGCGGGCTGGCTGCTCGGCTTCGCGCTGGTGAGTGGCCTGGCGATCCTCGCCGCGAGCCGCCTGCGCCGCGCGGACGAGCGCAGCGGCTGGCTGATGGTGGTCGGCGGCGCTTTCGCCACGACCGCCGTGCTGTTCAGCTTCGCCAGCGGCATCTTCCATCCCTACTACGTGTCGCTGCTCGCGCCGTTCGCCGCTGCGCTGGTGGGCGCGGGCGCCGCGCAGCTGATCTCCGGCGGCGTGAACCTCCGCATCGCCGGCCCGCTGGCGGTGATCGCCGGCGTGATCGTGGAGCTTGTCGTGCGTGCCGACTACCCCGGCCAGCTCACGTGGCTGCCCCCCGTCCTGATCGTGGCCGGTCTGTTGGCGGCGCTCGCGCTGCTCGCGTTCAGCTCACGCGCGGTGCGCGTGACGGCAATCGCTGTAGTCCTTGCCGCCCTGCTGGCGGCTCCCGCGGTGTGGGCGTTCGACACGCTCGGCCACGCCACCAGCGGCACCTTCCCCGCGGGCGGGCCCGCGTCGGCTGAGAGCGGCGGTGGGCCGGGCGGCTTCGGCGGGCCGGGCGGCGGTCCGGGTGCCGGCTCGGGCGGTCCAGGTGCCGGTTCGGGCGGTCGCGGTTCCGGCCTGCGCGGTCGAGGCCCCGGCAAGTTCGCCGGCCCCGCCGGCGTGGGCGCCCCCGGTTCGGCGGCCGGTGCGGTGCCGCAGCTGTTTGGGTCCGGCTCGGGCTCGGCCGGCGTGCCGCAGGGCCCAGGCGCCAGCCAGGGCTTGGGCGGCGGCCGCGGCTTGGGTGGCGGCCGCGGCTTGAGTGGCGGCCGTGGCCTGGGCGGCGGCCGTGGCTTCGGCGGCGCACTCGGCGCGCCGATCGGCGGCAGCGTGAGCGCGAGCGTGGAGTCGTATGTGAAGCGCCACGGCGGCGGGACGATCGCAGTGGCGAGCCAGTCGAACGCCGCCACGGCGATCCTGGACGGAGACGACAACGTGGCTGGCATCGGCGGCTTCTCCGGGCGCGAGAGCGACGTGAGCGTCTCCTGGCTGGCGCAGGAGGTTCGCGCGGGCAAGATCACGTGGGTGCTGGACGAAGAAGGCGCGAGCGCCCCTGGCGGCTTCAGCCGCGCCGGCGGCGCCCGCGGCGCAGGCGTGCCTGGCGACACGCGTGTGGGGGCGAAGAAGGCGATGGCGGCGGTGGCGAAGGCGTGCACCGCGGTGACGCTGTCGGCCAGCTCGGGCTCTTCCGAAGGCTCGGGTGCGTCTGCATCGTCGGGCGGCGCGAGCACGCTGTACGACTGCGCGGGCCGCGCGGCGGCGCTGGAAGGCGTGGGCACGCAACAATCACGCGCGTGAGTATCCTGGTGGTCGACGACGACCGCGCGGTGCGCGAAGCCCTGCGCCGGGCGCTGACGCTGGCGGGCTACGAGGTGGAGCTGGCGGAGAGCGGCGAGGAGGCGCTCGAGCGGCTCGTGCAGGCGGAGCCCGAGGCGGTGGTGCTGGACGTGGGCCTGCCGGGGATCGACGGCGTGGAGGTTTGCCGGCGCATCCGTCGCGCGGGCAGCCGCGTGCCGGTCCTGATCCTGACGGCGCGCGACGCGGTGTCCGACCGCATCGACGGCCTGGACGCCGGCGCTGACGACTACATGGTCAAGCCGTTCGACGTGGGCGAGCTGCAGGCGCGGCTGCGAGCGCTGCTGCGCCGCGCGAACCCGCAGGCCGACACGGAGGCGCTGTCGTTCGCGGAGCTGCGGCTGGACAGCGATCGTCACGGCGCGCAGGTGGGGGAGCAGTTCGTGGAGCTGACGCGCACGGAGTACCAGCTGCTGGAGCTGTTGCTGGCGAACCCGCGCCGCGTGCTCCCCCACAGCTTGATCTACGAGCGCGTGTGGGGCTACGACTTCGGCCCCACGTCGAACGCGCTGCGCGTGTACATCGGCTACCTGCGCCGCAAGCTGGAGGAGGCGGGCGCTCGCCAGCTGATCCACACGGTGCGCGGCGTGGGCTACGCGCTGCGCGAGCCGTGACGCTGCGCACGCGCATCGCGGCGGTGGCCAGCGTGTCGGTGGCGCTGGCGGTGCTGGCGGCGGCGATCGGGCTGTACGTGGCGGTGCGTTCCGACCTGCGCGGCGAAGTGGACAGCGCGCTGCGCGCACGCACGCGTGCGTTCGTGGGCTCAGGCGGTCCTGGGGGTGGGCCGCCCGGCGCATCCCCCGGCGCGGACCTCCCGGACGGGGACGGCGATGACCGGCCGGGCGGCGGGGTGGGCGGGTTTCCTGGAACCGTGGAACCGGCTCCGTTCGGAGCGGCGTCGGGCTACGTGGAGTTCATCTCCCCGCAGGGAGAAGTGTTCGTGCCCGGCGGGCAGGGCGCTGCGCGCAGGAAGATCCCGGTGACGGCGGCTGAGCGCGCGATCGCCGCGCGAGGCAGCGGTGCGGCGTTCAGCGAACGCAACATCGACGGCACGCAGCTGCGCATCCTGACGACGGGCACGGGCATGGATGGGGCGGTGCTGGTGGCGCAGCCGCTCACGCAGGTGGAGCACGAGCTCAGCCACCTGCTGCTGATCCTGGTGCTCATAGGGGTGGGCGGCGTGGTGTTGGCGGGGCTGCTGGGCGCGCTTGTGGCGCGCACGGCGCTGGCGCCGATCGCGCGCTTCACGCAGCGCACCGAGACGCTGACGGGCAACCTGGACCTGTCGCGCCGGATCGAGACGCAGGGCCGTGACGAGCTGGCGCGCCTGGCGGGCAGCTTCAACGCGACGCTGGACGCGCTCGAGCGCTCGGTGCAGGCGCAGCGCCACCTGATCGCCGACGCCAGCCACGAGCTGCGCACGCCGATCTCCTCGCTGCGCGCGAACATCCAGGTGCTGGGCGAAGCCGAGCGCCTGCCGCCGGAGGAGCAGGAGAGCCTGCGCGCGGACATCGTCGCCGAGCTCGACGAGCTGACGGCGCTGGTGGGCGACGTGGTGGAGCTCGCGCGGGGCGTCACCCCGGACGGCGCGGCAGACGACGTGCGCCTGGACGAGCTGGTGCGCGCGGCGGTCGCGAGCGCGCGCCGGCGCGGCGACGGCGTGCGCTTCGAGCTCGAGCTCGAGCCGACGATCGTGCGCGGCCAGGCCGAGCGCATCGGTCGCGCGGTGTCGAACCTGGTGGACAACGCCCGCAAGTGGAGCCCCCACGGTGCTGTCGTGGAGGTGACGTTGAAGGACGGCGTGCTGAGCGTCCGCGACCACGGCCCCGGCTTTCAGGAGTCGGACCTGCCGTTCGTGTTCGACCGCTTCTACCGCGCGCAGGCCGCGCGCGGGCTGCCCGGCTCGGGCCTCGGCCTGGCGATCGTGCGCCAGGCGGCGGAGGCGTGCGGCGGCTTCGTCGAAGCGCAGAACGCACCGGACGGCGGCGCGCTGCTGCGGGTGGGGTTCGGCGAGGCGGTGGCTGCGGGCTGAAGCGGGAGGCGCCCCTGCCGATCAGCCGGGTGAGGGCGGCTCCTCGAGCCACAGCTCGCCACCTGCTGCGATCGCGCCCTCGACATCTGGATATGCCCGTAGGAGCGCGTCGAGCGCGAGCACGAGCCGCCCGACCCCCTGGCGGTCGAGCCGGAAGCGCCGCGGCACGCAGATCAGGCCATGGGTGCGCGACCCGCGGCGCAACGCCTCAGCGAACAGCGGGCGAAAGTCGCCGAGATCGTGGGTCACGATCGCCCGCTGCTCGTCGGGCAGCGACGCGAAGCGCACGCGGTCTGAGCGCCCGCGAAGGCTGGGCCGCTCGCCGACCGCGATGACGTCGTGTCCGCGCGCTCGAAGCTGTCGAGCGATCTCTGGGGAGAGGTGCTCGTCGAGGAGCAGCTTCACTCGGAGACTGCCGCGCGGGCGGCCTGCCAGTTCGCCTCCTCGCGCTCGCCGAGCTCGTGCACGCGGGCGATCATGTCGTCGGTCTCGTCCCGGTTGGCGCCGTAGTAGCGCATGGCGCTCTCGACCAGCCGCGGATCTATCTCCAGGTACGCGGCCGTGTCGGCGACCGAGCCACCATTGTCCTTGGCCACGTCCACGATCTCCCAGACGTCCAGCCCGGTGCCCAGCACGGCGGCGCGCCGTCCCATGGCTCCGTCGACGAAGTGGATGTTGGGGTGCTCGTCCATGAGCACGCCCTCTTCCAGGTAGCGCTCGGCGAGCGTCGTATGCTTCTCGCCGCGCATCCGTGCGCGCTCACGCAGCCTTTCGATGGTCTTCTTGGACGGTCGCATCGAGAGCTGTCCCCGGTCGGCAGGTGGCATGGAATGCAGTGTAAGGCATTGTGTGCACAGGGCCGACGAGACGATGCCGTGCCCTGCTCCCGCGGCCCCATCCGTGCGGCCGTCGGCGCGAACGCGTCCTGGCTGGTGAGCCAGCCAGGACGGCGGTTGAAAGGACTGCCCGCCAAGGGACCTACTTTGCAGGACATACGCAGCATTCGTCTAATAGAGCCGATGATCCACCGCAACTTTTTCGCCTGCTCGGAGTCAAAACGAGGGTGTAGGCGTTTCTGTCTTGCTGTAGCCGAGCCGATTAGGGAGGTCGTCGTGAGGATTCAGGTCCGTGTTTTGCTTGTGGCGCTTGTAGCGACCGTACTCGTAGCCCTATCGGCGACGGCGGCCGCGGCGGCTGGTCTCGAAGTCGAAAGCTTCGTCGCCACCAACTGCAAATTCAGCTTCAGCGAATGCGGCAGCACAAAAACCGAAGGGCCTCTAGGTCCCACGGGCCCCTCCTACTTCTTCCCCAAGGCGAAAATCACCGAAACAGAAGCTAAACAAGAAGGCTTTACGCAGGCGGGCGGACGCGTCCCATACGGCGTCACCGACTTCGAACTCAAGACCGAAGGCAAATACCCCAACGCGAAACCGCAAGGCGGCGCGGATGTGAACCGCGTCAGGGTCGACGTCGCCACTGGTCTGGCCACCTCCCCGGCGGCCGTACCGATGTGCTCGGCAGAAGAATTCGGAGACAAAGAAGCGATCCCAGACACAGGCTTGTACACCGCGCCGACGTGCGAACCCGAAACGGAAATCGGGGAAGAAAAAGTTACGCTGTATGTCGAAGCGCTAAAAAAATTCGGGTTCACCGACCTGCCGCTGGAAGGCACGGTCTATAACCTCGAACAGCCGGAACATCTCGCGTCTTACTATGGCGTCGCGCTTGCGTTCCCCAAACCGATCACCGAAGGTGAGGGCCTGGGAACGACGCAGTACTACGTGCACTCTTTCGTGAAAGGCAGCGTGGAATGGGGCAAGCAGGCCGCTGGAACCGATCAAGGCGACTACCATGACTACTTTGAAGTCGAAGTCAACCCCGCAGACCCGCTGATCAGTTCGAGGCAGGTACTCTTCGGGACAAGTGGGGAAGGGGACTTCATCACAAACGCCACTAACTGTCCAGGTGACAACACGACCTTCCTGTCGCTGAAAGACACGTCAGGAGAATCGACGCGCACTGACTTCAAAACCCCGCTTGGACTAGAAGGCTGCAATGCCCTGAAGTTCGAACCGACGTTCGCGTTTGAATCGGGCTCGACGGTCAGCGATGCGCCGAACCCGTTCACCACCGAAGTGAGCGTGCCGAGCGAACCGGAAGAACCGGAGCAGGCTCAGGTCAAGACGGCTTCGATCACGCTGCCTGCAGGCATGACGCTCAACCCGTCAGCTGCGCACGGACTCGAAGCGTGCACGGTCGCCCAGGCGCGCATCCACAGCGAAACCTTCGGCGTGGCGTGTCCCTCCGGATCGGAACTCGGCACGGTCAGTCTCGACGTGCCCACGCTCCCCAACGGCTCGTTCACAGGTCACGTGTACCTCGGCGGGCCGGTCAGCGGCTCGGAAACCGGCCCGATCACGGGGCCGCCATACATCATCTACGTCGTCGCCAACTCCGAACGCTACGGGGTCTCGGTGCGCGTGAAAGCAGAAGTCATCCCCAACGAAGCGACCGGCCAGCTGACAACGGTGTTCAACGAAAACCCCGAACAGCCGTTCACCAACCTGACCATCAGCTTCAACCGCAACGTGCTCACGTCGCTGGCAAACCCGCTCGCGTGCGGCACGCCCGAAGGGTCGACCGAATTCGTGCCGTTCTCGAGCGAAACCGCGCCCAAGAACGCGGCGTTCGGCGGACTGTCGGTCACCGGCTGTGCCTCGTCGCTGCCGTTCTCATTGAGCCAGAGCACCGAAAACGAAGCGACGAGCGGCGGTGGGCACACTTCCTACGCGATCAACTTCACCCGCAAGAACGGCGAACAGTACCTGCAGAAGATCAAGACGACCCTGCCCCCCGGCCTGGTCGGCGCGATCCCGGCGGTGAAGCTGTGCGAAGAAGCGCCGGCCAACAGCGGCGAATGCGGTGCAGCCAGCAAGATCGGCTCAGTTACCGTGGAAGCCGGCTCCGGCTCGGCGCCGTACACGTTCAACGGGTCGGTCTACATGACGGGTCCCTACAACGGCGCCCCGTTCGGCCTGTCGATCGTGGTCCCGGCGGTGGCCGGGCCGTTCAACCTCGGCAACGTGGTGACGCGCTCGACCATCAACGTCAACCAGAGGACCGCGCAGGTCACGGCGGAAAGCACCCTGCCGACGATCTACAAGGGCATCCCGCTGCGTCTGCGCTCGATCAACGTCAACGTGAACAGGCAGGGCTTCCTGTTCAATCCGACGAGCTGCTCGCCGCTGAGTACCGAATCGGTCCTGACTTCGACCAGCGGAACCGTGCAGTCGGGACTGACCTCGCCGTTCCAGCTCGAAGGCTGCAGTGCCCTGGCGTTCAAACCGAAGTTCACCGCCTCCACCAGCGCCAAGACCTCGAAAGCGAACGGCGCGAGCCTCGTCACCACCATGACGCAGGCGCCCGGCCAGGCGAACATCAAATCGGTGCTCGTCCAGCTGCCGAGGCAGCTGCCCTCGCGCCTGTCGACGCTGAACAAAGCGTGTGTGGCCAAGACGTTCGAAGAAAACCCATACAGCTGCAACAAAGAAGCGATGGTCGGCACCGCAACCGCGGTCACGCCCACGCTGCCCAACGTGATGAAAGGCCCGGCGATCCTCGTCTCGCACGCGGGTGAAGAATTCCCGAGCCTCGAACTCGTGCTCGAAGCCGATGGCGTACGTGTGATCGTCGAAGGCAAAACCCACATCTCCAAAGGCATCACCACGACGAACTTCGCGGCCACGCCCGATGTCCCCGTGTCGAGCATCACCGTCAACCTCCCGCTCGGGCCGTTCTCGGCGCTCGACGTGGAACGCACGGAAAACCCGCACAAGACCAACGTGTGCACCGAAAAGCTCGTGATGCCCACGACCATCACCGGGCAGAACGGCGTGGTGGTCAAACAGAACACGATCATCACGCCCAGCGAATGCGGCGTGCAGGTAATCGGTCACAAGATCGTCGGTGACACCGTGTATGTGACCGTCAGGACGTACTCCGCCGGGCGCATCAGCGGCAGTGGCCGGGGCCTGTCAACCACCAGGCGCACGCTGGCCGAGGCACACAAGTCGGTCACGCTCAAGATCCCGCTGTCGCGTGCGTCACGCGGTCGGCGGCGCCCGTTCAAGCTCAAAGTGCGCGTCGGCTTTGTGCCCAAGCAGAAGGGCGGGAAGACCTCTAGCGCGACCTTGACGGTCAGGGTGTGAGCCTGTAGCAGCCGTCAGCTAGAGATCAGCTGTAAGCCGGGGCGGCCATCGGCCGCCCCGGCGCGTCTCTCACGGGCCCACAAGACGCGCAGCGCGCCACATCGCCGCCCGCATGCCGTACAGTCTCTGTATGGATGTCGTAGCGGGTACGGATGCCTCGACACCAGCAGGCCTCGACCGGCTGCTGGCTGGCATCCGCCACCTGAGCACGCTCGCCGACGAGGTGGCCGACGCCGACGCGATGTTCCGGGCGCTGGCGCGCGAGCTGCTGGCGGTCCCCGGCGCCGAGGAGGTCCACATCCACCATCTTGCCGTCGACGACGACGGTCACGAGGAGCTCGTCGCCGTGTACCTGTTCGGTGGCATCGGGCGGCTCAGCTACCTGCAGTCGCGCGGCGAACGCCCGCCAGGCGTCAGCTGGGTGGCGAGGACGCGCAACAGCTTCCTCGCCACCGACGCCGAGGGGCTGGCGAGCATCCCGCGGCTGAGCGAAACCGGCGCGGTCACCAGCGCGCTGCTCTTGCCGCTCGCCGAGCGCGGGGAGGTCGAGGCGGTGGTCGTGCTCGTGCGCCGTGAGTCCCAGCCGTTCGACGCCACCGAAGTCGAGCTCGCCGGCGCGCTGGTCGAGCAGGCGGCCACCGCGCTCGCGCTCGCGCGCGCGCGCGCGGAGGCCGGCACGGACGCCGTCACCGGGTGCATGAACCACCGCGCCATGCGCCGCCGGCTCGACGAGGAGATCGGGCGCGCCACGCGCACCGGCGGGCCGCTGTCGTGCCTGCTGATCGACCTCGACGACTTCAAGCTCGTCAACGACCGCCACGGCCACCAGGCGGGCGACATGCTGTTGCGCGGCGTCGTGCACGCGCTCGTCGGCGAGTTTCGCGCGTTCGATCGCGTCGCGCGTTACGGCGGCGACGAGTTCGTCGTGATCCTGCCCAACGCCGCCCTCGACAGCGCCGCCGCAGCCGCCAGCCGCGCGCTGGAACGGCTGCGCGCGATACCCGCCTACGACGGGATCGGCCCTGGCGTCTCGGCGTCCGTGGGCGTCGCCCAGTGGCGCGCCCCCATGGACACTGACGAGCTGCTCGAAGCGTGCGACGCCGCGCTGCTGCGCGCCAAGCGTCAGGGCAAGGGGCGCGTCACGCGCGCCTCAGTGCCGGCCCCGTAGGCGCAGGGGAGCTCGTGCGCTGGGCGCGCCGGGCACCGAGTCGCCGCGGCGACTCTGCGAGACTGGCCGTAGCCCCTGAAGACCCCCCAGCGCACGGGAGATGCCCATGTCGGAGAACAGCTTTGGCGCCAAGGACACGCTCGTCCTCGCCGATCGCAGCTACGAGATCTTCCGCCTGGACGCGCTGCAGCAGCGCTTCGACGTGCGCAGGCTGCCGTTCTCGCTGAAGGTGCTGCTCGAGAACCTGCTGCGCACCGAGGGCAACGGCTCGGTCACCGCCGCCGACGTCGAAGCGCTCGCCGGCTGGGACGCGAAGGCCGAGCCGAGCAAGGAGATCGCGTTCACCCCCGCGCGCGTGCTCATGCAAGACCTCACCGGCGTGCCCGCCGTCGTCGACCTGGCCGCCATGCGTGAGGCGATGGCAGACATGGGCGGCGACGCCGCCAAGATCAACCCGCTCGCGCCCGCCGAGCTCGTGATCGACCACTCGGTGCAGGTCGACGCGTTCGGCACGCGCGACGCCTTCCGCGTGAACGCCGAGCGCGAGTTCGAGCGCAACCAGGAGCGCTACGTGTTCCTGCGCTGGGGGCAGGGGGCGTTCGACCAGTTCGCCGTCGTGCCCCCCGACACCGGCATCGTGCACCAGGTCAACCTCGAGTACCTCGCGCGCGTCGTGTTCGCGAACGAACGATCAGGAGCCCACCCACCCCAGGCCTACCCCGACACGCTCGTCGGCACCGACTCGCACACCACGATGGTCAACGGCCTCGGCGTGCTCGGCTGGGGGGTGGGGGGCATCGAGGCCGAGGCCGCCATGCTCGGCCAGCCGATGTCCATGCTGATCCCCCAGGTGCTCGGCTTTCGCCTGCACGGGGCGCTGCCCGAGGGAGCCACCGCCACCGACCTCGTGCTGACCGTCACCGAGATGCTGCGCGAACGCGGCGTGGTGGGCAAGTTCGTCGAGTTCTACGGCACCGGGCTCGCCGGGCTGGCGATCGCAGACCGCGCGACGATCGGCAACATGTCGCCCGAGTTCGGCTCCACGTGCGCGATCTTTCCCATCGACGCGGAGACGATCTCCTATCTCGAGCTCTCCGGGCGCTCGCCCGAGCAGATCGCGCTCGTCGAGGCATACGCCAAGGAGCAGGGGCTGTGGCACGACGAGCACGCCGAAGCGCCCACGTTCTCGGACACGATCGAGCTCGACCTCGCGAGCGTCGAGCCGAGCATCGCCGGGCCGAAGCGCCCCCAGGACCGCATCGCGCTCAGCCACGCCCAGGAGTCCTTCCGCGAGGCGCTCGGCGGCTACGTCCAGGACTACGACGCCCGCGACGAGGCCGACGCGGAGAGCTTCCCCTCGAGCGACCCGCCCGCCAACGGCAACGACCGCCCGCGCCCCAACGACGGCGGGCCCAGCTATGTGGAAGCGCCCGAGCGCGGCGGCGCCACCGTCAAGACCGCGACCTCCGCGCGCTGCACGCTCGCCGACGGCAGCGAGGTCGAGCTCGACCACGGCCACGTGGTGATCGCCGCGATCACCAGCTGCACCAACACCTCCAACCCGTCGGTGATGATCGGCGCCGGCATCCTCGCGCGCAACGCGCTCGCCAGGGGGCTGCGCTCGAAGCCGTGGGTCAAGACCTCGCTCGCCCCCGGCTCGAAGGTGGTCACCGAGTACCTCGACCGCGCCGGGCTCACCGAGCCGCTGGAGCAGCTCGGCTTCAACCTCGTGGGCTACGGCTGCACCACCTGCATCGGCAACTCGGGGCCCTTGCCGCAGGAGGTCTCCGCCGCCGTCAACGAGGCGGACCTCGCGGTCGTCTCCGTGCTGTCAGGCAACCGCAACTTCGAGGGGCGCATCAACCCCGACGTGAAGATGAACTACCTCGCCTCGCCGCCCCTGTGCGTCGCCTACGCGCTGGCCGGCACGATGGACATCGACATCGCCGGCGACCCGCTCGGCCAGGACGGGCACGGCGAGGACGTGTACCTGCGCGACATCTGGCCCTCCGCGCGCGAGATCGCCGACACGATCGGCGAGGCCGTGCGCGCGGACATGTTCCGCAAGAGCTACAGCGAGGTGTTCGCCGGCGACGAGCACTGGAACGGCCTGCCGGTGCCCGCGGGCGAGCGCTTCGCGTGGGACCCCGCCTCCACGTACGTGCGGCTGCCGCCGTACTTCCACGGCATGCCCGCCGAGCCCCCGCCGGTGCGCGACATCGACGGCGCGCGCGTGCTCGCGCTGCTCGGCGACAGCGTCACCACCGACCACATCTCGCCAGCCGGCTCGATCAAGCGCGACGGTCCCGCCGGGCTCTACCTGCAGGGGCAGGGCGTCGCGCCGCTCGACTTCAACTCCTACGGCGCCCGCCGCGGCAACCACGAGGTGATGGTCCGGGGGACGTTCGCGAACATCCGCCTGCGCAACCTCCTGGGGCGCGAGGCCGGCCTGGAGCCGCTGCCGGAGGGCGGAAACACGTACTACCTCGCCGACGGCGCGAACGCGCAGATGTCGATCTACGACGCCGCCATGCGCTACATCGACGCGGGCGTCGAGCTGGTGGTGCTCGCCGGCAAGGAGTACGGCACGGGCTCCTCGCGCGACTGGGCCGCCAAGGGCACGAAGCTGCTGGGGGTGCGGGCGGTGATCGCCGAGAGCTTCGAGCGCATCCACCGCTCGAACCTGATCGGCATGGGCGTCCTGCCGCTGCAGTTCCCCGACGGGCAGAGCGCCGGCTCGCTCGGGCTCACCGGCACCGAGGTGTTCTCCGTCGGCGGGCTCGCCGAGGCGATCGGGGGACTGGGGGGGCACCCAGCCCCCGGGGCTGGGTCAGCCGGGACGGCCGGGTCGGATGGCGGCGTCGGCGGAGCGCCGCCGCGCGCGGTGCGCGTGAGCGCGCAGCCCGCCGGCGAGCGCGGCGCCGGCGCGGCGATCGAGTTCGACGCGCGCGTGCGCATCGACACCCCACGCGAGGCCGAATACTTCCGCCACGGCGGCATCCTGCAGTTCGTCCTGCGCAGCCTGCTCGCCGCATGAGTGAGCACGCAGGCGTGCCACCGGTCCTGCGTGACCTGCTGAACGCGCGCGGGCCCTCCGGGTACGAGAGCGCTCCCGCGAAGGTGTGGAGCGAGGCCGCCGGCCGGTTCGCGCGCGTGAGCAGCGACGTCGTCGGCACCCCGCTCGCGCTCGTCGCGCCAAAGCACGGCTACGAGGCCGACGCGCCGCGGCTGCTCGTGATGGGCCACATCGACGAGATCGGGCTGATCGTCACCCACATCGACGACGAGGGCTACCTGTGGTTCGGCGGCGTCGGCGGCTGGGACCCGCAGATCCTCGTCGGCCAGCGTGTGCTCGTGGACACGCGCGACGGGCCGATCCCGGGGGTCGTGGGCAAGAAGCCGATCCACCTGTTGCGCGAGGAGGAGCGCAAGAAGGTCGCCGAGCTGCGCGAGCTGCACCTCGACATCGGCGCCCGCGACGGCGAGCAGGCGCGCGCGCTGGTGCGGATCGGCGACGTCGCGGTGATCGACGCGCGGCCGGTCGAGCTGCCCAACGGGCGCCTGGTCTCCCGCGCGCTCGACAACCGCCTCGGCTCGTTCGTCGCGCTGGAGGCCGCGCGGCTGGTCGCGGAGGCGGGCGGCGGGCAGTGGGAGCTCGCGGCGGTGGCGGTCGCGCAGGAGGAGACCACGTTCGGCGGCTCGCGCACCAGCGCCTTCGCGCTGCAGCCCGACGCGGCGATCGTCGTCGACGTCACCCACGCCACCGACGCCCCCGGCATCGACGTGAAAGAGGCCGGCAAGCACGAGCTCGGCTCGGGGCCGGTCATCACCCGCGGCTCCACGCTCAACCCCGCGCTGTTCGAGCTGCTCTACGACACCGCCGAAGCGGAGAAGATCCCCTTCACCGTGGAGGCGTCCGCGCGCAACACCGGCACCGACGCCGACGCCGTGCACCTCAGCCGCGGCGGCGTTCCCACCGGGCTCGTGTCGATCCCCATCCGCTACATGCACTCGCCGGTCGAGCTCGTGGCGCTCGACGACGTGAGCGCCGCCGCGCGCCTGATCGCCGCCGCCGCACTGCGGCTGGAGCGCGAGCGCTCGTTCGCGCGCTGAGGCGCCTCAGCCCGACGGGGCCAGGTCCGTTGCGCCTTCCTCTGCTGGCCCGCCGCTCTGGGCGAGCGGCTCGTGCACGGTGAGTCCTGAGACGCGCTGGAAGTGGCGCCGATTGCGCGTCATCAGCGGGAGCTGGCGCTCGAGCGCGGTCGCCGCGATCAGGGCATCGGCGATCTTCAATCCGGCGTCACGTTGGATGCGCCCTGCTCTGCGGGCGATGTTGCGATCGACCTCTATCTCACCCATTCGCCCCAGCAGAGCTTTCCTGGGCGGGTAGCGCCGCACGCCACCTGCGGGCGGCGGCGCCCCCCCACAGGCGGCGCTTGCGCTACGCGGCGCTCAGTTCGCTCATCGGCCCAGGCTTGTACGCCTCGCCGGGGCAGCCGCCGAGCACGAGCATGGTGATGCCGTTCGGGCCTGCGTGCACCTTGCGCTTGGTGCCGGCGGCGACCCGCACGAGCGTGTCCTTGTCGAAGTCCACCGTCTCGCCTTCGATGTCGATCGTCCCCGAGCCGTCCAGCGCGACGTACACCTCCTCCTGGCCGTCCGTCTCGTGGTCGTGCTCGGGGTAGTCGCCGTAGTTGGCGGGCATCCGGATCACGTTCATCCCGAACGCGCTCACCCCCAGCTCCGCCCTCGCCTTCACGAACCCGCCCCCGAACGCGGCCTGCATCTCGTTGATCTTCTTAGCGGTGTAATCAGCCATCGCGCGCTCCAGTCGTAGACGCCATTATGCGTTGCATAATGCTACCTACTCTGGAAGGGCGCGTCACGCCGAGCCTCGCGGCGATGTCGCGGCCCGCCGCGTCAGGCGCGGAAGGGGACCACGATCGCCAGCTGGCGCGAGTGCGCGAGCAGCGTCCCGTCAGTCGCCCAGATCACCCCGTCCTCCACGAAGAAGCCGTCGTGAACGAGCTCGCTGGTCGTCTGCGCCAGGCACAGCTCGTGCGGGTCGGCGCCCGCTGCGGCACGCATGCGCGCGTGGAAGTGCACCGTCAGATCGACCGTCGGCACCGCCGACCACTCGCGCATGCGCATGTACGGCGCGGGGATCAGCGCGTCGCTGAAGAACGCCAGCGACAGCGCGTCGATCGGCCGTGGCTCGGCGAGCCCCATCCAGCCGCGAATCACCATCGGCCGCTCCTCCCCCGACAGCGGGCGGCCCTCGATGCGCGGCTGCAGCACGATGTGGCGCGCGAACTCCGGGCCGTGCTCCATCAGCTTGAGGCTCTCACGCGAGGAGTCCGGTGGCTGCACGTCCGGCATCGCCACTTCTGAGATCTCAGGCCCCGTCCACGGCACCGAGAAGGCTGCCAGCACGAGCGCGGTGAGCTGCTCGCCCTGGTGCATGCGCGCGGACAGCGTGCTCACCGAACGGCCCTCGCGCTCGATCGCCACCCGGATCTGCACCGCTCCCGGCTCGGGCGCGCGCGCGTAGTGGATCGTCAGCGAGCGCGGCTCGCGCGCCGGATCGGACACCGACATGGTCAGCGCGCGCAGCAGCATCGCCGCCAGGTAGCCGCCGTGCGGCCCGCGCCCGGCGCGCCAGTCCGCTGCCACGTGCGCGCCGTACACGAGCTGCTCGCCCACCGCCGGATGCGCCGGGTGGGTGGCGTCCGTGTCGCGCCACACGGCTGTGTCGCGGTCGAACTTGCCCGGCGAGGCATCCGGCTCGCCGCCGGCCGCGGCGGCGTCCGGCTTGCCGCTGGCCGCGGCGCCCTCTGGCTGACCCCCCTTCCCCGTACCGGGACGATGCGAGGACGATGCGACGGCGGCAGGGCCGCCCGGCGTCGGCTCAGCCACGGACCAGCCGCTTGTAGGTGATGCGATGCGGACGGTCGGCCGCGGCGCCGAGCACGGCGTGGCGGTGCTCCTCGTAGGCCTCGAAGTTGCCCTCGAACCACGTCACCTGCGAGTCGCCCTCGAACGCCAGCACGTGGGTGGCGACGCGGTCGAGGAACCAGCGGTCGTGGGAGATCACCATCACGCAGCCCGGGAATTCCAGGAGCGCGTTCTCCAGCGCGCGCAGCGTGTCCACGTCGAGATCGTTGGTGGGCTCGTCCAGCAGCAGCAGGTTGCCGCCGCTGCGCAGCAGCTTGGCGAGGTGCACGCGGTTGCGCTCCCCACCCGAGAGGCTGCCGATCTTGGCCTGCTGAGTGGAGCCCTTGAAGTTGAAGCCCGCGGTGTATTGGCGCGAGTTGACCTCGCGCTCACCGACCTTGATGTGCTCGTAGCCTTCGGAGATCTCCTCCCACACGGTCTTCTCCGGGTCAAGCGCGTCGCGCGACTGGTCGACGTACGCGAGCTGCACGGTCTCTCCGAGCTCGAGCGCGCCACCGTCGGGTGCCTCCTCGCCGGTGATCATCCGAAACAGCGTCGTCTTGCCGGCGCCGTTCGCTCCGATCACGCCGACGATGCCCGCGCGCGGGAGATCGAAGGACAGCGAGTCGATCAGCAGGCGCTCGCCGGATCCTCCCGGGACGGGGAAGCCCTTGACGAGATCGGTCGCGCTCAGCACGCGCTCGCCCAGCCGCGGCCCCGGCGGGATGTGGATCTGCACGTCGTCGAGCTTGACGTTGCGCTCCTGCGCCACCAGCTCCTCGTAGCGCGCCAGACGCGCCTTGGACTTGTTGCGCCGTCCCTTGGGGTTCGTGCGAACCCACTCGAGCTCCGCCGCGATCGTGCGCTGGCGCGCCTTTTCCGTGCGCTCTTGGAGGGCCAGGCGCGCCTGCTTCTGCTCGAGCCAGCTCGAGTAGTTGCCCTCGTAGGGGATGCCGCGACCGCGGTCGAGCTCGAGGATCCAGCCGGCGACGTTGTCGAGGAAGTAGCGGTCGTGGGTGACCGCCACGACCGTCCCCTTGTACTCGGCCAGGTGCTGCTCCAGCCACGCCACGGACTCCGCGTCCAGGTGGTTCGTCGGCTCGTCCAGCAGCAGCAGGTCCGGCGCGCGCAGCAGCAGCCGGCAGAGCGCCACGCGCCGTCGCTCGCCGCCGGAGAGCACGCTCACATCCGCGTCCGCCGGCGGCAGGCGCAACGCGTCCATCGCGTATTCGAGCTGCGTGTCGAGGTTCCATGCGTCGGCCGCTTCGATCTTCGCCTGGATCTCGCCGAACTCCTCGGCCGTCTCCTCGGAGTAGTTGCTCGCGAGCTCGTTGAAGCGATTGAGCAGCGCCCTGGCCTGCGCCACGCCGTCCTCCACGTTCCCCTTCACGTCCTTGCTCTCGTCCAGGGCCGGCTCCTGCTCGAGCATCCCCACGCTCGCTCCCGGCGCGAGCGCCGCCTCCCCGCGGAACTCCTCCTCGACGCCCGCCATGATCCGCAGCAGCGTCGACTTGCCCGCGCCGTTGTAGCCGAGCACGCCGATCTTCGCGCCCGGATAGAAGGCCAGCGTGATGTTCTCGAGCACCGTCCGCTCCGGCGGCACGAGCTTGGACAGCCGGTGCATCGTGAAGATGTACTGGGAGGACATTCGCACGCAGGATAGGAGGTCCGTGCGCTCGCTAACGTTGTCAGGTCATGCCTACAACGGTCCTCGATGTCGAGCAGCACCTGCTCCTGCTGGAGCTCGAGGCGCCGTTCACCAAGCGCGACGTGCAGCTGGCACGTCGCAGGATGGCCAAGCGTTGGCATCCCGACGTCGCCCCACAGGGCCGCCAGTTCGAGCACGAGCGCCATCTCAAGGCGATCAACGAGGCCGCCGACCAGCTCGAGCGCCTCGCCGAGGGCTCGCGCGGAGGCAAGGTCACGCGCAACGCGGTCAAGGTCAGCGCCGCGGCCGCCCGCCGTGAGCGCGAAGAGGCCGGCCGGCGCGCATACGAGGCCGAACAGCGCGCTCGCGCCGCCGCCAAGGACCGCGCCGAAAACGACCCCTTCGGCAGCCGCGTGCCCGACCACTCGGTCGTCCACCGCTACGCCCGCTGCCTGTCCTATCCGGAGTGGGGGGTCGGCACGGTCGCCGGCATCTACTTCACGACCGATCCGAGCGGCAACGACGAGGTCCAGCAGTGGGCGCGGGTGCGCTTCAGCCACGGGATCCGCACGGTGCCCGCCGGCAGCATGAAATTCGTCGACTTCTCCAAGCCCGATCCAGCCGCGGAGCGCGTCGAACGCTTCATGCTGGCCGCGCAGCGCGCGATGGCCGACGGCGAATACGAGCTCGCGGCCCAGCGGCTGATCTACGCCCGCGACGCGGAGCCGCGCAACGTGGCCGTGCTGCGCTTGATGACGCTCGCCTTCTGGCAGGCGGGCAAGCTCGAGGAGGCCGCCCGTGCCGTGCGCGATTGGGCGCGCGTCGATGGCCGTCGTCCTGCCGCTCACCGTTTCGCTGCCCGCATCTACGAAGACATGGGCGCCGTCGACCTCGCCGAGGAGGCCGCCCAGCGCGCGGCCGAGCGCGGCCCGTCCGACGCCGGCGCGTGGGAGCGGCTGGGGCGGCTGCGGTTGCGGCTGATGGACCGCGAGGGCGCGCTAGCCGCGCTGCGCAAGGCGCTGGCGCTCGGCGCGGGTGGCGACGTTCACGACCTCGTCGCGCAGGCGCTGGCGCTCGAGCCGAGCATGGCCGGTTAGAGGATGTTCACCGCGCGTGACACCACCAGGCCGATCGTCACCAGCGACACC
>DATJRV010000046.1:0-92428 GCA_035504435.1 Solirubrobacteraceae bacterium
CAAGTGTCCATGCCGATCTCGCGGCGCCGCCCGCTCTTGCCGTTGCGCACCAGCAGAGAGCCGCGTTGCGGGTCAAGGTCGCATTCGCTCAGGGCAAGCGCCTCCTGGATGCGAAGCCCGCCGCGCCAGAGCACGACTATCGGTGCACGCAGGCGAGCGCCGTGGCGGCCGGTCCCGGCCTCGCGCATCACCGCGATGATCTTCTGCACCGCGGGCGGGTCAATCCTGCTCCCGTTGCTCATGGATTGAGCCCAGTGCCATACCAGAACCGGCTTGACGCGGGAGCGTGTGCAGTGGTCATGGCCAGGAGAAACGCACGCGCGCCTGTGTGTTCGCCCGCCCGCGGAGCTACGATTGATCCATGGCAACTGCCGCGAAGAGACTCGATGTGGAAGTCGGCGAGCTCGTGGAGATCGCGGGACGCCGCTATGAGGTCGTCCCAGATCGCGAGGGCGGCGTGACGATCGAGCCGTCGATCACCCCCGCGACGGAGCTGCACACGCAGCGAGGAACCAAGGCCGCCTCCGCGGAGGACTTCGAGCGTCTCTCGGCCGACGTGCCCTACGACAACGAGGGCTAGTGGTGCCAGACACCTCGGCGGGCGGCCCGCCACCCGTTTCGATCGAGTTCGGCTCGCTCGAGTGGGAAGAGGAGGTCGAGCGCTACGGTCCTCGGTCGCCTGCTCGAGCGCAGGCGCAGAGGGCTCGCAGGACAATCGAAGCCGGTACAACAAAGCTCGACTGGAAGCGCTGCAAGGCAGACGGGCCAGACCGGACCAAACTGCCAGGTTGTCGCAAGCTCTACGTACCGCTCAGCAAGCAGGGCGCCGCGGAGGCGCCCTACGGATTCGTGTTCCAACTCATCGAGAAGCCTGACGACGGCCTCGCTTGGAACCTGATCGCCTTCGGCGAGCGTCACCCCGCCAATGAGAGGACGCGCAATGTCTACGAGCGGGCCCACAAGCGCCTGCACGGCCGCTATCCGTAAATGACCTGCCGAGTCCCACCGCCTTCGCCCGCCGGACGCTTGGATGTCGTCCGACGCGCTAGCGCCTTCATCGACTAGTCAGACGCTCGCATGCCGCGAGGGCGGCACCGCCGGCACGGTGCTCGGAGTGTGGCGACGGGCACGACACGCCTGCATTTCTCACTTGACTGTGGGTCCGTGGTTGACATATGGTGGCGGTGTGGGGTTTCGTCCGCCCGCCACCCGAAAGTAGCTAGCACGCTGATGCGACGGTGGCGTGGCGGTGCAACCAGTACGGTGAACGCGCCCAGGATGCCGCTCCATCGAGCACTGCCGGCCAGGTGACCTCCGCTCTCGCCAAGCTGCCCGACAACGCTGAGCGTCCGGGTTGTCGCAATCGCGTAGATGTGAGCGTCTCGGTCGTCGGGACGGAGACTGCTGAGTTGGACGACGCGCAGCAGGCCGAGTTGTCCACCGACCCGCGCTCGCACTCCGCGCCCAAGCAACAGCCTGGCGGCTTGGAATCTTCACTCACCGACGCGCGGGTGAAGCGATCCCGTTTTTACGCAGCCTCGCGTAACGCAAGGTTGCGTAACGCGCGTGCGTCCGTGCCTATGCGTCGTTCAAAAGCACCCACTGCGCGAGGAAGGGCTCGCTGATCCAGGCTTCGCCGCGCCGACGCCCGACGAGCTCCGCTTTCTCCACGCCGCCCAGCGCTCGCTGTACGCTCGACGCTCCCGGCAGCGCGTGGCGGCGACGGCAATCCGCCGAGATCGGATGTCCGGGCTCTTCGGCCAACGCTCTGAGCAGAAGGCGCTGGTGCGGGGTGGCGTCCTCCCACGCGAGGCTGAAGTGGGCGTGCTTGGAGTTGAGCACCTTGACCACGGCCTCGACGACCTGCTCCGCGGTTGCCGTGGCGCCGGCTGGCGTGTCCTGCCACAGGAAGTAGCACAACTCCTGGGTGGCGTACGGGTGGCCGCTCGCCGGCGAGCTGGCCCGGCAGCTCGAGTAGCCGCTCCAAGGTTGCGTTGATGTCCTCCCTGCGCCCGCTCGCGTCGAAGCGTACGCAGCAATGCGTTACGCAGCACTGCGTAACGCAGGCGTGCGTGACGCCTACGCCCCGAGCGCCCGCGCGATCACCATCTGCTGCACCTCGTCGGTGCCCTCGCCGATCGTGAGGATCTTCGCGTCGCGGTAAAACCGGCATACGGGGTACTCCTCGATGAACCCGTAGCCGCCGTGGATCTGCACGGCCTCCTCCGCGCAGCGCACCGCCAGCCGCCCGGTCTTCAGCTTCGCCTGCGCGGCCGTGAGCGTGAAGTTGCGCCCGGCGTCCTTCTCCAGCGCCGCCTTGTGCACCAGCAGGCGCGCGGCGGCGATCTCCGTGGACATGTCCGCGAGCTTGGCCTGGATCGCCTGGAACTTGGAGATCGGCTGGCCGAACGCCTGGCGCTCCTTGGCGTAGGAGAGCGCCTGCTCGAGCGCGCCCTGCGCGAGCCCCACGCCCATCGCCGCCACGCCGATGCGCCCGATGTCGAGGATGTGCAGGAACTGCTTGAAGCCCGCGCCGCGCGGCCCCAGCAGGTTGTCCTCCGGCACGCGGCAGTCAGCGAACGACAGCGGGCGCGTGTCCGACGCGTTCCACCCCATCTTGCGGTACGGCTCGCCCTGCGTGTAGCCGGGGGTGCCGTTGGGGACGATGATGTTCGAGATCTCGCGCGTCGCCGCGCCGCCCTCGCCGCCGCCGTTCGCGCCGGTGAGCGCCGTGATGCAAACGAGCCCCGAGATGTCGGTGCCGGCGTTGGTGATGAACTGCTTGGCGCCGTCGATCACCCACTCGCCGTCCCCCAGCCGCGCACGTGTGCGCGTGTTGCCCGCGTCCGACCCCGCCTCCGGCTCGGTCAGCCCGAACGCCCCCAGGCGTTCGCCCGAGCACAAACGCGGCAGCCACTCGCGCTTCTGTGCCTCTGAGCCGAACAGGTAGATCGGCTGGGTGCCCAGTGAGGTGTGTGCGCACAGCGTGATCGCCACCGAGGAGTCCACGCGCGTGAGCTCCTCCACCGCCAGCGCGTACGCCAGCGTGTCGCCGCCGCCCCCGCCGTACTCCTGCGGAAACGGGATGCCCATCAGGTTCAGCTCGCCGAGCTTCGCCACGATCTCGTAGGGGAACGACTTCGTGCGGTCGAGCTCTTCCGCCACTGGCGCCACCTCGCCTTCGGCGAACTCCCTCACCGTGCGCCGGATCAGCTGATGCTCGTCCGAGAGCTCGAAGTCCACGGCCGCGCATTCTTCCAGACCGCGGCCGAGCAGCCAGTACACTCCTCGCCGCTCCTCTCAAGCCCCGTCGAGCAGGCCGAACAGTGCTTCACATCGCCACCGTGCACTTCCAGTCGCCGCGCTGGATCGAGATCCAGACGCGCTATCTGCGCGAGCACGTCTCCGTTCCCTACCAGACGTGGACCTCGCTCGCGCAGATCGATCCGTCGTACGGCTCGCACTTCGACCACGTCGTCGATCAGATGGGCAACCACCCGGAGAAGCTCAACCATCTCGCGATCGAGATCTCGCGCGAGGCCGCCGACGACGACCTGCTGATGTTCATCGACGGCGACGCCTTCCCGATCGCCGACCCGATGCCGCTGATCGACGCGAGCCTCGCCAAGGCGCCGCTGATGGCGGTGCGCAGGGCGGAGAACCTCGACGACAAGCAGCCCCACCCCTGCTTCTGCGTGACCACCGTGGGAGCGTGGCGCAGGATCCCCGGTGATTGGTCGCCAGGCTACGTGTGGCGCAACGACAACGGCGAGCGCGTGACCGACGTCGGCGCCAACCTCCTGCGCCAGCTGGAGATCACGAACACCCCGTGGGTGCAGGTGCTCCGCACGAACGCCAAGAACCTCGACCAGGTGTTCTACGGCATCTACGGCGACGTCATCTACCACCACGGCGCCGGCTTTCGCTCGGATCTGTTCACCAGAGTCCGCTCAGCCGAGCTGCCCACGTTCAAGCCGCCGCCGCGCGCCCCGGTGGTCGGCCGGCTCGTCAGGCGCAACAACTTCCGCAAGCGACGCGCGTGGGAAATCAAGACCCAGGCCGACATGCAGCGCCAGTCGACGGCCATGCACGCCAAGATCGCCGGCGGCGGCAGGGAGTGGTTGGCCGAGCTGATGTAGCCGCGGGTATTCAGATGGGGCCGACGAGCTCGATCCCCGGTGCCGTGAAGCGCCTGCAGGGCCCGCCGGGAGGGGCGTATAGTCCTGCGAATGGCGAGCGAGCCTCCTCAGCTCCCGGGCGTCGCACACGAGTACGTGAACGCCGGCGGCCTGCGCATGCACGTCGCGCTCGCCGGGCCCGAGGACGCCCCGCCGCTGCTGCTCGTCCACGGCTGGCCGCAGCATTGGTGGGAGTGGCGCCACGTGCTTCCCACGCTCGCCGAGCGCTTTCGCGTGATCGCGCCCGACCTGCGCGGCTTCGGCTGGAGCGAGGCGCCGGCGGGCGGCTATGCGAAGGAGCAGCTCGCCTCGGATCTCCTCGCGCTGCTCGACGCGCTCGACATCGAGCGCGTGAGCTGGATCGGCCACGACTGGGGCGGATGGACGGGCTTTCTCGCCGCGCTGCGCGCCCCCGAGCGCTTCGAGCGCATGCTCGCCCTGTGCATCCCGCACCCGTGGGTCAACGCCAGCCCCAGCCGGCTCGCGGTGCTGCTCAGCTATCAGGGGCCGATCAGCCTGCCGTTCGTC
Organism: Solirubrobacteraceae bacterium; assembly: GCA_035504435.1. Lineage (GTDB taxonomy): Bacteria > Actinomycetota > Thermoleophilia > Solirubrobacterales > Solirubrobacteraceae > Palsa-744. Next base: position 4,707 of record DATJRV010000046.1, read on the forward strand.
GGCCCGCGCGTCGCCGACCCCATGGTCCGCCGGATCCTGCAGGTCGGGCGCTTTGGCGACCGCCTCGACGCGGCCGACGTCGACCTGTTCGCCGAGCACATCCCGCCCGCCGTCACCGTCGCCATGTACAGGACGTTCCTCACGCGCGAGCTGTTGCCGATCGCCAAAGGCCGCTACGCGCACGCCAAGCTGCAGGTGCCCACCACGCTGATCCTCGGGCGCGCCGACGCCGTCACGCGCGGGACGCCTGCCGGGCCGGTCACCGGCCAGCCGCAGCTGCAGGTCGAGCTGCTCGACCGCGTCGCCCACTGGGTGCCCGAGCAGCGCCCGCAGGCGGTCGTCGAGTGGGCGCAGCGCGAGACCGCGGTAGCGGTCCCTTAATCTTAATATTCAATCGACGTACGACCGCGCCAGCTCCACCAGCAGGCGCACCCCGTACCCCGACGCGCCCTTGCCCACGTATGCGCGATCGAGCTCCCACGCCGAGCCCGCGATGTCCAGGTGCGCCCACGGCGTGTCGCCGACGAAGTTCGACAGGAACGTGCCGCCCACGATCGTCCCCGCTTTGCGGCCTTCCGGGGCGTTGTCGAGGTCGCCGTACTTGCCCTTGATCAGCTCGCCGTACTCCTCGTGCAACGGCAGCCGCCACACGATCTCGCCGGTGCGCTCGCCCGCCGCCGCGAGCGCCGCCGCCAGCTCGTCGTCGTTGCTCATCAAGCCCGCGTACGTCGAGCCCAGCGCGATGATCACCGCGCCCGTCAGCGTCGCCAGGTCCACCACCCGCTGCGCCCCTTCGCCGATCGCGTGCCACAGGCAGTCCGCCAGCACCAGCCGGCCCTCCGCGTCGGTGTTGTTCACCTCGATCGTCTTGCCGTTCGCCGCCGTCACGATGTCCCCCGGCTTGATCGCCCGCCCGCTCGGCAGGTTCTCCGTGGCGCCCACCACCGCCACCAGCTTCAGCGGCAGGCCCAGACGGGCGATCGCGCCGATCGCCTCGATCACCGCCGCACCGCCCGACATGTCGAACTTCATCTCCGCCATTTTCGCCCCCGGCTTCAGCGAGATGCCGCCGCTGTCGAACGTCACCGCCTTGCCCACCAGGCCCAGCGTCGGCCGGGTGGGCGGGATCGCATCCGCCTGCGCGGGCTCGTAGGCGATCGTGATCAACGCCGGCTCCTGTTCTGAGCCCTGCGCGACGGCCGCAAACGCGCCCATCCCGCGCGCGACCAACTCCGCCCGTCCGTCAACGCGCACCGACAGGCCGTCCACCTCCTCGCCCAACGCGCGGGCGTATTCGCCGAGCGCCGTCGGCGTCAGGTCGTTGCCGGGGCGGTTCTGCAGGTCACGTGCCCTGTTCACCGCGTCGGCCACCAGCCCCGCGTCCGTCACCGCCGTCTCCAAATCGCCCTCCCCGGAGACGATCAAGCCGTCGAGCGGACGCGGCGAGCTGTCGTCCTTGCCCGCGGCGCTCGACTTGAACAGCTCGAAGCTGTAGCCGCCGAGCACCGTCCCCTCCGTCAACGCACCCGCGATCGCCCGCGCGTCCGCCACGCCATCCGGGAGCTGCCAGCACAGCGTGCTCGTAGCGCACTCCTTCGCCCGCGCCTGCGTCACCGCGGCCACCACGCGCGCGCGCTCCGCGGTGAACTGCTCGCGTGCGCCCAGCCCCACCACTAGCCAGCGCTGGCCGTCCGCGTGCGCCAGCGCCAGCGCCTTGAACGCGCGGCGCGCCTCGCCCGAGTCGAGCAGCGCTGTCACCTGCTGCGGAGTCCCCGACGGCGCTCCCTCACCGTCGAACACCCCCACTGCGATCGTGTCCGCGTCAGTCGTCCCGGCTGGTTGCGCGGTTGCGGATATCTGCATGCGCCGGCACCATATCCAGACCGTGAACGATTCGTCGCGGCGAAGTAATCGCGCGTGTACGGTCGGGGTCATGTGAACGTCCGCGACCGCGCGCGCGACCGTCGATCAACGGGTTGTCCTCTACCATTCTCGCTCTCCCGTCCATTGCAAGACCGACCTCCAGGAGCTGACCCACTTCCATGTCCAAGACCGTCATCCTCGGCAGCGCCCGCACTCCCGTCGGCAAGATGGGCGGCGGACTGTCCACGCTCGAAGCCACCGAGCTCGGCGGGGTGGCGATCGGCGCCGCGCTCGAGCGCGCCGGCGTCGAGCCCGAGCAGGTCGAGCACGTCGTCATGGGCCAGGTGCTGCAGGCCGGCCAGGGCCAGATCCCCTCGCGCCAGGCGCAGATCAAAGCCGGCATCCCCAAGGAGGTCTCCTCCGAGACGATCAACAAGGTGTGCGCCTCCGGGCTGCGCGCCTCGGTCCTGCTCGACCAGGCGATCCGCGCCGGGGACATGCAAGTCGGCGTCGGCGGCGGCATGGAGTCGATGTCCAAGGCGCCCTACCTGCTGCCGCAGGCGCGCTTCGGCTACCGCATGGGCGACGCGCAGATGCTCGACGCGATGGTCCACGACGGGCTCACCAACCCGTTCTCCGGCAAGCAGATGTTCATCGAGGCCACCGAAGTGGCCGACGAGTTCGAGATGACCCGCGCCGACCTCGACCGCTGGGCGCTGCGCTCGCACGAACGCGCGCTCGCCGCCATCGACGACGGGCGCATGGCCGAGGAGATCGTCCCCGTCACCGTCAACGGGCGTAAGCAGGCCACCGTCGTCGAGATCGACGAGGGCCCGCGCCGGGACACAACGCTTGAGAAGCTCGCCGCGCTCCCCGGCCTCGTCGGCAAGGACGGCTCGCACACCGCCGGCAACTCGCCCGGCGTCAACGACGGCGCCGGCGCGCTCGTGCTGTCCTCGGAGGAGTGGGCCCAAGCCAACGGCAAGGAGGCGCTCGCCGAGATCCTCGCCCACGCGCAGAGCGCCAACGACTTCGCCTACCTCGCCACCACCCCCGCCAGCGCCGCCAAGAAGGCGCTCGAGCAGGCCGGCCTGCAGCCGGGCGACATCGACCTGTGGGAGATCAACGAGGCGTTCGCCTCGGTCACGCTCAACTCCATCCGCATGCTCGGCATCGACGAGGAACGCGTCAACGTCAACGGCGGCGCCGTCGCCCTCGGCCATCCGATCGGCGCCAGCGGCGCGCGCATCCTCGGCAGCCTCGTGCACGAGCTGCGCCGGCGCGGCGGCGGGCTCGGGTGCGCCGCCATCTGCTCCGGCGGCGGGCAGGGCGACGCGCTCATCCTCAAGGTGTGAGCGCTGCCGCCTTCTTCGACCTCGACAAGACGCTCATGGCGGGCTCCTCGGGCATCCACTTCGCCCGCGCCGCGTATGAGTCGGGGATGATCTCGCGCCGGCGGCTCGCGCGCGACGTGTACGAGAACCTGCGCTTTCGCCTGCGTGGCTCCACCGACGAGCGCGCCGACGACGTGCGCGAGCGCGTCGGCAAGATGATCGCCGGGGTGCGCGTGCGTGACCTCGAGCGCCTCTCCCCGCGCGTGCTCTCCGGGGTGCTGCCGCGCCTTTACCCGCAGATGCTCGCGCGCGCGTACGCCCACCAGGACGCCGGCGTCCCCGTGTACATCCTCACCGCCGCCTCCCAGGAGATGGCCAACCTGCTCGCCACGGTGCTCGCCTTCGACGGCGGGCTCGGCTCGCGCTCGGAGATCGTCGACGGCCGCTACACCGGGCGGCCGGCTGGCCCGTTCAACTATCGCGAGGGCAAGGTGCTCTCGATGCGCATGCTCGCCGAGCGCGAGGGCTTTGACCTGGGCGCCTCCTACGCGTACTCCGACTCCGAGTCCGACCTGCCGATGCTGCGCGTCGTGCGCCACGCGATCGTCGTCAACCCCGACCGCACGCTGCGCGCCATCGCCTGCCAGGAAGGCTGGGAGGTGGTCGAGCTCGACCGCTTGGGCAGGCGCCTGAAGCTGCTCGGCGCCCTCGGCGCGGCCGCCGCCGTCGGCGCGCTCGGCAGCGCCGCCCGCCAGCACGTCGGAGCGCGTGCTGGGATGCGCGACTAATCTGCGGGGCGTATGGCCTCCCCGCAAACGCAGAGCAAGATCCGCGTCGTCGTCGCCAAGCCCGGTCTCGACGGCCACGACCGTGGCGCCAAGATCATCGCCCGCGCGCTGCGCGACGCGGGCATGGAGGTGATCTACACCGGCCTGCACCAGACGCCCGAACAGATCGTCGAGACCGTCATCCAGGAGGACGCCGACGCCGTCGGCCTGTCGATCCTCTCCGGCGCGCACATGACGCTCGTGCCGCGCGTCGTCGAGCTGCTGCGCGAGCAGGGCGTCGAGGACGTGCTGATCACCGTCGGCGGCACGATCCCCGCGGAGGACATCCCCGAGCTGAAGCGGCTCGGCGTCGCCGAGGTGTTCACGCCTGGGGCGCCTACGCAGGCGATCGTCGACTACATTCGCGGCGCCGTCGTCAGGCGCTAAACCGATTGACTCGTCAGTCAACCGCGTGAGCGGGTAGGATTCACGTACTTAGACCTCAAGGAGAAGCCCACTCAAATGAAGATATGCGTCCTTGTCAAGGAGGTCCCGGACGCCGCCGTCGAAAAGAAAATCGACCCTTCGACGGGGCGCATGGACCGTAGCGGCGAGAAGAACCTCAACCCGTACGACACCCACGCCATCGAGGCGGCCATGCAGATCAAGGAGGGCGGCGCGGTCCCCGTGGAGGAGATCATCGCCGTCACCATGGGTCCCGACAGCGCCGTGCGCGCGCTGCACAAGGCGGTATCGCTCGGCGCCGACCGCTCCGTCCATCTCACCGACCCCGTGGTCGCCGGCTCGGACGTCGCCGCCACCGGCTACGCGCTCGCCAAGACGCTGCAGCGCGAGAGCCCCGACCTGGTGCTGCTCGGCCAGCAGTCAGACGACGGCGAGTGCTACACGATCGGCGCCGTCGTCGCCGAGCACCTGCGCATGCCCTCGCTCACGCAGGTCATCAAGATGGACGTCGAGGTTGACGCCCTGCGCTGCGAGCGCCAGGCCGAGTACGGCTACGACACCGTGCAGGTGAAGCTCCCCGCGGTGATCTCCGTCGGGGACGCGATCAACGAGCCGCGCTACCCGTCGCTGAAGGCGATCATGGGGGCCAAGAAGAAGCCGCTGGACACCGTCACCGCCGCCGACGTCGGCATCGACGCCGGCAAAGTCGGCGGCGACAACTCCGCCGCCCAGTGGATCGCCGCCAAGGCCCCGCCGGCGAAGGCCGCGGGCGAAATCATCGAGGACGAGGACACCGGCGAGACCGTCGAGAAAATCGTCGAATGGCTCGACCAGCGAAAGCTCCTCTAGGGCCGGCGCGAAAGGAACTCTGATCCCCATGGCAAACATCCTGGTCTACGCGCTGCACTACAACGGCGCGATCAACAAGAACTCCCTGGGCGCCGTCTCCGAGGGCGCCAAGCTCGCCACCGAGCTCGGCGGCGAGGCACACGCGCTGCTGCTCGGCGAAGGCGTGCCGCAGGACCTGGCCGCCTCGCTCGGCAACTACGGCGCCAAGAAGGTGCTCATCGCCGAGGGCCCCGAAGGGCTCGCGCAGCCGCTCGTCGACGCGATGGCCGCCGCCATCTCCGGCGGGGACTACTCCTACGCGCTGTTCGGCGGCGGTCTGCTCGGCTTCGAGATCGGCGCCGGCCTCGCCGCGCGCCTCGGCGCGGGGGTGGCGATGGAGGTCACCGCCGTGCGCGCCGAGAACGGCGAGCTGATCGCCGAGCGCCCGATCCTCGGCGACTCGGCGATCTCCGAGATCAAGTACCGCTCGCCCGTCGGCATCATCATCGGCCGCCTGAACGCGTTCGAGATCAAGGAGAGCGGCGCCGGACCCGCCGCCGTGGAGCAGCTGAGCTTCGAGCTCAGCCCGCAGGCGCAGCAGGCCACGATGATCACCCGCGGCGAACAGCGCGGCGCCGACGTGGACATCGAGGGCGCCGACATCCTGATCGCCGGCGGTCGCGGGCTGGGCAAGCCCGAGGGCTTCAAGCTGTGCGAAGAGCTCGCCGCTGCGTTCGGCGGCAACAGCGCCGTCGCCGCCACCCGCGCGGTGGTCGACGCCGGCTGGTACCCCTACGCCGCGCAGATCGGGCAGACCGGCAAGACCGTCTCGCCCAAGCTGTACCTCGCCGCGGGCATCTCCGGCGCGATCCAGCACAAGGTCGGCATGCAGGGCTCGGAAAACATCGTCGCGATCAACAAGGACGCCAACGCGCCGATCTTCGAATTCTCCGACCTCGGCATCGTCGGCGACCTCAACAAGATCATGCCCAAGCTCACCGAAGCGGTGAAAGCCAAGAAGGGCACGTGATGGTGATGGGCGCCGAGAAGGAGGACTGACAATCATGTCCGGCCACGGCTCAGAGAATGGGCGGGTCGCCCCGGCGGCCTACCCGCCAGATGTGGACTCGCGCAAGGAGTTCATCAAGCGCGGCCTCGACGACGAGGACGAGCTGATCGAGGTCGGCGTGGTGATCGTCGGCGGCGGCACCGCCGGCCTCGCGTGCGCCAACCGCCTCCTGCAACTGCTGGCAGACGATACGGCGGGTGGGGGTCAAATCATGGAGCGCCTTGGCGAAGTGCCGGTGGCGGTCGTCGAGAAGGCCAAGACGTGCGGCGGGCACAACCTGTCAGGCGCGGTCATGCGCCCAGGGCCGCTGCAGGAGCTATTCCCCGAGATGAGCCGCGAGGACTGGCGCAAAGAGGGCTTCGCCTTCGGCGAAGTCACCAAGGAGGCCGTCTACATGATGCCCTCCGCGAAAACCAAGCTGCGCATCCCCACGCCGCCCAACTTCAAGAACCACGGCAACGAGGTGATCTCCGTCTCCGCCATGGCGCGCTTCCAACAGCGCCAGGCAGAGGACGCCGGCGCGTACATCCTCACCGAGACCTCCGCCACGCAGCTGATCGTCGAGGACGGACATGTCGTCGGTGTGCGCTCGGGCGACAAGGGGCGCGGCAAGGACGGCGAGCCGCTCGGCAACTTCGAGCCCGGCACCGACATCAAGGCGCACGCCACCGTGCTCGCCGAGGGCTGCTGGGGGCACCTGACCGGCGCGGCGATCAAGGAGTTCGACCTCGCCCACGGCCGCGAACCGCAGGTGTGGGAGCTGGGCGTCAAGGAGGTGTGGAAGGTCCCCAAGCCGCTCGACCGCGTGATCCACACGATCGGCCCGTGGCCGTGCAAGTTGTCTCCCAAGTACGGCCAGGTGGGGGGCACGTGGCTGTACCCGATGAAGGACGAGAAGACCGGCGAGGACCTCGTGTCGATTGGCTTCGTCATCGACCTCGAGTACGCCGACGCCACCACCTCAGCGCACGACATGCTCCAGCAGTGGAAGCTGCACCCGCTAATCAAGGGCATCCTCGCGGGCGGCGAGCGCGTCGCCTGGGGCGCCAAGGCGCTGCCCGGCGGCGGCTTCTGGTCGATGCCCAAGCTCAGCATGCCCGGCGCCGTGATCGTCGGCGACGCCGGCGGCATGGTCGACACGGTGGCGCTCAAGGGCGTGCACCACTGCATCATGTCCGGCAAGCTCGCCGCCGAGTCGATCTACGCGGCGCTCGTGCGCGGCGAGCGCTCCTTTGACGCCTACGAACAGGCGATCGAAGACTCCTCCGTCGGCCAGGAGCTCTACCAGGAGCGCAACACCCGCCAGCCCTTCCAAAAAGGCTTCGTGCTCGGCGCGCCGCTCGTCAACCTGGCGATCGCCACGAAGGGCAAGCTGCCCCCCGGCCGTCTGCCGTGGCACCGCAACGACCAGCAGCCGATGTTCATCGGCAACACCAAGGACAGCTACCCCAAGCCGGACGGCAAATACACCTTCGACAAGCTCTCCTCGGTGTTCATCACCGGCAACGCCACCCGCGACGACGCCCCCAACCACATCCGCGTGCGCAAGCACGTGCCGCGCGAGCTCGCCGAAACCTGGCGCTGGATGTGCCCGGCGGGGGTCTACGAGATCCCGGAGGACGCGGAGGGTGGGGACCAATCCGGCGCGGTGGACGTGATCGTCAACTACACCAACTGCGTGCAATGCGGGGCGATCACCGCCAAGGGCGGGCGCCTGACCACGCCCGAGGGCGGCGACGGCCCGCTGTATCAGCTGACCTGAGGGCCGCGGCGCGCGCCAGGCGCGCCCAGGCTGGGACTGTGCGTGCGAAACCCGCGCCGCCGTCGCGTGTTCATAACCCCGTGAGAACCGGCCCACGCACGCCTGCCCGCCCGCCGCGCTCGACTGCCGCGCGCTCGGCGTGCTCGCTCGCCGTGCTCGCCTGTGCCGCCGCGGCGCTCGCCTGTGTGCCAGGCGCGCTCGGGGACACCGCCACCTCCTCGCCGCCCGCCGCCGACGTGTCCGACGACACGCCCACAACCCCCCAGCAGGCTCCCGCACAGCCGCTCGCCAAGGGCGCCGCCTCCGCCACGCTCGAACAGTGCGCCACCGCCGCCGCCCCCCAGACGGAACGTTCGGCGACGTTCGCAGGTGAAATGGCCGCCACCACTGACACTGCGCGCATGTCCATGCGCATCGACCTCGAAGAGCTCGCCGCCGGCGAAGCGCACTACCACACCGTGACCGCCCCCGGCCTCGGCGTATGGCAGCACTCCGACCCTGGCGTGAAGACGTTCACGCACATCCAGCAGGTGACCAACCTGTCGGCGCCCGCGCTCTACCGCGGCACCATCCACTTTCACTGGCTGAACGCCAAAGGCCGCGTGATCAAAGTCGAGGAACTGCACACCGCCAGCTGCGAACAGCCGACCGCAGCTTCCACGGCGGGCGGGAGCGCCACGACACCAATCGCCGCCGCCGGCTGAGCCCCGCGTGCCGGTGTGACGCCGCGGCCGGCTGAGCTTCGGGCGGATAAAGTTGTCGATCTGATGCGCAAACGCTTGGAGGAAGCCCTCGCGGCTGGGCGCTGGCGATGGCGCAGGAAAGGGATCGGGGCCGCAGCGAGACGCCGTCGGCGCCTCAAGCGTGGACTTTCAAACCCGGGCGCAGAGATCACCAAGTTGCGGACAGGCGGCAAGCTGATCTGCGATCTCAAAGTCCCGTACGACCGCAGCGTGTACGTGGGAAATCAAGAGGTGCCTGAGCTGCGCCTGGTGTCACGCCTCCTCGGTGAAGGCGATGTGTTCGTCGACTGCGGAGCGAACATCGGGCTGTTCACCGTATGCAGCGCACGCGTCGTCGGGCCGACCGGGAGGGTGTTTGCGTGTGAGCCTGTCGCCGATACCTTCAGGCGACTCCAGGAGAACTGCGCACTCAACGATTTCGGGGACCGTGTTTGCCTGGTCAATAACGCGCTCGCGGCTGAGGAGGGCATCGAGGTCGCCCTCATCGGTAGCGCCCACAACGAGATGCAAGTTGACCCGGCGCCGGGCACGGCTGGACAGGTGGTCACAACCGTCACGATCGACGGCATCCTCGACGGCTCGCCTACGGTGGCGGGCTTGAAGATCGACGTCGAGGGATACGAGCTGGAGGTGCTACGCGGAGCGGAGGAGACGATCCGCCGGTTCTACCCATGGATGCTGATCGAGTTCAACAGCAACCTCACAGGGACCCAGGAGCTGCGGAGCTGGGACGTGCACGCCTTGCTGACAGAACACGGCTACCTGGCACACCTGCCACGGGCGGTTCTGGCTGGAGAGGCCGCACCGCTCCCGGACTCCTGGCTTAACCCCCAGAACTATGTGAACCTGTTCTACTGCCGTGGCGAGATCCCAGCCACGTGAGGATGGACCCCAGGCGGAACGCCGTCACAGAGCCGTCCGCGGCGCTTGCCTGCCACATAGGACCTTGGTAGCCTGCGAACGTGGCCACATCAACGCAGTCGCAGACGCCGGCGGCCACCCACACCACCGGCTCGCGGGTGCCCGATTTCTTCATCGTCGGTGCGCCAAAGAGCGGCACGACCGCCCTTTTTCACATGCTGAGATCTCACCCGCAGATCTACATGCCCAAGCTCAAGGAGCCGAACTTCCTTGCCTCTGACATGGGGCCGCCGGAGCAGTTTGCGGATGCGCCCCGCGAGCGCAAGTTCCCGCACACGCTAGAGGAGTACCTGGCGCTGTTCGACGACGCCACCCCCGCGCAGCGAGCGGGCGAGGCCTCGGCGTGCTACCTGTTGTCGCGCACCGCCGCCGCGCGCATCGCCGAGCTGCAGCCGCAAGCCCGCATCATCGCGATCCTCCGCGAGCCCGCGAGCTTTCTGCGCTCGATGCACATGATGCTCCTGCGGTTGGGGCTCGAGAGCGAGAGCGACCTGGGCAAGGCAATCGAGCTGGAGTCGGCGCGCAGCAAGGGAAAACGTATTCCCAGCTACTGTTATCGCCCGCAGCTGCTGCAGTACTCACAGCACGTGCGCTACGTCGATCAACTGCGCCGCCATCACGCGCACTTTCCGCGCGAGCAGGTGCTGGCGTTGATCTACGACGACTTTCGCAGCGACAATGACGCGACCGTACGCAGCGTGCTGCGGTTCCTCGACGTCGACGATGCGGCGCCGATCGACGCGACGAACTGGAACGAGACCACAACCACGGTGCGCTCGCCGCAGGCGCGACAACTGGTGCGCTCGCTGCGCGCGCCAAGCAGCCCGCTCGCGCGAGCCGCCAGGGCGACGATCATGGCGTTGACTCCCTCAGACGTAGGCAGACGCGCAAAGCAGAAGTTCAACAAACGCTTCGTCAAGGTCCAGGCCCCCCCGCCTGATGAGCGCACGATGCGCGAGCTGCGTCAGCGCTTCAAGCCCGAGGTGGTCGCGCTCAGCGAGCACTTGGACCGCGACCTCGTCAGCCTGTGGTGCGAGGACAGGGTCGCCTGAGCGCGCCGCCGCGCGATTCACGCCCTGGGACAAATCGATTCACGTCGCGCTTGCCCCAGACCCGGAAACTCCCGCTAGAATCGAGCGACGATGCAGGCCAAGATCCACCCCAACTACGTCACCGCCCACGTGCGCTGCACGTGCGGCAACGAGTTCGTCACCCGCGCCACCCGCGACGAGCTGCACGTCGAGGTGTGCTCCAACTGCCACCCCTTCTACACGGGCCGCCAGAAGCTGGTGGACACCGGTGGGCGCGTCGAGCGCTTCCAGCGCCGGGTCGCCAAGGGCCGCATGCACGCGGCCCAAACACGGTCCGCACAGTAGGCCATGCTCGCGCGCCTGGCTCCCGACCGGCCTGGGGCCACTGGGTCGGAGACAGGGGCAGGCGAGCAGGCAAAGCACCCGTTGACGCTGCTGGAGAGCGACGGCCAGCTGAGCGCCCAGCGCGACGCGCCGCTCGGCGGGCAGGCGGTGATCGAGGGCGTGATGATGCGCGGAGTCTCCAACTGGGCGGTTGCCGTGCGCAAGCCCGCGCCCCAACAGCCGGCGGCTGCCAGCGGCGCGGCGGGCGCCAACGGCAACGGCAGCAACGGCGCCGCGGCCACCCCGCCGCTCGGGGACATCGAGGTGAAAGCGATGCCGCTGGAGTCGGCGATGAAACGACACCGGCTGTTGCGGCTCCCGATCATCCGCGGCGTGGTCGCGCTCGGCGGGTCGATGGCCATTGGTTTCCGCGCGCTCGAAGTGTCCGCCAATGCCCAACTCCCAGCGGAGGAGCGTGAGGCAGCCGAGGAGGGCGCACCCGCCGACTCCGCCCAGCAGGAGATCCCCAAGGCGGTGTGGGCGGGGACCGTCGTCGTGGCGGTCGTGCTGTCGATCGTGCTGTTCTTCCTCATCCCCGTCGGACTCACCAGCCTCGTCAAGCACCAGCTCGGCTCATCGCTCTTGTTCTGGCTCGTCGAGGGCACGATCCGCACGACGCTGTTCCTCGGTTACATGTGGGCGCTCTCCCGCGTGCGCGACCTGCGTCGCGTGTTCGAGTACCACGGCGCCGAGCACAAGACCATCTCCTGTTTTGAGGCTGGGCTCGAGCTCACGCCGCACAACGCCCAGCGCTTCTCGCGGCTTCATCCGCGCTGCGGAACGAGCTTCCTGTTGATCGTCATGATCGTCGCCATCTTCGTGTTCGCCCCCATCGGGCTACCCGCCTGGTACTGGCTGTTCGCCACCCGCGTGCTCGGCGTGCCCGTGATCGCCGGCATCTCCTTCGAGATCATCAAGTTCGCCGGGCGCAACCGCAGTCGCGGCTGGGTGCGCGCGCTGATGTGGCCGGGGCTGAAGCTGCAGCTGCTGACCACGCGCGAGCCGGACCTCAGCCAGCTCGCGGTGGCGATCGCGGCGCTCCAGGCCGTGCTCGCCCGCGAGAACCCCGGCGAGCTGTCGGCCGCCGACCTCGTGGGCGTCGAGCTCGTCGCGTAAGGGAATCCACGGTCGGCGTGACGTTCGCGCGTGCGAGAAGGCGAGCACGCTGGTCGGCCCGCCACTGGTCGGCCCGCCGTGCGCACGCCGCGATGTTGTACCCGCTCGTCGCTCTCGACTCAGTCCGACCTCGACGCCCAGCGGACCCTGGTCGAGTCCACGGCGACGGCCTCGCCGTCGAGTCGCAGCCGCATGGGGTGTTTGCCGCCGTAGCGCACTGGCACAGCGAGTCGGACCTCGCCACGTCGTCCACCCCGACACTGGCGCCGCAGCACCTCGACCGCTCGCAGATCCTGTTCGAATGCGTCGCCAGCCTGCTCGATCTCGACGTCGATCGTGTAGTCGTGGCGGTCCTCACCAACCAGGCGAGCCACACCGCTCGCGAGCTTTCGTCGCGCCTGCCCGCGGGCTCCGGTGAGCCACCCGTCAGTGTCCACCCGCACATGGGGTCCTTCGAGCTCCAGCGCGCCGGCGCTCGCCAGATCGCGGTGATCGGCTGGCGCCCTGGGCTCATGCGCAGGCATGGCTTCTACCTGACGTGGGCGCACAAGCCGCTGTTTCGCCGTGTGCTCGGGGACCCGGGCTTCTCACACCTGATCTACCTGGAGGACGACATCCGCTTCACGCGAGAGTCGCTTGCCTACTGGTGTCGCTTCCGCGAGCCGCTGGCACGCCATGGGTTGCTGCCGGGCTTCGTCCGTTACGAGTCGCTCGGCGACGCTCGCTACCTGCCCGACCACAGGCGCCGCCAGCAGGTCGATCGGGCCGACCGGCAATGTCTGGTGCTCCGCGAGCCGCTCTCCGGCGACGCCTCCACGCTCGATCTCCGGTTCGTCAGTCTCGAGAACCCCTACCAGGCGATGTACGTGCTCGACCGCGGGCTGGCGAGCGATCATCTGTGGCGCTCCCCGGCGCGATCGCCGCTGTTGAGTCGCACGATCAGGTGGCCCAACAACGACATCCAGTGGCGCGCGGCGCTGATACGCGAGCGGGCGGCACTGGGCCCAATCCTCGACGAGGTGCCGCCCGGCTTCGGGTCGCGCAACGTCGTCCCGGCTCAGATGCCGCGTCCCGGCCAATACCGCCTCGACCCCGCGTGCCTGATCGAGCACCTCGCAGCGAACAAGGTGCCTTCGTTCCCGACCTCCCAGAGGATCCTGGTCGAGGACATGTTCCTGGACACGAGCGGCGACGCTCAGCTCGCTGGGCTCCCGCCAGGGCAGTAGGGCAGGTTCACATACGGCTCCCTAGACTCGACCCACGATGATCGACGGGCTGGTCCAACAGATCGAAACGCGCTTCGCCGAGCTCGGCGAGCAGATGACCGACCCCGAGGTGATCTCCGACCGGGAACGCTACGCCGAGGTCGGACGCGCCTACAGCCAGCTCGAGCCGGCGGCCAAGCTCGCCGGCGAATGGCGTCGCGCCCAGGATGACGCCGCCGGCGCCGAAGAGCTGATCGCCGAGCTGGGCGAGCAGCCGGAGCTGCGCGACGAGCTGACGGGCGCGCGCGAGCGGATCGAGCGCCTGGAAGAGGAGATTCGCCTGGCGATGGTCGAGCGCGACCCCAACGACGAGAAGAACGTGATCGTCGAAATCCAGGGCGGCGCCGGCGGCGAGGAGGCGGGGCTGTGGGCCGGCGACCTGTACCGGATGCTCACGCGCTACGCCGAGCGCCGCGGCTGGCAGGCTGAGCCGATCGAGGTGGGCGAGGGCAAGTACACGTTCGCGATCAAGTCCCCGTCCGCCGCCCCCAACCAAGGCGAAGGCGCCTACTCGGTGTTCAAGTACGAGGGCGGCACCCACCGCGTCCAGCGCATCCCGCAGACGGAGTCCCAGGGGCGCATCCACACCTCCACAGCCACCGTCGCCGTGCTGCCCGAAGCTGAGGACGTGGACGTGCAGATCGACCCGAATGACCTGCAGATCGACGTCTACCGCTCCTCCGGGCCGGGCGGGCAGTCGGTCAACACCACCGACTCCGCGGTGCGCGTGACGCACAAGCCCTCGGGCATCGTCGTCTCCATGCAGGACGAGAAGTCCCAGCTGCAAAACCGCGAAAAGGCGCTGCGCGTGCTGCGCGCGCGGCTGTACGAGCGCGCGCTCGCCGAGCAGCAGGCCGAGTTGGCCGCCGACCGCCGCTCGCAGGTCGGCACCGGCGACCGCGCGGAGAAGATCCGCACGTACAACTACGGCGAGCGGCGCGTGACCGACCATCGCATCAAGCTCACCGTGCACAACCTCGACCAGGTCCTCGAAGGCCAGCTCGACGAGCTAACCGACGCGCTGCAGGCCGACGAGAAGCGCCGGCGCCTGGAGACCTACCCCACATCGGGGCACAAGCAGGCGCTCGCCTAGAGAGCGCGCATGGCGCACAAGTCCGACACCTCAAGGGCGCCGCTCACCTCATCCACCTCGGTGCACGACGCGCTGGAGAGCGCGATCACTGCGATCGCCGGCGCCGGCTGCGACACCCCGCGCCTGGACGCCGAACTGCTGCTCGCCAACGTGCTGAGCGTCGGGCGCGAGCGGCTGCTCACCGACCCCGAGCTGACGGTCGCCGGCCCCGCCGTGCGCGCCTTCCAGGACGTCGTGCGCCGGCGCGCGGTCGAGCGCGAGCCCGTCGCCTACATCACCGGCAGCCGCCACTTCCGGCGCCTGGAGCTGGCCGTCGATCGCCGCGCGCTGATCCCCCGGCCGGAGACAGAGCTGCTCGTCGAGGTCGCGCTCGGGCTGCCGGCGGGCGCGCGCGTGCTCGATCTCGGCACCGGCTGCGGCGCGGTGGCGCTGGCGCTCAAGGACGAGCGCCCCGACCTGCACGTCAGCGCGAGCGACATCAGCGGGCCGGCGCTCGAACTGGCGAGCCTCAACGCCGAGCTGCTGCGGCTCGACGTGCAGTTCCTGCACGCCGACCTGTTGCCCGAGCTCGAGTTCGACGCCGTGCTCAGCAACCCGCCGTACGTCGCCGACTCCGAACGTGCCCAGCTCGCGCCGGAGATCGTGCGCTACGAGCCGCCGATCGCGCTGTTCGCCGGCGCCGACGGCCTCGCCGTGATCCGTCCGCTGCTCGATCAGCTCGCCCAGCGGCCCCATGTGCGCTTCCTCGCGCTCGAGGTCGGCGCCGGTCAGGCCGTGCCGGTCTCCCAGCTGGTCCGCATGTCGGGCTTCGACGCGGTACGGTTCGAGCGTGACCTCGCACGCATTCAACGCGTCGTGATCGCGGAGCGACACGGCTGATGGGCGCAGAGACCGGCGAGCAGGAGCAGATCGGCAGCACGGGCGCCGGCGAAGCGTCGCTGCAAGGCGAGCTCGACGGTCAGGCGGTCGCGCGCCTGGAGCGGTGCATGGCCGCCGGCGGCGTCGCGGTGCTGCCCACCGACACCGTGTACGGCGTGTGCTGCGATCCCGAGGACGAGCAGGCCGCACGGCGCCTGTACCAGCTCAAGGGGCGCCCCGCCGCGCGCCCGGCGGCGGTCATGTTCTTCGCGCTCGAGCCCGCGCTGGAGTCGCTCGGCGAGCTCCACCACGACGAGAGCGCCGCGCTGCAAGCGCTTTTGCCCGGTCCGGTGACGCTGCTGCTCGCCAACCCCAGCGCCCGCTTCGCGCCCGCGTGCAGGACCGATCGCGCGACGCTCGGACTGCGCGTCCCGCGGCTGCCCGAGCGCCTGCGTGCGCTCGCCGCGCTGCGCAGGCCCGTGATGCAGACCAGCGCCAACATGTCCGGCGAGCCCGACGCGCGCGCGCTGGCTGAGGTGCCGCAGAGCCTGCGCGAGGGCGCCGATCTGGTGCTCGACGGCGGCGAGCTCCCAGGCCGTCCCTCGACGGTCATCGACCTGCGCGACTACGCCGAGCACCGCCGCTGGCACGTGCTCAGGGAGGGAGCGCTCTCGCGCGAGGCCGTGCGCGCGGCGCTCACCTCGCTGGACTGAGTGCCAAGGAGATCGCCGTGTCCGACAGTGAGCTGAGCCCCGACTACTTCAACCGCCCCCTCGCGGAGGTCGATCCGGAGGTCGCGCACGCGCTGGCAGGCGAGCTCGAGCGCGAGCAGAGCACGCTGGAGATGATCGCCTCGGAGAACTTCGTGCCGCGCGCGGTGCTCGAATGCCAGGGCTCGGTGCTCACCAACAAGTACGCCGAGGGCTACCCCGGACGCCGCTACTACGGCGGCTGCGAGTGGGTGGACGTCTCCGAGCAGCTCGCCATCGACCGCGCCAAGGCGCTGTTCGGCGCCGAGCACGCCAACGTGCAGCCGCACTCCGGCTCGCAGGCCAACGCCGCCGCTTACCACGCGCTGCTGACGCCGGGGGACACGATCATGGGCCTGTCGCTCGCGCACGGCGGCCACCTCTCGCACGGCATGAAAGCCAACGTGTCCGGGCGCCTGTACGAGATCGTCGCCTACGAGGTGGACCGTGAGAGCAGCCTGATCGACATGGACGAGGTCGCGCGCATCGCCCGCGAGCACCGTCCCAAGCTGCTGCTCGCCGGCTGGTCGGCCTACCCGCGCCAGCTCGACTTCGCCCGCTTCAGGGAGATCGCCGACGAAGTGGGGGCGCTGCTGATGGTCGACATGGCGCACTTCGCCGGGCTGGTCGCCGCCGGCCTGCACCCCAGCCCGATCGCCCACGGCGCGGACGTCGTCACCACCACCACCCACAAGACGCTCGGCGGCCCGCGCGCCGGCGTGATCCTGTGCAAGGAGCAGTACGCCAAGAAGATCGACTCCGCCGTGTTCCCCGGCCAGCAGGGCGGCCCGCTGGAGCACGCCATCGCCGCCAAGGCCGTGGCCTTCAAGATCGCCGCCAGCGAGCTGTTCGCCGAGCGCCAGCGCCGCACCGTCGCGGGCGCGCAAACGCTCGCGCGGGAGCTGCTCGATGCGGTTCCGCGTGCCCACGGCGTCAACGTGCTGACCGGCGGCACCGACGTGCACCTGATCCTCGTCGATCTGCGCGACGCCCAGACCGAGCTCACCGGTCGCCAGGCGGAGGACCGTCTGCACGAGATCCAGATCACCGTCAACCGCAACGCCGTCCCGTTCGACCCGCGTCCGCCGATCGAGGCCTCGGGCCTGCGCATCGGCACGCCCGCGCTCGCCACGCGCGGGCTGCAACAGGAGGATTTCGAGGAGGTCGGGCGCATCCTCGCGGTCGCGCTCACCCCCGAATACGAGTCCCGCGCCGGTGAGCTCGCCGAACGCGTGGCGACGATCGTCGAGCGCTACCCGCTGTATGAGAACCTGCCGGTCACCGCGCAGGTGTAGACGACCAAACAATGCCCGCTGCCGCGATCGACCTCCCGGCGTGCGATGCTGTGTAGGCGCCGATGGTGCACCCAACCGAGCTTGACGCGCTTTACGCCTTTCTCGCCGCAGCGGTGCTCACCGCGCTGGTGACCCCTCTCACGATGCGTTTCGCGAGGGCGGTCGGCGCGATCGACGAGCCGCGCGAGCGCGGCCTGTCCGAGCGCCCCACACCGCTGCTGGGCGGACTGGCGATCTTCGCCGGCACGTTCCTCGCCGCGCTCATCTGGCTGCCCGCCGGCTACGGCGAAAGCAAAGCGCTGTGGCACGGCGTGCTGCTGGCCGCCGCCATCATCACGATCGTCGGCGCGCTGGACGACCGCTTCGACCTGCATCCGGGCCTGAAGCTGCTCGGGCAGGTGCTGGCGGCGGTGATCGTCGTGCATTTCGGGGTGGGCGTGAAGGCGATCACGCTGCCGTTCGTCGGGCGGCTGGCCTTCCCCAACACCGGCCCCGCCGACGCCGGACCGATCCTCACGGTGATCGGTCTCGTGGTGATGATGAACGTCGTCAACTTCTCCGACGGCGTCGACGGCCTGGCGGCGGGCGTGTGCGTGATCATCGCCGCCACCATGGCGGTGATCGCCTTCGACCTGAACCGCCAGCAGCCGGGCGTGCTCGCGGCGCTGACCGCCGGCGCGGCGCTCGGCTTCCTGATCTTCAACTTCCCGCCCGCGCGCAGCTTCATGGGCGACTGCGGCGCCAACCTGCTCGGCCTGCTGATGGGCGTGATCACGGTGGAGGCGGCCGTCAAGACCGCGGCGGTGGTGTCGTTCGTGCTGCCCTTGATCCTGCTGGCGGTGCCGTTCCTGGACACCACCTTCGTGGTGCTCAAGCGCCTGAAGTACCGCCAGCCGATCTACCGCTCGGACACCGAGCACTTCCACCATCGCATGGCGCGCATCGGCTTCTCCAGCAGGCGCACGATCGCCTACCTGTACGCGTGGACGCTGCTGCTCGCCGGCCTCGCGCTGGCGTTGCGCTTCGTCCCCTACAGCAACCACAAAGGCCACCTGTACACCGGCTGGACGCTCGTGATGGTCGCCCTCGGCCTGATCGTGCTGGCCGCCAGCGTGTACCTGGTGTACGTGCTGGAGATCCTCAAGTTCCGGCGCCTGGACACGATTCGCCTGCGCCGGCTGCGCCCCGCCCTCTCACCAGCGGAGATCGAGCTGGACGTCGTGAAGCACCTTGAAACTGGTGAGTTCGAGGCGATGTCGCAGCCCAGGGACGGCGATGTGCAGGTCGGGGGCGATGTAGTGCGTCGTGGGGCTGAGCAGCGGGTCGGCAAACGACAGGTGGATCAAAACGGCGTAGGCACACAGCACGAGCGTGGCAGCGCACAGGCGCCGCTCGCCGCTGACGGCCGCTAGCGGCAGCACCCAGATCGCATACCAGGGCAACAGCCACGCGGTCGCGAGCAGCAGCGCGATCGTGCTCCAGCCGGCCGCCACACGCCAGTCCGCGCCGCGCGCCGTGCGCCACAGCGCGAACGCCAGCACCACCACGAACGCCGCCACGAACAGGTGCCGCCACCAACTCGGCGGGTGGGCGGCGCTGCCAATCCCCAACAGGCGCGCCGTCTCCGCCGGCAGGCTGTGAACGGCCACCAGCTGCTGCTGCTCGCCCACCGCGCCCAGGAAGCCCAACGCGTGCACGCCAAAGCCGAGCACGCCCACCACCGCCACCAGCGCGAGCGCCACCAGCGCGCACAGCGCCACGCGCACGCGCTCGCGCGTGTGCGGGGAGGAGAGCACCAGGAACGGCAGCGCCAGCCCTGCCGTCAGCTTCACGCCCACGCCCACCGCCAGCGCGCCCGCGGCGCGCGGCGCGGAGCTCGTGCGGCGCGCGCCCTGGGCGCTCAGCGCGAGCGCGCCCGCCAACGCCAGCACCAGCAACGTGTCGTTGTGCGCGCCGCCCACCGCCAGCACCAGCATCACGGGGTTCAGCCCGACGAACGCGACCGCCCAGGAGGCCGAGCGCCCGAGACGCTGCGCCGCGACGCCGATCAGCGCCACGGCGGCCAGGCAGCTGAGCACGGCGATCGCCTTGAACGCCCACAGCCCGCCCGCCACACCGAGCGGCACGAGCGCGTAGCTGAGCAGCGTGAACAGCGGCCCGTAGGGGGAGTGCTGGAACGGCCAGCCGATGAAGCCGAACACGGCGTCCGTGGGCGCTTCCGAGGCCACGTGCGTGTACGGGTCCAGGCCGTGCAGGGCGCCCAGCCGCGCGTAGGAGATGTAGCCGAACACGTCCTGCGAGAGCAGCGGCGGCCCGAGCGCCAAGATCACGCAGGCGAGCACGATCGCGCCCGCGAGCGCCGCCAGCGGCAGGCGCCGCGCGAGCGCCAACACCAGCAGGTAGCTCGCGCACATCACCGCCATCAGCACCTGAAAGCCGGTGTTCGACAGGCCGATGTCCAGGCCGTGCAGCGGCCCCGCGAGCCACGCCGGCCAGCCGCCGCTGCGCGCGGGCACGAACTGCGACGGCGCCGACGCGGCCCCCGCGCTGATCAGGAAGACGGACGCCACCACGCCCACGAGACCGAGCCCGCCCAGCGCGCGCACCACGCCTGCGGGCACGCCGCCGCCGGTGCTCCGGCCCACGCGCTCGCCCGCCGTGCGTGCGCGCGGCGCTGCGGAAATCGGGGTCGCTGCCTGAATGACGTCCATTCTTGCGTCTAATGGGGACCGTGGGGCCGGGCGCACACGCGAGCGTCCCCCGCCAGCGGTAACGTATTGCTTGGATCGCGCCTGGCGGGGATGCCGCATGGGCCGATCTCTGCCTCGCGCCCACAAGCGCACGACGGGGCAGGTGGGATCACTGTCCATGCGAGTTCGCAACCGCACACGCAACCGGCGCCGGGCGTCCAATCCCGCGAGCCCGCACCGTGTCCTCATCCTGTCCGCAGACGTGGGCGAGGGTCACGCGGCGGCTGCGCGCGCGCTGGCGCAGCAGATCGAAGCGTCCGAGCGACCCGCCGAGGTGACGGTCATCGACGGGCTCGCCGCCATGGGTCCGCTCGTGCGCCCGGTCGTCGAGGACGGCTACCGCGTGCAGCTGCGCTTCTTCCCGTGGACCTACACGCTCATCTACTGGTTGCTGGAGAAGGTGCTGCCCGTGCGTTTCGTCACGCGCAGGCTGCTGTGCCTGGCGGGATCGCGCCCGCTCGCGCGCGTGATCGCCCAGCACGATCCCGACGTGGTCGTCTCGACCTACCCGGCGGTGACGGTCGTGCTCGCGCGGCTGCGGCGCACGGGCGTGGTGCGCTGCTCGACGGTCGCCACCATCACCGACCTCACCGGCCTGTTCTTCTGGGCGCAGCCCGGCATCGACGTGCACCTGGTGATGTACGGCGAGTCGATGCCCTCCGTCGAGCGCATCGCCGGGCACGGCAGCGTGCAGCTGGTGCGCCCGCTGATCTCCGCCGAGTTCCTGCAGCCGCGCTGCCCCGTGGAGGCGCGGCGCGCGCTCGACCTGCCCGAGGAGGGCCGCGCGGTGGTCGTCTCGGGCGGCGGCTGGGGGGTGGGCGACATCGCGGGCGCGGTGCGCGAGTTCACGAAGGTGCCCGACGTCAGCGCGATCGTGTGCCTGGCGGGACGCAACGCGCAGCTGGCGCACAAGCTGCGCGCCGCATTCGCCCGCGAAGGGCGCGTGCGCGTATACGAGTTCACCGACAAAATGCCGGAGATCCTCGCCGCCGCCGACGTGCTCGTGCACTCCACCGGCGGCGTCACCTGCCTGGAGGCGCGCGCGGCGGGCACGCCGGTCGTCTCCTACGGCCTGCCCGTGGGGCACGCGCGTTTGAACACCCGCGCGATGGCCGCGCTGGACCTGTTGCGCCTGGCCAACGACCGCGAGCAGCTGCGCATGCACGTGCAGGCGAGCTTCGCCGACGAGCCGGACGCCGCGCGCGCGGCCGTCCGCTCCTCGCAGCCGGCCGAGGGCGAGCACCCCGCGGCCGTGGACGTGGTCCTGCAGGCGCCCCGGCGGGTGCGCCCGATCCCGCGCTGGCGCCTGCGCCTGGTGGCGCTCGCCACGCAGCTGACGCTGCTGCTGGCGATCGGCACGTGGATGATGTCCACCGACGAGGTGACCGCCGTCGCCGACAAGCTGCTGCACGTCCACGAACTCGTGCGCGTCGCCACCGCGCAGCCGGAGGTCGGCGTGATCGTGCACGCGCCGATGCGCGCGATCGTGCCCGTCGCCACGGAGCTCGCCGCCAAAGGCATCCACGTGTCGTTCGCCGACGACAGCGGCGTGCCGGCGCGCCGCCAAGTCGCGCGCCTGCGCGCGATCGGCGACGAGCTGCTGCCGGAAGTGCCCAGCCCGCGCATGTTCCACTGGTTGCACACGCGCTCCGCGCTGCGCTCGCAGGCGCGCGCGCTCGGCCTGCACCACAGCTTCTACTTCCTGCGACCCGACGGCGGGCTGTCGGTCGGTCAGATGGTGCTCGCGCGCACCACCGGCGCGATCCCGATCAAGGGCGCGCTGCGCCTGAGCGCCACCGGCGCGCTGCCTCAGCGACGGCTGCTCGCCGGCGACGTGCTCGTGGTCGGGCTCGACGGCTCACCGGTGTCGGTGGCGGGGCTCGAGCGCATCGTCGCATGGCTCGGCGCATCCGAGCTCGGGGCCGAGCCGCTGTCGTGGCTCACCGACGCGCCCTCCATCAACGCGAGCAACAGCGGCGAACGCGCCAGCAGCGCCGCGCCGGCGATCAGCACCGCCAGCGCGAGCGCCAGCGGCGCGCCGCTCAGCGCCGTCGCGGTGAAGCGCTCGCCGAACAGCAGCGGCGCGCACGTCACCGGCACGACCGTCTGAGTCACGAACACCACCGGCGCCACCTGGATCGCCGGGCGCTGCTGCAGCGCGCTCGTCTCGCTGAGCACGCCCACCCCCGACGCCGCCGCGGTCGAGAGGCCCCACAGGGCCGCCGTGAGCAGATGATGCGCTTTCAGGTCGTCCGCCGCCAGCTTGGTGGCGAGCGCGCTCCAGCCGAAGGCGAGGCCAGCGCAGACCATCGTCAGCTCCGCGAACGAGCGACCGAGCGCGACCAGCAGGTAGGGCAGCACGCTCGCCAACGCAAGGCCCACGAGCACCAGCGTGATCGTCAGCTGCTCGCCGGGCTGGCTGGAGCTGAGCGGCGGCGCGAACACGGCCGCGCCGGCGACGCCCACGACGATCGCCAGCGTCGCCACGTGCTCGTAGCGCCCGGCGGGCTCGTGCAGCATGCGCTCGCTGAAGGCCAGCAGCACCAAGAGGCCGGCGGCCAGCGCCGGCTGCACGACCACCAGCGGCGCGAGCAGCAGCGCCACGACCTGCAGCGGCCAGCCGAGGATCGAGATCCCCGTGCCCAGCAGGTAGCGCGCCCGCCGCAACAGGCCGCTGACCAGCGCCACACGCAGGTGCTCCTCGCGCGGGGCCTGCTTGGCGTCCATCGCCTGCAGGGCGATCCCTACGCTGTACAGGCTGGACGCTGCGAACGCCGCCCCAATTCCCAGCACCAGCTTGACCATGTTCGCCACCGATCATCGCACTCGCACCGCCGTGCTCGCGGGCGCGCTCGCCGGCGCAGGCACCGTCGGCTACATGCTGCCCGCGCTCGCCAGCTCGCGGCCCCGCTGCCTGCCGCGCTCGCCCGCCCCGATCTGGCCGTGGCTGCGCGCGATGCTCGAGGTGCAGGACAGCGCCCGAGGGGGGCAGGGCTACGCGCTGACGTTCGACGACGGGCCGCACCCGCAGGGCACCCCAGCGGTGCTCGAGATCCTCGCCCGCGAGCGCGTGCGCGCGACGTTCTTCCTGGTCGGCGAGCAGGTCCTGCGCGCGCCCGCGCTGGCGCGCGAGATCGCGCAGGCCGGACACGAGATCGCGCTGCACTGCCACCGCCACCGCAACCTGCTGCGGCTGACCCCCAGGCAGGTGCGCGAGGACCTCGCCAGGGCGCACGACGTGATCGTCACCCACACCGGCTGCGCGCCCGTGCTGTATCGCCCCCCGTACGGCGTGCTCAACGCCGCCGCCCTGCGCCTCGCGCGCGCCCGTGGCTGGCGCACGCTGCTGTGGAGCCACTGGGGCCGCGACTGGGAGGCGCGCGCCACGCCCGCCTCGATCGCCGCGCGCGTCACCGACGGCGCGGGCGCGGGCGCGGTGCTGCTGCTGCACGACGCCGACGACTACTCCGCGCCCGGCTCCTGGCGGCGGACCGCGCAGGCGCTCCCGCGGGTGATCGCCACGCTGCGCGAGCGGGGGCTGCAGGCGGTCGCCGCGTAGCGGCGAGCAGGCGGTCGCGGCGCGGCGGCCACCGGACAGTCGCTTCGTTGCGGCGCGCCGGCCGGCGGCGTAGCGCCGCTGCGGGCGCGGCTAACATCATCTGCTTGTCAACGGTCGCACCAGTCGATGCCCGACGCTCGGCCGCAGCGGTCGGCGCGGGCGCAGCGCTGCCGACGCTGAGGGCGCGCCCGCGCTGGTGGCTGGAGGCGCTGACGATCGCGTGGCTGTGCTGGCTGTACGACGCGGTCACCAACCTCGCGCCGTTGCGGCTGCACGCGGCGTTCGCGCACGCGCACGACGTGCTCAGCTTCGAGCAGTCGCTGCACATCGACCCCGAGCACGCGCTCGACCGCTGGCTGGCGGTGCACCCCACGCTGGCGCTGGTGATCTCCGACTACTACGACAACGCCCACTTCATCGTCACGCTCGGGCTGCTCGGCTGGCTGTGGTGGCGGCGCGCGGACATCTACCGTCCGCTGCGCAGCGTGCTCGTGCTCGTCAACGTGCTCGCGTTCGTCGTCTTCTGGCTGTTCCCCGTCGCTCCCCCGCGCCTGCTCCCCGGATTCGTCGACGTGGTCGCCTCCACGCACGCGATCGGCTCGTGGCACACCGGCGAACTGTCGTCGCTCGCCAACCAGTACGCGGCGATGCCCTCGCTGCACATCGCCTGGGCGGTGTGGTGCACGCTGGTCGCGTGGCGCATGTGGACGCAGCGCTGGGTGCGCGCGCTGGCCGTCGTGTATCCCTGCCTCACAGCGTTCGCGGTGCTGGCCACCGGCAACCACTACGTGCTGGACCTGTTTGGCGGCCTGGCGACGCTCGCGCTGTCGGTGGCGATCGTCCGCCTGTTCGAGCGCCGGCCGCCGTGGCTGAGCGTGGAGTCGATGGCGCGGTTGTGGCGCTGAGGGCGCGCCGCGCGGGCGCGTACCGACTGTCACAAAGTTGTTACGAAGTCCAAGACCAGGTAGACTGGCGCCGCCGCCGCAGAGCGTTGAGGGACGCCGAGTCGGCTCACGCGCCACACAGCGCCAGAGCACTCCTCGTCTGTAGGGTGGCCCTAACGAAAAAATGCCAGACTTCGATGCCAATGACGGCCTCGCGCGCCTGCCCGGCCACGTGCCCGGAAAACGACTCGAACCCGCATTCAGCTTCACCGCCATCCTGCGCTACCTAGACGTCGCGCTGGTGGTGATCGGCACGCCTGTGGCGCTCGCGCTGGGGGCGCCGGTGCTCGGCTGCGTGATCGGCGCTGTCGCTTGGCTGGCGCAGCGCGTGCTCGCGCAGCTCGACCGCCAGTGGATCCTCAGCGCCGCCGAGCCGCGCACCCAGCTCGGCCTCAACCTGTTTGAGGCGTTCGGACGCATCTGGCTGCTCGCGGGGGCGATCGTGGTCGCCGCCGTCGTCGGCGGTCGCGTTGACGGCCTGGCCGCTTCGATCACCGTCTTTGGCGCCTACTCGGTGGCGTTCGCAATCCGGCTGCTCAGCGGCCGGCCCATGCCGGGCGGCGGAAGATGAGCGCCGCCGCCCCCGCCGTGAACGCGCCCGCGGGCGCCGGTGCCCCGAGCCCCGCCAATGCGCCCGGCGCAGGCGCCCCGCACCAGGGTGGCTGGTGGACGAAACGACGGATCGCCTGGGCGATCGTGGCCACGTGGGTGGTGGGGATCGTCGCGTTCGCGGTCATCTACGGCATCAAAGGGCACAAAAACGAAAGCTTCCAGGTCATCGAGTCCTTCCACCTCGAAACGTGGGTGCACATCGTGGGACCGCTGAACATCGACAAGGGCGTCCTGTACCTGTGGATGGCGGCTGCCATCACCATCGGCCTGATGGTGTGGGTCTCCAAACGCATGACCGAGAAGCCCGGCCGCGTGCAGGTGGCGGTCGAGTGGATGTACGACCTGATGCAGCGGACGACCAAAGACGCAATGGACGACCGCATGGCCGGCAAATGGTTCCCGGTCGTCTTCACCCTGTTCATCTTCATCCTCGTCACCAACCTGCTCGGCTACATCCCGCTGCCCGTCAACACCGCCGAGAAAATTCATATCTTCGGCGCCACGATCCCGGCCTTTCAGATCTACGCATCCGACACCAACGTCGCGCTGCCGTTGATGCTGGCGCTGGGGGTGTTCATCGCGTTCAACACGGTCGGCTTCAAAGCCCAGGGCTTCCGCGGCTACCTCAAAAGCCTCGTGCCACAGGGCGTCGGCCGCGGCATGCTGATCCTTATTTACCCCTTGGAGATCGTCTCCACGTTCCTGCGACTGCTCTCGCTGACGATCAGGCTGTGGGCCAACCTGCTCGCCGGGCACCTGCTGATCGAGTTCTTCGCCGGCGACCTCGCGGTGCTGCTCGGTTTGCAGTTCCTCGGCTGGTTCACGCTGCCCTTCGGGGTCGTGATCTTCCTGTTCGAGGCCGTGTTGATCGCAGGGCTGCAGGCGTTCATCTTTGCCATCCTGACCGCCATCTATCTCGGTGGCGCAGTCTCCCGCCACTAACCAGACAAGGAGCTTTCGACACATGCTGACCGACCTGTTCCAGGCCCTCCACCCGCTCGTCACGGCGGCGAGCACCAATGCCGAAATCGGCAAGGAAGCCGGTAAAGCGATCGCGCTCGGCGTTGGTGCCGGCGGCGGCGCCGCGGGCGCCGGCGCGGGCATCGGCATGCTGTTCGGCAAGGTGATCGAGTCCGTCACCCGCCAGCCGGAGATGCGCGACGAAATCACCTCCATCCAGTGGCTGGGCTTCGCGCTCACCGAGGCCACCTTCTTCTACGGCCTGGTGGGCGGCTTCATCGCCTTCTTCCTATAAGCCCATGGGCGCGCTCGCGATCATCACCAACATCCCCCTGGCCTCCGGCAACTCGTGGCTGATCACGCCCAACGTCGGCCTGACGATCTGGACGCTGCTCGTCTTCGCGATCTCCCTGTTCATCCTCAACAAGGTCGCCTTCCCGCGCATCCGCGCCGCCCTCGACGCGCGCCGCGAGCACATCTCGGAGTCGATCGACGCGGCCGAGCAGGCGCGCAAGGACGCCGATCAGCTGCTGGCGGAATACCGTGAGCGGCTGAAGGAGGCGCGCGCGCAGGCAGAGGAGATCGTCCAGCGAGCCCGCCAGACGGCCGAGGCGAACGGGCACGAAGCCCGCGAGCAGGGGCAGGAGATCCTCGCGGAGGCCGCACGGCGCGCACAGCGCGACATCGAGACCGCCACCAAGCGCGCGCTCGACGACATCCGCCGCGAGGTCGCCGACCTGACGGTCATGGCCACCGAGAAGGTCACGCGCAAGACGCTCACCGAAGCCGACCAGCGCCGGCTGGTGGAGGAGGCGCTCAGCGAACTGGACTTCTCCGGGATCTCCGAGCCGTCGCATAACTGATGGAGGAGCTCGCCCAGGTATATGGCCGCTCGCTGTTTCAGGTGGCGCGTGAGGAAGGCAAGCTCGATGAGCTGCGCGAACAGCTCGCGCAGTTTGCGCAGGCGCTCGCAGACAACCACGAGCTCGCGGTGTTCTTCTTCTCGCCCTACTTCTCCACGCAGGAGAAGCAGCAGTCGCTCGGGCGGCTGCTGGTGGGGGCGGACGCGGCGTTCGTGAACTTCCTCGAGCTGCTGATCGAAAACCACCGCATGCCCGTGATCTTCCGCATCCGCGAGCAGTACGAGCGCCTGTGGGAGCAGGAGAATCGCACGCTGCCGGTAGAGGTCACCAGCGCGATCGCGCTCGACGAGCAGACGACGGCGAGCCTTGGCCGCACGATCGGCGAGCGCGCCGGGAGCAAGGTCACGCTGGCCGCGCGCGTGGACCCGGACATTCTCGGCGGCATCATCATCAGGGTCGGCAACTCGATCCTCGACGCCTCAATCCGCAACCGACTGGAGCAGCTGCGCAGGCACGTTGCCCAAGGAGCCTCATAGGACCATGCAGATCAACCCCGACGAGATCACAAGCATCCTCAAGAGCCGCATCCAGGGGCTCGACACCGGTACCGCGGAGCTGACGGAGATCGGCACCGTGCTGTCGGTGGCCGACGGCATCGCGCGCCTGCACGGGCTGGAGAACTGCATGTCGTATGAGATGCTCGAGCTGCCACACGGCGTCACCGGCCTGGCGCTGAACCTCGAGTCCGACAACGTCGGCGCGGTGCTGTTCGGCGAGTGGGAGCGCATCTCCGAGGGCGACACCGTCAAGCGCACCGGCTCGCTGCTGGAGATCCCCGTCGGCGAGCAGATGCTCGGGCGCATCGTCGACCCGCTCGGCCGTCCGCTGGACGGCAAGGGCGCGATTCAGGTCGAGCAGACGCGTCCCGCCGAGTTCAAGGCCCCCGGCGTGGTGCAGCGCCAGCCGGTGACCGAACCGATGCAGACGGGCCTGAAGGCGATCGACGCGATGATCCCGATCGGGCGCGGCCAGCGCGAGTTGATCATCGGCGACCGCCAGACGGGCAAGACGGCGATCGCGATCGACACGATCATCAACAACAAGGACACCGGCGTGGTGTCCGTGTACGTGGCCATCGGCCAGCGCATGTCCACCGTGGTGGCACTCGCGCAGACGCTCGAGGAGTACGGCGCGATGGAGAACACGGTGATCGTCGCCGCGCCCGCCGACGAGGCCGCGCCGATCAAGTTCATGGCGCCGTACGCCGGCTGCGCGATGGGCGAGCACTTCCTCTACAACGGCAAGCACGCCCTGTGCATCTACGACGACCTGACAAAGCACGCCTACGCCTACCGCCAGATGTCGCTGCTGCTGCGCCGTCCGCCGGGGCGTGAGGCGTACCCCGGCGACGTCTTCTACCTGCACTCGCGCCTGCTCGAGCGCGCGGTCAAGCTCAACGACGAGCTGGGCGGCGGCTCGCTGACCGCGCTGCCGGTGATCGAGACGCAGGCGGGCGACGTCTCCGCGTACATCCCCACGAACGTCATCTCCATCACCGACGGGCAGATCTTCCTGGAGTCGAAACTGTTCAACTCGGGCGTGCGCCCGGCCATCAACGTCGGCATCTCCGTCTCCCGCGTCGGCGGCAACGCGCAGATCGGCCCGATGAAGAAGGTCGCCGGGCGCATCAAGCTGGAGCTCTCGCAGTACCGCGACCTGGAGGCGTTCGCGCAGTTCGGCTCGGACCTCGATGCCGACACGCAGAAAACGCTCGCGCGCGGCGAACGCCTGGTGGCGACGCTCAACCAGCACGAGCGCGCACCGCTGGCGGTGGCCGACCAGACGGTGCAGATCTTTGCCGCCACCAACGGCTACCTCGACCGCCTGAACGTCGAGCGCGTGCCGGAGTTCCTGCTCGGCCTGACCGAGCGCATGCACACCCAACACAAGGACACGCGCGAGCAGATCGGCGGCGGCGACTGGTCGGAGGACGTACAGGGGCAGGTGCGCGCGGCCCTCGACGCCTACGCGCAGGACTTCGGCTTCGACCTCGACGAGGAGGGCTTGGCGCTCGAGGAGGCCGGGTCCTCAGCGAAGGTGGTAGCGGCGGCGTAGGTCGCCCGCACGGAGTACAGCCATGGCCTCTCAGCGCGACGTCAAGAACAAGATCGCTTCGGTCAAGAACATCCAGAAGATCACGCGCGCGATGGAGATGGTCGCCGCCGCGCGGCTGCGCCGCGCCGAACAACGGATCACCGCACTGCGGCCGTACGCGGACGCGATCGGGCGGATGACGCGCCAGGCGGCAGCGGCAGCCGGGGCCGAGGCCTTGCGCCTGCCGCTGCTGCGCGAGCACGAGTCCCAGTCGAAGGTGGCGCTGCTGCTGGTCACCGGCGACCGCGGGCTGGCGGGCGGCTTCAACTCGCAAATCATCCGCTCCGGCGTGCGCCTGTCGGCGGAGCTCGCCGAGCAGGGGCTGCAGAGCGTGTGGTACGCGACCGGGCGCCGCGGCGTCTCCTCGCTCACCTTCCGCGGCCACGAGCTCAGCGGCAGCTACACGGGCTTCGCCGACAAACCCGCGTACGCCGACGCGCGCACGATCGCCGACGATCTCATGCAGGCGTACGTGGACGGACACGTCGATCGCGTGGAGATGGTCTACAACGCCTACGTCTCGCCGCTCACCCAGCACGTCACGCTGCAGCGGCTGCTGCCGCTGACCGGTGCAGCGCTGGTGGGCGAGGAAGAGGAGGGGGACGCGTCCGCGCAGGCCGCACGGGACGCGCAGGCGCAGCGCTCGCGGGCGACCGTCGAGTACGAGCCCGACCCGGAGAAGATCCTCCGGCGTCTGGTGCCCGACTACATCGAGATCTCGATCTACCGTGCGCTGGTCGAGTCCGCCGCGGGCTTCTTCGGTGCGCAGATGACCGCCATGCGCAGCGCCTCCGAAAACGCCGGCGAAATCATCACCGAGTACACGCTGCAGATGAACCGCGCGCGCCAGGCTGAGATCACGCAGGAGATCATGGAGGTGGTCGCCGGAGCCGAGGGTCTGACGTGACGCTGGGCGGCGCCATACTGCCTGTGCCCCGAACGGGGTACGTCCTCAGTCGCTCGCGTGCGAAGCACGCCACGCGGGCGGGCGGGCCTCCGATCCTTGTCTGGCTTGCCCATCGCCACGTCAGACGCGCTGTGATCCAATCGAACTTGAAAAAATAGACAGGAGCTAGACAACAATGGAGGCGAGCATCGCCACAGAAGAGACAACCACCGGTGCCGGTGCAGGAAACGATCGCCCGGCCACCCCGGCCACCCGCAACGTGGGGCGCATCGAGGAGATCCAGGGCGTCGTGATCGAGGCGGTGTTCCCCGAGCGCCTGCCGGAGATCAACCACGCGATCACGATTGCGCGCACGGCGTCCAACAAGGAGGAGGAGGCGTCGGGGATCAGCTCGGGGGCCGAGGAGCCGGTGCTCGTGTGCGAGGTGCAGCAGCACCTCGGCGACGACCGCGTGCGCGCGGTGGCGATGGACACGACCGATGGGCTGGCGCGCGGGCTCGAGGTGATCGACACCGGCGCGCCGATCACCGTTCCCGTGGGCGAGGCGACGCTGGGGCGCATCTTCAACCTGCTGGGCGAGCCGATCGACCTGGGCGAGGAGCTCCCCGCGGGCATCGAACGGCGCGGCATCCACCAGGAGGCGCCGCGCGCGGAGGACCTGACGCCGACGACCGAAATGTTCGAGACGGGCATCAAGGTCATCGACCTGCTCGCTCCCTACGCCAAGGGCGGCAAGACCGGGCTGTTCGGCGGCGCCGGCGTCGGCAAGACAGTGCTGATCCAGGAGCTGATCCACAACCTCGCCAAGGAACACGGCGGGCTGTCGGCGTTCTGCGGCGTGGGCGAGCGCTCGCGCGAGGGCAACGACCTGTGGCTGGAGATGAAGGAGTCGGGCGTGCTCGAGAAGACGATGCTCGTGTTCGGGCAGATGAACGAGCCGCCCGGAGCGCGCATGCGCGTCGCCCTGTCCGGCCTGACGATGGCCGAATACTTCCGCGACCAGGGCCAGGACGTGCTGCTGTTCATCGACAACATCTTCCGCTTCGTGCAGGCCGGCTCCGAGGTCTCGGCGCTGCTCGGGCGCATGCCCTCGCAGGTCGGCTACCAGCCGACGCTGGAGACCGAGATGGGTCAGCTGCAGGAGCGCATCACCTCTACGCGCGAGGGGTCGGTGACATCGGTGCAGGCGATCTACGTGCCCGCCGACGATTTGACCGACCCGGCGCCCGCGTCGGTGTTCGCCCACCTGAACGCCACCACCGTGCTGTCGCGTTCGATCTCCGAAAAAGGCATCTACCCGGCGGTCGACCCGCTGGAATCGACCTCCACGATCCTCAAGGCGGACGTGCTCGGCGACGACCACTTCCGCGTGGCCAACCGCGTCAAGGAGATCCTGCAGCGCTACAAGGAGCTGCAGGACATCATCGCGATCCTCGGCATCGACGAGCTCTCCGACGAGGACAAGCTGACGGTCTCGCGCGCGCGCAGGATCGAGCGCTTCCTCTCGCAGCCGTTCTTCGTCGCCGAGCAGTTCACGGGCACGCCCGGCGCGTACGTGCCGATCGCCGAAACGATCAGGGGCTTCGAGGAGATCATCGAGGGCAAGCACGACGAGGTCCCGGAGAGCGCGTTCTTCTTGAAGGGGACGATTGAGGAAGTGGTGGAGGCCGCGAAGCAGTAATGGCCCACAGAAAGTTCCCAGTGGAAGTGCTCACCCCCGAGGGCGAGGTGTTCGCCGAGGACGTGGAAATGCTCTCGACGGTCACCACCGTCGGCTCGATCGGCATCCTCGCCAACCACGAGCCGGTGCTGGCGCGCCTGGAGCCGACGGAGCTGCGCCTGTACCGCGCAGAGGGCGACATCGTGCGCTTCGCCCAGGCGGAGGGCTACATGCAGTTCGCCGACAACCGCGCGCTGGTGCTCGTGGAGGAGGCGATCGCGCCGGAGCGCCTCGACCGGGCGACGTACGAGACCAAGCTCGCCGAAGCGCGCGACGCCGCCGAGCGGGCGGAGGAGGGCAGCGAGGAACACGCGCGCGCGCTGCGCGACGCCAAGCGCTTCCAGGCGTTCCTCTCGGTGGCGAGCTAGCCGCAGCGGTCCACGCACGTATTCGATCGTCCAACCGGCTAGCCTTCCCCGCCTCATGAGCGCAGCACGCGAGCCACTCGGAGTGATCGGCACCGGCTACGTCGGCCTCGTGACCGCGGCCGGCTTCGCCGAGCTGGGCAGCGACGTGTGGTGCGTGGACATCGACGCCGCCAAGATCGAGCGGCTGCGGGCGGGCGAGGTGCCGATCTACGAGCCGGGACTCGAGCAGGTGATCGCCCGCAACGCCGAGCGCATGCACTTCTCCACCGACCTGGCCGACGCGTTGGAGCACGCGCGGCTGCTGTTCGTGGCCGTCGGCACCCCGCCCACCCACTCCGGCGACGCCGACCTGGCCGCGGTCAACGCGGTCGTCGATGAGATGCCGCGCTCGGACCGGCACGCGCTGGTGATGAAGTCGACGGTCCCCTGCGGAACCGGCGCGACGATCCAGCGCGTGTTCCGCGAACGCGGCAAGGAGGAGATGGCGTACGTGTCGTGCCCAGAGTTCCTCAAGGAGGGCTCCGCGGTGGCCGACTTCATGCACCCCGACCGCGTGGTCGTCGGCGACGGCGGCGACTGGGCGGGGGACGCCGTGGTCGAGCTGTACGCGCCGCTAAAGGCCCCGCTGGTGCGCACGGATGTGGCGAGCGCGGAGATGATCAAGCTCGCCGCGAACGCCTTCCTTGCGACCAAGATCTCGTTCATCAACGAGATCGCCAACGTGTGCGAGGAGACCGGTGCGGACGTGATCGAGGTGGCGCGGGGCGTGGGGCTGGACGGGCGCATCGGCCCGCGTTTCCTGCAAGCTGGGATCGGCTACGGGGGAAGCTGCTTCACGAAGGACGTGAGCGCGCTGAAGCTGCTGGCCGCCAACTCGGGCTACCACTTCCAGCTGCTGAACTCGGTGACTGAGGTCAACGAGCTGCAGAAGCGCAGGGTGGTCTCCAAGCTGCAGCGCCACCTCGGCGATCTCGCGGGCATGCGGATCGCGCTGCTCGGCCTGGCCTTCAAGCCCGAGACGGACGACATGCGCGGCGCCTCGTCGTTGGTGCTCGCCGCGCGACTGCTCGCCGAAGGGGTCGAGGTCAGCGCGTACGACCCGGTCGCCGAGTCGGAGGCGCGCGTGCTGATGCCCGAGCTCGGCTACTGCGACTCGGCGCTGGAGGCGCTCACGGGGGCGGACGCGGCGGTGCTGGTCACCGAGTGGAAGGAGCTGGTCGAGCTCGACTGGTCGCACGTCGCGGGCTTGATGCGCGGCAAGGTGCTGATCGACGGGCGCAACGCCCTCGACCCGGCAGCCGTGCGCGCCGCGGGCCTGCTCTACGACGGTATTGGCAGGCGGTGAGCGTCCGGGCTCCGTCGCGCACAGGGGTCGCTCGGCGCTCGGCGCGGGCGCAGCGGGGTTCATGCAGGCGGTGATCCTCGTTGGCGGCCAGGGCACGCGTCTGCGGCCGCTGACCTCAACGGTGCCCAAGCCGGTCGTGCAACTGGTTGACCGGCCGTTCATCGCGTACATGCTCGAGTGGCTACGCGGCCACGGCGTGGAGGACGTGATCATGTCGTGTGGCTTTCTCGCCGACGGCGTGCGCAGCGTGCTCGGTGACGGCTCGCAGCTGGGCGTGCGCCTGCGCTTCATCGAGGAGCCCGACCCCCGCGGCACGGCGGGCGCGCTGAAGCTGGCGCAGCCGCTGCTGGACGAGCGCTTCCTGATGCTGAACGGCGACGTGCTCACCGACATCGACCTGACCGCCCAGATCGCCCAGCACGAGGCCAGCGGCGCGCGCGCGACGCTCGCGCTCGTGCCCGTGGCGGACCCCAGCGCATACGGCTTGGTGGTCCTGCGCGAGGACCACGCGGTCAGCGACTTCGTGGAGAAGCCCAGCTCGGACGAGATCGACAGCAACCTGATCAGCGCCGGCGCGTACGTGCTGGAGCGCGAGATCCTCGACCTGGTGGCGCCCGAGCGCAACGTGTCGATCGAGCGGGAGGTGTGGCCGTTGCTGGTCGACAACGGGCTGTACGGCTTCCCGTCGGACAGCTACTGGCTGGACATCGGCACGCCGGCGCGCTATCTGCAGGGCACGTTCGACATCATCTCGGGCAACGTGCAGACGCCGGTGGGCGAGCGCCTGAAGAACGGCTGGCTGGTGATCGAGCAGCGCGCCGAGGTGCGCGGCCGGGTGATCCCGCCGGCGGTGCTGGAGCGAGGCGTGCGCGTCGCCTCCGGCGCGCACGTCGGCAGCCTGGTGGTGCTCGCCGAGGACGTGACCGTCGGCGCCGGCTCCACCGTCGAGCGGGCGGTGGTGCTCGCCGGGACGCACATCGGCGCCGGCTGTGAGTTGCGCGACTGCATCGTCGGGGCGGCTTGCCGGGTGGGCGACGGCACCACGATCACCGGCGGGGCGGTGCTCGGTGAAGGCGTGAGCGTGGGGGCGCACAACGTGATATCGCGCGGGGCGCGTATCTTCCCTGGTGTGCAACTGCCCGATGGAGCGATCGAGTTCTAGGCATGTGCGCGCCGTTGACCGCAGCGCACACGCGGCGAACGCCGATATCCAATGACCCCAGCAGCGCGACACGAGGAGAGCGATAGATGAGCGACGGCGGCGCGACAGCGACACCCACCGCGCAGGAGCTCTCGCGCGCGAGCATCGCGCGGATCGACCCGTCCAACCAGCTCGGCGACGTGCTGGCGCTGCCCGAGCACCTGCGCGACGCCCTGTGGCGTGTGGAGTCGGCGATCATGCAGGACTGGGACACGGCCGCGGGCCTCGTGGTGGCGGGCATGGGCGGCTCGGCGATCGGCGGGGCGCTCGCGCGCGCCGCGATGGGCGACCACGCCTCCCGTCCGATCTTCGTCACGCGCGCGTACGGGCTGCCGCCGTGGACGACGCCGGACACGATGGTCCTGTGCGCGAGCTACTCCGGCGACACCGAGGAGACGCTGGCGTGCTACGAGTCGGCGGGCGCGCTCGGCGCGAAGCGCACCGTGGTGTGCACGGGCGGGCGTCTCGCGGAGATGGCGCGCGCGGACGGCGTGCCGGTGATCCCGCTGCCGGGGGGCTTCCAGCCGCGCGCGGCCGTGGCGTACATGATCGTCGCGGCACTCGAGGTCGCCGCGCTGTGCGGTGCCGGCCCGCGGCTGACCCCCGAGATCGACGTGGCGGCGTCACACACCGAGCAGCTCGTCGCCGAGTGGGGTCCCGACGCCTCCGAGGACTCGCTCGCGAAGAGCATCGCGCGCGGGCTCGCGGGAACGACGCCCGTGATCGCGGGCGCCGGGCTGACCAGCCCGATCGCCTACCGCTGGAAGACGCAGATCAACGAGAACGCCAAGCTGCCGGCCTTCTCCAACGAACTTCCCGAGCTCGACCACAACGAGCTCGTCGGCTGGGAAGGCGCGCGCGAGCTTGGCCGCTTCTCGGCCGTGTTCCTCGACGACTCCGACGCGCACCCGCGCGTGAAGGAGCGCATGGACCTGACCGAGCGACTGATCGCCGACAACGCCGCCGCGAGCTTCCGCCTGGAGACGCGCGGGCAGACGGCAATCGAGCGCGTGGTCTCGCTGGTCCTGCTCGGCGACCTCGTCTCGATCTACCTCGCCGCCCTGCGCGGCGTCGACCCTGGACCGGTGAAGGCGCTCGACGAGCTGAAGGCCGCACTCGCCGAGCGGTAGTCCCCGGCGGGCTTCAGGCGCCAGCCGAGCCCAAGGCTTGTGATACGGTCCGCAACGGCCGAGGAGCGCTGCGACGGTCTGCGATCCGCCACGCTCGGTCTCCCTCCTAGCAAGGGCGCTCACTGACCGGACAGGAGCTTTCGTCATGTCAGCAATGACCCCCACAGTTTCGCGCACCGACTTCAAGGTCGCCGACCTCGCGTTGGCCGAGTTCGGCCGCAAGGAGATCACGCTCGCCGAGCACGAGATGCCCGGCCTGATGGCCATCCGCGCCGAGTACGCCGACGCGCAGCCGCTGCAGGGCGCGCGCATCACCGGCTCGCTGCACATGACCGTGCAGACGGCCGTGCTGATCGAGACGCTGACCGCGCTGGGCGCCGCGGTGCGCTGGTGTAGCTGCAACATCTTCTCCACCCAGGATCACGCCGCCGCGGCGGTCGCCGTCGGCCCGCACGGTACGCCCGAGCAGCCGCGCGGCGTGCCCGTGTACGCGTGGAAGGGCGAGACGCTCGAGGAGTACTGGTGGTGCACCGAACAGGTGATGCGCTGGGATGCCGATCCCACCCGCCAGGACGGCGCGGCCGGGCCGAACATGATCCTCGACGACGGTGGCGACGCCACCCTGCTCGTGCACAAGGGAACCCAGTTCGAGGCCGCGGGAGCCGTCCCCGACCCAGCCGGCGCGGACTCCGAGGAGCTGGGCGTGATCCTGTCGCTGCTGACGCGCTCGCTGGCCGAGGACCCGCAGCGCTTCACGCGCATCGGCGAAGGCATCAAAGGCGTCACCGAGGAGACCACCACGGGCGTCCACCGCCTGTACGAGATGGTGCAGACGGGCGAGCTGCTGTTCCCGGCGATCAACGTCAACGACTCCGTCACCAAGTCCAAGTTCGACAACCTGTACGGCTGCCGCCATTCGCTGATCGACGGCATCAACCGCGCCACCGACGTGATGATCGGCGGCAAGGTGGCCGTCGTATGCGGCTTCGGCGACGTCGGCAAGGGCTGCGCGGAATCGCTGCGCGGCCAGGGCGCGCGCGTGGTGATCACCGAGATCGACCCGATCTGCGCGCTGCAGGCGGCGATGCAGGGCTTCGAGGTCAAGACGCTCGAGGACGTGGTCGAGAGCGCGGACATCTTCGTCACCACCACCGGCAACAGGGACATCATCAAGGCGCAGGACATGGCGCGCATGAAGCACCAGGCGATCGTCGGCAACATCGGCCACTTCGACAACGAGATCGACATCGCGGGCCTGGCCAAGGTGCCGGGGATCGAACGCGTGAACATCAAGCCGCAGGTCGACAAGTGGGTGTTCCCCGACGGTCACGCGATCCTGCTGCTGAGCGAGGGACGGCTGCTGAACCTCGGCAACGCCACCGGCCACCCGAGCTTCGTGATGAGCAACTCCTTCTCCAACCAGACGATCGCCCAGATCGAGCTGTTCACGAAGAACGATGAGTACGAGAAGCGGGTGTACGTGCTGCCCAAGCACCTCGACGAGAAGGTCGCGCGCCTGCACCTGGACGCGCTGGGCGTGAAGCTCACGCGGCTCACCGAGGCGCAGGCCGCGTACATCGGCGTGCCCGTCGAGGGCCCGTACAAGCCCGACCACTACCGCTACTAGCAGCTGCATGCGAGCGATGGTCCTGGCGGCGGGGCTCGGCACGCGGCTGCGCCCGCTGACGTATGAGATCCCCAAGCCGATGGTGCCGGTGCTCGACCGGCCGGTGATGGCGCACATCGTCGATCTGCTCGACCAGCACGGCTTCGCGGAGGTGATCGCCAACCTGCACTACTTCCCGGACACGATCCGCGCCTACTTCGGCCAGCGTCTGACCTACCGCTTCGAGGAGGAGCTGCTGGGCACGGCGGGAGGCGTGCGGGGCTGCGCGGACTTCCTCGGCTCCGAGCCGTTCCTGGTGATCTCAGGCGACGCGCTCACGGACATCGACTTGAGCGCGCTCGCCGCGCGCCACCGCGAGAGCGGCGCCGTCGCCACGCTGGCTGTCAAGCAGGTGGCGGACACGCGCGAGTATGGCGTGGTGCTGCACGACCGCCAGGGGCGCGTGACCGGCTTTCAGGAGAAGCCGCCGACGGAGGAGGCGTTGTCGAACCTCGGCAACTGCGGCATATACATGTTCGATCGGCGCATCTTCGACTACTTCCCCGAGCGGCCGTTCGTGGACTGGGCGCAGGACGTGTTTCCGACGCTGCTGGAGCACGATGTGCCGTTCCACATCCACGAGGTGCGCGAGTACTGGAACGACGTGGGCTCGCTGGGGGAGCTCCGGCAGGGGACCTTCGACGCGCTGCGCGGCGAGCTGCGCCTGCGGGTGGAGGGGGAGGAGATCGTCTCGGGCGTGGTCGTGGCGGGCGAGCGCGGGGCCGCGACGGCGTGGCTGGCGGAGGCGGCGGTCGAAGGCCCGGCGTGGATCGGCCGGGACGTGCACATCGGCGCGAACGTGCGGCTGATGGGACCGATCGTCATCGGCGACGGCGCGCGCATCGGCGAGCGTGCACAGCTGCGCGACAGCATCGTGTTCCCCGGCACCGACGTGGCCGCCGATGCGATCCTGATCGGCGCGATCGCCGGTCACGGCGGCATCGTGCAGAGCCTGCGTCCGCGCGGCTGAGCAGGTACACTTCCCCACGGTGGACGATGGGTGGTCCGGCGCGTGCTGCGCACGGCCCGCGCAAGGCGCACAGGTCGGCTGTCACGGGCGCAAGCCCCGCCGCCAGGCGCTTAACGCGAAGAGGCCCGCCGAAACGAGCCCCTTCACGGAAAGTGAGACTATGACAACAGTCATCATAGCACGCCAGACGGACATCTGCAAATAGGTCCGCGGGTTTTCCGCAGCACCTCGTCGCGTCTTCCGCAGTTTGCGCTCGCAACATTTCGTCCAAGCATCGTTTACATCCGCCGCGGACCGGCGTAGCATCATCGGAGACATCTGAAAGAGCCGACCGAAGGAGCCTACGATGCAGATCGACATCAAGGGTCGCAACGTCCCGGTCACCGACGAGCTTCGCGCGCACGCGGAGCGTCGTCTGCACAAGGTCGCACGGCAAGTTTCAGACTTGGCACGCCTGGAGATCGAGATCTTCAAGGAGTGCAATCCCAGGGTTGCCGACAGCCAGGTAGCCGAGTGCACGCTGTACTTGAAGGGCGTCACGTTGCGCGCCCAGGACCGCTCGCCGGAGATGCTGCATTCGCTGAACCTGGTGGTCGACGAGCTGGCCCGCCAGGTCAAGCGCCACCGCGACAAACTGCGCCGCCGGCGCGAGGGTCACGCGACGGCGCAGCGCGTGGTGCGCACCGCGTAGCCGCGCGAGGCGCAACCGCTCAGCCGGCTCCCCAGGGCTTGCGCCGGCGGCCCCGCGTTTTGCCTTGCGTTTAGCGCCGGGGGCTATGCTCTGGGCATGCCCTCTCTGCTCGACCGTGCGCTGAACGTAGGCGAGGCGAAGAAGTTCAAGGAATACCAGAAGCGCGTGGCGCTGATCAACGCGTTTGAGCCCGAG
This sequence comes from Solirubrobacteraceae bacterium, assembly GCA_035504435.1. Classification (GTDB taxonomy): domain Bacteria; phylum Actinomycetota; class Thermoleophilia; order Solirubrobacterales; family Solirubrobacteraceae; genus Palsa-744. The sequence continues at coordinate 44,285 of DATJRV010000046.1, forward strand.
CTCGAGCACGACAGCGACGCGGAACTGCGCGAGCGCATGGACGAGCTGCGCGCGCGCGCCGCCGACGGCGAGTCGCTGGACGCGCTGTTGCCCGAGTGCTTTGCGATCGTGCGTGAGACGGGCAGGCGCACGATGGGGATGCGCCACTTCGACGTGCAGCTGATCGGTGGCATGGCGCTGCACGAGGGGCAGATCGCGGAGATGAAGACCGGCGAGGGCAAGACGCTGACCGCCACGCTGGCCGTCGTGCTGAACGCGCTGGCCGTGCGCGAGCGCCGCGCGCGCCCGGACGCCGACGGGCGCGGCGACGCCGAGGAGGGGCCGCAGCTCGAAGGCAAGGGCGTGCACGTGGTGACCGTCAACGACTACCTGGCCAGGCGCGACGCGGAATGGATGAGCCCGATCTACGACGCGCTGGGCGTGAGCGTGGGCGTGCTGGCGAACCAGCAGCCCTACGAGGACAAGCAGCGCGCGTACGCGTGCGACGTGGTGTACGGCACCAACTCGGAGTTCGGCTTCGACTACCTGCGCGACAACATGGCCAAGGACATCGCCGAAAAGGTCCAGCGCGGGCATCCGTTTGCGATCGTGGACGAGGTCGACAACATCCTGATCGACGAGGCGCGCACGCCGCTGATCATCTCCGGCGCCCCCGAACAGGCGGCGGACCTGTATGTGAAGTTCGCGCGCCTGGCGCCGCAGCTGCAGCTGGGCGAGACGCCCGAAGGCATGGACCCGCGCTCGAAGAAGCAGTTCACGGCGGACTTCGACTACGAGATCGACGAGAAGCAGAAGACGGTGGCGATCACCGAGCAGGGCGTCGCCAAGGCCGAGCGCTTCCTGGGCATCGACCACCTGTACCGCGCGGAGAACGGCCACCTGGTCAACCACCTGATCCAGGCGCTGCGCGCGCAGGCGCTGTACAAGCGCGACGTCGACTACGCGGTGATCGACCAGGAGGTGAAGATCATCGACGAGTTCACCGGGCGCATCCTCGACGGCCGGCGCTGGTCGGAGGGCCTGCACCAGGCGGTGGAGGCGAAGGAGCGCGTGCCGATCCAGGAGGAGAACCAGACGCTGGCGACGATCACCTACCAGAACTACTTCCGCCTGTACGACAAGCTGGCCGGCATGACCGGCACGGCGCTGACGGAGGCGACGGAGTTCATGAAGATCTACGAGCTGCCCGTCGTGCAGATCCCGACGAACATGGAGATGGTCCGCGCCGACCGCAACGACCAGGTGTACAAGACCAAGGACGGCAAGTGGAACGCGGTGGTCAAAGAGATCGCCGCGCGCCACGAGGCCGGCCAGCCGGTGCTGGTGGGCACGATCTCGGTGGAGGTCTCCGAGCTGTTGGGCGAGCGCCTGACCAAGCGTGGCATCAAGCACACGGTCCTGAACGCCAAGCCCGAGCACGCGGCCAAAGAGGCGGACATCGTCGCCGAGGCCGGCCAGCCGGGAGCGGTGACGATCGCCACGAACATGGCCGGCCGCGGCGTGGACATCAAGCTCGGCGGCAACCCCGAGCACCTCGCCCATCAGCAGCTGGCGCGCGAGGGACTGAAAGCCGATGAGGACCCGGAGGGCTACGAGCGGCGGATGGCCGAGGTCCTGCCGACGCTCGAACGCGAGGTGCAGGAAAAACGCGAGCGCGTGACGGAGGTGGGCGGGCTGTTCATCTGCGGCACCGAGCGCCACGAGTCGCGGCGCATCGACAACCAGCTGCGCGGGCGCTCCGGGCGCCAGGGGGACCCCGGCGAGTCGCGCTTCTTCCTGTCCGCCGAGGACGATCTCGTGCGTCTGTTCGCCGGCGACCGCATCTACCGCATCCTCGACAAACTGGGCGGCGTCGACGAGGAGGGCAACGAGGAACCGATCGAGGCGGGCATGCTCTCCAAACAGATCGAGAAAGCCCAGAAGAAGGTCGAGGAACAGAATTTCCTGATCCGCAAACGCGTGCTCGAGTACGACGATGTGATGAACGAGCAGCGGCGCGTGATCTACGCCTACCGCGACGAGGTGCTGGAAGGCAAGAGCATCGGCAAGGAGGCGCGCGAGGAAGTGGCGAAGGTGATCGAGCGCACCGTCGATCAGTACACGCCGGGAGACTTCGTCGAGGACTGGGACCTGGATGGCCTGTACACGGCGCTCGGCCAGCTGTTCCCGGTCGATCTCGCCAGCGAGGAGTTCAGTCGCGGCGGCGGCGATCGCGTGGCCCTGACCGACCGCATCGTCGAGGAGGCGATGGACCGCTACGACGCCCGCGAGCAGGCGCTCGGCGAGGAGCTGATGGGTGCGCTGGAGCGCTTTTTGCTGCTGCAGATCATCGACGAACGCTGGCGCGAGCACCTGTTCGACATGGACTACCTGCGCGAGGGCATCCACCTGCGCGGCTTCGCCCAGATGGACCCGCTGGTGGCGTACAAGAACGAGGCGTTCACGCTGTTCGGCGACCTGATGAACACGGTGTGGTCGGACTACGCGCGGATGATCTTCAACGTGCAAGTCAACGTCGAAGGTGGCCCCAACGGCGGCGGCGGCGCGGGGCCGGCACGAAACCCGTTCCCCGCCGCCGGCAACTCCACGCGCGCCGGGCGCGTGTCCTACTCGGGCGGGCACAGCGCCGCGGGCGCAGGCGCGCTGGCGGCCGCCGCGGCGAACGCCGGGCTCGGCACCGGCTCAGCGCAGGCCGCGTTCGGCGAAACCGGCCAGGAGGCTGAAGCGCTGCCGGTCGTCGAGCAGCGCGTGCTCGGCGACGAGCAGCAGGTGGGGCGCAACGATCCGTGCTGGTGCGGCAGCGGCAAGAAGTTCAAGAAGTGCCACGGGGCGTAGACGAATCGTGTGGTGACTCCAGCATCGTCTGTATAACTAACGCTATACAGACTTTTTAAAACAACAATCACCCCAGCCAGGTCACACCGAGGACACACGTCCACCCACCGGCGATCTCGCCCGCCCGCCGGTGGCGAACCCGGCCGGCACCCGCCGCGCTGATAGCGTGAGCAACACATGGCCACGACCGCCCCCGGCGAACCGACCCCGCAGCGCCTGGCTGCGATCCGCGAGCAGATGCAGCTGCTGGCGGACTATCTTTGACCCGGCAACGCTGGCCGAGCGCGTGGCGGCGCTCGAGGAGGAGATGGGCGCGGGCGGCTTCTGGGATGACTCCGAGCACGCGGCGGCGGTCTCGGCGGAGCACGCGCGCGCGTCGAAGCGGCTAGACATGTTCACGTCGCTGCAGGCGGACGTGGACGACCTGGACGGCTTGGCGGAGATGGCCGGCGAGGACCCGTCGCTGGAGGGCGAGGTGGACGAGCAGATCGCGTCGGTCGAGGCGCGCCTGGCGGAGCTCGAGGAGCAGCGCCTGTTCTCCGGGCGCTACGACGTGGGCGACGCGCTGGTGACGGTGAACGCGGGCGCCGGGGGGACGGACGCGCAGGACTGGGCGGAGATCGTGCTGCGGATGCTGATGCGCTGGGCGCAGGCGCGGGGCTTTCAGGTGGAGCTGCTGGAGGCGAGCGCGGGCGAGGAAGCGGGGATCAAGTCGGCGACGTTCCGCGTGTCCGGCGAGAACGCGTACGGCCTGTTCGGCGCCGAGCGCGGCGTGCACCGGCTGGTGCGCCTCTCCCCGTTTGATTCCGCACACCGCCGCCACACGAGCTTCGCGGGCGTGGAGGTGGCGCCGGTGGTGGAGGACACGGGGGAGATCGAGATCAACGAGGACGACCTGCAGGTTGACACCTACAGGGCCTCGGGCGCGGGCGGCCAGCACGTGAACAAGACCGACTCGGCGGTGCGCATCACCCACCGCCCGACGGGGATCGTGGTGCAGTGCCAGAACGAGCGCTCGCAGTCCTCCAACCGGGCGACGGCGATGGCGATGCTGCGCGCGAAGCTGGCCGAGCGCCAGGAGCGCGAACGCCGCGAGGAGATCGCGCGCGAGAAGGGCGAGGCGCAGGACGTGAACTTCGGCTCGCAGATCCGCTCGTACGTGCTGCACCCGTACACGCTCGTCAAGGACGCGCGCACGGGCCACGAGATGGGGGACGTCCAGCGTGTGCTGGACGGGGATCTAGATGGATTCGTACGTGCGTACCTGCTCGCCAACGCGGCGGGTCAGGGTTAGCGCTCGCCTGCTGCGCGTCAGCGGCTCGCCTGGATCTGCTCGCGCTCGGCCAGGCGGTTGCGCCGGCGCAGCTGCGCGTCGCCCTCGCGGCGGCGCTCTTGCTCGCTGGCGACGAGCAGCGGCGGCACGTCCACCGGGTTGCCCTCGTCGTCGACGGCGACCATGGTGAGGTAGGCGCTGTTGCTGTGCCGGCGCATGCCCGTGCGCGGGTCCTCGGTGTCCACGCGCACGCCCACCTCCATGGAGGTGTGCCACACGGCGTTGACGGCGGCCTGGAAGGTGACGAGCTCGCCGACGTGGATGGGCACGCGGAAGGTCATGCGATCCATGCTCGCGGTGACCACCCGGCGCCGGCAGTGTTTGACGGCGGCCAGCCCGGCGGCCTCGTCGCACAGCTTCATGACGGTGCCGCCGTGCACGAAGCCCGCGCCGTTGGCGTCCAGCGGCCCCATCCAGTGCACGAGCGTGGCGTGGGAGTCGCTGGCCGGGCGCGCGTCCATGCCCGGCATCCTATGCTGAGGCCCCAGTGAGCTCCAACCTGGACGCCGGCCTGGCCGCGCTCGTGCGTGCGGCGCTCGCGGAGGACATCGGCGGCGGCGACGTGACCACCGAGGCGACGGTCGCTGAGGCGGCGCGCGCCCGCGCCCTGATCACGCAGAAGGCGCCCGGCGTGATCTACGGCCTGCGCGCGGCGGAGCTCACGTTCGAGCAGCTCGATCCAGACGTGCGCTGCGAGCGGCTGGTGGGGGAGGGCGTGTGGCGCGAGCAGGGCGGCCCGGTGCTGTCGCTCGAGGGCCGCGCGCGCGCGCTGCTCACCGGCGAGCGCACGGCGCTGAACTTCCTCGCCCATCTCTCAGGCGTGGCCACGCTGGCGGCGCGCGCGGCGCGCGAGGCGCAGGGGACGGGCGCGCGCGTGCTGGACACGCGCAAGACCACCCCTGGCCTGCGCGCGCTGGAGAAGGCGGCGGTGGCGGCCGGCGGCGCGATGAACCACCGCGCGGGGCTGTACGACGCGATCCTGATCAAGGAGAACCACATCGCCGCCGCCGGTGGCATCGCGGCGGCGATCGAACGCGCGCGCGAGCACGCGCCGCAGCTGGCGGGCACGCTGGAGGTGGAGGTGCGCGACAGCGAGGAGATCGCACAGGCGCTCGCCGCGGGCGCGCCGCGCCTGTTGCTGGACAACATGGACACTGAGCAGCTGCGCGCGGCGGTCGCCCAGGTGGCAGGACGCGCGGAGCTCGAGGCCAGCGGCGGCGTGAGCCTGCAGACGCTGAGGGCGGTGGCGGGCACCGGGGTAAACTGGGTGTCGATGGGCGCGCTGACCCACTCCGCGCCCGCGCTCGACCTCTCGCTGATGATGGAGGCACGACCATGAACCTCCCGATGTTGCCCTCCCAGGCGCCCGCGCCGGCGCTCTCGGCGCAGGAGATCGCGGCGCTCTCGCGGGAGGTGCGCGCGCTGGCGGCGCAACGCAACGCGGTGATCCTCGCGCACAACTACCAGGTGCCGGAGATCCAGGACGTGGCCGACTACGTGGGCGACTCGCTGGGGCTCTCGCGCCGGGCGGCCGCCACGGACGCGCAGGTGATCGCGTTCTGCGGCGTGCACTTCATGGCGGAGACCGCCTCGATCCTGTGCCCGCAGAAGACGGTGCTGATCCCCGACCTCGACGCGGGCTGCTCGCTGGCGGCGTCGATCGACGCCGAGCAGCTGGCCGACTGGCGGGCCACCTACCCGGAGGGGGTGGTGGTGATGTACGTGAACACGACCGCGGAGGTGAAGGCGCTGACCGACTACTGCTGCACGTCCGCGAACGCCGTGGACGTGGTGCGCCACATCTACGACACGCACGGCCCCGACACGGAGATCCTGTTTGGCCCGGACATGTGGCTGGGCGCGTACGTGGAGAAGGAGCTCGACAAGCGCATGCACGTGTGGGACGGCGAGTGCCACGTGCACGCCGGCATCCGCCCGGCCGACATCGACGCCACGCGCGCCGCGCACCCTGGGGCGGACTTCCTCATCCACCCCGAGTGCGGCTGCACGACGAGCGTGATGGAGTTCGTGGCCGCCGGCGACGTCTCGGCGGAGGGCGTGCACATGCTGTCCACCGGCGGCATGTTGAGGTACGCGGAGCACGTGGAGGAGGACTACGCGGCGCACGACGGCGCACGGCGCCAGGCGATCGTGGCCACCGAGACGGGCATGCTCCATCCGCTGCGGATGGCCGCGCCGGACGTGGAGTTCATCCCCGCGAACGCCGAGGCGTCGTGCGTGTACATGAAGATGATCACGCTCCCCAAGCTGCGCGACGCGCTGCGCGACATGCAGTTTGAGGTGCGCGTGAGCGAGGACATCGCGACGCGGGCGCGGGTGCCGATCGACCGGATGGTCGCAATCGGCTAGCCAGATATAGCGGATACGCTAAAACGTATATATAAATATTAACGATTATGCTATGGTAGCTCTATGGCGATCGATGCTGAACACCTCGCCTCGGAGTTGCTGGCCGAGATACTCCGCGCCAGCGGCCTCAGCCAGACCGAGCTGGCGCGGCGCGCCGGGATGCAGAGCTCGGTGCTCAGCGCCTACGCACACGGCCGCCGCCAGCCGTCGGTGGCTGCCATCGGGCGCATCGCCGCGGCGGCCGGCCTGGAGCTCCAGCTGCAGCCGGCGGGCGAGCGCGCGGAGCTCGAGCACGCCGGCAAGGTGCTCGCGCAGGTGCTCGATCTCGCCGGGCAGCTGCCGTACCGTCCGCGCGGCGAGCTCGCGTATCCGCCGCTGATCCGGCTGGCGGCGTGAGCGAGCTCGGTGAGCGCCTGCTCGCCCTCCACGACGCGCTCGACGCCGGGCGCATCCCGCACGCGATCGGCGGCGCGATCGCGCTGGGCTACTGCACGCTGGAACCGCGAGGAACGAGAGACTTGGACGTCAACGTGTTCGTCGGAGTGGACCGCGTGAAGGATGTGTTCGCGGCGCTGCCGGAGCCGGTCGCGATCAGCGGCCTGAGCCTCGAGCGGGCAGAACGCGACGGGCAGGTCAGGCTGTGGTGGGAGCAGACGCCGATCGACCTCTTCTTCAGCGTGCTCCCGTTCCACGATCGGGTAGCCGCCGAAGTGCGCCACGTTCCGTTTGAGGGTCGCACGATCCCGGTCGTGGGCTGCACGGCGCTGGCGGTGTTCAAGGCGATGTTCGATCGCACCCGAGACTGGGCTGACATCGAGGCGATGATCGAGGCGAAGACGATCGATCGCGACGACGCGATCGCCTGGGTGCGCCGGATGCAGGGTGAGGACTCCGCCGCGGCGAGCAAGCTGGCGACGCTCGACACCGTGACGCCCTAGAGCCTGCGCGCCTGCTCAGAACTCCTCGGCCGTGTGCGGGCCGACGCACGCCACCGCCAGGTTGTCCGCCACGCCGGCAGCCACCTCGCGCACCTCCTCGAAGGTGACCGCGTCGAGTGCCGCGATCGCCGCGTCGGGATCGATGTCTTCGCCGAAGACGATCTGCTGCCCAGCGGCGTAGCGGGCGACGGCGTTGGTGTTCTCGAACGCCAGCACGAGCCGCCCGGCGGCGTACGCGCGTGCGCGTTCGACCTCCTCCGGCGTGGGCCCGTCGTCGCGCAGCTCGTCGACGATGCCGCGCATGCGGGAGTAAGCCTCGATGCACTTCGCCGACTCCAGGCCCGAGCTGAGCTGCAGGATGGGCACGTCGGCGAACGCGTGGTCGAGCGCGTACACCGAGTAGCACAGGCCGCGCTTCTCGCGGATCTCCTCGAACAGGCGCGAGCCCATCGAGCCGCCGAGCAGCGTCGCGTAGATCGACAGCGCGGCGCGCTGGCGCCGGTCGTTCACGCTGACCGCCGGGCGGTAGATCATGCGCAGGTGCGACTGGTTGGTGTCGCGCTCGTCGACCAGCACCTGCGGCGCGAACTGCGGCGCCGGCGCGAACGGCTCCGGCTCGGGCAGCGTCGGGAAGCGGCCGAAACGGTCCTGCAGCTCGTGCTCGCTGGGCAGGTGCTCGAGGTTGCCCACCAGGAACGCGCCGCCCCGCGCGCCCGACCAGCGGCGTTCGCGGAAGGCGACGATCCCCTCGCGGGTGAAGCTGCGCAGGTTCTCCTCCGGCCCCAGCACGGTGCGCCCCAGCGGGTGCTCGCCGAACGCGGCGCGGTCGATCAGGTACTCGGCCACCGTCGAAGGCTGGTCGTACGCGCGGTTGATCTCCTGGATCACCACGCCGCGCTCGCGGTCGAGCTCCTCCGCGTCCAGCCGCGGGCGGCCCACGAAGTCGCTCAGCAGATCGATCGCCTGCGGCGCGCTGCGCGCGCGCACGGTGATGTGGAAGGCCACCAGGTCGTGGCTGGTGTACGCGTTCAGCACGCCCCCCAGGCGCTCGGCCGTCTCGTTGACCTCCTTGTAGGTCGGGTAGCTGCGCCCGCCCTTGAACACCAGGTGCTCGAGGAAGTGCGCCATCCCGTTCTCCTGCGCGCGCTCGCTGCGCGCGCCCGCGTCGAACGCCACCAGCACCGTCAGCGCGCGCGTGCCCGGCAGCTGCATGCGGTGGATCGCCAGCTCGTTCGCCGCCACCGTGCTCGTGCTGATGCTCGCCATCGGTGCCCGCCACACTAGCGGCCGAAGCGCGCACGCGCCTGCACTACGCTTGGCGCGAGCAATGTTCAGAACAGGCAAACAGCCGCTGCTCGCCGCGCTCGCCGCGGCGCTCGTGCTGCTCGTGGGCGGGCTGTGGCTCGGCGGGCACCCCGAAGACCTGCCCGCGTTCCTGCGCGAAGCGTTCGTCGCCAAAAGCCAGTCGAGCGTCGTGGACGAAGCCGTCCAGCGGATCGCCAGCGAGTACTACCGGCCGATCGCCACCGGCAAGCTCGACAGCGCGTCCATCGCGGGGGTGGTCGCCAGCCTCGACGATCGCTTCTCGCACTACCTCTCGCCCAGCGAATACCACGAATTCGTCTCGCCGCCGCACTTCACCGGCATCGGCGTGGACGTCGACCCGCAGCTGGCGGTCAACCACGGCCTGCTGATCGAGCGCGTGTTCAACGCCTCGCCCGCCGCACGCGCGGGGCTGAAGGCGGGCGAACTGATCGTGGCGGTGGACGGGCGCAAGCTCGAACGCCTGTCCACCGAAAGCGCCACCTCGCTGATTCGCGGCCAGCCCGGCACGAGCGTGCAGCTGGCGGTCTCCGCGGCCGACGCGCCGCGACACCCCAAGCGCACCCGCGACGTGGACGTCACGCGCGCGGTCGTCTCCGAGCCGGTCGTCGAATCGGCCACTGAGACCGTGCGCGGCGTCAAGCTCGGCGTCGTGGCGCTCGCCAGCTTCACCGCCGGCGCGCACGTGGAAGTGCGCGAAGCGGTCGAACACGAGCTGCACGCGGGCGCGCGCGGGCTGGTGCTCGATCTGCGCGACAACGGCGGCGGCCTGGTCGAGGAAGCGCAGCTGATCGCCAGCATCTTCATCCCCAAGGGCGTGATCGTCACCACCCGCGGGCGCACCCAGCCCACGCAGGTGCTGCTCGCCACCGGCGGCGCGATCCCCTCTTCGGTCCCGATGGTCGTGCTGGTCGACCAGGACACCGCGTCCTCCGCCGAGATCGTCACCGCCGCCCTGCAGGACCACCACCGCGCGACGGTCGTCGGCACGCACACGTTCGGCAAGGGCGTCTACCAGGAGGAGCAGCCGCTGTCCAACGGCGGCGCGCTGGACATCACCGTCGGTGAGTTCTTCACCCCCGACGGGCGCAACCTCGGCGGCGGCGGCGTCAAACAGGGAGCGGGGGTGATCCCCGAAGTGCGCGTGCCCGGCGATGTGGTCGACTCCACGCGCGGCCTCGACGTCGCGCTCGACACGCTGGCGGCCAAAGTCAAAGTCAAGTGAGCGCTCCGCACGCCTCGCGCCGAGGTGAACGCCGGTGAGCGTGCGCCACACCCGCCCGTCGCCCGGTCACGGCGGGCGTCGTCGCCACCAGCCGCGCGGCCCCGCGCCCGCCGACGCGTTCGTGGCAGTGCTGGAGCGCCGCGGGCGCTTTCTCGTGGCTGAGCCGCTCTTTCCCGAGGCCCACCGCGACGAGGGGTTGCGCGGGCCTCGACGCCGGCACGGCGGCGTGCGCGTGACGCTCGGCCCGGCGCGCGCTGCTGCAGGCGGCGCGGTGCACGCGAGCGCCGGCGAGCTGGTGCTCGTGCAGGCGGCGCGGCGCGGCGGCGGGGCGCGCGTGGTGCGCGCGATCGGACGCCCGGACGTGGCGGCCGACGTGATCGAGGCGCTGCTGCTCGACCGCGGTCTCAGCCGCGGCTTCAGCGAGCAGATGGAGAGCGAAGCCGACGCCGCCGGCGCGCGCGTGGCGGGCGAACGCGCAGGGCGGCGCGACCTGCGCGAGCTGCCCACGTTCACCATCGACCCCGCCAGCGCGCGCGACTACGACGACGCGATCTCCGCGGAGCTGCTCGATCCGGATGGCCGCGTCCGCGTGTGGGTGCACATCGCGGACGTCGCCGCGCACGTGCCGGAGGGCTCGCCGATCGACCGCGAGGCACGCGCGCGCGCCACCAGCGTGTACGCGCCGGGAGCCGTCGAGCCGATGCTGCCGCACGCGCTCTCCAGCGACGCGTGCTCGCTGATGCCCGGCGTGGAGCGCGCGGCCGTCAGCGTGGAGCTCGAGCTGGACGGCGCGCGGGTGCTGCGCACCGCCTTTCACCGCTCGCTCATCCGCTCGGACGCGCGCCTGGACTACGAGCAGGTGGACCGCATCTTCGCGGGCAGCGACTCTTCGGCCGAGCCGTGGGGACAGGCGCTGCACGCGGCGCGCGCGGCGGCCGCGGCGCTCGGGCGGGCGCGCGAACGCAGCGGCGCGCTGGTCGTCGAATCGGAGGAGCCGGAGTTCGTCTTCGACGCGCACGGCAACGTCACCGCCGTGCTGCCGCGCGCGCAGACCGAGTCGCACCGCCTGATCGAGCACCTGATGATCGCCGCCAACGAGGCGGTCGCCGAGCTGCTGCAAAAGCGCGGCGTGCCGTGCCTGTATCGCGTGCACGAGCGGCCCGAGCCCGAGCGCGTGCGCCGCCTGGCCGACCAGCTCGCCTCGCTGGAGGTGCCCACGCCGGCGCTGCCCGAGCGCATGTCCTCCACCGAGGCGGCGGCGCTCGTGGGCGAGCTCTCCGCGCTGGTGGACCGGCACGTGCGGCGCACCGGCCGCGGCCGCCAGGCGCTCACCACGCTGGTGCTGCGCTCGCTGATGCAGGCGTACTACTCGCCCAACAACATCGGGCACGCCGGCCTGCACTCCGCGTGCTACTGCCATTTCACCTCGCCCATCCGCCGCTACCCCGACCTCGTCTGCCACCGCGCGCTGCTGTCCGCCATCGGCGCCCACGAGGCCGCGCCGCGGGCGAGCGAGCTGGCGGAGCTCGGCGTGTGGACCTCCGAACGCGAGCGCGGCGCGATGCTGATCGAGCGCGACAGCGACGACGTCGCCCGCTGCTTCATGCTGCAGCGGCTGCTGCGCGCAGGCGAGCACGACCGGGTGTTCGACGGCGAAGTCGTCGGGCTGATCTCTGCCGGCGCGTTCGTCGCCTTCGGCGGCGCGGCGCCAGGGGAGGACGGGGCGCCGGCGGCGGCGCAGTTCGAGGGCATGCTCCCCGTCAGGCGCCTGCGCGTGGTCGAGGCTGCCGGCGCGCGGGGCGCGCAGCGCGGGCAGGCCGCCGGCGCGCGATCCGCGCAGGCGGCGCGCGGGCACGGCCGCCCGCGCGGGCGCGATCCCATCGCGGAGGCCCCGCGCGAGTGGTGGGAGCTGAACGAGTACGGCACGATCCTGCACGGCGAGCGCAGTGGCGCGACGCTGCACCTCGGCGACCCGGTGCGTGTGCGCGTGGAAAGCATCGATACGATCCGCGGCCGGGTCGATCTGGCGAGCGGGCGGTGATGGCAAAGGGCAAGGGCAAGCGCAAGGTGGGCGCGGGCGACGTCGCGTCCAACCGCTACGCCGCGCACCGCTACAACCTGCTGGAGCGCTTCGAGTGCGGCATCGTGCTCGAGGGCACGGAGGTGAAGTCGCTGCGCACGTCCGGCGCACAGCTGAAGGACGGGTACGCCGCCTTTCATGACGGCGAGCTGTGGCTGTACTCCGTGCACATCCCGCCGTACGGCCCCGCCGCGCGCGAAAACCACGACCCCGAGCGTCCGCGCAAGCTGCTGCTGCACCGGCGCGAGCTGGAACGCCTGTCCGGCCGCGTGGCCGAGCGCGGGCTCACGCTGGTGCCCACCCGCATCTACTTCTCGGGCGCCCACGCCAAGGTCGAGATCGCGCTCGCCCGCGGCAAGGACCTGTACGACAAGCGCCAGGCGATGCGTGAGCGCGACTCGCGGCGGGACATCGAACGGGGGCTGCGCGAAGCGCGGCGGTGAGGCGTTCCAGGCGGCGCTTAGGCCACGTGGAAGGTGTGGCCTGCGTAGTGCAGCACCTCGCTGCTCGCCATGCCGAGCGCCAGCAGCACGATCAGGCCGATGTACACCGTTCCCACCAGCGCGCGGTTGCGCGGCGCGACGCGGTAGTAGGCGGCCTGCTGCGCTGACCCCGATTTGCGCAGCTTCCAGCGCCTGTAGGTGTCGTACCCGCCGAACAGCACGAAGATCAACAGGAACGAGATGTGCGTGAGCAGCAGCAGGAACACCATCACCCCGAGCCCCACGAACCACAGCACGGGCGCCATCGCCGCCATCGCCCGCCCGCCGTCGAACGGCGTCAGCGGCACGAGGTTGATGAGGTTGATCAGGAACCCCACGTACGCCAGCGCGCGCAACGCCGAGCTCCCCGTCGCTTCTGCGATCGCGAAACACACTGCCGCGCCGGCCGTGCCGAGGATCGGCCCCGCGAGGCCCACCCGCGCCTCCGCGAGCGCATCGCCGGGCATCTGCTTCATCCCCACCACCGCGCCGAGGAACGGGATGAACACCGGCGCCGTCGCCCTGATGCCCTCCCGGCGCAGCTGGATCACGTGCCCCATCTCGTGCACGAACAGCAGCACCACGAAGCCCACCGCAAACCACCACCCGAACACGAGCGAGTACAGCACCACCGACACCAGCGCCGTGCCCAGCGTGAGCAGCAGTTTCGTTTTCGGCACCAGCAGCAGCACGCCTTTGATCGCCGCGAAGAACTTCGCGATCAGCGCCGCGGCTGCCGCCAGCCCGCTGCCGATGCGCTTGCGCAGGTTGCCCAAGCGCGTGCGTGTGCCCGAGCGCTGGCGTTCGCCGAAGGGGTTTTCACTCGGCTCGCCCGTGTGCAGGCCCGTAGCCAGCATGCTGTGGCTGGGCGTTGCGGCGAGCGGGGGAGCTGCCGGCACCGTCGGCGCAGGCAGGGACAGCTCTGGGTTCTCCATACTCCCATTCTGGCAGCACTTCTAGGCGATGCCCAACGGTTGCCCGGCGCTTTGCACAGCCGTCCGTCGCGCCCCGCGCACGGCCGCATCGGGCGTCTCGCGCGGGCCGACGCGCGTGGGTCACGCTTTTTTTCGGAAGATGCGGGGAGGACCGTTCGAGGGGGGTTGCGCCGCGCGGGACGCCCGGTTACGTTGCATCCAGACGCGGAACTGAGCCACAAAGAGCGAGGCCAACGAGGTGTGAGGCCGCGCCACCCGTCGGGAGCGCCTTCGGGCAGCACCCAGCGCGGGTTCCTCAAAGTGGCTTGGGACCGCGTCTCTTTTTGTCTGCCGCGGGTTCGCCGCACGTCCGCACGCGTTCGGGCGAGCGCTTGTTGTGCGCAGGCCAACGCGTGCGGTTCGGCTACACTTGAAGACGCACAAAGCATTCCCAGGGGACGACAGGCTTCGACGTGGTCGGCTCGTGGGGGTGGTCGCGAGTCGAGGTCCCGGGCGGCCTCGTAAAACACCCGGGAAAACCATAAGTGCGGACTCTCACGAGTACGCCCTCGCCGCTTAGTCAATAGCTAAGCCGTGAGGTCTCGGGCCCCGTTCGCCTACGGCGGGGAAGGCCGGGATCAGACAGTGGGCTCACCCGGTGAGGTCCGCCTCCGCCGAGCCGGGGAAAGCCAAGGAGGCTGGTCCCCCGCAACCCCGCCGGCGAGGCTAGCGGGGGATGAGACTAGAGCGCCGGCTACGCTCGTAGACGCCATTCTCACGCGATTACGGACGCGGGTTCGATTCCCGCCGTCTCCATTTTCTGCGGCTGCCCATAATCACGGGCCCATGACAGTAAGATGCTATCTTACGCCCTGTGCGCACCACAATCTCCACGAAGGGTCAGATCGTCCTCCCCGCCGAGTTCCGTGCTGCCGATGGCATCAAGCCGGGCGAGGAGTTCGAGGTCGACCGCGTTGGCCCCGACGAGTATCGGCTCACCCGGCTCGCGCCGCCGCCGAACAGTGGCTTGGTCGAATGGCTGCGGTCGTGTCCGGAGCACGATTGGTTCGTGGAGATCGAATCGGAGTCGACCGACTCGCTGTAGCTGGTGCCATTGGCGCGCTTTCTGGTTGATGCGAACGTCCTCTCGGAGGCGACCAAGCCAGAGCCGGATGGGCGTGTGACCGAGTGGCTTGGGCTTCATGAGCCCGAGCTTGCCGTCGATCCGATCATTCTGGGCGAGATCCGTTTCGGCATTCTGCTGCTCGCACGGGGTCGCCGTCGGAGTCGGCTTGAGCGTTGGTTCGAGGAGGGCGTGCAGCGGTTGCAGTGCATCCCCTGGGATGCCTCGACTGGGCTTCGATGGGCTGAGTTGCTCGCGACGCTTCGTGCGCAAGGGCGCGCGATGCCGATCAAGGACAGCCTCATTGCTGCGACCGCACTCGTGCACGATCTGGCGGTTGTGACCCTCAACGGTCGGGACTTCGACGCCGCGGGTGTGTCGATTGTAGACCCGCGGTCCGAGCCTGATGGCTGAACGGGTTTGGTTCGAGTGAAAGCAGATGACGGCGGCGATCACGGCTAGCGAGGCGCAACGGGCGCTGCTAACTCAAGCGTGCGGGCCCCGCGCGGGAGTTCGGCCCGAGATTTGCCCTACATAGGGGCGGTCGGATCACCGATCACGGCAGGAACGTTGGTTGCGAAGCGCGAGTACCGTCGCAGTCCGACCGTAGGGCTTGGCGTGTGCCCAGAATCGCCAGCTTCGATGGCCTGGTCGTCAAGCTCTACTTCAACGACCACCCGCCTCCACATGTACATACGTACGCCGGACGAGTCGGTCATCCGGGCGTCCAGATGGCGCGTATCTCGATCGACACAGGCGATGTCATCGATGGCCAACTCGCTCCAGCGAAGGTCGCCGCCGTCCGCAACTGGTGCGAGCGACACCCCGATGCGCTGCGGTCAGATTGGCAGCGTGCCCAGCTCAGTCTCCACCCAGCTGGCCGCTACGATCAATAGCCATGGAGCCTTCTGTTGCCCCCGAGATGGTCGCGGTAATCGCGCGACCCGACCATACGGTCCGCGTCGTGTTCGCCGACGGCGAGGTCCGCGACGTGGACATCACGCCACTGCTGGATACCCCCGCCTTCTCGCCGCTGCGCAATCCGGCTTTGTTTGGGCAGGTCAAGGTTGATGAGCGGACGGGCACGATAGTTTGGCCTGGCGATGTGGATCTAGATCCAGACGTGATCTATGCGGCGCTCGATCTCGGGCCAAACAAGGCGCGCATCTACGTCCTGGCTCCAGACATCGCTGCCTGACGTGGCAATCGATCGCAAGGCGCCGGGCAGGGGGTTGATCCCCGCGGTCAGGTCAGCGATGAGCGAAGCGTGAGGCCGGCTCGAAGTCGCCGTGCAACACGAGGGGGTCGAGGTCTGCGCCGTTGGGCCAAACGACGGTCCCCAGCTCGTCGTCCACGCGAACGCGCGCAAAGAAGTCGGGGTCGGCAAGTGGCTCGAACACCGGGCTGCGCAGCTCTCCGGTGAGATCGACTTCACGCGAGCTGTCATCGCTGAAGCCGACCCTTAGCCGATAGTGGCCGAGCACTCGTACGGATGTGACCCTCACGAGGTCCATCGCCTGATGTTGAGCCAGGCCGAGCGTGGACACGAACGGTGCGGTTTTCTACGGGCTCGCCCACGGCGATTTTCTCGCGCACAGCTCGTCGTTATGACCGATGCGATCGGAGATGCCCGAGCCTACGCTCGCCTGCATGCCCGGATTGCTCCGCCCCCCGAGGACCGTGGAGATCTCGCTGCGCGACGGTCGAAGCCTGCATGGATGGCGCCTCGAGGGCAAGGGCTCGCCGCTTGTCATGCTCCACGGGCTGCTCGACTCCTCCGAGTGCTGGAGTCAGCTTGCGCAAGCCAATCCGCATCCATCCGTCGCGTTTGACCTCCCGGGCTTCGGCAACTCCGACCTGCCCACCAAGCCGCTCATCTCGGCGTACGCAGAAGACGTCCTGCAGGCGCTGGTCGAGCTCGAGATGAGCGACGTCACGCTCGTGGGTCATTCGCTCGGCGGAGCCGTCGCTGCAGCGCTGTGTGAGCTCGCCCCGGAGCGGATCGCCTCGCTGGTGCTGCTCGCCCCAGCGGGGTTCGGGCGGATCGCCCTCGCCGAGGTCGTGAGTGTGCCGGGCGTGCGTGAGCTGACGCGGGCGCTGCTGCCGCGAGCGCTCCGCTCGCGCCTCGTGCTCGACGCTTCCTACCGTCTGTTCGTGACCGCCGGCGAGGAGCTGCCGATCGAGGTCGCGCGACGGCTTGGACGCGAGGCGGCGACGCTCACGCCGGGCGCGGTGATGGCGACCCAGGCCGTGGTGGACGCCGGTCGTTCGAGGGCTGGGTTTCACCGCCGCCGCATCGGCTATCACGGACGCGTCGAGGTGCTGTGGGGCGAGAAGGACCATGTCGTGGCGCCCAGCCATGCCGCTGCGGTGCGGCGTGCGTTGCCACAGGCCTCCGTGAGCATGTGGGAAGGGATGGGTCATTACCCGCAACGCGAGCGACCCGCTCAGCTCGCCGGCTTCCTCGAAGCTGCGTGCGCCGGCGTCGGCCTGGAGCCGTTGCTCAAGGCGCGACGGTCGCGCTCGCCACAGCCGGTTCTGCGTGCACCGTCCTGGCCTCCTGCGGACGGCAGCCGATCTGCCCTCGCCACATGTACGCGACGAGGGAGAGCGAGATGACGGCGAGGTAGATCGCGGTCGGGATCTGCCCGATGTTCAGGCCGTGCGAACCGGACGGCATGTCGTTCCAGTCGGCCCAGGAGGCGCCGAAGGGGCGGGTGATCGTGTAGGCGAACCAGAAGCAGAAGATGGGGTTGACGCTGAATCCAGACCACAGGACGAGCGGGATGAGGATGATCCCGCCGAACAGGAGGAAGGACGGGAAGTAGCTCAGGCCGGCGTCGGTAGCGGTGTAGTCGCCCAGCGCTGTGCCGAGGGCGAACGTGGCCAGGACCGTCAGCCAGTACAGCTGCTCGCGCCGCGGGTTGATGATGCTGTGGATCGACAGCGTCCCCTCGCTGCGGTACCAGTAGACGAAGATGCCGGCGAGGATCACGGCGTAGAAGCTGCTCGACAGCCAATAGGGCCAACCGAGGCCGACGTGAAAGCCGTCGGCCGCCGAGGTCCCGAACACGCTGACGGCCGCGACCACCGACCAGTAGGGCGCCGTGCGGTAGCGGTCCTGCCGCAGCTGCCAGCGGAGCGCCGTCACCATGAAGATGAGCATGATCGGCACGGCGATCGCCGGCCCGAGCTGCTGGTTCATCGCGTCGGAGATCGCCTCCCCGGTCGCGGTCATGAGGATCTTGGTAGCCCAGAACCAGGGCGTGATCTCGGGGACCTTAGGGGCGGTGTACAGGCTGGTACGGCGATTGCTCATGTTCGACAGTAGCGGGCTCGATGACGGGGGCGTCGTAGATTCCCTTCCAGATGCACGCCGGGCTCATCCAGCCCGTGCTGGCGTCACAATAGTGGGAGACCTTTCGCTGGCCTTAACGGCTTGCCCGCAGCGTCCAACCAGTCAGGAGCGCGACGTGAAGATCGAGATGTTCAACGTGGGCTGGATCTCCTCGTCCGCGGCGGTGTGGCGGCAGGGCGCGGACCCCGACGGCCAGATCCGGTTTCCGATTCCCGCCTATCTGATCGAGACCGAGGACGAGCGCATCCTGATCGACACCGGGCTGAACCCCGGCGCCGTCGCCGACCCCGGCAGCTTCTACGGCCGCCCGGAGATCTCCGGCCTGTTCGCGCTCGAGCTGGAGCAGGACATCACCGAGCAGCTGGACGTGGACACGCTCACGCGCATCGTCCTCACCCACCTGCATTTCGACCACGTCGGCGCGCTCACGCTGCTGCCCTCCTCGATCCCGATCGTCGCCCAACGGCGCGAGTGGGAGGCGGGCCACGACGCGGCGGCCGTCGAGCGCAACTTCTTTTATCCGCGCGACTACGCGGTGGGCGACCGCGAAGTCGTGCTGGTCGACGGCGATCACGACCTGCTCGGCGACGGGTCGATCGAGCTCCTGCTCACCCCCGGCCACACGCCCGGCCATCAGTCCGTGCGCGTCGGCGATCGGCTCATCCTCGGCGTGGACGTGGCGCACTTCGCGAGCACGTTCGAGGACCACCGGTTCCCGATCTTCGCCGACGACTTCGCGGCGCAGGCGCAGTCTGCGGATCGCCTGTGCGGGCTGCGCGATGCGGGGGCCGTGGTCATCCCAGGTCACGATCCCGACGTGCTGCGGCCTGGTCAGTTCGAGCTGTAAGCGCCGCATCGCGGGAGCGCCGCTGCGCCGCGCGTGAGGCGCTCGAGCTGGGCGGCGTGCTGCGCGCGTCGTTTGCACGTTAAAGAGGCCCCCGCGGCGCGTCTCCCTACGCCCGCGGGGGCCTCGCGTTCCCCCGACACGGCCGTCATCCTTGACGGCCGAGCTTGTCTCCACCAAGTCGTTGTCAGCACGGGTTTGCCCGTTCACAGCGATCGTGGAGGCAGCAGTGTGCGGACGTGTGCCGTCGAATGGAAGGGACGCGCGCCTTTCCGCGCTTTTCTGGACGGATGTTCGAGTGGGCTGCGGGCTTCAGGATTTCTGCGCGGATGCCGCATCACGCGCGTCGCATCGCGCTCGCCGCGGGCGGGCTATCCGGTGAACGCCGCCACGCCGCCGTCGAACGGCGAGGCCACATAGATGCTGCCGCCGCCCGGCGACAGCGCGAGCGCGGTCGGCCCGCCGAGCGGCGCCGGCACGCTGGCGTTCGCCGCCGGGAGCGTCAGCTTGCCGTCGCGCGCGTCGCGCGCCAGCGCGAGCAAGCTGTTCGCGCCCTCGCACGCGACGTACACAGCTTCGCCGCCCGGCCCGATCGCCAAGGCCGCGGCACCGCGCACGAGCGGGACCCCGGTCGGACACTGAGCGTCGGCGAGCGCCTGCAGACAGCCCGACGCCAGTGGCCGCAGCCGCCCGCTGGCGGGATTGCGCGCGAGCGCGACCACCGCACCGGGATCGAACGCGGCGACGTACAGCTCGCGCCCGTCGGGGCTGAGCGCGAGCGCGCGCGCACCCGCGAGCTGTGGCACGCGCACCGTGCACGGGACGTCGTCGTCGGCGAGCTCGCCCGAGGAGACGCAGTCGCCGCGGCCGAACAGCGGCGTGAGCGCGCCGGTGAGGGGGTTGCGCACGAACCCGCGCACGGCGCCGCTCACCGCGGAGGCGACGTACACGAAGCGCCCGTCGCCGGAGATGGCGATCGCGCTCGCGCCCTCCAGGCCGGCCACCGCGCGGCATTCACGCCCTGGACGGCTCTGCACGCAGCCGCGCGTCCCCGGCAGCGCGCGCAGCGCGCCGCTTGCGGTGTCGCGCTGGAGTGTCACCACCGAGTCCCCGCCCGGCGCCAGGCCGTAGGACACCGCGTACAGAAAGCGGCCATCCGGGCTGATGGCCAGCGCCGCCACGCCGCTCAGCGCCGGCGCGCGCCCCGCGCAGCGCGCCCGCGGGCTGCCCGCGAGCGCGCGACCAGCCACGCACCCGTAGTAGCCGTTGCCGAGGTATTCGCCCAACGGGACGAGCGCTCCGTCGCGCTCGCGCGCGAACGCGCTGACGCTCGCGCTGTTGGACGACCCCACGTACACGAAGCGCCCGTCGCGGCTCACCGCGAGGGCGTCGGCTCCGCTCAGCACGGGGTCCTTGCTCGCGCACGTGCTGGCGAAGCTGGCGGACAGGCAGGCGCGCGCCGACGGGCTCAGCGCGGGGCGCAGCGCGCCCGTGGCGCGTGCGCGCGCGAGCGCCACGACGCCGCCTTCGCCGGCCACGTACACGTCGCGGCCGTCGGGGCTCACCGCGAGCGCCTGCGCACCCGTCAGTCCCTGTGCGGCGCCTGGGCAGGCGGCGTCGGCGTCGCTTTCAGCGCTGGGTTCGCGCAAGCATCCGCCGGCCCCCGCGAGCGGGCTCACCTGGCCGTACACGCTCAGCGCTCCGGTCGGGCTCGCTGGGGCCAGCAGCACGAGCGCGAGCCCCAACGCGAGGCCAAGCGCCGGGCGGGCGAGCAGGCGCCAGGTTCGGCGCACACGGCGCTCTCGCCGGACGCCGTGCCGGCGGCGGGCGCGACGCGTGAGGGTGAAGGCGGAAAGCGGCACGAGCGGTGTCGTGAGCGTGTATACCGTGTGCGCGTGAGGAGTAGCGGCACACGCCTCGCCCTGCTGGTCGCGATCATCGCTGCTTGCGCCTTACTGCTCGCGGGCGCTCCCGTGGGCTCAGCACACCTCGCCGGCGCTCCCGTGGGCTCAGCCCAGCTCGCCGGCGCGCCCGCGGGCTCAGCACAGCTCACAGGCGCTCCCGCAGGCTCAGCGCAAGGCGCAGGCGAACCCTGCCAGCAGGCGCCGATGCCCGGCGACAGCGTGATCACGCTGGAAAGCGGCGGCGTCCAGCGCAGCGCGCTGCTGCACGTGCCGCCCGCCGCGGCCGGTCAGCGGCTGCCGGTGCTCGTCGGGCTGCACGGCGCCGGCGGCGCGTTCTTTGCCCCTTACTCGGGCTTCTCCACGATCGCCGACGCGGAGGGCTTCATCGCCCTGTACCCCAACCCGCTCGCCGAATACGACGGACGCACGTACTGGAACATCGATGCGGCGCCCGGCGGCCCCGCCGACGTGCAGTTCATCGCGGCGCTACTCAACTACGTGGAGGCGAACCTGTGCGTGGAAACGAGCCGCGTGTACGCGGCCGGCGTGTCCAACGGCGGGGGAATGGCCGCGCTGCTTGCCTGTGAACTGAGCGAACGCTTCGCTGCGATCGCGTCGATCGCCGGCGGCTACTCGACGATCCCCCCCTGTCAGGCGAGCAACCCGGTGTCGGTGATCGAGGTGCACGGCACCGCCGACCAGGTGGTGCCATACGACGGCTTGCCGCCAAGCCACGCGGGCGCCGTGCGCACCTGGCTGGCGGGCTGGCGCGCGCGCGACGGCTGCCGCGCCCAGCACACGGCCAGCCGCATCGCGCCGCGCGTCGAGCGCTACGAATGGAGCGGCTGCGCCGATGGCAGCTCGGTGGCGCAGGTCGAGATCTTCGGTGGCGGCCACCAGCTGCCTGGGGCGCTGCCGCCGGACCCTGGGCAGGCGAGCACCGTGTCCGCTCCGTGGCTCGTGTGGAGCTTTCTGCGCGCACACCGCCAGGCCACCCGGTAGGCGTTTCCCCCGGCTGCGCAGCGGGCGCGCGAGTATGCGAACATATGTTCGTATGAGTGTTGGCGTGGCGATCGACATTGCACTTGGCGATATGGCGGTTTCGAGGCTGGCGGACATGCGTCAGCCGGTCAGACAAGTGGCACCTGCCCAACGGTCACACAGACAAGTGGCGGTTGGGCCTCTGTGGGATTCCGCTCTGCTGGCAGGAAGAGTGCCCCGGTGATGAGCACGATGGAGGCATACAAGGAGGAGCTCGGGCGCCTGCTCGATGCGTTCGGCGCGAACGTGCGCCGTGCGCGCATGGCGATGGACCCGCCGTGCTCGCAGGAACGCCTATCAGAGGCCACGCAGCTGCATCGCACCGAGATCGGCAAAATCGAGCAGGGCGACGTCGAGCCGCGGCTGAGCACGCTGATGGTGCTCGCCGACGGCCTCGGCGTGAGCGTCGACGAGCTGACCCGCGGGCTGTGGGTGCCGGTCGAGCGCCGGCCCTCGCCGCGCGAGGGTCCGTGGAAATAGCGTCGCCTCGCGCGGCGCTCGGGCGTCGCGCCGCGCTCGGGCGTCGCGCGGCGCCCGGTGTCGCGCGGTGCTCGCCCGCGTGCGGTCAGCTCGCCGGCGTGTACACCGTCACCACAGCAGCGCCGCCGAGCCCGATGTTGTGCTGCAGTGCGGCTTTCACGCCGTCGACCTGGCGGGCGTCGGCTTGCCCGCGCAGCTGCCAGCACAGCTCGCTGCACTGTGCCAGGCCGGTGGCGCCGAGCGGATGCCCCTTGGAGATCAGTCCGCCCGAGGGGTTGACCACCCAGCGCCCGCCGTAGGTCGTGTCCCGCGCGTCCACCAGCTCGTGCCCGTGGCCCTCTTCAGCCAGTCCGAGCGCCTCGTAGGTAATCAGCTCGTTGGCGCTGAAGCAGTCGTGCAGCTCGATCACCTGCACGTCCTCGGGGCCGAGCTCGGCCTCCTCGAAGGCCTGGCGCGCGGCCTCGCGGCTCATGTCGTAGCCGACGATGCGGATGCAGTCGGCGTGCTCGTCGAAGGTGCTGCGTAGGTCGGTGACCATCGCCTGGCCGGCGATCTCGATCGCTTTCTCCCACAGGTCGTGCTCGTCCACGAAGCGCTCGCTGGCGACGATCGCGGCGGCGGCGCCGTCGGAGGTGGGGGAGCACTGCAGCTTGGTGAGCGGCTCGTGGATCATCTTCGCCGCCTTGATGTCCTCGAGCGAGTACTCGTCCTGGAACTGCGCGTATGGGTTGTTGACCGAGTGCTTGTGGTTCTTCCAGCCGATCCACGCGTAGTGCTCGGGCGTTGAGCCGTATTTGTCCATGTGGTCGCGTCCGGCGTTGCCGAACATCTGTGGCGCGAACGGAGACTCCTCGGGCGAGCGGATCTCGAACATGCGCGTCATGTGCTTGTCCATCGCGGGCGTGCGGTCGGTGTACTTCATGCCGAGCGAACCGCGCTCCATCTTCTCGAAGCCGACCGCCAGCGCGCAGTCCACCAGCCCGCCCTTGACCGCCTGGCGCGCGAGGAACAGCGCGCTGGAGCCCGTCGAGCAGTTGTTGTTGACGTTCACCACCGGGATGCCCGTCAGCCCAAGGCCGTAGATCGCCCGCTGGCCGTAGGTGGAGTCGCCGTAGCAGTAACCGGCGAACGCCTGCTCGATCAGCTCGTAGGGGATGCCCGCGTCGGCCAGCGCCCTGGAGCCCGCCTCCAGCACCCAGTCGGGGTAGTCGCCATCCTTGGTTCCGGGCTTGTCGAACTTCGACATCCCCACCCCGATCACGAACGTGCGGTTGCTCATCTCGGCTCTCCCTTTCGCTTGGCGGTTTGGCTGCGCAGCCAAAGTCTAGTGGGCGTCCACGTCCGGCGAGCGCTCGACCAGCGTCGCCAGCTGCGCGCGTGAGGAGATCTCCAGGCGACGGAAGATGTTGGTCAGGTGATTCTCGACCGTCTTCACGCTGATCGCCAGCTCCGCGGCGATCTGGCGGTTGGCGTGACCCTCGTGCACCAGCCTGGCCACGGCCAGCTCGCGCTTGCTGAGCGCCGCCACGGTCGCTCCGGCGCGCGGCGACGGGTGGCGCGCGGGCCCTGCGTGGACGCCGAGTCGCCGTAGCTCGCGCGCGGCGCGGTCACGGTAGCGCGACGCGCCGTGAGCGTCGAAGGCCTCCTCGGCATGGCGCAGCTGCGCGATCGCCGCCTGCGCATCATCCGCGCTGCTGAGCGCGATCCCGGCGAGCAGCCGCGAGCGCGCGGCCTGCAGCGGCTGGCCGGCCCGATCGGCCAGCGTGGCCGACGCCAGCGCCGCCTCGCCGGCCGCCGCCAACGAGCCTCTGCTCAGCGCCAGCAGCGCCTGCGCGCGCCCGGCTTCCGCCGCCGGCCCAGGGAGGCCGAGTTGTGCGGCGAGGTCGCTTGCCTGGCTGACCCAGCGCTCGGCGGCGTCCGGCAGCCCGAGCTCCAGCTCGGCGCGCGCGAGCAACTCGTAGGCGTGGACCGCATAGAACAGGAAGGGCGGCAGCCGCGGCGTGCTTTGCCCCGCGAACAGCTCCTTGCGGCACATCTCCGCTTCGCCTGCCTCGAGCCGCGCTTCAGCCAGGTACAGGCTCGCCACGCTGGACCAGGGGCTGCGGCTGCTGATGCCCGCTTCGAGCGCCTTGCGTCCAAAGCGCACGGCTGAGGCGGGCGTGCCGCGCTCGATCTCCACCATGCAACGGACGGTCAGCGCCCACGTGAGGAACAGGTGGTTGGCAGACAGCAGCGAGGTGTCGATCGCGGTCTCCGCCTCCTCGCTGGCCAGCTCCAGCCTGCCGAGCGCGAGGTTGCTCATCGCCTGCACCACGAGCATCGCCGCCGACAGGTGCTGCTGTCCGGTCGCGGCGGCGACGTCGAGCGCCCGGCGCATGTGCTGCTCTGCGTCGTGCAGCGAGCCGACGCAGTACTCGGCCCAACCGAGGAAGCAGATCGACTGCAACTCGTGCGCCCACTCCGCGTCGGACAGCCCGTCGGCGATCGTCGCGGCCTGTGACGCTTGCGCTGCCGCCGGCTCGATTTCGCCGAGACCGTAATGCGCGAGCGCCAGCGCCGCGGCGGCTGCCACCTCGAGCGCCTGCGAGCGCTCGTCCGGCGCCAGCGCCTTGCGCGCCCAGAAGCGCATGCCGTTCCAGTCGGCGCTGAAGAAGCAGCCGTCGGCGATCAGCAGCTTGAGCATCGACGCCTCCGTGGAAGTGTCCTCGAGCCCCGCCAGCGCGGCGAGCAGCAGGCCCTGCGCTTCGTCGTGTTTGCCGAGCAGGTGCTCCACGATCGCTGCGCCGACGACCGCGTTGCCGCGCAGCGCATGGTCGGGCGCGAGCAGTGAGAGGAGCTCCTGAAAGGCGGCACGGCTCTCCTCCAGGTTGCCGGCGGAGCCGAGCGATACCGCCAGCGCCAGCAGCAGCTCCAGGCGCTGCGTCAGGGGCTCGTGATCGGACAGCAGGCGCAGCGCGGCGCGAAACCAGCCGGCGGCGGCGGCAGGAGCGCGGGCGTTGGCGGCGTAGCCGGCCTGCGCGAGCACCGCCACCGCGTCGCGGTCGCCGAGCCTGGCCGAACGCTCGACGTGGCGCGCACGGGCGCTCGGCGACGCGCCACGCTCGGCCAGCACGACCGCGGCCCGTGCGTGCGCGCTGCGCCGCCAGCCGCCCTTGGCCGACTCATACACCGCGCTGCGCACGATCGGGTGACGGAAGCTGAAGCGGCCCGGCACGGAGGCGCCGCATACGAGGTCGCGGTCCACGAGCTCGTCGAGCGCCGCCAGCGTGCTCGCCGCGTCCATGCCCACGATCTCCCCGGCCAGCTCCGGTTCGAATGGGTCGCCGACGACCGATGCGCCTTGGATCAGCTCGCGCGCCGGCGCAGACAGGTGCTCGAGCTCGCTGGAGATCACGGCGGTGACCGTCGAGGGCACCCGCTCGCCGGCAGCTTCGGCCCGGTGGGTGCTCGCGGCGTCCGCGACCTGCGCCGCGCGCACCAGCTCCTCCAGGTAGAAGGGGTTGCCGCCGCTCTCGCGGTAGATGCGCTCGGCCAGTGCGCGCGGCATCTCGGCCGGCAGAAACGCGCTCGCCTCCTCGGCGTTCAGCGGCAGCAACTCGACGAGCTCGCCGCCCGAGTCGCGCTGGAGCTGCTGGATCGCGGCTGCCGTCCGCGCCTCCAGCTGGCCGGGCCGGAAGGTGACGGCGACGAACAGCTGCGCGCGTGGCGGACGCCGCAGCAGATACAGCAGCAGCTCGATCGACGCCGGATCAGCCCAGTGCAGGTCGTCGAGCGCCAGCACGATGCGCCGCTCCTTGGCGAGCACATCGAGGAGCGCCGAGATCGCGCGGTGCAGCCGGTAACGGTCTGCGCCGACGCCGCTCGGGAGGCTGGCAGGCTCATCGCGCGCTCGCTGCATGCGGCGCGCCAGTGTCGGAAACACGCTCGCGATCTCCCGCGCCTGCTCGCCTCCGAGGGAGCGGAGCGCCTCCTCTGGCACTGCAGCGAGCGACTGATCGAGCGCTCCCAGAAACGACCCGAACGGCTCGTCCCCCTCCAGCTCGGCGGCCCGGCCCATGACCGCGAAGCGCCCGCGCTCGCGTGCCTGGTGCACGACGTAGGAGAGCAGCTTCGTCTTGCCGATGCCGCTCTCGCCGGCGATCTGCAGGATCGTCGCGCGACCCCCACCGTCCAGCAGGCGATCGATCTGCGCCCGCTCGCGGTGGCGGCCCACCAGGCGAGGAGCCGCGGAGATGGGCGCTTCAGCTACCGGCACGCAGGCCCCGCCCAGGTGGTCGAATGGCACGTGGGTCGCGCCCCGCGAGGCGCCCCTGGTGGTCCGGTAGTTGGAACTTCTCGACGCGGCTCATGCGCTAGACCGTAGGATAGGCCGATGGCCGGGAGCCGGGAAATCGGAGTGAGCTGAGGGTATGCCCGTGCGGTTGGGGCGGGCGCTGACGGCGATCACCAGCAGGAGCATCGCCGCACCACGCCGTACGCTCGTGGCGGCCGCGATCGTGGTGCTCGCGGCGGCGATCCTCGCCGCCCCGGTAACCGGCGCGCTGCAGCCGTTCAGCTCGGACGACCCTGGCTCGCAGAGTGTGGCTGCGCGCCGCGCGCTCGAACGTGCCACCGGAACCGATCCGTACTTCAACCTGGTCGCGCTCGTTCCGGCGCCGCGCAAGCTCGCCGCGGACGCCACCCGCAAGGAGGTGGCGGACGTGGAAGGCGCCATGCGCGTGGACCCGGTGGTCGCCGCGGTGCGCAGCTACTACAGCGACCACAGCCCGGCGTTCGTGGCGCGCGACGGGCGCGCGACGCTCGTGGTGGGCGTGCTGCGCGCGGTTTCCACGAACTCCCAGCTCGCTGGCGCCCATCGCGTGGAACGGCGACTCGCGGGGCTGCCGGGCGTGCGGCTGGGCGGACTCGCCGCCTTCTACGCGCAGGGCAACGAACTGGCGCGCGCGGACCTGATCCGCTCGGAGCTGTTCGCCTTTCCGCTGCTGTTGCTCGTGGCGTTGTGGGTGTTCCGCGGCGTGGTCGCGGCGCTGCTGCCGCTGGTCGTGGGCGCCATCACGATCGTCGGCACGCTCGCCGCGCTGCGGGTGATCGCTGAACTGAGCAGCGTGTCGATCTACGCGCTCAACATCGCCACCGCGCTGGGGCTGGGGCTGGCGGTGGACTACGGCCTGTTGATCATCTCCCGCTATCGCGAGGAGATCGCGCGCATCGGTCCGGGGCCGGCGGCGCTGCAGCGCACGCTCGCGAGCGCCGGGCGCACGGTGGCGTTCAGCTCGCTGACGGTCGCCGCCGTGCTCAGCTGCCTGCTCGTGTTCCCGCAGGCGTTCCTGCGCTCGATCGGCCTCGGCGGCATCTTCGTCGCGCTGATCGCCGGCGCGAGCGCCCTGATTGTGCTGCCGGCGATCCTCACGCTGCTGCGCTGGCGGGTGAACGCGGGTGCGCTCACGCGCTGGCGCAGCGCCGCGTACGCGGGCGCCCAGCCGTCCCCCGCCAGCGCGTGGTCGCGGATCGCACGGCTGGCGACGCGCCGGCCGGTGTGGATCGTGCTGGTGGTGGGCGCGATCCTGCTTGGTCTCGCCAGCCCGGTGTTGGGGCTGCGCATCACGCAGGTCGACGCCAACGTGCTACCGCGCAGCGTCGGTGCGCGTGCGGTGAGCGAAGCGCTCGAAGCGGACTTCCCGAAGGTCGATCACTCGCCGGTGCTGCTCGCCGTCCAGGCACCGCCCACGAGCGCTTCCCCGGCGCGCGTGCGCGCGTACGCGACACGCCTGGGCAGGCTGGCCGACGTGGCCGCCGTGCAGGGGCCCGAACGGGTGGAGCGTGGCCTGTGGCAGATCGACGTGGTACCCGCGGACACGCCGCTGTCGGCTCCCAGCCAGCGGCTGGTCGAACACATCCGCGCATTGCCGACCTCGCTGCGTGTGCTCGCCGGCGGGGAAAGCGCTTCGCTGGTCGATCTCAAGCGCAGCCTCGCCCAGCACGCGCCCGCCGCGCTGGTGCTGCTCGTGCTGTTCACCGCCACGGCCGTGTTCGTGATGACTGGCTCGGTGGTGCTCCCGGCGCTGGCGCTGCTGATGAACGCGCTGACGATCGCGGCGGTGCTCGGCACGCTGGTGCTGGTGTTTCAGCACGGCGCGCTGGAAGGTCTCCTTGGCTACACGAGCTCGCACGCGCTGGAGCCGTCCACGCTGGTGCTGATCCTGGCGGTGTCGTTCGGGCTGGCGACCGACTACTGCATCTTCTTGCTCTCGCGCATCAAGGAGGAGCGCGATCGCGGGGCGCCGGAGGCGGAGGCGGTCGCGCGTGGCCTCGAGCGCACCGGGCGCATCGTCACCGCTGCGGCGCTGTTGCTGTGCATCGCCCTCGCTTCGCTGGTGACCGCGCGACACGCGCTGGTCAAAGAGGTGGGCTTCGGCGCCGGCCTGGCGGTGGCGCTCGACGCGACGCTCGTGCGGGCGCTGCTGCTGCCCGCGCTGATGCGCCTGCTCGGCGCCGCGAGCTGGTACGCGCCGCCGCCGCTGGCGCGCATCTCCAGGGCGCTCGCGCCGGCCCTCACGGAGCAGAGCGCGCCCGGCCGCTGGCCGCAGGCGCCGCCTGCGCAGGGCTACAGCATGTCTCCGGGCCACGCGCGCGCCGCCTCGCTGGGCGACGCGCTGCTGGCGACGCGCTACTGCGATCACGAACACCCGGCCGTGCGCGCGTGCCTGGCGGGGCTCGCCGAGCGGGACGGGTGCGGCGAGCAGGCTGCGCTGGCGGTCGCGGCGTTCGAGTTCGTGCGCGACAGCGTGCTCTACGCGTTCGGCCCGTGGGGGGTGTCTGCGTCGGAGACGCTGGCGTGCAAGGAGGGGACGTGCACGAACAAGGCCAACCTGCTGGTCGCGCTGCTGCGGGCAGCGGGCATCCCGTCTGCGTACGGCGTGATGCGGGTGAACGCGCGCAAGTACTTCGGTGTGATCGGCCCCAGCTTTCTCACGCGCTATGCGTCGCCCGAGTCGGTGCACATCTACTGCGCCGCTTTCCTGCACGGGCGCTGGGTGAAGTGCGACCCGTCGACCGACCGCGAGCTCGCCAGCCGCACGGCGCGCTTCTGTCGTGAGACATGCCTGGTGCAGTGGGACGGCGAGCACGACTCGCTCGACTTCCTGGACCCGCGTCACGTGTACGCCGACCTGGGCCTGTTCGCGAACCTCGACGAGTCGCTGGCGCGTCCGCCGCGTGCGGCCACGCCGCAACGCTTGGCGCTGGCCAACCACTACTTGGCGTTCATCCGTGCCCAGCCGGCGTTCAGCTCGGATCGCGAGCTCGTCCACGCGTATCTCGCGGCCAGGCGCGCGAGCGGCGCGATGAGCGGGGTGCGCGGGTGGCTGCGCGTGCCGGGTTGAGTCAACCCCACCATGTACTAGGGGTTGACTAGGGGTTTACCCACATATAGTCTCCAGCTATGGGAGGTTCGATTTCGTGGCGTAGTCGAGCCCGGCGTGGTCCCGAGCTAGATGGTGGCTGTAGACCTCGTTGCGAGCGCGTCGCTCGCGCGATGGCACGATGCGCTGCCGGCCGAGGGACCGGCGCGCAGCGGCTGCACGGCTCGGCGCGGAACGCCGGACATACGCTGCGTTGTGCCTGTCAGCACGGGCACGGATCACGCTGCGCCGGGCGGCGTTGGCGCTGCTGGAGCGCACCAGGGAGTCCGGGAGAGGTGTGAGCCGATGGAGCTGTCGGCCTCATCGGCTCGCCCGCGGCCGCACACGCAAACGTGAGCGGCTCTCGGGTGGCCAGTCGCCGTGCGAGGGACGGCGTCAGGATTCCCTGGTGCGCTAGGCAGCTGCGCTTCACAGCAGGTGCTCCAGCCGCCAGCTGAGTGAAGGGCCGGCGAGCGGCGCGGTCGCGACCGCGGCGGTTGCGCTCGTGGGCACGCCGCCGGCGAGGCTCACGGTTGCAAGCGGCGCTCCGCGGCGCAGCTGCCTCGCCGGCGCTCGCAGGCTGACGTTCACGCGCAGCGACATGCCGGCCCAACCGAGCGTCCGCAGCGCCCCGGAGGTAGCGCCGAGCGTGCGCCGTCCGTCGGGGTCGCTGACGCTGAGCACCCGCGATCCGGCCGCGAGCACCGTTTGCAGGTGCAGGGCGGCGGCTGCCGAGTCGCCGAGGCGCTGAGCGCCCGCGAGCGCCGCTTCCACGAACGCGCCCGCGCGCTGCCCCAGCACGACCCCCAGGATCGTCACCGGCCGGTTGGAGACGAGCGCGCGCTTGGCGAACATCAGGCAGCCGCCGGCGGCGCTGTCCGAGCCGGTCTTGATGCCGACGTAGCCGTCGTGTCCCACCAGCGCGTTGACGTTGAGCACGCGACCGGCGACCGGCAGCGCGACCGCGCGCTCGTCGACGAGCGCGGCGAACGCCGGCAGCCGCATGGCCGCCTGCGCGAGCTTGAGCTGGTCGGCGGCGGTGGAGACGGTCGTCGCTGCGTAGCCGCTCGGGTCGGTGTAGGTGGTCGAGCGCATGCCCAGCCGCTCGGCGGTGGCGTTCATGCGCGCGAGGAACGCGCGCATGCCGCCCTGGTAGCTGGCGAGCAGCGCGGCGATGTTGTTCGCCGAGGGCAGCAGCAGCGCCTGCAGCGCCTGGCGCTCGGTGAGCCGCTCGCCGCTGCGCACCGACACGACCGACTCGTCGAGCGCCTCGCGTTCGCGCTCTTCGGCTGCCTCCGCGGGCGTGACGGTCACCACGAAGCCTTCCTGGCCGGCGGCGAGCGGATGCGCGAGCAGCGTGAGATAGGCGGTCATCACCTTGGCGATGCTCGCGATCGGCACGGGCGTCTCGCCCGGCGTGCTCGCGGACGCGCCCGCGACGCCCTGCGCTTGCACGGCGGCCTGGCCTTCGCCGGGCCAGGCGAGCGCGGGCGCGTTGCCCGGCAGGCGCAGCGACACGGGGAGCGTGCGCTTGACGCGCGCCGGCGGCGGGGTCTCGCTCGTCGCGCGCCAGACGATCGCGGCGGCCGCCAGCGTGAGCGCCAGGCCGAGCGCGCGGAGCGGCGCCCGCCGCGTCACGCGCCCGGCGCGGCGTGCGCCTGCGCGCCGGCGTTGCTGCGGGCGCGCGCCCGGATCACCTGGGCGACGGCGGCGGGGTCGTCGTAGAAGGGGACGTGCCCGGCGCCGAGCGTGATGTGCGTGGCCCACGGCAGCCGCGCGCGGGCACGCGGCGCCTGCAGCCGGTAGGGCAGCAGGCGGTCGTGCCGGCCCCAGGCGATCGTGACGGGCGTGCTGCGCAGCTGCTCGCCGCCGCGGAAGCTGTAGCGGCTGAACGCGTTGAGGGCGCCGGACAGCGCGGGGGCGGCCCACGCGTCCCTGAGCGTGGCCAGCGCCTCCGGCGCGGGCATCCGCGCGGGGTAGCCGAACGTCTGCCAGAACAGCACGGTGCGGCCTGCGCGCGTGCGCGCGAGCGCTTCGACGCTCGGCCTGAGCGCCTCGGGTATGTGCGTCGGCAGCCGCAGCGAGCTCTGGCAGTAGCGTCGCTCGGCGGCCGTCCAGAAGCCGGCGGGCGAGAACGCGCACACCGAGCGCACGGCGCGCCCGCGCGCGAGCTCGAGCGCGATCGCGCCGCCCATCGAGTTGCCGGCGACGTGTGGGCGCTCGAGGCCGAGCTCGGCGAGGAACCACTCGAACGCGTCGGCGTAGGCGGGGATCGTCGGCTCGATGCCGCGCGACAGCGGCGCCGAGTGCCCGAAGCCGGGGGAGTCGCAGGCGATCACGTCGAACTCGTCGCGCAGCAGCTCGATCACCGGCTGCCACGCCTGCCAGTGGTGCCCGACGCCGTGCAGCAGCACCAGCGGCGACCCTGCGCCCTCGCGGTGGTAGTTGAGCGACAGGCTCAAGCGCGCTCCTGTGGGCCTGGCCGCGCAGCGAATGCGGGGTGCGCGCTCACCTGTGCTCCTTGACGAGGTCGGCGCCGCGCTCGGCGATCATGACGGTGGGCGCGTGGGTGTTGCCGCCGGTGATGGTGGGCATGATCGACGCGTCGATCACGCGCAGGCCGCTGAGGCCGTGCACGCGCAGCTGCGCGTCGACGACGGCCTGCGGGTGGGTGTCGCTCATGCGGGCGGTGCCGACCGGGTGGTAGATCAGCATCAGCCGCCGGCGCAGGTCGGCTTCGAGCTCGTCGGGCGCGACGTGCGCGCTGCCCGGCTTGAGCTCGTGCAGGACGATCTCCCGCAGCGGCGCTTGCGCGGCGATCGTGCGCGCGAGCTGCACGCCGTCGAGCAGCGAGCGCACGTCGTCGGGCTCGGACAGCGCGTTGGTGACGATGTGCGGCTTCTCGGCGGGGTGTGCGGAGCGCAGCCACACCTGTCCGCGTGCCTTGGGCGAGACGAGCACGGGCGCGATGACCATGCAGTGCCCGTCGTAGGTCTCGGCGCCGTGGTCTTCGTAGTAAGCGGCGCCCATGTGGAACTGGATGTCGGCGGCGGGCAGCCCGCCGCGCGTGCGCGTGAAGGCGACGACCTCGGCGACGGTCGAGCTGAGCTTGCCGGAGCGGCGCAGCAGCCACTCGGCGAGCGCCTTGGGCTTGTCGGCGCCGTACAGCGTGCGCCGATCGGAGACCTCCCAGATGACGGTGACGAACGGGTGGTCCTGGAGGTTGCGCCCGACGCCCGGCAGCTCGTGTCGGGCTGTGACGCCGGCCGCGCGCAGATCCTCGCCGGCGCCGACGCCGGACAGCAGCAAGAGCTGCGGCGAGCCGATCGCGCCGGCGCTCAACAGCACCTCGCGCTGCGCGCGGACCAGCTCCTCGCCGCTGCGTCCCCGGCGCACGCGCACGCCCACCGCGCGCTCGCCGTCGAGCTCGACCCCCAGCACGCTGGCGCCCGTGCGCACGTGCAGGTTGGGGCGCGCGCGCACGGGGCGCAGGTAGGCGTCGGCGGCGCTGAAGCGGGCGCCGTTCCTTTGCGTGACCTGGAACATCGACACGCCGTCCTGCTCGGGCCCGTTGTAGTCGGCGATGCGCGGGATGCCGGCGGCCTCGCTGGCGGCCAGCAGCCGCGCGTCGAGCGGCCGCGGCGAGCGCTGCTCGGCGACGTGCAGCGGGCCGCCGACGCCGTGGTAGGCAGAGCGTCCGCGCACGTTGTCCTCGGCCTTCAGGAAATATGGCAACACCTCGGCGTAGCTCCAGCCGGGGGCGCCCTGCGCAGCCCAGCCGTCGTAGTCGAGCGGGCGCCCGCGCACGTAGAGCATGGCGTTCATCGAGCTGCAGCCGCCGAGCGCCTTGCCGCGCGGCATGTACAGCGAGCGCCCATCGACGTGCGCCTCGGGCTCGGTCGCGTAGTCCCAGTCGAGCTTGGTGTGAAACTGCTGGGCGAACGCCGCGGGGATCTTGATCTTCAGCGAACGATCGTGGCCGCCCGCCTCCAGCAGCAGCACACGCACGGCCGGGTCCTCGGACAGGCGGTTGGCGAGCACGCAGCCCGCGGAGCCTGCGCCGACGATTATGTAGTCGTACATCGGCCCAGGCACCTTCCACGCACCCTAAGCACTGAGGACTGTGGCTGGCTTTTCCAGGGCGCTGAAACGGAAGTCATCGGCGTCCAGCTGGGCGGTGCGCTGCAGGTACTCGCGCATGTAGCCGGGCCAGTTGGTGACGATGCGCCCGTGCTCGTCGCGGTACCAGGAGTCACAGCGCGTCCACGCGGTCCCGGCGAAGCGCGCCTGCAGTTCGCGATCGCTCGCCGCCTCGACCTCGGCGCGCACCTCGATCGCTGCGGCGCCGCGGCTGCGCAGCTGCTGGAGCGCCTGGCGGATGTAGCTGGCCTGCGCCTCCAGATAGACGATGATCGAGCCGCCGGAGGTGTTCGTGTTCGGCCCGTACATCAAGAACATGTTGGGAAAGCCCGGCACGCACATGCCGAGGTGCGCGTGGGCGCCCCCCGACCAGTGCTCGTGCAGGTCGACCCCCTCCCGGCCGCCCACGCGCATCGGGAACATGAAGTCGGTGGTCTTGAAGCCGGTCGCCCAGATCACGCAGTCGAGCTCGTGCTCGCGCCCGTCCCCCGGCGCGGACGATGCCGCGGTGTGGATGCCGGCGGGGGTGAAGCGCTCGATGGCGTCGGTGACGAGCTCGACGTTCGCGCGTTCCAGCGCGGGCAGGTAGTGCGAGCTGAAGAGGATGCGCTTGCAGCCGAAGGTGTAGTCGGGCCACGCCCGCGCGCGCGTGTGGGGGTCTTTCAGCTGCGAGCGCATGAACCTTTCCGAGCGCGCTGCGCCCACACGCCCGATCGTCTCCGGGTGGCGGATCGCGAGCGTCAGCGACTCGGCGTACTCGAAGACGAATCTCCGCCGCAGCGCCTGCAGGCCGGGGACGCGTTCGAAGGCGCGCTTGAGCAGCGGGTTGTAGCGGCGGTTGTGCCGCGGCAGGAACCAGTTGCCGGTGCGCTGGAAGACCGTCAGCTGTGCCACTGACGGCGCGATCTCGGGCACGAACTGCACGGCGCTTGCGCCGGTGCCGATCACGCCCACGCGCTTGCCCGCGAGCGGGTAGGAGTGGTCCCACGCCGCTGAGTGGAAGCTGTGGCCGGCGAAGCTCTCCGCGCCCGCGATCGACGGCACGGCGGGCTGGTCGAGCTGGCCGGTGGCAATGATCAGCGCGTCGGCTTCATACGTTGTGCCGTCGGTGCTGTGCACGCTCCAGCGGCAGCGCTCCTCATCCCACGTGCAGGCGCCGACCTCGACGCCGGTGTGTACGAGTCGCTCGACGTCGTGCGTGCGCGCGACCTCGTGCAGGTAGGCGTGGATCTCCGCCTGCGGCGAGCACAGCCGCGACCAGTTGCGCCGCTGGGCGTAGGAGTAGGAGTACAGGTGGCTGGGCACGTCGCACGCGGCGCCGGGGTAGCTGTTGTAGAACCACGTGCCGCCCAGGTCGGGCGCCTTCTCGAGGATCGTCACCTGCTCGATCCCGTGCCGGCGCAGCTCGATCGCGGCGCCGATCCCGCCGAACCCCGCGCCCACGATCAGCACCTCGGGACCGGCGTTCGCTGACGGCGCGCGATACACGGCCGTGTCCTCTATGCGTCCTTCTCGCGCGGTATGTACGGCGCGAGCTCGCGGCGCGCGATCGACAGCTTGTGCACCTCGTCGGGCCCGTCGGCGAGGCGCAGCGTGCGCAGGTGGGCGTACGCGCTCGCGAGGCCGAAGTCCTCGGACACGCCGCCGCCGCCGTGCAGCTGGATCGCGCGGTCGAGCACCTTCAGCGCGACGTTCGGGGCGGCGACCTTGATCGCGGAGATCTCGATGCGCGCGTGGCGGTTGCCGACCGTGTCCATCAGCCACGCCGCCTTGAGCGTCAACAGCCGCGCCATCTCGATCTCGATGCGCGACTCGGCGATCCAGTCCTGGATGTTGGCGCGCATCGCCAGCGGCTGGCCGAAGGTCACGCGCGAGACCGCGCGCCTGCACATCTGCTCGAGCGCCCGCTCGGCGGCGCCGATCGCGCGCATGCAGTGGTGGATGCGCCCTGGGCCGAGGCGCGCCTGGGCGATCATGAAGCCGTCGCCCTCCTTGGAGATCACGTTGCCGACGGGCACGCGCACATCCTTGAACTCGATTTCCCCGTGCCCGTCCTGGTCGTCGTAGCCGAACACCGGCAGGTTGCGCAGCACCGTCACCCCCGGTGTGTCGAGCGGCACGAGCACCATGCTCTGCTGCTTGTAGATCGGGACCGAATCGGATCCCCACCCACCCGTCTTGCCCATCACGATCATGATCCGGCAGTTGGGGTGGAAGACGTTGGTGATCCACCACTTGCGCCCGTTGAGCACGTATTCGTCGCCGTCGCGCTCGATCCGCAGCTCGATGTTGGTCGCGTCCGAGCTCGCCACGTCGGGCTCGGTCATCGCGAACGCCGAGCGGATCTCGCCGTCCAACAGCGGCCGCAGCCAGCGCTCGTTCTGCTCGTCGGTGCCGAACTGGTGCAGCACCTCCATGTTGCCGGTGTCGGGCGCCGAGCAGTTGCACGCCTCGGAGGCGATCGGCGAGCGCCCGAGGATTTCCGCCAGCGGTGCGTAGTCGGCGTTGGAGAGGCCGGCGCCGTGCTCGGCGTCGGGCAGGAACATGTTCCACAGGCCGGCTGCGCGCGCCTTGCGCTTGAGCTCCTCCATCACCGGCGGGTGGTGGTGCGGATTGCCCGATTCGCGCAGCTGGCGTGCGTACACCTCCTCGGCGGGGTAGACGTGCTCGTCCATGAACGCCTGTAGGCGTGCTTTGAACTCAGAACAACGCTCGCTGGGCTGAAAGTCCATTTCGCTCCTCTTCCTCCGGGGACGATGCGTGACGGCGGTGGCTTAGGATCATCGCCGATGAGCGACGACGACGCGTACCGCACCGCCGGCGTGGACTACGACGCGCTCGACGCGGGCAAGCGCCTGGCGATGGCCGAGGCGCTGTCGACCTCCTCGCTGCTGGCCGGGAGGGGTGCGCTGGCGCTCGACGCCTCGCGCGGCGAGCCGGCGTTCGCGTTCGAGCTGGACGGCAGGACGTTCGCGTTCGTGGTCGAGGGGCTGGGCACGAAGTCGATCATCGCCCGCCGCGTGCTCGAAACGCAGGGCATCGACCGCTTCGCGAACGTCGCCTACGACACGGTCGCCGCGATCCTCAACGACCTGTGTTGCGTGGGCGCGCTGCCGCTGGTCGTCAACGCCTACTTCGCCACCGGCGCCTCCGCGTGGTATCGGCAACAGGAGCGCACGGCTGCGCTGTTGGCGGGCTGGCGCCGGGCGTGCGTGGACGCCGGCTGCACGTGGGGTGGCGGCGAGTCGCCGTCGCTGCCGGGCATGCTCGCGGAGCACGACATCGAGCTCGCCGGCGCCGCCGTGGGCGTCGTGCCGCGGGGGCGCGCGGCGATCCTCGGCGAGCGCCTGGCCGCCGGCGACGAGATCGTGCTGGTGTCCTCCAGTGGCCTGCACGCCAACGGCGCGTCGCTCGCCCGGCTGGTGGCCGACGCGCTGCCGGACGGCTACGCCACCGCTCTGCCCGACGGCGCCACGCTCGGCGAGGCGCTGCTGGCGCCGTCGCTGCTGTACGTGCCGCTGCTGGCGGCGCTGCTCGAGCAGGGCGCCCCGCTCACCTACCTCAGCCACATAACCGGCCACGGCCTGCGCAAGCTGATGCGCTCGCCCAAGCAGCTGAGCTACCGCGTCGAGCGCCTGCCGGAGGTGCCGGCGGTGCTGCGCTTCCTGGCAGAGCACGCCGGCATGGACGCGCGGGCGGCGTACGCGACCTTCAACATGGGCGCCGGGTTCGCCGTGTACTGCGCGCCGGGCGCCGGCGAGACGGCGGTGAAGCTCGCGCGCTCGCTCGGGTTTCAGGCGCTGCTTGCCGGGCACGTCCTGGAGGGCCCCCGCGAGGTGCTGCTCGAGCCCGTGGGGGTGCGCTACGGCGCGCAGGAGCTCGAGCTGTCCGCGACGGGCACATGAGCCGACATCTAACCCTCGAGTCGAGGATCATGCATGGTTGGATTGGCAGATCAACCGGTCGGTGAGGGCTGGCAGCGCTCGCACGAACTTGAACGCGTCGAGCGAGACGGATAAGGTTTTGCGCAGAAACTCGCCACCGTTCCCCGCCATTCGGGGATCTCGATGTCGCCGGACCGGCATGGCTCCGGAGCTACCCGGATCGAGGCGGACCTGTCCATCACATAGAGGAGAGAGAGATCTGATGCGCAGAGCATCCACCTGTCTTGCCGTCCTGGGCCTGGCTCTGCTTGCCCTGCCGGCCGTTGCTTCGGCGGCGCCGACGGTCAAGTTCAAAGCTGAAGCAGTGCCGATCCCGGGCTATCCGGGCACGGGCAACATCCTCGGCGCGGGCGCGGCGCTGCAGGCTGAATTCCAAATCGAAGGCACCGAATACTTCGGTTCGCCGCCGCCGATCGTCGGCGTCAACTTCTACCTGCCGACGGGCGTCAAGCTGCACCCCACGGGCTTCCCCACGTGCAACGAAGCGGTGTTGCGCCAGTCTGGCCCCAGCGCCTGCCCGAAAGCCTCGAGCGCAGGGCCGATCGGCAGCGTGCTCGGCTTCGTGACCTTCGGCGGCGAACGCGTCGAAGAGACCTCCGAACTCTTCTCCTTCTACAAACCGGGCGGCGGGTTCATCTTCTTCACCTTCGGGCACACGCCGACGGTGCTTGAAATCTACTCGAGCGGCCACTACATCAACTACGTCGGTGGCGCCGGGTACGGCCCGGAGCTCGAAACGATCGTGCCGCTCGTGCCGAGCGTCCCCGGCGCGCCGTTTGCGTCGGTCAAGACGATCCACATCAAGGCCGGCTCGGCGATCGGGCCGAAGAACGACCCGAAGAAGGACACCTACTACGGCCGCGAGCCCACGAAGTGCCACGGCGGGCTGAAGCTGAAGACAGAAGTCATCTTCGCGGAAAACGGCGAAGAATCGAAGCGCGAGCCGGTGACGGCGACCTACACGGCCCCGTGCCCGCGCAAGTAACGGCTCCTGCAGGGGTTGCGCAGGCGAGGGCGTAATCTCGAAGGAGTAGGTTGTCGGGCGGCCTCATCGACGCCGATGGGGCCGCCCGCTTGTTGTAAACACACGGAAGGATCGGGTTGAGGAGCGAGATCGTGGGGTGGAGGAGACTGGCGGGGGGAATCGCCGGCGCCGCCTGCGTGGTCGCGCTGATCGTCGTCGTCGGGCTCGCGCTCGCTGCGGGCGGGTCATCCGGCGGCTATCAGGTGCGCGCGATCTTCGACGACGCCGGCAACCTGATCGCCGGCGAGAACGTGAAGATCGACGGCGTGAAGGTCGGGACCGTCAGCTCGGTCACGCCAACGCCGCAGGCGAAGGCGGCGGTGGTGCTGAACATCGAAAACCCCGGCTTCAAGGACTTCCGCTCCGACGCCAGCTGCACGATCCGCCCGCAGTCGCTGATCGGCGAGAAGTACGTCGACTGCCTGCCCACGCAACCGCGCGTGGAAGGCACGCCGCTGCCACCCCCGCTGCAGCGGATCCCCAGCGGGCGGGAAGGCGCGGGCGAGTACCTGCTGTCGGTGCAGCACACGGCCAGCCCGGTGGACGTCGATCTGCTGGGCGACATCGACCGCCTGCCCGAACGCGAGCGCTTCACGATCATCCTCAACGAATTCGGCGCCGGCCTGGCCGGCCGCGGCAGCGACCTCAGCGAAGTGGTCAAGCGCGCCAACCCGGCGCTGCAGGAACTCGACCGCGTGTTCCAGATCCTCGCCAACGAGAACCACGTGCTGGCGAAACTTGCCGTCGACTCCGACGTGGCGCTCAAACCGATCGCCAAGGTGCGCGAACGCGTGGGCGACTTCATCGTCCAGGCCAACAAGGTCGCCCAGGCGAGCGCGGCCACGCGCGGCTCGCTGAAACGCAACCTCGAACTGTTCCCGTCGTTCCTCGAAAAGCTCGGACCGGCGCTCGAACGCGTGCAGCGCTTCGCCGAACAGACGACGCCCACGTTCACCAACCTGCTGGCGGCGGCGCCGGGCCTGGACAAGGCCTTCACGAGCCTGCCGGCGTTCTCGCGCAGCTCGGAAAAGTTCTTCACGAGCCTCGGTCAGACCGCGAAGGTCCAGGGTCCCGCGCTGGTGGGCACGAAGTCGCTGCTCAAACAGCTGGAGCGACTTGGCCAGGCGGGCTTGCCGTTCAGCAAGAACTTCTCCGAACTGTTCGAGAGCCTGCGCGAAACGGGCGGGCTCGAGCGGATCATGGACTTCATCTTCCTCGGAACCTCCTCGGCCAACGGCTACGACTCGCTCGGGCACTTCCTGCGCGCCGAGGGCGTCGCCAACCTGTGCCTCACCTACGCGATCGCGCCATCGGCCAACGGCGGCTGCCGGCGCAAACTGTTCAGCGCGGGCGCGAGCGGCTCGAGCAGCGCGGCGGCCGGCACGGGCACAGCCGCCACCAGCGCCACCTCCGCGCTTGACGCGAGCTCCACGAGCGTGTTGATGGCGCGCACGCTCGCGGTGCTGCAGGGCGCCACGCCGGCGCAGGCGCTCGCGAAATACCCCGGCCCGACCACGGTCAGCGAAACGGAAGCCGCGAGCGCCAGCCCCGGCGGCGGCTCCGGCGCGAGCGCGCAGCCGGTCGGCGGCTCGACCTCGGGGACCACCTACTTCACGCCCGCGAGCGAAGGCGCGGGCGCCGGTGGGCTGCTGCTCAACTACCTGCTGGGGAACGAATGAGACGATGATCCGGCGCGCCACCCGCACTCGCACCCGCACCCGCACCCGCACTCGCACCCGCACCTGGCTGCTGGCGCTCGGCGTCTGCCTGCTGGTGCTCGCCGTCCCCGCCACGAGCCTCGCCGGCGAACCGGCGGAAGCACCCACGACGGGCACGACGCCCACGGCCTCCACGACCCCCACCACGACGGAAGCCACGCCGGGCGCCCCGGCGGCCGAAACGCCGGCCACGGCCACAGGCGAATCGGCGCCTCCACCAGCGTCCCCGCAGGGCCAGACGACTGGCACGACCGAAGCGCCCCCGCAGGTCTCCGCCCGCCACCCGCAGGGTGCGAGCGCGAGCGGTCCGTCCGCCAAGCATCGCGCGCGCAAGTCGCTGAAGGCCGCCAAGTCCCACAGCCGCTCAGAAGAAGGCGTGCGCGCCAAGCACAAGGCGCCCGCGCCGGCCACGCTCACGCCGGGGTTGCCGTTCTCGCTGAGCTCGCCGTTCGGCGGCCTGTCGTCGTTCTTCATCGAAAGTTTCCAGATCCCGCCGTTCTTGCTGCCGATCTTCCAGGCGGCTGGCACCGCCTACGGCATCCCCTGGCAGGTGCTGGCGGCGATCAACGAGGTGGAGACCGACTACGGGCGCGACCTCAGCGTCTCCAGCGCCGGCGCCGAGGGCTGGATGCAGTTCCTGCCCGACGAGTGGACGCGGTACGGGGTCGACGCCAACGGCGACGGCTGGGAGGACCCCTACAACCCCGCCGACGCGATCTTCGCCGCCGCGCGCTACCTGCGCGCCGCCGGCGGCGACACCGACATCCGCGCGGCCGTCTACGCCTACAACCACTCGCAGGCGTACGTCGAATCGGTGATGCTGCGCGCGCAGCTGCTCGGCAGCACCCCGCCGGAACTGCTGGGCGCCGTCACCGGCCTGACCGAGTCGCAGTTCCCCGTGCACGCGCCGGCGCACTTCTCCGACGGTTTCGAGACCGTGCCCGGCGGCTCTTCCGGTTCCTCGGATTCCAGCGGTTCCTCCGGCTCCAGCGCCTCCCCTGGTTCCCCCGATTCTCCCGGCTCCAGCGGCTCGGGCGCCGCCAAGACGCTGGCCGGCACGACGATCTACTCGCAGACCGGCGCCCCGGTGGTGGCGGTGCAGGACGGCGAAATCGTGCAGATCGGCGACTCGCCGACGCTCGGCCACTACATCGCTTTGCGCGACGCCTACGGCAACACCTACGTGTACGCGCAGCTCGGCAGCGTCGCCACGCTGTACCCCGTGCTCGAGCCCCATGAGCACACGGCCGTCAGCGCGCGCATCGCCGCGAACGGTCAGGCCGGGGAATCGCAGGGGGCCAAGGCCGAACCGGCGCCGAGCGGCCCGGCCACCGCCGGGGCGCAGGCGCGCTCGCCGCTGTCAGCGGGGGCGACCGTGTCCGGCTTCGCGCTGGGCGCCACCGCCGGCCTGGAACCAGCTCCGACGATCCCCGCGCCCGCGCCGCCTGCACCCGCGCCCAAGTCCTCCGCGCCACCGCCGCCGGTCTCCAGCGGCGCGCGCGAGTTCACGTCCGGCTCCGACGACGTCTACTTGCACGAACTGCGCCCGGGCGTGCAGGTGCTGGCGGGCACCGTGCTCGGTCACGTCGGCGCGCAGGCGAGCGGGGCGGGTGTGCCCGACGGCGGCGCCCCTGCCGGCGCCGGCGTGCAGAGCGGGGAACCGCACATGTTCTTCCAGATCAAACCGGCCGGCGCCGGCGCCCCGCTGATCGATCCCAAGCCTATCCTCGATGGGTGGGTGGCGCTCGAGAACACCTCGATCTTCAGGGCGCGCGGCGTGAACCCGTTCCTGGCCACATCGCCCACGGTCGGCCAGGTCCTATTGGAGTCAAAGCAGCAACTGCAGCAGCAGGTCGCGCGCGATCGCACGATTCACATGCGCGCGTGCGAGCGCGAGAGCGTGCAGACCGGGCACGTCGACCGGCCCGTGCTGGCGATGCTCGAGTACCTGTCGGTGTCGGGCCTGAAGCCCACCGTCGCCGGCCTGCACTGCGCCGCCCGGGCGCCTGCCAGCGAACCCAACGCGTCCGCGAGCGCGAGCGAGACGGTCAGGATCACCGCGATCGACGGCACCCCGATCGCCGGCCATCAGGGTCCGGGCTCGATCGCCGACACCACGATCCGCAAGCTGCTGATGCTCCAGGGTCTGGACCGCCCGCGGCGGATCCTCAGCGCCACGAACGTGCCGGGCGCCAAGATCGCGTTCGTGCGCGCGAGCGCGAGCGACTACATCGCCGTGGCGTTCGGACCCCCAGGCTCGGCCCGCGGCGCCGGCGCGCGTGCGGCGAGCGCCCCCGAATCGGCGCTGACCCCGCAGGAGTGGGTCAAGCTGATCGCCCGCCTGGGCGAGATCCCCGACCCCACCGTCTCCAGCGGCCCGTCCTCGGCGGCTGTCCCCGACACCCCCGGGACCCCGATCGCGTCGAATGGGTCGAGCGCTGCGAGCGGATCGGTCGTGCCGGGCGAATCGTCCGCGCCGGATGCCGGTTCGAACGGGAACACCGAAAGCGAAGCCAATGGCCACGGTTAGCCCGCCCAGACCACCGGCTGGCCAACCACCATCCCCGGACAAGCCGCCGGCGCCCCATCTGCCGGCCCGGCGTGGCGTGCTGAGGCCGGGCGCCGGACGCTGGGTGGCCGTTGGGGCGTTGGCCCTCGTCGTGCTGATCGCCGCGCTGATCGTGTTCTCCGGCAGCAGTGGGGCCACCTACTACCTGGAAATGGCCGAAGCCGGGCAGCTGGTCAAGGGCGATCAGGTGCAGGTCGGCGGTGTGCCGGTGGGCAGCGTCACGAACATCGTGCTGACTCCCGACTACAAAGCCCGCATCACGATCCACGTGAACTCGTCGCTGACGCCGCTGCACCATGGCACGACCACCGAAATCAGGGTTCCGTCATTGACGACCGTCGCCAACCGCTACGTGGCGCTCTCGCCCGGGCCCAACAACGCGCCGGCGTTGCCTGCGGGGGCGGTCCTGCCGGCGAGCGCCACCAAGCCGGTGACCGACCTCGACCAGCTGTTCAACACGCTCAACAAGCCCACGCGCCAGGGCCTGAAAGAGTTCATCCAGGGCTCGGCCGAACAGTACGTCGCGACCGACCCCGAGTTCGGCAAGGCGGTCGAACTGTTCGCCCCCTCGTTCGCGGCGACCGATCACATCTTCGCCGAGCTCGTGCGCGACCAGCCGGTGTTCACGAGCTTCCTGGTGGAATCGGCCAAGGCGCTGTCGGTGCTCGCGGCCCACAAGGAATCGCTGTCGAACCTGGTCGAACACGCCGACCAGACCTTCCAGGCGGCGGGCTCCGAGCAGCGGGCGCTGGCGGAAGCCCTGCGAGCGCTGCCGGTGACGCTGAGCGAGGGCAACAAGACGTTCGCCGAACTGCCGTCCACGCTCGCCGCGCTCACGCAGTACTTCAACGTCCAGAAAGCGAACATCCCGGCATTTACGACGCTGTTACAGCGGCTGCGCCCGCTCCTGAGCACGGCCACCCCGGTCGTCGGCGAGTTCAGCCAGGCGTTCTCGCGACCGGGCCCCAACAACGACCTAACCGACATGTTCCGGGAACTGCCAGCCCTCGCCAAGGCGCTGAGCACGGCCTCGCCCAACGGCGTGCGGGCGCTGCGCGAAGCGGTGCCGATCACCTCGCTGTTCGGCCCCTACGCCCCCGAGCTGGCGGGCGCCTTCCACACGTTCGGGCAGACCACCGCCT
Source organism: Solirubrobacteraceae bacterium (assembly GCA_035504435.1). Lineage (GTDB taxonomy): Bacteria > Actinomycetota > Thermoleophilia > Solirubrobacterales > Solirubrobacteraceae > Palsa-744. Next base: position 88,472 of record DATJRV010000046.1, read on the forward strand.
ACTACGACGCCGACGGCCACTACGCGCGCTTCAGCCCCGTCGCCCCGTCGTTCACGCTCGGGTCGAACAACACGCTCACGCCGGCGAGCGCCGATCAAGCGCTGGAAGGGCTCAAGTCCGGCCAGCTGCGTCGCTGCCCCGGCGCGGCCACCCAGCCCTCGGCCGATGGATCGGCTCCCTTTACGAACAACGGCCAGCTCGGCTGCGACCCAACGGAGACCCCGTGAGCACGATCGCACTGAAATCGCAAGAGATCGGCCAGGAGGGAGAGTCGTGAGCCGCCGCCGGGGATCGATCGCGGGAAGCCCGCTGCTGATCGGCGCGCTCACGACGCTGATCGTGGTCGTGGCGGTGTTCCTGTCCTACAACGCCAAAGAAGGCCTGCCGTTCGTGCCGACATACGACATCAACGTCGAACTGCCCGAAACCTCGGGGCTGCAGAACTCCAACGAGGTACGCATCGGGGGGACGCGGATCGGCACCGTGCACACGTTGACGCCCCATCAGAATCCAAAGACCGGCCGGGTCACCGCGATCGCCGAACTACACCTGGAAAAGAGCGTGCAGCCGCTGCCGGCGGACACGCGCGCGATCGTGCAGTCGGTGTCGGCGGTCGGTTTGAAGTACCTGGAACTGGAAAAGGGAACTTCCCAGCAGACGATCAAGCCCGGCGGGACGATCCCGATCTCACAGGTGCGCGAACCGGTGGACATCGTCGACTTCTTCAACATGTTCGACGAAAAGACGCGCAACGCGATCCAGAGCAACACGATCAACTTCGGCGACGGCCTCGTCGAGCGGGGTGTTCCCCTGAACGAAACGATCGCCACGCTGCGCCCGCTGCTGAACAACGCGATCCCGGTGCTGCAGAACCTGGTCTCGCCGCAGACGGACCTCAAGAACTTCTTCCCGGCGCTGGACAAGGTCGCCTCGCAGGTGGCGCCGGTAGCCGAGACCCAGGCCGCCGGCTTCCGCGATCTGGACACCGTCTTCTCGGCCTGGGCGGGCGTCGCGCCCTCGCTGGAACGTACGATCGAAGGGGGGGCGCCCGCGCTCAAGCAGGCGACCTACTCGCTCGCCTACGAGGCGCCGTTCGTGGAAAAGACGACCCAGTTCATGCGCCTATTGCGCCCCAGCGCGAGCTCGCTGCGCACGGTCGCGCCCGCGCTCGGGCACGCGTTCTCGATCGGCGCGGTCAACCTGCGCGCCGCCACCGCGCTGAACTCGAGCCTCGCCCAGACGGCGGTGTCCTTCAAGAACTTCGCCCAGAACCCGGTCGTGCCGCTCGGTCTGGAAGCGCTCACCCAGACCGCCGAAATCGGCGAGCCCCTGCTCGCGGGTATCGCGCCGGCGCAGGCCTACTGCAACTACATCACGCTGACCTTCCGCAACCTCGCCAGCATCTTCGCGGAGAACGTCGGCGTCGGCACGCTCGCCCGCGCCGGCATCGTGCTCTCGCCCAACGGTCCCAGCGCCGAGGGCTTCCCCTCCTCTCAGCCGGCGAACGGTCCCTCGATCGAACGGGAAGCCGTGGCCGGCGGTCAGGGCGCGATCATCGACAACAACCATCTCCACGCCAACCCCTACCCGAACGTCGCCGGGCCCGGCCAGCCGCGGCTGTGCGAAGCCGGCAACGAGGAATACGTGCCCGGCCAGATGCTGGTCGGCAATCTGCCCGAGGGCAAGAGCGCCACCAACCGCGAAATCACCTCGCGCGAAGAGAACCTGTTCGGCGAAAAGTACTCGCCCGAACAGCTGCGCGCGCTCGGCTTGTCAACGAGCTCGTCCAAGAGCAAGTCCAAGAGCTCGTCCAAGGGCTCGTCGTCCAAGAGCGGGTCAAAGAGCTCGTCGTCCAAGGGCTCCTCGACGAAGGGGGCATCATGAGTCGCCTGCGCTTCTGGCGCCATCACGACGAAATCCCCGTCGTCGAGCTGCGGCGCTCGAACCCCGTGCGCGCCGGGATCGTGTTCCTGATCGTGGTGGCGATCGCCGTCTACTTCGGCTTCACCAAGCGCATCCCGTTCAAACACGGCTTCCAGCTCAAGGGCCAGTTCGCGACCGCGCTGAACGTCAAACCGAAATCCCCGGTGCGCATCGCCGGCGTCGACGTCGGCACCGTCACCGGCATCCAGCGCGAGGGCAACGGCGGGCTGGTGAGTATGGAAATCGAATCCAAGGGCCTGCCGATCCACACCGACGCGACGCTCAAGCTCCGCCCGCGCATCTTTCTGGAAGGCAACTGGTTCGTCGAACTGCAGCCAGGCACCCCCACGGCCAAGACCGTCTCCTCTGGCTACACGATCCCCGTCACGCAGACCGCCGATCCGGTGCAGCTCGACCAGGTGCTCGACGCGCTCAACACCGACACCCGCCAGAACCTGCAGATCTTCCTGCGGGAATACGGCTACGCGCTCACGCACAAGCCGGACGCGCAGGAAAACGCAGAACAGGACCCCGATGTGTACGGGCTGAACGCCGCGCAGGCGCTGAACAAGACCTACCACCGCGCGCCCGCGGCGCTGCGCGACTCGGGGATCGTCCAGCAGGCGCTCGGCGGCACCGAACCGCACGACGTCTCCGGTCTGATCGCCGCGATCAATCGGGTCTCCTCGGCGTTGAACGTGCACGAGCAATCGCTCAGCGAATGGCTCCCCAACTTCGACGCGTTCTTCGCCGCGATCGCGGCCCAGGCGCCAAGCCTCACCGCGACGATCGCGCGGCTGCCGGGAGCGCTGCACAGCATGGGCCGGGCGTTCGCCTCGCTGAACGCCTCGTTCGGGCCCACCCGGGAATTCGCCAAAGCGATCCTGCCGGGCGTGCGGCTACAAGGGCCGACGACCGAAGCGGCGCTGCCGTGGATCGAACAGCTGCAGGCCTCGCTTGCGCCCAGCGAGCTCGGCGGGGTGGCCAAGGGCCTGAACGAAGCCACTCCCACGCTCGCCAAGTTCTTCGGCGAACAGCCCGCCTTCTACAAGCAGACCGACGCGTTCAGCCAGTGCCAGAGCAAGGTGTTCTTCCCGGCGATCACGACCAAGCTGCAGGACGGGTCGAGCACTTCGGGGGTGGAAGCGTACAAGGAGTTCTTCTACTCGCTCACGGGGCTGGCGGGCATCGGCCAGAGCTTCAACGGCAACGGCACCTACGCGCGCTTCTTGATCGGCAACAGCGGCCAGACGATCAAGTCGGGACCCACCTCGATTCTCGGCACCAAACTTCAGGGCCTGCCGCTCCTGGCCCACGCGCCGCTTACTCCCCTGGGCACGCGCCCGGCCTACCCGTCGCAGGAGCCGCCCTACCGGCCGCTCGTGCCGTGCGACACGCAGGCGCCGCCCGAACTAAACGGACCCCTGTCGCAGGGGCCGGCGGATGGAGGCGGGGGATGAGCGCGTCACATGAGCCGCAGGCCCCGATGACCGGCGACGCAGGCCACGGCGATCGCACCGGCGCGAACGGTCACAACGGCGCCCGCCAGGACGGCGGCGGGCAGGGCGGCGGCGCCCACGCGGGCGGCCGCCACGAGGGCGGGCTGAGCGTCCGCGAACAGGTCGCGCGCTACCAGAAATCGTTCATCGCCGTCGTCGCGATGATCGTGATCGCCGCCGGAGTCGGCGGATACATCCTTGCCCACCAGAACCTCAAGCTACCGAGCTGGGTGCCCGTGCTCGGCAAAGAATGGTTCGTGCTCAAGGGCGAATTCCAGACCGCCTCCGCGATCACGCCCGGGCAGGGCCAGGCCGTCACGATCGCCGGCGCGAAGTTCGGCGAAGTCCAGGGCGTCGAACTCCACTCCGGGGTGGCGATCTTGACGATGAAAGTGACGCCGAAGTACGCGCGTATCTACCACGACGCGACGATGCTGCTGCGCCCCAAGACCTCGCTCAAGGACATGACGATCGAGGTCGACCCCGGCTCGCCCTCCAGCGGGCGGTTGCGCTCAGGCGCCACGATCCCGCTCGC
>DATJRV010000047.1:0-1411 GCA_035504435.1 Solirubrobacteraceae bacterium
GGCTCCCGACGAGGACGAACAGGTCGGAAGCCTGTTGCTGACTGCCTACACGCGATGGCTGACCGACAGCTACGCGAGCGCGGTCGACGGGTGGCGGCACGCGATCGCGGCTTACCTGCACGAGCTCCGCGCGCAGCCGGAACTGAGGTGGCATGCGCTGATCTGGAACGCGAGCGGCCAGTTGCTCGACTTTGAGGCGCAATACGCCGCAGCGCGGGGGTCGGCACGAGCGGCACGCGAGCAGGGTGCGCTGGCGACGCTGCCGCGCGCGCTGAGCCTGCTGGCCCGGTGTGAGTTGCTCGCCGGGCGGATCGAGGCGGCCGAGGCGCTGTTCGCCGAGGGCGAGGAGATCGCCCGGGCGACTGGAGCACCGGCCGTACCCGCGGCGAGCGAGATCCTCAAGCTCGGAATCCTCTGCTGGCGGGGCGACGAGGGCAAGGTCAGGCCGCTCGCCGACAGTGTCGTGGCCGAGGCGGTCGCGCGCGGCCAGGGGCTCGGGGTGACCATCGTCGAGTTCGATCTCACGATCCTCGAACTCGGCCTCGGGCGCTACGACGAGGCACGCGTGCACGCGCTGCGCGTCTTCGACGAGGGCCACTTTTGGTGGTTCGGGACGGGCGCTCTCGGCGACGCGGTCGAGGCGACCGCGCGTAGCGGCGACGAGGATACCGCGCGCGCGGCGCTGCATCGCCTGCGTGAGCGCGCACGTGCGAGCGGCACTCCCTGGGCCCTCGGCCTGCTCGCACGAGCCGAGGCACTGCTCGCTTCCGACGAAGCGGCCGAAGCGCTTTACCGCGAATCACTCGACCACCTCGATCACTCCGGCATGGCCACCGAGCTGGCGCGCGCGCGTCTGCTGTACGGCGAATGGCTGCGGCGATCGCGCCGGCGTCGCGACGCACGGGTGCAGCTCCGGGCCGCCCATCAGATCTTCCAGGCGATCGGGGCAGCCGCCTTCGCGCACCGTGCTCATGTCGAGTTGCTCGCGACGGGCGAACACGTCCGGGCGCGGTCGCCCGAGCTGCGCGACAAGCTCACGCCGCAAGAACAACAGATCGCCCGGCTCGCCGCCGACGGCGAGTCGAACGCCCAGATCGGGGCCCAGCTGTTCATCAGCCAGCACACGGTCGCCTACCACCTGCACAAGGTGTTCGGAAAGCTCGATGTCAGCTCTCGCAACCAGCTCACACGCGCGCTGGGCGAACAGCTCGCGCCGGCGCCGCCGACCGTGACGCCGGGCCAGACGATCGCGGCGACGCCGAAAGCAGCGGCCGGGATTCCCAGGAACGCGAGGTGACCCCGCGACGGCCGCCTCAGGAAGTTCAACAACGGATGCTGCTTTTGCTTCGAGTGATCCGAGGCAACACAAACTCGGAAAGTGCCGACCAAGGTACGTCGGCGTCGGGGGCCT
>DATJRV010000048.1:0-2514 GCA_035504435.1 Solirubrobacteraceae bacterium
TCCGTGGTCCGGGCGGTGGGGGTGCAGTCAGAGATGGAGCTGGCGTACGCCAGTTTGCATCAGGTGTGTGCGCCGCTCCTCGGCCGGCTCGAGCGGCTGCCGCTTCCGCAGCGTCAGGCCCTCGAGACCGTGTTTGGGGTAGCGCCGGGGCCGCCGCCGGATCGCTTTCTGGTTGGTTTGGGTGTGTTGAGCTTGCTCTCGGAAGATGATGAGGGGCGTCCGCTGCTGTGCGTCGTCGATGACGCGCAGTGGCTCGATCAGGCCTCGGCGCTGGCGCTGGCGTTCGTTGCCCGCCGTCTGCTGGCAGAACCGGTCGGCGTCGTGTTCGCAGCGCGCGAGCCCGGCGAGGAGCTGAAGCACGTCGCCGAGTTAGAGGTGCGCGGCTTGGTCAACGGCGACGCCCGCGCGCTCTTGCTGGGGAATGTGCGCGGCCCGCTCGATGCCGCCGTCCGCGAGCAGATCCTCGCGGAGAGCCACGGCAATCCGCTGGCGCTGATCGAGTTGCCACGCACGTGGCGAGCCGCGGATCTCGCCGGTGGATTCGGTGTGCCCGCGAGTCGCGGAGTGGATAGCAAGATCGAGCAGAGCTACGCCCAACGCATCCTTGGGCTCCCGCCCGAAGCGCAAATCCTCGTTCTTGCCGCGGCCGCGGAGCCATTGGGCGACCCTGTGCTGTTGGAGCGTGCCGCCGGCAGGCTCGGCGTCGGTATGGCCGCGGCCGGCCCGGCGGTGGATGCGGGGCTGCTCACGGTCGGCGGGCGCGTCGAGTTCGCGCATCCACTGGTCCGGTCGGCGGCCTACATGTCGGCTGCCCCCGACGACCGGCGCCGGGTCCACCATGCGCTCGCCGAATCAACCGATCCCCAGACCGACCCCGACCGGCGCGCATGGCATCGCGCTCGCGCCACGCCCGGGACCGACGAGGAAGTCGCGGCCAATCTCGAACGGTCGGCCGGCCGCGCCCAGGCCCGCGGCGGAGTGGCTGCGGCCGCCGCGTTCCTCGAGCGAGCGGCCGCGCTATCGCCAGATCCGGGGCAGCGGGCGCGACGCACTCTCGAGGCCGCGGATTCCAAGCAGCTCGCCGGAGCCCCTCAGGCCGCATTAGCGCTCCTTGCCGCCGCCGCCGAGGGGCCGCTCGACGAGCGCGACAGCGCGCTGGCCGAGCGCCTGAGGGGACAGATCGCCTTGGATCTGAGGCGCTTTGGCGAGGCGGTGCCGTTCCTCGTCGAGGCTGCCGGACGGCTGGAAGCGAGCGAGCCGGCGCTCGCCCGCTTGACGTACCTGGAGGCGCTGCGAGCTGCGCACATCGGTGCTCCGTTTGATGGAGAGCTGCTTCCCAATGCCGCCGAGGCCGTTCGCAACCTGCCATCGCCAAGCGGCGGGTCGGGTGCCTTCGACCTGCTGCTTGCCGGGCTCGCGGTGCGTTTCACCGACGGCTACGCGGCCAGCGCCTCTCTGCTCAAGCGAGCCCTGCGCGCGCTGCGCGACGAGGAAGGACGCGCCGAGCAAGACGTCCGCTGGCCCGGGGTCGCTCGCGCCGTAGCGCTCGACATGTTCGACGAGGAGAGCTGCCATGCCATCTGCATCCGCAGCGTCGAGCTGGCCCGCGAACGAGGCGCGCTCGGCGTGCTGCCGCTCGCGCTCAACTATCTGGCGGTGACGCGCAGCTTCGAAGGCGGTCTCGACGTCGCGGCGGCCCTGGTGGAGGAATCAGACGCGATCGCCGATGCGACCGGCGCCACCCAGATCGAGTTCGCAAAATTGGCGCTCGCCGGCTTCCGGGGCGACGAAGCAGCGCTGTCCAAGCTCGTCGAGGCCATCGAGCCCGTGGCCATCGCCCGAGGTGAGGGCGTGCTGCTTACCTTCGGCGAGCACGCCCGGGCGCTTCTCCACAACGGGCTTGGCAACTATGAAGCGGCGCTTCGCGCGGCCGAGCACGCGAGTGCGCGAGACCAGCTGACCGTCTCGATTTGGTCTCTGCCTGAGGTGGTCGAGGCGGCCGTCCGGTGCGGTCGAAGGGATACTGCGGCTGCGGCGCTCGGGCGGCTGACCGAGCGAACGCAGGCGGCCGGCACCGAGCTGGCGCTCGGGATCGAGACGCGCTCGCGCGCGCTCCTCAGCGAGGGCAATATCGCGGATGAGCTCTACCGCGAGGCCGTCGACCGGCTTGGCCGGTGTCTCCTGGCACCGGATTGCGCCCGGGCGCACTTGCTCTACGGCGAGTGGTTGCGCCGAGAGCGGCGCCGCGTCGACGCGCGCGAGCAGCTCCGCGCCGCTTACGACCGGTTCACGTCGATCGGGATGGAGGCGTTCGCCGAACGCGCCCATCACGAGCTCTTGGCCACTGGCGAGCACGTACACAAGCGGACCGTCGAGGCACAGGATGATCTGACCGCCCAGGAGCGGCAGATCGCGCGGCTCGCGATCGACGGGTTGTCGAACATCGAGATCGGCGCGAGGCTGTTCATCAGCCAGCACACCGTCGCCTACCACCTGCGCAAGGTGTTCTCGAAG
>DATJRV010000049.1:0-61846 GCA_035504435.1 Solirubrobacteraceae bacterium
AGCTGCCAGCATCGCTTGGCGATCAGCCTCCGGGCGAAGTGCGACCGTAGCAATGATGCGACGGAGAGAAACGCGCGTTTGTGGGGTGGAGCGATCCACTGCGAGCATTGTACTCGTGAGCCGCCATCAGTGCGACCGGCCGTCTTAAATGGTATCATGCCTACGATCGATGATGAGTAATCGCGTGCCGCAGTGACATGGTCGATTATTCATCCCCGCCGCACCGGGATGCTGTTGCTTATGTGCGTGGCCATCGGTGGCTGTGGTGACGGTTCTGGCACGCCGAATGGCTCGTCGGCTCCGCGCGGCGGAGCGATCCGCTTTACGAAGACGAAGTCGATTCGGGATGCGTCCGAGGGTGTGCGCCTGGCAAGATTGCGGTTGCCGGGTGGTTACGCTTCATGGTTTGGAGAGCAGTACCGGGTCATGGGACGAGCGTATTTCAAGCTGAGTGTGCATATGGAAGAATCAAGCCGGCATCGGGTTGTCTCGGCTGGTGGAGGGTCTGCGTCGCTCAGTCCTGGCGAATACGGCATTGCTGCGCTAGGGATCTCACGTGGCTGCCTTGGTGGCCACGAATATGCACTTGCCTACGGGATGCTAAGCGATCCCGAAGACACCGTGGTCGCTCAGGCCCATGGTGTCGTGACGCGGCTTGAAAAGAAGGTGCTGCCAGCTCACTTGCGAGCGAATGGGGTGCTCGTGTATTCGCTCGTACCACGGGGGTCGCTCAAGATAGTGACGAGTGCCCGGAGCGGGCACACCGTAAGTAGTGAAGCCTATACAGAATCATCGGAAAAACTATGCCCTGCGTGATGCGTGGTTCCGTTGGCGTGCGTGGCCGATCGGGCGTCGCGGCTTGCTCGCGTGGCGTCTACTCGCCGGCCCACTCTGGCGGAGTTGCGCTTGGCTTCCATGCCTTGGTGACACCGCCGCCCTTTTGGCGGAGGAGCTGGGCGTAGTCGTTGAGCTGGGTTTGGAACGCGAGCTCGTCGCGGGGGTCTTGGCGTGTTTCGTCGAGCTCTGCTCGCCAGACGGCGAAAAACGTCGAGGCGCTCCCACTCGTCAGCGACAAGTACAACGAAACGAACGGTTTGCTCGAAACGCAGAGCACGACCGTCAAGACAACGACCGAGACGATCACGCGCATCGAGAACACGCTCGGCCGACACCACCGTTGAATACAAGAACTGCAGCGAAGGATGCGTCTTGTTCAGCGACACGGTCATGCCGTCGATCCACGGCGAAACGATCACCCAAGCACCCGCGAGACGGCCGCTCACCGCAGCGCGCTGAACAGCGCGCGCGGATCGCGCACCCACCACGGCACACGCGATCGCGCCGGCGCCGGCGTGACGCCCGCGAGCGGCGTCTCGCGCGAGCAGATGAATGCGAGCCTACGCTCGCGGCGGTAGTCGCTCATCCCCGTGTAGTCGGTGATCGCCGGCGCGAGCGCCAGCGCATCGAACCCGAACTGCGCCGCCAGCTCGAGCACCGCCGAGCGGCTGGGGACCAGCACCAGCGGGTATTCGACCGCGTCGTCGGCGTTGTACAGGCGCGCGAGCTCAAACACGCTGAGGCGCGCACGTGAGACTTCGGTGTCGATCACCAGCAGCTCGGCGCCCGTGCGCGCCATGCGCTCGAACAGCTCAAACGGCCTGGCCACATGGTCGAGCAGACCCAGGCACAGCACTACGTCAAAGTGCCCCTGGAGCTCGTCCTGGAGCACGTTTGCCCGCTCGAAGCGGTAGCGCGCCGGGGCGACCCCCTTGGCTTCGAACACCAGCTCGGCCTGCTCGATGTAGCGCTCCCCCGCGTCCACGCCCAGCACGAACTCCGCCCCGGCGTCAACTGCGGCGAGCGACCAGAAGCCGGCGTTGCAGCCAAGGTCGAGCACTCGCCGCCCGCTCAGCGACCCGCCGCACACGCGCAGCAGCGCGTCGAAGAAGTAGCGGTAGCGCTGGCGTTGGCGGTTGACCAGCGCCTGCGTGAGCACCGGCGTGCGCACGCCGTCGGCGAACTCGAACTCGTACTGCCAGCCGCGACACGCGGCGATCCGTCGTTCGAGCTCCTGGGCGTCCATGTCGCCCGCGCAGCTTGTCACGTCGGCGCGTCGCGCGGGCGCTAGCCTGGGTGCATGACGCAAGCGTCGCTCGCCGGCCAGCTGCTGCTCGCCGCCCCGACGCTGCTCGACCCCAACTTCGCGCGCACAGTTGTGCTGGTCGGCATGCACAACGAGGAGGGGGCGATGGGCGTGGTGCTCAACCGCCCCTCGGCGGTCACAGTCGGCGAGGCGGTGCCGCAGCTCGAGGACGTGCTCGACCCTGCCGAGCAGCTGTACGTCGGCGGCCCCGTGCAGCCGAGCTCAGTGGTGTTCCTCGCCGAGTTCCTGCAACCGGAGCTGGCGGGCATGCTGGTGCTTGGTCGCATCGGCTTCCCCGCGCCCGACGCCGACATCGAACAGCTGGCCGACGCCACCACGCGCCGGCGGGTGTTCGCGGGGCACGCCGGCTGGGGCCAGGGCCAGCTCGACGCGGAGATCGCGGGCGGCGACTGGATCGCGCATCCCGCAGCGCCCGAGGACGTCTTCACCGACGGGCCCGAAGACCTGTGGAGCGACGTGCTCAAGCGCAAGGGCGGTAGCTACGCGCTGCTCGCGCGCATGCCGCTCGATCCCTCCGTCAACTGAACGGGAACGCCGGCGCGCAAGGCTGGCGCGCGCCCGGCGCGAAACGCCGCCGGGAAGGCCGCCTCGCCCAGGCCTTGCCCTGGGCGAGGCGTCGCTACGCTAGGGGCGTGCTGAAGCTCGCGGCCTGGTCGACCACGCACCGCAAGTACGTGGCGCTCGGCTGGGTGCTCGCGCTGCTGGCCGTCAACGCCTTCGCCCACTCGGCCGGCACCGCCTACTCCAACAACTTCACGCTGCCAGGCTCCGACGCCCAGCGCGCGGCCGACCTGCTCCAGCGCAGCTTCCCGACGCAGGCGGGCGACCGCGACACGATCGTCTACCAGGTCAGCACGGGCAGCGTGCGCGAAGCCTCGGTGCGTACACGCATGCAAGCGATGTTCGCGCAAGTGGAAAAGCTGCCGCACGTCACCGACGTGATCAGCCCCTACGCCGGCGCGTCCGCCGGCAAGGCGATATCCGCGAGCGGCCGGATCGCCTTCGCCACCGTCGTGTTCAACGAGAAAGCCAACCTGCTGCCCAAGAGCGCCCCCGAACGCGTGGTGCGCACCGCGCGCGCGGCGGCACGACCGGGCCTGGAAGTGCAGCTCGGCGGCCAGGCGATCGAACAGACAGAGCAGGAAGGGTTCGGCGTCTCCACCGCCGTCGGGCTGCTCGCGGCGATCGTCGTGCTGTTGCTGACGTTCGGCTCGCTGACCGCCATGGGGCTGCCGATCCTCACGGCGCTGTTCGGGCTCGGCACCGGTCTCGCGGCGATCGCGCTGTTCACGCACCTGGTCGACACCCCCAACTTCTCCTCCGAGCTCGCCGCCATGATCGGCCTGGGCGTGGGGATCGACTACGCGCTGTTCATCCTCACGCGCTTCCGCGAGGCCTACCGCACGCCCGGCCCGACGTTCGCAGACACGCGCGCGTCGATCCTGCAGGCGATGGACACCGCCGGGCGGGCGGTGCTGTTCGCGGGCACGACCGTCGTGATCGCGCTGCTCGGGATGATGCTGCTGGGCGTCGAATTCCTCTACGGCGTGGCCATCTCCGCGTCGCTCGGCGTGCTGGCGATGATGCTCGCCTCGCTCACGCTGCTACCCGCGCTGCTGACGTTCGCCGGCGCGCGCGTCACCCGGCCGGGCCGCCGGGCGCGCGCCCGCGCCGCACGCGACGGCACGCCGCCCGCCACGGGCGCCGCCGGCGGCGTGTGGCTGCGCTGGAGCGCGTTCGTGCAGCGGCGCCCGTGGACGATCGCCGTGCTCGCCGCGGCGGTAATGCTCGCGATCGCGGCACCCGCGCTCGCGCTACGCCTGGACTCCAGCGACGCCTCCAACGACCCCACCGGCCAGACCACCTACAAAGCGTACGAGCTGCTCGCCAAGGGCTTCGGGCAGGGCTTCAACGGCCCGCTGCTGATCGTCGCGAAGGTCCCCAACCCCAAGCGCGAAGCGGCCGAAAACGGCGTGCTGTTGACGACCATCGAACACCCAGGAGCGAGCCCGGTGGAAAGGCTGCGCAAGGCGATCGCCGCCACACCCGGCGTGGCCTCGGTGACACCGCCAAGGCTCAACCCCTCCGGCACGGTGGCGACGCTGAGCGCCTACCCACGCTCCTCGCCGGAGGCCTACGCGACCACGCTGCTGGTCGAACAGCTGCGCAAGCACGTGATCCCGCCGGTTGCCGCACGCACCGGCATGACCGTGTACGTCGGCGGCACCACCGCCGGCGCGGTGGACTTCGCGGCGCTGCTCGCGCGCAAGCTGCCGCTGTTCATCGGCGTGGTCGTGCTGCTCAGCGCGCTGCTGCTGCTGGTCGTGTTCCGCTCGCTGGTGATCCCGCTGCAGGCGGCGGTCATGAACCTGCTCAGCATCAGCGCCGCGCTCGGCGTGATCGTCGCGATCTTCCAGTGGGGCTGGCTGGGCAGCCTGGTGGGCGTCCGCAAGGGGCCGGTGGACTCGTTCATCCCCGTGCTGCTGTTCGCGATCGTCTTCGGTCTGTCGATGGACTACGAGGTGTTCCTCGTCTCGCGCATGCACGAGCGCTGGCGCAGGACGCACGATCACTCGCGCGCGGTCGCGGACGGCCTGTCGCTCACCGGTCGTGTGGTGACCGCCGCCGCGGCGATCATGGTGTGCGTGTTCCTGTCGTTCACACTGCTGGAAGGGCGCGTGATCAAGGAGTTCGGCCTCAGCCTCGCAAGCGCCGTGTTCCTCGACGCGCTCGTCGTGCGCTGCCTGCTGCTGCCGGCCGTGCTGCACCTGGTGGGCCGGCGCACGTGGTCGCTCCCCGGCTGGCTCGACCGCCTGCTGCCGCAGCTGAACATCGAGGGGACGATCCTGCCGCCGGACGGCGCCGCGGACGAGGACGAGCGTGCTGGCAGGACCGCGCCCGGCGCTCATCCACGGCCGCGCCCCGGCGTGGCAACAGAGGGGGCGGAGGCCTGAGCCCAGCCGCGCGGGGGACCCTGGTGGTCCTCCTGTGCACAGCGACCCTCGGCGCGGCGCCGGCGAGCGCCGGCGCGAGCAGCATCACGTTTCGCGCCCACACCGCCGTCGGCGGCGTCACCGCTCCCGCGCCTGCCGGCGCCGCGCGCTCGGCGCTAGTGGTGTTCACCACCGCCACGGAGGCGCAGCTCGCCGCCGTACGCGGCCTGTCGGTGGGGATCATGTCGGCCGCACAGGATCACTACTCGCCGGCGCAGTTCCTGCTCGACATCACCCAGGGGGCGCGCGCGGCCAGCAGCGCCTACCCCCACCCCACCCCGCCCGCGCTGTCGCTGCGCCGCGCGGGCGCCGGCGCCCTGGTCGCCGGCTGGCCGGCCGCGCGCACGCGCGCGGAAGACGCCCCGCAGCTGCTGCGCCCAGGGCTCTTGGCCTCACAACTGGCAGGCGGCGCCGGCTATGCGGGAATCGCAGGCGCGGCCGACCGCGACGCCGTGCTCGCAGCCACGCGTGACGGGCACGTCGCGCGCTTCTCGCTCGGGAGCGCGTCCACGCTGCTCGCGCGCGTCGCCAGCCTGCGCCGGCGCGCGCGCCTGGTCGTGGCCGACCTGCCGGCGGGCGCCGCAGGCCTCGCCGACCTGGCCGCGCTCAGCGCAGCGCGTCCGGCGGGCGAGCTGCTGATCGTGCTGCAGCGCGCCGCGCAGACGCCCGCTCACGCGCTGCTGTGGGCGGCGCTCGCGGGACTGGCTGGCGGCGGCGGGAGAGAGCTCAGCTCGCAGAGCACCAACGAGCGCGGGCTGGTGGCGTCGTTTGACGTCGCGCCCACGATCCTCGCCCACCTGCGGCTACCCGTCCCCGCGGACATGCGCGGCAAGCCGATCGTCACCGACGGCCCGCTGCACTCCGCGAGCCTGCGTGCGTTGATGGCCCGCCTGCACGTCATCGGCCCCCGGCGGCTGAAGGCGCTCGGCTTCCTGCTGTGCGCGTGGCTGGCGCTGCTTGGCCTGGCTTCGCTGTGGCCGTGGTTGGGAGTGAGAGCCCGCGCGCATCCGCCGGCAGGCGAGCGAACAGGGGCACCTGCCGCTGCCGGCGCACCGGCACGCGATCGTGCACGCGCGTGGGCGATGCGCGCCGGTGGCGCGGGTGTGCTGTGGGCGCCCGTGGTCGCGCTGTTGCCGGCGGCGATCGAGCCCTCCGCCGCCGTCGAATACGCGCTGATCGCGGTCGCCTGCCTCGCGCTTGGCGCGCTCACCGACGCGCTCGTGCCGTGGCCGCGCGCGCTGCTCGTGCCGGCCGTGGCGGCCGTGGTCGCGCTCACGGTCGACGCGCTCGCGGGCACGCAGCTGTTGATGCGCTCGCTGCTCGGCCCCGACCCGATCTTGGGCGCGCGCTTCTACGGCATCGGCAACGAACTGAAGTCCGGGCTGGCGGTGCTCGTGGCGGCGGCGGTCGCCGGCGCGCTGTACCCCGCCGTGCGCGGCAGACGCGCGGCGCTGGCGATGGCGGGCGTCGGCGTGGTCCTGGCGGTGGTCGAGGGCTCCGCGCGCATCGGCGCGGGCGTCGGCGGCGTGATCCTCGTCAGCTTCGGCTTCGCGCTCGCCACCGTGCTGCTGGCGCCCGGCGCGCTCACGCGCAGGCGCGCGCTCGCCGTGCTGATCGCCCCGGTCGTGGCGCTGGTGGCCCTCGCGCTGCTCGACCTCGCCACCGCGCACGGCACCGGCCACTTCACCGGCAGCGTGCTGCACGCGCGCTCCGCGGGCGATCTGCGCGACATCATCGTCCGCCGCTACAGCGCGGCCTGGGATGAGCTGCACAACCACGTCATGCCCGTGGCAACGGCCATCGCCCTCGCCTATGCCGCCGCCGGCGTGCGCTGGCGCGAGCGGCTGCTCGCGCCCGTCCGCGGCGACCCGGCGTGGCTCGCGGCGCTCGCCGGCGGGCTCGCGGCCGGCGTGATCGGCTCGCTCGTCGAGGATTCGGGGCCGGAGTTGCTCGTGGTGGCGGTGTTCGCGCTGGGGTGCGTCGTCAGCTACCTGTGGGGGCGGCCACGTCCGTGGGCTGGCGACGATCGTGCACGCGGCGTGTGTCTCAGTAATCGTCCGCGGCGGCCCGTTTGCGGCGGATCAGGAGGATCGCCACGACGATGACGATCAGCACGATGACGACGGCGCCCGCGATGTAGCGGATTTTGTGTTTGCGGGCTTTCGGCGGCTTCACCCGCACGCCTTTGCCGTTGACCGGCGTGAGCCCCTTCGCTTCGACCAGTTTCAGCATCGTGGTCTCGTCGCCTGACCCGTAGTGCACGAGCATGTGCTTGCCGTTGGCGAGGGTGACGTGGACGTCGCGCCCCTTGACGTTGAACACCGTCGCCGTGACCTGACTGGAGTCCAGCTGTCCTTCGAAGGCCGAAAGGCTCTCGGGGATGAGCACAGCGGCCTTGCCCGCCGTCTTGGCGGCGATCGACGAGGCTGGCGCGAGCAGCGACGCGCAGCCGAGGAGCGCGACGACGAGGATGAGCTTGGCGTTAGGGAAGGCTCTTGTCTTAGCGATCATCGGCGGTACCCTAGCGTCGCGCGACGTGGCGTGCTCCCCGGCCGCGGCGAGCCTTAACGCGCGCTAAACGCGCCCGGTGTCGCGGCGGTAGGCACGCACCGCCAGCGCGCTCAGCAGGAGCGTCCAGGCCGCGATCACGATCCACCCCTTTGCCGCCCAGCCGTGGCCGCCGACGCCTACGTGACTGGCCTGCACGAGCCAGTAGGAGGGCAGGAACTGGGCGAGTTCCGGCAGGAAGCCGTGCTGGCCGAGGGGGAAGAAGGTGCCGCCGAGGAGGCCCAGCAGCGCCACCCCGCCGCCCATCGCCGGACCGATTGAGTCGGGGGTGAAGAGGTGCCCGAGCGTGATCCCGAGCGCGGCGAAGGGGATCAGGCCGACGATGATCAGCCCGGTCATTCCCAACCATCCGCCTGCACTGAGGCTGACGCCGAGGCAGACGCCCGCGACGTACAGGACCAGCAGGCTGATGAGCGCCATCATGTACGCGGTCAGCACCTTCGTGCGGAAGTAGGCGCGCGGCGAGAGCGGGCTGATGCGCAGCTGGCGCGTCCAACCGGCCTGGCGCTCGGCGGCGATGCGCGCCCCGCAGGCGACCATCGCGTTCATCGTCCCGTACGACGCCCATCCGATCATGAAGTACAACGGCGCCGAGAGGCCCGTGCCGTCGATGTCGTGCACGTGGCGGTTGGGCGCGGCTACCAGCAGGTAGATGATCAGCGGAAAGCCGAACGAGAGGATGAAGAAGCGCCGGTTGCGCACTGTGCGCAACAGCTCGAGCCGCGTGTAAAGGAGCTGGTTCATGCTCCGAGCAGCTTCGCCGCGGCCTCCGCCTCGGCCTCTCCCGCAGGGTCCTCGGAGGTGAGCTCGAGGAACGCCTGCTCGAGACCCGCGGCGGCGATCTCGATGTCGCGGGCCTGCGGACAGGCGGCGAGCAGCGCGCGGATCGCGGCGTCGGAGTCCGAGCAGCTCAGCACGACGGCCTCGCCGCGCCGTTCCACACCTGTGACGCCCGGCAGCGCGGCGAGCGCGCCGGAGTCAACGTCGGGGAGCGTCGCGCGGATCGTGCGCAAGCCGACCATCGCCTTGATCTCGTTGGTGGGCCCGTCGGCGACGATGCGCCCGTGCGCCATCAGCACCGCGCGGTCGGCGTACGCGTCGGCCTCCTCGAGGTAGTGGGTGGCGAACAGGACGGTCTTGCCGCGCGCGGCGAAGGAGCGCATGGTCCTCCAGAAGTCACGCCGCCCTTCGACGTCCATCGCGACGGTCGGCTCGTCGAGCACGAGCAGCTCTGGGTTGCTGACGAGCGCGACGGCGAAGCGTACGCGCTGCGTCTGTCCGCCGGAGAGCTTCTGCGTGCGCTGAGCGGCGACATCTCCGAGCCCCGCAAGCTCGAGCACCTCGCCGACGTCAAGCGGCGCGGGGTACAGCGAGGCCATCATCTCGACGAGCTCGCGCACGGAGAGGTCGCGGATCAGCGCTCCCGTTTGCAGCATCGCGCCGATCGCCCCGCGCGCGATCGCCTGTGAGGGCGGGTGGCCGAACACGGACACGCTGCCGGCGTCGGGGGACAACAGCCCGAGCAGCATGTCGATGGTGGTGGACTTGCCCGCGCCGTTGGGCCCCAGCAGCGCGACCGTCTCGCCGGCGGCGATGCGCACGTCCACGCCGCGCACCGCCCGGATCGGCCCCTGGGGGCCGGAGAAGGACTTGACGAGCCCGCACAGCTCGATGTCGGGGGCGCTCGCCCGCGGCTGCCCAGGCGCGACCGTGGCGCTCATGCGCTTGCCCGGCGCGTCATTTGCGCGCCAGTTTCATCGCCTTCTGGCGTTCGATCTTCGACAGCACGAGCTTGCGCGGGCGCACCGCCACCGGCGTGACCTCGACGGCCTCGTCGCTGCGCACGAACTCGAGCGCCTCGTCGAGCGTCGGCTTGTGGTGGGTGTCCAGGCGCACGAGCACGTCGGCGGTCGAAGACCGCATGTTGGTCAAGTGCTTTTCCTTGGTGGGGTTGACGTCGAGGTCGTCGGCGCGGGCGTTCTCGCCGATGATCATGCCTTCGTAGACCTCCTCGCCGGGGCCGACGAACAGCGCGCCGCGCTCCTGCAGCGTCATCAGCGAGTAGGTGGCGGTCTCGCCGCGGCGGTCGGCGACGAGCGCGCCACTGGTGCGCGTGAGCAGCTCCCCCGCCCACGGCTCCCAGCGGTCGAACACGTGGTGCATGATGCCGGTGCCGCGCGTCTCGGTGATGAACTCGGTGCGAAATCCGATCAGCCCGCGCGCCGGCACGAGGTACTCCATGCGCACCCAGCCGGTGCCGTGGTTGGTCATGTGCTCCATGCGCCCCTTGCGTGCGGCGAGCAGCTGCGTGACGGTGCCGACGTGCTCCTCGGGCACGTCCACGGACAGCCGCTCGACGGGCTCGTGGCGCCTGCCGTCGATCTCGCGCTCGAGCACGTGCGGCTGGCCGACGGTCAGCTCGAAGCCCTCCCTGCGCATCATCTCCACGAGCACCGCGAGCTGCAGCTCTCCGCGTCCCTGCACCTCGTAGGTGTCCGGCCGCTCGGTGTCCTTGACGCGCAGCGAGACGTTTCCCACGAGCTCCTGGTCGAGCCGGTTCTTGATCTGGCGGGCGGTGATCTTGTCGCCGTCTTTGCCCGCCAGCGGCGAGGTGTTCACGCCGATGGTGATCGACATGGCGGGCTCGTCGACGGTGATCACGGGCAGCGGACGCGGGTCGTCGGGGTCGGCGAGCGTCTCGCCGATCGTCACCTCGGCGATGCCGGCGACGGCGATGATTTCCCCCGGTCCGGCTTCGGCGGCGTCGACGCGTTCGAGCGCTTCGGTGACGTACAGCTCGGCCACCTGGGCGCGCGTGATGGTGCCGTCGGCGCGGCACCAGGCGATCTGCTGGCCCTTGCGGATGTTGCCGTTGCGCACCCGGCAGATCGCCAGGCGCCCGACGTAGGGCGAGGCGTCGAGGTTGGTGACGAGCGCCTGCAGCGGGTGCTCGGGCTCGTAGGTGGGCGCGGGGATGCGCTGCAGCAGCAGGTCGAGCAGCGGCGCGAGCGTGCCGCTGGCGAGCTGGTCGCCCGGCTCGTAGCGCAGCGAGGCGGCGCCGGCCTTGGCGTTGCAGTAGACGATCGGGAACTCGATCTGCTGCTCGTCGGCGTCGAGGTCGAGGAACAGCTCGTACACCTCGTCGATCACCTCCGCCACGCGCGCGTCGGAGCGGTCGACCTTGTTGACGACCAGGATCACCGGCAGCTTGGCCTCCAGCGCCTTGCGCAGCACGAAGCGCGTCTGCGGCAGCGGCCCCTCGGAGGCGTCGACGAGCAGCAGCACGCCGTCCACCATCGTCAGCCCGCGCTCCACCTCGCCGCCGAAGTCGGCGTGACCGGGCGTGTCGATGATGTTGAGCTTGACGCCGTCGTAGTGCAGCGAGGTGTTCTTGGCGAGGATCGTGATGCCCTTCTCGCGCTCCAGGTCCATCGAGTCGAGCACGCGCGTGGCCACCTCCTGCCCGACGCGGAAGGCCCCGGACTGCCACAGCATGGCGTCGACGAGCGTGGTCTTGCCGTGATCGACGTGGGCGACGATCGCCACGTTGCGGATGTCGTCTCTGGTTACGCGCACGGCCGCACAGGCTAGCGGCGCGGGCCGCTCGATCAATGGGTTCGCACGGCCCGCGGCGCCATGCGCAGGCCGAAGCGGGCGAGCGCCGAGGGATAGCGCTCGGCGCGGGCGATGACGCCCTCGAGCGCCGCCGCGAAGCGCCTGATCTCATCCTCCTCGACGACCAGCGCGGGCAGCGCCTTGACCACGTTCATGTGGTGCCCGGCCACCTGGCAGAAGATGCGGTGCTCGTGAAACAGCGGCACGGTCACGAGCTGCGAGAACAGACCGGGCTGGCGACGCTCGACGCGCTCCCACAGCCGCCGCGCGCCCGCGCCGGCGGGCGGACCGAATTCGATCGCCCACATCAGCCCCATCCCGCGCACGTCGCGGACCACCTCGAAGCGATCGACGAGCGGCCGCGTCAATGCGAGCAGCAGCGCGCCCACCCGCTCGGCGCGCTCCACGAGACCCTCGCGCTCGATCACCCGCAGCGTCGCCAGCGCAGCCGCCGCCGCGAGGTCGTTGCCGCCGAAGGTCGAGCCGTGACGCACCGCGCGCTCCATGCCGTCGAACACCTTGTCGAAGGCGGCACGCGAGACGAGCACCGCGCCGATCGGCACGAAGCCGCCGGACAGCGCCTTGGCGACGCACACCATGTCCGGCTCCAGGCCCCAGTGCTCGAGCGCGAGAAAGCGCCCCGTGCGGGCGATGCCCGTCTGCACCTCGTCGCACACGAACAGGCTGCCCGCCTCCCTGCACAGCCGCTGCGCGGCGGGCAGGTAGTCGTCGGGCGGGATGTTCACGCCCTTGCCTTGGATCGGCTCGACCACGAACGCCGCCACATCCCCCTTCGACAGCTCGCGTGTGAGCGCGTCGAGGTCTCCGAAGCCGACGGCGTCGCAGCCGGGCAGCAGCGGCCCGAACCCCGCGCGGAACTCCTCGCCGCCGTTGAGCGACAGCGCGCCGAGCGTCAGCCCGTGGAACGCGTGCTCGGCGTACAGCACGCGCGGGCGACCGGTGGCGGCGCGCGCGATCTTGATCGCCGCCTCCACCGCCTCGGTGCCGGTGTTCGCGGGGACCATCGCGGCGACGCTCGCCGGCGCGCGCGCCAGCAGCTGCTCGGCGAGCACGCCGCTGAGCAGCGTGACCCCCAGCTGGGGCATGTTGCCGGTGCGCGCCTGCAGCACCTGCTCGATCGCCGCGAGCACATCCAGGTGGTTGCGCCCGACGGCGAACACGCCGTAGCCGCCGAACAGGTCCAGGTAGCGCTCTCCGTCGGCGTCGATCAGGTGCGCGCCCTCGCCGCCACTCCACACCTTGTCGAAGCCCAGCGTGCGCAGGATGCGCCCCAGCTGCGGGTTCAGGTACCTGTCGTTGAGCGCGAGCTCCTCGCCCGTGCGCGCTTCGAGGATCTGCGCCACCGTGGGCAACGATTCGTCCGACACCATCGCAGCGTAGCTCGCGGGTCGCCGCGCGCGACTCCCTACACTCCTTTGGGTAGTGGTCAGCTAACTGACCATCGTCATCGTTTGCGCAACACGCAGCTCGGTATCATCGCGTCAAGCGGCAGCTCGTACGCCTTACAGGAAGGAGTCGGGAGATGGCCACTGTGTCCGCAAAGCCACCGTTGACGTCGGTCGCCGCAAACGCCCGAACGGACAACTCGCGGGAGCTGTTCCGCCGCTGGCAGCACGAAGGCGACGCGCATGCCCGTGAGGCGCTGCTACGCGAGTACATGCCGCTGGCACGGGCGCTCGCGCGCCGCTACGGTCGCTCATCCGAGCCGTTCGAGGATCTGCTGCAGGTCGCCTCGCTTGGGCTGCTGAAGGCGCTGGACCGCTACGACGCCGATCGCGGGCATGCGTTCGCCTCGTTTGCGGTGCCGACCATCCTCGGCGAGATGCGCCGCTACTTCCGCGACTGCGGCTGGGCCGTGCACGTGCCCCGCGGGGCGCAGGAGCGCGCGCTGAAGGTTCGCGACGCGCAGGAACAGCTGGCGCGCGAACGCGGTCGGGCACCGACCGTCAACCAGCTCGCCGAGTACCTCGAGCTCGACGCCGAGGAAGTGATCGACACGCTGCAGGCAATCCAGGCCTACGAGACGCTGTCGCTGGACGCACCGCGGCCCCGCACCGACGGCGACCTCGTGCCCTACGCCGAAACGCTCGGCTACGACGACGAGCGCTTCGAGCTGGTGGAGCTCGACACCACCCTCACCGCGGTGCTGGGTCACATCACGCCACGCGAGCGCGAGATCCTGCACATGCGTTTCGTGGAGGATCTCACGCAGACGGAGATCGCCCAGCGTGTGGGGATCTCCCAGATGCACGTCTCACGTCTGCTGCGCCGCTCGCTGGAGCAACTGCGCGCGCTCGCGCATGCGAGCTGAGCTCCGCCTGGCGCTCACCAACAGGCCGGAGAACGTCCTCGTAGTGCGCCAGGCCTTGACCGGGCTGGCGGGTGCCCTTGCGCTCGACGCGATCGAGACCAACGACCTCAACACGGCCGTCACGGAGGCGTGCAACAACGTGGTGATGCACGCCTACGCAGGCGCGGAAGGCCCGCTCGAGGTGGACGTGCAGGTGCGCGCACGCGTGCTCTGCGTGGTGGTGCGCGATCGCGGGATCGGCATGCAGGAGCCCTACGTGGGTGGCGGGACGGGCGCCAGGGACACCCTGGGGCTGGCGGTGATCGACGCGCTGTCCAGCTGCGTGGGGTTCGCGTGCCCGTGTGGCGGCGGGACGGAGCTGCGCATGGAGTTCCCGCTCCCCAGCGACGTGGCGCTTGCCGAATGTGGCGACGCGCGCGGGCGCGCGGCGGCAGGCGAGGCACTGCTGACGCGCGCGGTGCTGGTGGGCGCGCTCGAGTTGCGCATCGCGCCGAGCACGCTCGCGCGCGCCATCCTGCCGCGTGTGCTCAGCGCGCTTGCGGCGCGTGCGCACTTCTCCACCGACCGCATCTCCGACGTGCAGATCCTTGCCGACGCGCTCGCCGCACACGCAGGCGCGTCCGTTCTCGCCGGCGAGCTGGCGCTTGGCGTGACCGTCACGCCGCGCAACCTCACGCTGCGGATCGGACCGCTCCCAGCGGGGCACGCGCAAAGCCTCGTGCTGGCGGGCGCCGACGGTCTCGCGCCGGTGATCGAGCGTCTCACCGACGACAGGCGCGTCGCCCCCGCCGACCTCGGCGAGACGCTCGAACTGTGCCTCGTCGACCGGCCTTAGCGCCCGCCCCCAAGGAGGGCGGGCCGGCCCAGGGAGCCTTCGGAGGGCGGGCCGGCCCGCGAGGCGTCGGGAGAAAGAGGGCGGCATGCCGGCCGGGAGCCGTCGGGAGGCAAAACCATGCCGGCATACCGCCGCGCCGTCTCGCTAACTGGCTGGGCCGCAGGGGGAAAGCGACTTCGCTCGCAGAGACGGCGTTGCAGGTGCAATCATGCCCGATCCCCCGGCGGCTAAACCTCCGCGGCGGCAAATATTCGATCTTCGAGCCTCCGCGTGCCCAGCATGTAGCATTGCCACGCGGTGCAGCCCCAGCGCGCCGGTTTTCGCCACGAGCTTCTCCTTTACGAAGGCATGCACGGCTTTCTGGAGGGGGTGCTGGACCCAGTCAGAGAAGCCCTTGCGCAGGAGGGGCGCGTGCTCGTGGCGGTAAGCGACGTCAACGCGTGCGCGTTGACGGACGCGCTCGGCGCCGATGCCGGGCGGGTGCGCTTCGTCGACGTGCTCGAGCAGGGGCGCAACCCGGCGCGCGCGCTCTCGCTGTGGCTGGAGTTCGCGCACGAGCCGGCGCTCGGCGGCGACGGTGCGCTGGGGGTCAGCGAACTCGTGTGGCCGGGTCGCAGCGCGGCCGAGCTCGAGGAGTGCGAGCGCCACGAGGCGCTGCTGGGGCTCGCTCTGGGTGACGGTCCAGCCTGGCGACTGCTGTGCGCGTACAACCGGGACGCGCTCGGTGAGGATGTGATCGAGGCGGCCATGTCGCTGCACCCGCTGTTCGCCGACGGACACGCGCGTCATCCGCCGGGCAGCCATGCCCACACGCATCCCAGCCCGCGGCCGTTCGCCGGCTCGTTGCCCGCGCCGCACGGCCAGGTCGAGCGCCTGGCGTTCACCGGCGAGTCGCTGGGAGGGCTGCGACACGCGCTGTCGGCGTGGGCGCAGGCCAACGGCCTCGATCAGGAACGCAGCAGCGAGCTCGTGCTCGCCGCGAGCGAGTTGGCCGCCAACAGCGTGCGTTACGCCGGCGGCCGGGGCATGCTGCGCTACTGGCGCGAGGACGGCGCGCTCGTCTGCGAGGTCCGCGACGCGGGGCACATTCAGGCGCCGCTGGTCGGACGCGTGCGCCCTGCGCCCGACGCGTGTGAGGGCCGGGGCCTGTGGCTCGTCAACCAGCTGTGCGATCTCGTGCAGATCCGCTCCTCGCGCGCCGGCAACGTCGTGCGCGTGTACAAGCGCGTGCCGTGAGTGCTCAGCTGCGGGCTTCGCTGGCCGCGACCGTCGGCAGGTGCTCGGCGATCCCAGTGATCCCCAGCAGGCGCTGGACCTGCTGCGAACCGGGCGTGATCGCGAACTGCTGTCCGCGCTCGCGACACTGCTCGAGCGCCACCAGGATGCTGCGCAGCCCGGTGGAGTCGATGAACTCGAGCTGCTGGAGGTCGAGCACGATCATCGGCTGCTGGCGCAGCTCCTGCGCCGCGAGCGCCTGCTGCAGCAGCTCGGTGCTGGCCATGTCCAGTTCTCCCGCCAGCGACAGAATCGTGCGGTCGGGCTCGCGACGCATCTCGATTCGTAGCTGGTCGCCTGCCCCCATGCGATGATTTTACCGGGGATCGGCCGATCTCACGCCGGAGCTTCGCGCGCTGCGGCGGCGGTCGCCACATCGCTGGCATACGTGACCCTCGCGCGCAGCATGAACACGCCGGCTGCCGCCAGCGTGCACAGCAGGATCAGGAAGCTGAACTCCAGCCCGGTGGCCGTCGAGGATGAGACCACGCTCGGGTGGGTGCCGATCGGCGCCTGCGCGGGCGCGATGCCGGCGATCGCGTCCGCAAGCCCCCCGAACGCGAGCGGCGCGAGCGCCTGCGCGAGCGAGCGCACGAAGCTGCGGGTGGCCTCCGCACGCCCCCACAGCCCGGCGGGCATGATGTCCAGCCTGGCGGCGTCCAGCGGCGGGTTGGCGGCGGAGATCAGCGCGGTGCCGGCGAGGTCGAACCACAGCGCAGGCGTGAGATGGCTCCCCAAAAGGCCAGGGACGAGCAGGGCGGCGGCGCCCAGGTAGCAGGCGGCGGGAACGACGATGCGCGCCTGCACGAAGCCGCGGCGCAGCATCCAGTCCGTGAGCCGGCCGCTGACGAGCGTGCCGAGCAGCGCCCCCACCACCAGCAGCGCCACGACCAGCTCGGCGGTCGCCTGGCCGATCCGGTAGTGCCCGCGCATGAACAGCAGCACGAACGTCTGCAGGCCGGAGAAGAAGAAGTAGCCGAGCGAGGAGCTGATCACCAGCAGGACGTAGGTGGGGATCGAGAAGATGTAGCGCACGGCGCGTCCCACGCCCATCGCCCGCGGGTCCTCTTCCAGCACCAGCCGCTCCGTCGGCGCGACGCCGCGCCGGCGTACCGCCTCGACGGCTGCCTCGTCGTGGGGCTCACCCTCCGCGCCGTCCGCCACGTCCCCGCCGGCGTCGGGCATCGGGCCTTCCGCGGCCAGGCTCATCGCGCCGCGCACCAGCCGGCTCTGCCCTCCGCGCACCGGCTCGGGCACCGTCCGCCACAGCGCGCGCGCGATCCACATGCCGGGCAACGCGAGCAGGATGAACGCAGCCCTCCAGGAGATGATGCTGCCGACGGTGCCGCCGACGATGAAGCCGGCGGCCGAACCGGCGATCTCGCCGCCGAGGATGTACGCGTACACCCGACCGCGTTCGTGGGCGGGAAAGTAGTCGCCCGTCAGCGACGCGATCGCCGGCCCGGCGGTCGCGGTGACGGCGCCGAGCGCCAGGCGCGTCAACAGCAGCGTCCCGAAGCTGCCCGCGAAGCCGCTGAGCAGCGAGGCGACGCTCCACAGCGCGACGCTGCCCGCCAGCAGCGGCATGCGCTTGACGTGGTCGACCAGCACGCCGACCGGGATCACGAACAGCGCGCCGACGAGCAGGGCGACCGAGCTCAGCAGGCCGATCGCGGCGTTGCCGATGTGCAGCGCGTGCTCGAGCTGCGGCGCGACCGCGCCGACGGTCGCGCTGTCCGCGCCGCTGAGGCCGAGCACGCCGCCGAACATCAGGATCACCCGTGCCCGCGCCGGCCCGCCGACCGCCTGGACGACCTGGCCGCGCACGAGCAGCGCAAGACTCCGCGCCAGCTTCAGCGCCGCTTTCGCAACGCTCCTGGCCGCTTGCGACACGCGCGTCATAGGCTTCGCAAACGTACCCTGTTTGGTAGGCGTGCCACCTGGGGGTCCCGGCCACGCCACGATGCACACGGGCGCGTGTGTAAAGACTGCGTTCGCGGGGTAGCAGTAGCGCGACGGAGACCGGCTTGGTCCTCGCGGGGATTTGGTCCGACCGGTGGCTGGCCCAAGGCGAGAAGGCGGGTTGTGGCGGTCGAGACACACAGCATCGTGACGGCAGAGAGCAAGCACGCGATCCGCTTCCCCGAGCCCGGCGCCCAGCTCGCGAGCGGTGCCCTCGTCGCGTGCTTCCCCGCGGCTCCCGAGTCACCCGGCCGCGCCCGGCGCCTGCTCGCCGACGCGCTGCGCGCATGCGACTGCGAACCGGGTCTCGTCGACGCCGCCGCGCTGGTGCTCAGCGAGCTTGCAAGCAACGCCGTGCGCCACGTCGGCTCGCCGTTCTCGATCCGCGCGACGCTGGAGGGCGCGACGCTGCGCCTCGCCGTCGAAGACCACGGCTGGCTGTCGCGGGCAGCGATGGTCGTACGTCAAGCGCACGGGCTGGGCGTGGTGGACGCGCTCGCCGCCGACTGGGGGGTCAAGCCCACGGCGCGAGGGAAGCTCGTGTGGGTGGAGCTCCCCTTGGGAGCGGTCAACTGAGTCCCGCTGCCGCGCGACGGATCGAGCGCACGAGCACCACGAGCACGGCTGCCGGCATCGTCCACCACGCCGGCGTGCCGCTCGCCGCCAGCAGCGCGGTGAACGCGAGCGCCGAGGCAACCGCGAGCGCCGTCTGCCAGTCCTCGCCCACGACGAACTCCCACACGTTCACGCCCAGCAAGGCAAGGGCTCGTGTGCTCGCGCCCCCGCGGCGCAACGCCTCGCCCCGCTGCGCATGCGCCATCGCAGGCCCGGCAGGCGTCGCAGGCGTCGCGGGCGTCGCGTCCACCGCCGCAGCGCGCGGGCCACGACTGGCGGCGCTGAGCGAGGCGAGCGCGAGCGACACCAGCAGCACGCCGGGGATCAGCGCCAGCAGCGCGGCGTCGCCGGCCGGCCAGTGCGCGCCGACGCCCTCTGCGCCCCAGAACATCCCGAACGAGCTGAGCATCACCCCCACGACGAGCTTCATCGTGTTCTCCGGCACCCGCGCCAGCGGAGCGCGTATCGCCACGCCGGCTGCGAGCACGAGCACCAGCGCCGCTCCCGCGGCCGCCGCCGCCAAGGCGATCCGGTGCTGGTTGGCGCCGAAGCCCACCACGATGAACACCACCTCCAGGCCCTCCAGGAGCACGCCTTTGAAGGCGATCGCAAACGAGTACCCGTCGAAGCCGGGGCCGCGCACGCCGCTCGCACGCGCCGCTGCCTGCTCGCGCTCGTATGCGTCCAGCTCGTCGTGCTTGGCCTTCAGCCCGGCCGAGCGCAGGATCGCCTTGCGCAGCCACTGCAGCCCGAAGATCAACAGCAGCCCGCCGACCGCCACGCGCAGCGCGTCGATCGGCAGCGCCGTGAGCGCCGAGCCGAGCGCGGTGACGAGCGCTGCGAGCACGACGGCCGCGCCCGCCGCTCCGCCGGTGGCCGAGCGCCAGCTGCGTGTGCTGCCGACGGCGAGCACGATCGTAAGCGCCTCCACGGCCTCCACCGCGCAAGCGAGGAACACCGACAGCCCCAGCCCGAGCTCAGCGCCGCTCATGCCATGAGATTAATCGCGCCGGCGGCGCGCGCCGTGCGTGAGCGACCACACCAGCGCCAGCCCGCCGATGGCGAGCAGCGCGCGCCCGAGCCACGAGCTGACGCTCGCCCAGGCGTCGCTGGCGAGCAGGCCCACGAGGATGAACGCGCCGGCCCACAAGGCGCATCCGAGCGTGGTCAGCACGATGAACGGCACCAGCGGCAGTCGCTGCGCGCCGGCTGGCAGCGACACGAACGTGCGCGCGAGCGGCAGCAGGCGCGCGATGAACACCGCGCGAATCCCGTGCCGCTCGATCAGGCCCTCCCAGCGGCCTAGCACCGTCTGCGCAACCGGCACGCCGGCCAGCAGCCGGCTGGCGCCGAGCGCGTAGGCGAGCAGCGATCCGAGCAGGTTCCCCGCCGTCGCCGCCAGCACGGCCGGCGGCAGGCTCATCCAGCCTTGATGCACGGCGAAGCCCGAGAACAGCAGCGTCACCTCGCTGGGCACCGGGATGCACGCGCTCTCGGGCACCATCAACAGGAAGACGCCAAGGACGCCGAAACGCTCGATAACGGCGGTCAATCGATGTGCCCGTCTCCTACCCTCGCGCGCGCCGCCAAAACGATCGCCTCCTACCGTTCGCCGTTACGCCGCAAGCGCGACCGTCGCGGGCTGCTCGGCCGCTCCTGTGCGCGCGCGGAACTCCATCGCGTCGTCGATCGGCCCATGGCGCAGCAGGCGGATGTCCTTGACGTAGTTCTGGTGTAGCCGCCACGGCGCGTGCACGCCCTGCTTGGGCAGCTGCTCGATCGCGCGCAGCACGTACCCGGCTTTCAGGTCCATGATCGGCTCCACCGGCGAGGAGGGGTCTGGCGGTTGGGGGACGAACACGGCGAGGCCGCGCTCGTCCATGTAGTTGAGCAGACGGCAGAGATATTCGCCGACGAGGTCGGCTTTGAGTGTCCACGAGGCGTTCGTGTAGCCGAGCGTGAGCACCATGTTGGGTACGCCGCACAGCATCATGCCCTTGTAGGTGACGGACTTGCCGAGCTCGACCTGCGCCCCATCGACCACGAGCTCGATGCCCCCGAGCGCCAGCATGTTGAGCCCCGTCGCGGTGACGATCACGTCCGCCGGCAACTCGTTGCCGGCGCTCATCCTGATGCCGGTCTCGGTGAACGTCTCGATGCGGCCGGTCTCGATCGAGGCGCGCCCGTCGCAAATGGCGTTGAAGAGGTCGCCGTCGGGGACCGCGCACACGCGCTGGTCCCACGGGTTGTACGTCGGGCTCAGGTGCCGCTCGAGGTCGTAGCCGGCGGGGAGCCGCTTGCGCGCCATGCCGAGGAACAGCCTGCGCATGAGTCCGGGATAGCGGCGACAGAGCTGGAAGTTGAGCATCATCAGCAGCACGTTCTTCCAGCGCACGATCGAGTACACGAGCGCCGGCGCCAGGCGCCCGCGTAGACGCTCGGCCAGCGGGTCGCGCTCGGGCACGGAGACGATGTAGGTGGGCGAGCGCTGCACCATCGTCACGTGCTCGGCGCTGCGCGCGAGCGCGGGCACGAGCGTGACGGCGGTGGCCCCGCTGCCGATCACGGCAACGCGCTTGCCGGCGCAGTCGAGGCTCTCGGGCCAGTGCTGCGGGTGCACGATCTGTCCCCGGAAGCGCTCGCTGCCGGCGAACGCGGGGCTGTAGCCCTCGTCATAGCGGTAGTAGCCCGTGCAGCAGTAGAGCACCTCGCACGTCAGCTCCAGCGTCTGCTCGTCGCCGCGCTCGAGCTCGACCGTCCAGCGGGCGTCGGGGCTCGACCAGCGGGCACGCACGACGCGCTGCCCGAAGCGGATCGACTGCTCGATCGCGTGTTCGCGCGCCGTCTCCCGCACGTAGCTGAGGATCGACGGACCGTCCGCGAGCGCGGTGTCCGCGTCCCACGGGCGAAACGAGTAGCCGAGCGTGAACATGTCCGAGTCCGAGCGAATGCCGGGGTAGCGGAACAGGTCCCAGGTGCCGCCGATCGACTCGCGCGCCTCGATGATCGCGAACGTCTTTCGCGGGCACTCCCTGCGCAGATGGCATGCCGCGCCGATGCCCGACAGCCCGGCGCCGACGATCAGGACGTCCACATGCTCAGGGTTCATCGCCCAAGCACCGTATCAGCCGCATCACGGCGTAGGCGCAAACTCGCGGGTCCGCTGGAGCTCGGCGGCGATCTGCTGCCCACTGGGACGATCGTCAGCGTGACAATCACCGCAATGCACCCCTCTAGCGGTCAATGACGGTGTTTGCCACCACTTCGATGACAGCCAACGGAGCGGCCAACTGGTCGCTGAGGTTGTACCGGGCAGCCAACGCTGCGGGCGCCACATAGCTGAGCATGGTCTGGTGACCGTCCGCCCACACGAGAATCTTGAGGGGCAAATCCAGCCCGGTGAGAGGGGCCTCCTGCATCACGGGCGTCCCGGCCTGCGGGCTCCCAAAGATCACGAGCTTCGTGTCGCGAAGCTCCAGCCCTACCGCTTCGGCCTCACCGCTGTGGTCGACGACATCGACCAGCGTCAGCCTGCGTGCCGCCACCGTAGCCTTCAGCCGCGCAATCGTCTCCTCGACCGACCACGGGCTCGGCTTCGTCACCACCCCGTCGGGGGAGAATGAGGTCTGATCCGCGTACACCTTGCCGATGTTGGAGCCCTTCCGGGACGAGAGCTACCGTCAAATGACGCTAACCACTGGACAACGCGGAGGCGTATGGTTTACAGATCGGAGGCGCATCGTCCGGGAGACCGCGGTTTGTGGCTGTTTCGTGGAACGGTTTGATCGAGAGTGTGTCCTAGCGCCCACCACGCTGAGACGATGGCGTTGGTTGGCCGTCAGCACGAGCTCGAGTCCGTCGTTTCGTTCCTCGATCACGCCGCGCACGACGGCGGGTCGCTGCTGGTTCTCGGGGAACCGGGCGTAGGCAAGTCCGCGTTGCTCGCGGCGGCCAACCGCGCGGCGTCCTCCAAAGGCACACGCACGTTGAGCGCGGCCGGGGTGCAGTTCGAGGTGGCGATCCCGTTCTCGGGGCTGCACCAGATTCTGCTTCCTCTGTACGACGCACTTGGCGAGCTTCGTGCTCCACACCGCGAGGCGCTGAACGTCGCGTTGGGGTTCGGCGAGGGGGCAGAGCCGGAACGGCTCGTGATCGCCAACGCCGTGCTGGAGGTGCTTAGGAGGGCCGCCCGAGAGTCCCCATTGTTGGTGATCGTCGACGACGTTCCGTGGCTCGACCGGGCGAGCGCGGGAGTCCTCGGGTTCTTGGCACGGCGCCTCGCGGGCAGCCACGTCGGGCTCCTGGCGGCGTCGCGGACGGACGAGCCTGGCTTCTTCGAGGGAGCCGGCCTTCCAGAGATCGAGATTGGGCCGCTCGACGACCACTCGGCAGCTGAGCTCTTGAGCGCCCGTTTCCCGAGACTCGCCGCGAACGTCCGAGAGCGGCTGCTCGCCGAGGCGCAGGGGAACCCCCTCGCCGTCCTGGAGCTTCCGGCCGCCCTGAGTGGGCCACAACGCGCGGCGCTCGACAGGTTGCCGGCAGTGCTGCCGCTCACGCGGCGTCTACAGGCGCTGTTCCGCTCCCGTGTGGGCGAGCTTCCGGAGCCCAGTCGGCGGCTGCTGCTGTTGATGGCACTCGACGGGGCCGGCGACGTCCGCCTCCTCCAGGTCGCCGGTTCTCTCGACGACGGGCTCGATGCGCTCGCTCCGGCCGAGCACGCGCGGCTAGCGTCGTTTGATGGGAGCACCCACCGGCTCGCGTTCCGGCATCCGATGATCGGTTCCGCGGTGGTCGCACTCTCGACCGGCGCGGAGCGCCGGAGTGCGCATGCGCTGCTGGCGAAGGTTTGGGCCGACCAGCCGGATCGGCGCGTTTGGCACTTGGCGGAGGCGACGGTCGATCCGGACGAGCAGGTGGCGGCCCTACTGGACGTGGCCGCAGGCCGCGTCCTCGGACGTGGCGACGGTGTGGGAGCCGTCAACGCACTGGTCCGGGCCGCCGAGCTCAGCCCCGACCGAGGCGACCGGGCGAGACGCCTGGCGCAGGCGGCGTACATTGGAGCCGACGTCACCGGCGAGCTTCAGGGAGCGTCGCAGCTCCTGGCCGACGCGCAACGTCTCGACCCGGGGCTCACCGGATCGCTGGAGGCCGCGGCTGCTGCCTCTCATCTGCTGCTCAACGGCGACGGGGACGTAAACACCGCCCACCGGCTGCTCGTCGGCGCGATCGAGTCTCGCCGGCCCACGGCCGGACCCAACGACAAGGCGCTCGAGGAGGCGCTGTATTCGCTTCTCATGGTCTGCCATTACGGCGGCAAGGCCGAGCTGTGGGAGCCGTTCGACGCCATGTTGGCGCAGCTCGGTCCACACGTGCCAACGTATCTGCACCTGAGCAGCAAGACCCTGAGTGACCCCGTCCGTACGGCGGCAGCGGCTCTACCGGAACTCGAAGCCGCGGTCGACGGCCTCGCCAATGAGACCGACCCGACCGTCATTGTCAGGATCGCGATCGCGTGTTTCTACCTGCATCGCCTGACGCCATGTCGACAGGCACTGAGGGGAGTGATCTCCGGTGGACGAAAGCACGGGGGGATCGCCGCCGCGATCCACGCGATGCACCTGCTGACCTCGGACGACATCTGGACGGGCGCGTGGGATGCCGCCCAGATACGCATCGACGAAACACTCGAGCTGTGCCGAGCACACGGCTACCGTTACCTGGCGTTGCCGGGCAGGTATGGTCAGTCCTGCCTTGCTGCGGCGCGCGGCGACTATGAGACGACCCACGTCCTGACGCAGGAGATGATCCAGTGGGCCGCGCCGCGTGGCATCCGCTCGGTGCAGTGCTACGCGTGGCACGCGCAGGCGCTGGCAGCGCTCGGGCGCGGCGACTTTGAGAATGCCTACAGGCGCGCTGCCCAGATCAGCCCGCCGGGCACGTTCACATCGCACGTCTATTCGGCGCTTCACGTGCCGATGGACCTCGTTGAAGCGGCGGTCCGAACGGGGCGCACCCAGGAGGCTGCGGCGCACGTTGCGCAGATGCGCGCGCTCGATATCGCCAGGCTGTCCACAAGACTCGCACTCCTCGCGGCGGGATCCGCGGCGATCGCCGCACCAGACGAATGCGCCTCGGCGCTGTTCGACGACGCGCTTGCGACCAGCGAGGCTGAGCGCTGGCCGTTCGATCTCGCGCGAGTCCGTCTGGCCTACGGAGAGCGACTTCGGCGCGCCCGCGCGATGACCCGTGCGCGCGTGCAACTGACGAGCGCCCTCGAGACATTCGACGCCCTCGCTGCGCGCCCATGGGCGACGCGAGCCGCCGCGGAGCTACGCGCCACCGGACAGGTGCGCGCACCGTGGGGCGACCGCGACTCACTGACGCCCCAGGAGCTCGAGATAGCGAAGCTGGCAGCGAGCGGGCTCAGCAACAAGCAGATCGGTGATCGCCTGTATCTGTCGCACCGCACGGTCTCGAGCCATCTGCATCGCGTCTTCCCGAAGCTCGGCATCACGTCTCGGGCCGCGTTGCGCGACGCGCTCTCCTCCGCAGCCAAGGAGTGAAGGCAAGCGCACACTCAAATGCCGTCAATCAACGCTAGATAGCAGGCGCGGCTCAGAGTGAAGATCCGCCTACTCAACTCGTAAAGGAGCAGGCATGAACGCGATCGACACATCTTCTAGCAACGGCCACCGGCGCGTCGCGATCGTCACCGGCGGCACCGCCAACCTCGGCAAGCTGTTCGCCGAGGCCTTGGCCGAGGACGACCTGAATGTCGTCGTCCACTACAACTCTCCCCGCAGGGCCGAGCAGGCGGCCGAGGCGGTCAACGATCTCGAAGGGCGGGGGGTCGAGGCAATCTCCTACCAAGGCGACCTCACCGACATCGGGAAGATAGCCGGGCTCGTCGACGCGACGATCGAGCGGTTCGGAAAATGGGATGTCCTGATCAACACCTCGGGGATCATCATCCGCAAGCCGCTGGCCGAAACGACCGAGAAGGAGTTCGACGACTCGTTCGCGATCAATACCAAGATCCCGTACTTCTTCATGCGCGAGGCCTACGACAAGATGGCCGACGGCGGACGGATCATCAACATGGTGACGACACAAGTGGCCGTCACCGCCGCAACCTACTCGGCTTACGCCGGCAGCAAGGCCCCAGTTGAGCACTTCACCAAGGCATTTGCGAAGGAGATCGGGCCGCGCGGAGTCACTGTCAACTGCATCGCCCCAGGCCCCCAGAAGACCAGCTTCTTCTACAACGCAGAGAACGAGGACACGATTGCCTGGCTGTCGGGCATGACGATCAACGGCGACCTCGGCGAGCCTGTTGACGTCGTGCCGGTGATGCGCTTCCTTGCCGCTCCGGAGACCCGCTGGGTCACCGCTCAGACCGTGTATGTCAACGGCGGCATGATCTCACCGATCAACTAAGCCCGAGCGAAAGCATGAGCAAGACGATCCTCATAACTGGCGCCTCGAGCGGTTTCGGCTCCCTGAGCGCCCGAGCGCTCGCCGACGCGGGGCATGTCGTGTACGCGGGAATGCGCGATACACGCGGCCACAACGCGGCCCAGATCCTAGAGGCGGAAACGTACGCCGCCAAGCATCACGTCGACCTGCGCGCCGTCGAGCTCGACGTATCCTCGCAGGACTCGGTTGACGGCGCGGTGAAGTCCGTGCTCGCCGAGCAGGACAAACTGGACGTCCTGGTCCACAACGCCGGGCACATGGTGACCGGACCCACGGAGGCTTTCACGGTCGAACAGGTCGCCGACATCTACGACACCAATGTGCTCGGCACCCAGCGACTGAACCGGGCCGCCCTGCCGCACATGCGCGCCCAACGCGACGGGCTGCTGGTGTGGATCGGCAGCACCAGCACCCGCGGCGGCACGCCCCCGTACCTTGGCCCGTACTTCGCCGCCAAGGCGGGCATGGACGCGCTAGCGGTCAGCTACGCGGGCGAGCTGGCCCGCTTCGGGATCGAGACAACCATCGTCGTGCCGGGATCGTTCACCAGCGGAACGAATCACTTCGCCCACAGCGGGCGCCCCGCTGACGATTCCGTGGTGGCGGGCTACGAGGTCCTCTACCCGAAGCTAATGGAGCAGGTCAGCGGACGCCTCGCCGAGCTCGCACCGCCCGACGCCGACGTCGCCGAAGTCGCCAACGCCGTAGTCAAGGTCGTTGACACGCCGCGCGGCAAGCGACCGTTCCGAGTTCACATCGACCCCGCAGAAGACGGCGCACGTGTCGTAAATGCAGTTGCCGACCACATCCGCGTCGAGTTCCTTCGTCGCATCGGGCTCGAGGACATTCTGCACCCGGGGGCAATCGGCCGCAGACAACGTCAAGAATCGACGAAGGTCTCAGGATGACTCAGGCCGCGGGCACCCAACCGGCGGGATACGCCCCAGCAGGCACCTCACCGGGGTAGTCCGGGAAGTGGCGGCGTGCGAGCTCCTCGCCGGCGCTGCCGTCGAGCAGCGCGCGCAGGTCGCCGAGCGGCAGCAGCACCCTGATCGTGGCCCCGATCTGCAGATCGGCGGCGTTCGCCTGCTCGCCGCCGATCACGCCCTCCGCGGCGAGGCGCTCGACGTGCGCGAGCTTGGCGGGCAGCCCGGCGAGGTCGTCGCATAGGCGCGCGGCGGTGATCTTGTGGTACTTCCAGGACGCGCGCACGTAGGCGATCGCGAAGTCCGTGCCGGGGCCGTCCAGCGGCGCACCGCCGCCGAACGTGCCCATCGCCTCCGGGCGAAAGTGCAGCGCACCCCAGGGCAGGCGCCGGCCGAGGTCCTGTAGCTCCTCGTCTCCCCAGCGCTCGGCCTCGCGCACCGCGTCGGAGGGATACAGCACCGGCGCGGGCGCCAGCTGCTCCAGGCGTGCGAGGATCGTGCGCGAGCCGTGCACCGGCTCGCAGTCGATCAGCATCCCAGGGACCGTGCCGTTGCCCTCGCCGTAGATCGCCTGCATCTTCTCCACGTGCTCGCCGGGGACGAGCTCCACGCGCTCGTGCTCCAGGCCCTTCAGGCGCAGCGCCTCGCTGACCGTCATGCACGGGTGCGACGGCGCGAGGACGTGGAGCACGAGATCGGGAGCCATGCGCTCGCGCCAGCCTACTGCGAAGCAGCGTCTTGCACGCTGGGACATGCAAAGATGCGCTCGATGCCCAAGCTCTCGATGCTCACGCTCGCCGTCGGCCTGCTCGCCCTCGCCGGCTGCGGCAGCTCGTCCAGCAGCCCCAGCTCCTCCGCGTCCACACCCACCGCATCGACGTCGGTGGCCAAGACCGCGAGCCCGCCCTCAGCCGCGACAGCGCAGATCTCCGTCAAGACGATCTCTGGGCTGGGGCCCGTGCTGGTGAATGCGGCGGGGCGCACCCTCTACATCTTCGAGCCGGACAAACACGCAAAGGTGACCTGCATAGCTGCGTGTGCGTCGCTGTGGCCCCCTGCCAAGCTGGCCAGCGGACAGCAGGCCACCGCCAGCGGGGAAGTGAAGTCCTCGCTGCTGGCCAGCGACCCCGACCCCGAAGGCGGCCGAGTCGTCACCTACGCCGGATGGCCGCTCTACACGTACGTCGCCGACTCCGGCCCCGGTAGCGCCAACGGCGACGGCATCAACGCCGATGGCGGCCTGTGGTACGTGATCTCGCCGGCCGGCAAGGTGATCGAAAAGACGCCGTAGAAGCACGCGCGGCACGCGGCATTAGGGCGCCACGCCCACGGCACTAGGGCGTCACAACCGCGGCATTAGGGTGCCCTAACTTGTGGTACGGTTGCCGCGATACCCGAGCTTGCCGGTCGGATTTGCTTTCGGGCGGTCGAGCAATGCCCATGGCCATGAGATCGATGAAAGGTCAGCCGTCTCCTGTGCGCGATCGCCTGTACCTCACGGCGTCGCGGCGCCGGGCGGGCGTCGCCCTCACCGCGGCGCTGCTCCTCGCAACGCTGCTCGGCGCGTGTGGAGCGTCCTCCTCGGCAACCTCGAGCGCACAGGTAAAGCAGGCGTGTAAGGAAGTTGGCGCGGTGCTCAGCGACGGTCCCGAACCTGCTGCGGATCCGGTGGGCTACGCGCAGGCGCAGATCCTCCCCCTGCGCCAGATCCGCACCCCCGATCGGAAGCTGCACGCGGCGATCAACCGGTTGGCGACTGCCTATCTGACCTTCGTGGCGCGGGGCGGCGACCGCGCCGCCGGCAGTGCTGTCAAGGCAGCGGCCGGCGCAGTCAACGCCATCTGTCCGGGGGCGGCGTCGTGATGCCGAGGGCGTTCGCGGTCGGCTTGCGGGCGGCGGCGCTCGCGCTCACGGTCGCGCTGCTCAGCGGCTGTGGCAGCTCCGGCGCGTCGATCACGCTGTACAACGGCCAGCACGAGCAGACGACCGACGCGCTCGTGGCGGGCTTTGAAAAGGCGACGGGGATCACCGTCAACGTGCGCAACGACGACGAGGACACGCTCGCCGATGAGATCGTGACCGAGGGCTCGAACTCCCCCGCGGACGTCATCTACACCGAGAACTCGCCCGCCCTGGCATATCTGCAGAGCCGGGGCCTGCTCGCCCCCGTCGACCCCGCGACGCTCGCGCTGACCCCGAGTCGCTACAACTCGCCCGCGGGCGACTGGGTCGGGGTGTCGGCACGCGTGAGCGTGCTCATCTATGACCCGCGCCTGATCGGCGCGAGCCAGCTTCCGCGAACGGTGCTCGAACTCGCCAACCCGAAGTACAGGGGCAAGCTCGCGTTCGCGGCGGGCGAGACAGATTTCCAGCCGATCGTCACGTCGGTGGACCACGCCTACGGGGAAGCGGCTGCCCTGAAGTGGCTGCACGGCATCGGCGAAAACGCCCAGAGCCACATCTATCCCGACAACGAGACGATCGCGGACGAGGTCAATCGGGGGGCGGTCGCGTTCGGTGTGGTCAACCAGTACTACTGGTACAGGCTGCGAGCGGAGCTCGGCGCAGCCAACGTGCACTCGCAGATCGCCTACTTCGCGCCCCGCGACCCCGGCTACGTGATCGACGTCTCCGGCGCGGGCATCTTGAAGTCCTCCAAGCACGAGGCCATGGCGCAGAAGTTCCTCGCCTTCTTGGTCAGCAAGCAGGGCCAGGAGATCATCGCCCACTCCATCAGCTTTGAGTATCCGATCGCCTCCGGCGTGAGCACGGCAGCGCCCGAGACCCCGTTCGATCAGCTGCAGCCCAACCCGATCACGGTCGCCGAGCTCGGGGACGGCTCGACGGCGATCGCGCTGCTGCGCAAGGCCGGCCTGCTGTGAGGCTCCGCCCGGCCAGATTGGCGCTGCGATGACGTCGTCGGCGCCGATCGTCGTTGGCGAGCAGCCGGCGGCACACCGCGGCCGGCTGGAGTGGGCGCGGCGCGAGCGCAGGCCGTGGACGCTGATCGCGCTCGGCGTGGCCGCGACCGTCGTCCTCGTGCTGCCGCTCGTGTTCTTGCTGATCGAGGCACAGGACACCGGAGACGCGACGGTTGCGCACCTCATCTTCAGGTCGCTGACCGCAACGCTGTTGTGGAACACGGTCCGTCTGACCGTCGTGGTGACCTTGCTGTGCGCGGTGATCGGCACCGCCGCGGCGTGGTGCGTCGAGCGCACCGACCTGCCGGGCCGGCGCGTGTGGGCGGTGCTCGTGGTGGTGCCGCTGGCGATCCCGGATTTCGTGGTGAGCTTTGGCTGGGCCTCGCTCAGCACCTGGGTGCAGGGCTTTCGCGGCGCGGTACTGGTGATGACGCTCGCGGTCTACCCACTCGTGTACCTGCCGGTCGCGGCCAGCTTCCGCGGCGCGGACCCAGCTCAGGAGGAGGTCGCGCGCAGCCTCGGCGCGGGGCGCCTGGAGACCTTCTGGCGGGTCACGCTGCGCCAGGCGCGGGTCGCGATCCTCGGCGGCTGCCTGCTGGTCGCCCTCGTCATCCTCGCGGAGTACGGGGCGTTTGAGATTCTCGGCTATCAGACGTTCACGACGGAGATCTTCACGGAGTTCAACGTCTCCTTCAACGTGCCGACGGCGTGCGCGCTCGCGCTCGTGCTCGTCCTCGTCAGCCTGGTCGTGCTGTTCGGTGAGAGCGTTGCGCGCGGTCGCGCGCGTGTCAGCAGGTCGGACCCGCTCGCCCAGCGCGTCGCCAACCGGCAGCCGCTGGGACGCGCCACGCCCGCCGTGCTCGTGGGCTTCCTCGTGCTCGTGGGGCTCGCGCTCGGCGTCCCCGTCGGCGCCAGCGTCTATTGGATGCTCGAGGCCGGGCACGCCTACCTGACGGGCGTCTCGCTGCTGGACGCGGCCTGGCACACCGCCCTCTACAGCGCGCCCGCCGCCGCCCTGTCGACCGCCATGGCGCTGCCCGTGGCGCTGCTCGCCGTCCGCCACCGCGGGCGGGTGTACGAGCTGCTGGAACGCAGCACCTACCTGGTGCTCGCGCTCCCCGGCCTGGTGATCGCGCTGGCGTTCTCCTACTTCACCGAGCACGACGCCGGCGGGTTCCTCTATCAGAGCGCCCCGCTGCTGATCATCGCCTACGCGATCATGTTCTTCCCCCTCGCGCTCGTCGGCGTGAAGGCATCGGTGGCGCAGGCGCCGGTTCGTCTCGACGAGGTCGCCCGCTCGCTCGGCAGCCGGCGCCTGGCGGTCCTGTGGCGGGTGACGCTCCCGCTCGTCGCCCCCGGACTCGCCGCCGCCTTCTGCCTTGTGTTCCTGGAGGCCGTGACCGAGCTCACCGCCACCCTGATCCTGATCCCCACGGGCGTACAGACGCTCGCCACCCAGTTCTGGGCCTACCAGCAGAACCTCGCGTACGGGCAGGCCGCGCCGTTCGCGCTCGCGATCATCGCCCTCGCCGCTGTCCCAAGCTACGTGCTCGCGCGCTTCTTCGACCCGGCTCAGTCGGTTGTGCGACGCCGGTAGAGGTAGGTGGCGAGCGGCGCGAACACGGCGATCAGCGCCGCCGACCACAGCAGCGCGGCGAGCATCGGGTGCTCCATCGGCCAGGCGTGGATGCTCGCCGACGGGTTCGGGTTGGAGAACAGCTTGCGCGAGGCGGAGGTGACGGCGCTGACGGGGTTCCAGTCGGCGATCGTTTTGAGCACCGCGGGCATGCGCTCGGTCGGCACCAACGCGTTGGAGACGATCGCCAGCGGGAAGAACACCACCAGCCCCATGCTCTGGGCGGACTCGGGGCTCTCGCTGATC
The DNA here is from genome assembly GCA_035504435.1 of Solirubrobacteraceae bacterium. Lineage (GTDB taxonomy): Bacteria > Actinomycetota > Thermoleophilia > Solirubrobacterales > Solirubrobacteraceae > Palsa-744. The sequence goes on from DATJRV010000049.1 coordinate 31,565, forward strand.
ATGCCCAGGCACGCGCAGGCCCACGACAGCCCGTAGGCGAACAGCAGGAACACGCCGAAGCCGCCGAGCGTGGCGAGCACGCTGCCCTCCGGGCGCCAACCGACGATCAGCCCGGTGACGGCGACGAACGCGGAGCAGATCGCGGCGGTCAGCAGGTCGGCGAAGGTCCGCCCGACGAGCATCGCCGGACGCCACACGGCGAGCGTCCTGAAGCGGTCGATCACGCCGCTGCCGAGGTCGCTGCTGAGCCCTACCGCTGTGCCCATCGCCGAGGTCGTGAGGTTCATCGCCAGGAGGCCGGCGATCGCGAAGCTCTTGTAGCTGCCGCCGCCGGGCAGCACGACGCCGGAGCCGAACACGTACACGAACAGCAGCGTGAACAGCACCGGCTGCACGGTGACGTCGGAGAGCTGCAGCGGCTCGCGCTTGATGTGCACGAGGTTGCGCCTGGTGAGTACCGCGAGGTCGCGCAGCCGCTTCATGCGGCCACCCCCTGGGGGTCGGTCATGCGACCACCTCCTGGGGGTCCCCCTCCGGGGACGATGCGGCGGCCGCCTCCCCTTCTGGGGACGATGCGGTGGGGTGGCCGGTGAGGGCGAAGAACACATCGTCGAGCGAGGGCTGGTGGACCTCGACGTCGTCGACCGTGATCGCGGCCTCGTCGAGCGCGCGCACGATCGTCGTCGCCAGTCCCGCCGCGCTGCGCACGGGGGCGCGCAGGCGGCGCCCGTCGTGGCTCACGTGCACGGGCCCGGAGACGAACTCCTCGAGCGCGGCGGGCGCCTCGGCGCGCGGCTCGCTGAGCGTCACCTCCAGGCGCGCGCCGCCGGTCTGCGCCTTCAGCTCGGCGGCGGTGCCGTCGGCGATCACGCGTCCGCGGTCGATCACGACGATGCGGTCGGCGAGCTCGTCGGCCTCGTCGAGGTACTGGGTGGTGAGCAGCAGCGTGACGCCGTCGGCGACGAGACCGCGGATCACCTCCCACATGCGCGCCCGGCTGTTCGGGTCCAGGCCGGTGGTGGGCTCGTCGAGGAACAGCACCGGCGGGCGCGTGACCAGCCCGGCGGCGAGATCGAGGCGCCGGCGCATGCCGCCGGAGTAGGTCTTCAGCAGCCTGCCGGCCGCATCGGTGAGTTCGAACTCGGCGAGCAGCTGCTCGGCGCGGGCGTCGGCCTGTGCCCGGCGCAGGCCGCCCAGGCGGCCGATCATCACGAGGTTTTCGCGACCGGTGAGGACTTCGTCGAGCGTCGCGTCCTGGGCGGTCACGCCGATCTTGCGCCGCACTGCGCCCGCTTCGCGGACGACGTCGTGGCCGGCCACGCGTGCGCTGCCGGCGTCGGGCAGCGACAGCGTGGTGAGGATGCGCACCGCCGTCGTCTTGCCGGCGCCGTTCGGCCCCAGGACGCCGAGGATCGCGCCGGCGGGCACTTCGAGGTCGACGCCGTCGAGCGCGACGGTCGCGCCGAATCGCTTCTCCAGGGCATGGGCTTCGATCATCAAATCGGTCATGGCCGGTCATCCTACAGTAACTGAAAAAATTATGCAACTGAAGTTTTTGCTAGGCTTTGTGACATGGTGCACGAGCGCGACGCGGACGCTGGTGGCGAGGCCGCAGAGGAGTTCTCCGACGAAGGCCGGATTCGCCGGGTGCTGGTGCGCGAGCTCGGCGAGGGGCTGGCCGACGCGTTTGTCGTGGCGCGCGACACGCAGGAGCGCTGGGCGCGCCGTCGCTACCCGCACGAGGGCCTGCGCGAGCGCAAGAAGCGCCGCACGCGCCAGCAAATCTCAGACGTCGCGACGTCGCTGTTCGTGGTGCGCGGCTTCGACCGGGTGAAGGTCTCGGAGATCGCCGAGATCGTGGGCGTGTCGGAGAAGACCGTCTACAACTACTTCCCCACCAAGGAGTCGCTCGTCTTCGACCGCACCGACGAAGCGATCGAACGGCTCGTGGCGGCCCTGCGCGAGCGCCCGGCGGGCGAGTCGCCGACGAAGGCCGTGCTGCGCGCGCTGGACGAGGACATGGACGACCTCGAAGACCTGCCCGACGAGCTGTACATGTTCTTCCCGCTGTTCAGCGAGATGGTCGCCGCCACGCCGTCGCTGCGCGCCGCTTGGCTGGATCTCCAAGGCCGGCTGGTGGAGGTGGCAACCCAGGAGCTCGCGGCGCTGGCCGACGTGGACCCACGCGATCCCGAGCCGATGGTCGCCGCGCGCGCGATCGTCGCCCTCACCGACCTCTCGTTCGCCTCGCGCATGCGCCACATCGAACGCGGTCTGCGCGGGCGCGAGCTGCGCGAGGCGGTCGTGGGCGACCTCGAGCGCGCTGCGCGGCTGCTCGACGCTGGCCTCTCGGCCTCCCCGTGGAGGCGTGAGGCAGCGGGGACGCCCCCAAGGGACGTCCCCGCTGCCCTGAGCTAGCGGTCGCGGCGGTTGCTTAGAAGTCCACCACCTTGGAGGTGCTGGTCACGCCGGGGATCTCGACGAACAGCGTGTAGCGCCCGTGCAGCGCCGCCTTGTGCAGCAGCTTGATCCTCGTGCCAAGACGGCCGCGGCCGTGCGCGACGACCTTGTGGTCGCGCACCAGCGAGAGCCTCGCTTCCGCGTGCGAGTTGCCGCCTCCCTGTTCGGTGCACACGATCGTCTTTGCTTTGCCTTTGCCTTCGGTCTTGCAGGTGATCACGACCACCGTGCCGGGGGGCCCGGCTTTGCCTTCGGGTCCCTGTTTGCCTTCCGGCCCCTGTTTGCCTTCAGGTCCCGTTTTGCCTTCTTTGCCTTCAGACCCCGGTTCGCCCTTGGGGCCGGCTTCACCCTTCGGACCCTGCGGGCCGGGAGGCCCTTCCTTGGCTTTTTCTTCCGTCGGCGGGATTTCACTGTCGATCTCGCCGGTTTCGCTGTTCAGCAGGATCGCCGGCGAACGCGGGTCGCTCTTGTTGAAGTCGAACATGTCGTCCAGCGTGCCTGACGTCGTGTCCTCCGAACCGCCTCCAATTTTCCCGAGGTTCCAGTTTTCCTCGATGAATTTGGTGATCGAGGACTGGACGGTGAATGTGCCGTCAACATAGTTGCGACGCGCCCAGGGCGAGATCACGAGCAGCGGCAGCCGCGGGCCGACGCCGCAGCGATCCTTGTGTTCGGTGTCTTCGCTCGTCACGGTGCCGCATTTGCCGGCGCCGTCGAGCTCGTCGGGGGTGTCGTTGGACGGGTCGATGATCGGGCCGAGCTGGTGGTCATACCAGCCGTCGGAGTCGTCGTAGTTGATGATGATCGCGGTGTTCGGCCAGTACTTGGACTGCTCGATCATGTTGATCTCTTCGACGAGGAAGCGCTGTTCGTCGAGCGGATCGGAGTTGCCCGCGTGGCCGTTCTCGTACGCGGGCGGCTTCAGGAACGAGACCTGCGGCATGTTGCCTTCGGTGACCGCCTTGTTGAACCACGACAGGTCGTACTGATGGTTGACCGCTTCGTTCAGTTTCGTGCCCGCCGGGTCGCTGTGGCCGACCTCTTCGAGTGAGCTCGGGGCCACGTGGTCGGGGTTGGCGGTGCTTTCATAGAACTGGAACGGCTCGTGGTGCTGGACATAGTCGGCGACTGTGGCCCCGCCGATGTTCTTGTGACTCGTGCCACACACTGCACGCACTTCGTGGGCGGCGTTTTCGCTGGCCGACGGCGCGAAGCCGCCCTGGAACCAGCCCCAGGTGACACCCTTTTCGTTCATCAGGTTGCCGATGTTCTTGCCGCTCAGCGACACGGTAACACCGGTCGGCAGACCTTCGGGTCCGAGCGGGCTGCTCGCGTTGGAGCACTGGTCGTAGTACGGTTCGGCGTCGCCGTTGAGCACCCCGTTGACGACCGAGCTGCTCGTTCCGCCGTGGGCTTCCGCCCCTTCGGTGTCGCCGCTCACGAGGTTGACGGCGCCCGGCGAGGACGGTCCGAACTGGTTGCCGTAGGAGTTGTCGTTGAGCGCAAAATGCTGGGCGTAGTTCCACAGCGCGGTGACGGTGTTGCCGTCGTAGTAGTCCATGACGATGCCTTTGGGACCGTATTTGGACGAGTCGATGGCACCGCTTTCCGAGCAGCTGCTGCCCGTCGTCTTCTGCACGAACTCGTTCATCAGCCCGCCGTCGAACGCTTCCTGCTCGGGCGTGTAGCTGTGGTTCTGGTCGCACGTGAGCGCTTCCGCGGGGCCGAGCCGTTTGGGGTTGTCCTCGTTGGGGTTGTTGGTGAGCAGCCCGTTGCTCAGGCCGTTGACGGCCGGTGTCCCCGGCAGGGCATGGAATTCAGGCTCGCCCGGAGGGTTGAGCGCGTAGGGATAGGTGCCGAAGTAGTGATCGAACGAGATGTTCTCGGGGAAGATGACGACCACGTGTTCGATCGGGGTCGTCGGTGCGGGCAGCACAGCGGGGGATGATGCGCTGGACATCGAGATGCCAAGCGCGGCCGCCCCGATTGCGATCGCCGCAGCAACTCCCGCCAAGACCTTCTTGCCGGTACGCAACGTGAGTTCTCCTTTTGGATTTTCCTGGGCGGCCATAGAACGGCATCACGCCCCGGGCCCCCCGTGAGCGGGCGCGCGCCACCATGCTTTCCGGCGGACACGGGCGCATATGTCAACAAGCGGTCACCGAGCCGTTGCGATTCTGTAACCGCGGTCGCTGATACGCGTCGCTACGTTTTGGTAACAAACGCACCTGCGGCGATCGCATATGGTTGGCGCCCGCTGGCCCGTGCACTCTGCACATCGCGCAAAGTGCATTGATTTCTTTCACATCTTCACCACAGAAGTGTCACATCTACAACTCTCGCTCAGCGCGCGGCCACGCCCTCGAGGACTGTGGCTGGCGGCGGCGGTCGCCGTGCTGGCGGCGTGCGTGCTCGCGGGGGCGGCGCTCGCCCCCGGCGGCGCGGGCAAGGGGGGCCCCTTCGCGGTCACGCAGCTGGCGCCCAAGAGCGCGCCCAACCCGCTCGCCGGACGACTGACGAAGGTGTACGGCACGAACATCCCGGCGAGCCGCTACGGCACCGAAGTCGCAGACCTCGAGGATGAGGGCACGAACCTGGCGGGCGAACAGATCTCCGAGCTCTCGCCGCTGCCGGCGGCCGCGTTCACCGCACCCGTGGACGAGTATCGGGCGTATTCCGAGCGGTGGATCGCCCACGCGCTCAGCGGCGCGGTGGCGCTGCAGCACGCGCTGGCGGCGGGCGAGCGGACGGCGGCGATGTCCGCGTGGGAGGCGACGTGGAGCGACTACCTGCACCTGGGGGCGGTGTACCTGAACGGGGCGGCGGAAGCGGCCAACCGCGCGATCGACGGCACTCCGGGCGAGCTGCCTGGGGGCACTTCCGACCCGCATTTCACCGGCCTGCACCGCATCGAAATGGGGCTTTGGGGCGGCCAAACGCTGTCGTCGCTGATCGGCTTCGCTGTGCTTCTGCAGCACGACCTCAGCGCGCTGCGCGGCATCGTGGCGCACGTCGAAATCACGCCGCTGGAATACGCGACGCGCTCGCACGAGATCATCGAGGACGACCAGCGCGACCTGCTCAGCGGCATGGACGTGCCGTGGAGCCGACAGGGCGTGCTCGGCACCGCTGCCGGCCTGGCCGCCACCGAAGAGGTCTTCCACACGCTCGAACCGCTGTTGTCGGGGCGCGAAAACACGGAGGGCGAAGTGCGCGTCGAGCTGCTGATGCTGCACGGCGTGTTGGCGTCGATGCGCGCCCGCCACCACGGCCAATACCCGAACCTCTCGGGGCTCAGCATCTACGAACACGAGCAGCTCAACGGCTACGTCGCCGGCGCCCTGTCAGCGCTGGAGGAGATGCCCGGCACGCTGGAGACCAAAGTCCGCCCCCCGGTGCCCAGGCTTCCCGAGCCCTCGCGGGTGGAAAGAGCGGAAGAAAGAGCAGCGGAAAAAGTGGCGGGAGGCGCACCGTGAGCCGGCTCGACCGCCGCCAGTTCTTCAGCCGCTCAGCGGCGCTGATCGGGACCACCGGACTGGGGGTGGGAGCCGTCGCCGGCGCCGCCGCTGAGGCCCAGAGCCGTGCGGGCGCCCCGGCGCAGAGCGCCACCGAGCAGGCGCGCGCGGCGCTGGCGAGCGAGCTCGCCACGCGCGTGCCCTTCGACGCGCCCCACCAGGCCGGCGTCCTGACGCGCGCGCAGGCGCAGGGGAGCTTCGTGGCGCTCGATGCGGTCGCCCCCAACCGCTCGACGCTCGTCGCGGCGCTGCGCAACCTCAGCACCCGGGCGCGCTCGCTCACGCAGGGCGACACGGTCGGCGCGGAGGAGCTCGACGACCCGCCGCCGGACTCCGGCATCCTCGGGCCGTTCAACGCGCCCGATCAGCTGACCGTCACGATCGCGTTCGGCGCCTCGCTGTTCGACGCGCGTTACGGCCTGCAGGCGCTGAAGCCCAAGGGGCTGGAACGGATGCCGAACTTCCCGCACGACAACCTCGAACCGGCGCGCACCCACGGCGACGTGCTGGTGTCGGTGTGCGCAGGGCAGCGCGACACGGTGACGCACACCGTGCGTGAGCTGATGCGCTCGGTCGTCGGCCATTTGACACCGCGCTGGCGCATCGACGGCTTCCAGGGCGCCAGACGCGGACCAACGCCAGCCAACAACCCGCGCAACCTGTTTGCCTTCCGCGACGGCACCGCCAACCCTGACGTGGGCGACGCGAGCCTGATGGACGAGCTGATCTGGGTGCAGCCGGGCACTGGCGAGCCCGCGTGGGCGGTGGGCGGCACCTACCAGGTGGTGCGCACGATCCGCATGCACGTGGAGTTCTGGGACCGCGTGGGGATGTTCGAGCAGCAGAGCATGATCGGCCGCTACCGCGTGAGCGGCGCCCCGCTGGGCGGCACCAACGAGTTCGAGGACCCGCGCTACGACCTCGACCCGGAAGGCAAGCGCATACCGCTGATCGCCCACATCCGGCTCGCCAACCCGCGCACCCCGCAGACCGCCAATCAGCGCATCCTGCGCCGCGGCTACAACTACGACCGCGGCATCGACGAAGCGGGCAACCTCGACCAGGGGCTCGTGTTCGTCGCCTTCAACCAGGACATCCAGCGCCAGTTCGCGACGATCCAGACGCGTCTGGAGGCGGAGGAAATGGTCGACTACATCACGCCGGTGGGCGGCGGCTACTTCTTCGCGCCGCCGGGCGCACACGGCCCAGGGGACTGGGTCGGCTCGGGGTTGTTCACCTGAGTTTCCCCTGGTCGGTTGACGGCAGCGGCCAACGACCGCGCGCTTCCGCGCGCCCTTGACAAACACCAGAATCTTGATAGATTTAGTGCGCAATGTTTGTTCTCGCGTGCACCGGCTTGGCGGATGAACACGCCACGCAGTGTCCTGCGACCGACCTCGCGTCGGCGTGGGAGCGTGAGCTCGAACGTTGCGGTTGTCCCTGACGTTCTCTCCCTCCTGGCGTCCGGGGAGGGCCCCCCTCGCCCGCCCCGGACGCCCGCTTGGAGGTGCCCACGCGCGCAGCGCATGCCTCGCCGTCCACGTCCCGGCAAGTCCCGAGAAGGAGCTTCGTATGCCAAGAATCATCGTCACCACCGATCCATCGCCTCTGCCTGCCGACGCGTCGGTGTGGCTGGACGAGCACGTCCAGTCGGTGCACCTGAGCACCGACCACGCGGCAACCCAGTTCATCGAGCGCGTCGCCTGGGCGGTCAGCGACGCTGAGGACGCCGTTCGCGTGCGTAGAGCGGACCGCCAACCTCCGCGTCATGGTCAAGGTTGACGTACATCAGCACCTGTGGACCGAGCCGCTGCTGCAGGGGCTGGCCGAGCGTCGGGAGCTTCCCTTCGTGCGCCGCGAACACGGGCTGACGGTGCTGTTCCTCGCGGGCGAGCAGCCGTGCATCCTTGACCTGTCAAGCGAGGCGCCCGACCGTCGCGCGGCGCTCGTGGAGCTGGACGGCCTCGACCGCGCGCTGCTGTGCCTGTCGAGTCCGCTGGGGATCGAGTCGCTGCCGCGCGAGCAGTCGCTTCCCCTGATCGACGCCTACCTCGAGGGGGCGCTTGCGCTTGACGGCCCGTTCGGCGTGTGGGGCGCGATCGCGCTCGAGGACCCGGACCCGGACGACGTTGACCGCGTCATCGACCGCGGCTGTGTCGGGCTCTCGTTGCCGGCGGGCGCACTTGCGTCGGTGGATGCCCTCTCCTGCCTGCGCCCGGTGCTGGCGCGTTTGGAGACGCTGGGAGCTCCGCTGCTCGTCCACCCTGGGCCGGGGCGCGGCCAAAGGCATGCCTTGGGGGGTGCTTCGCTTGGCGATCCACTGTGGTGGCCGGCGCTCACCCGTTATGTAGCCGACATGCAGGCCGCTTGGCTCGCTTTCCGCGCAGCCGGACGCATCCGCCATCCGCAGCTGCGCGTGGTCTTCTCGATGCTCGCCGGCCTCGCGCCGCTGCACGCCGAGCGCTGCGCCTCGCGCGGCGGCCCCGCGCCGTTCGTCGCCGACTGGCAGGTGTTCTATGACACCTCCTCGTATGGAACCTCGGCCGTTCGCCCCCTTGCGGGGCTGGTGGGAGCGCAGCAGCTGCTCTATGGCTCCGATCGTCCGGTCGTCGAGCCCGCTGCGCGCGGCGTGCTCGATCGCCTGGACTGGGACGTGATCGCCCACGGCACGCGTCGCGCGCTTGGCGCACCGGTGGGGGCTGGGGCACGATGAGCGCGACGTCGCTCTCGCCAGCCCAGCGGCCGAGCGACCTGACGGCGCTTGCCGGTGTCCCGCGACCGCGCGGGCGCGACCTGTCGGGTGCGGAGCTGCAAGCCTTTGTGGTGGAGCTCGCCGAACGGCCCGAGCTGTGGATCCACTTCATCAAGCACGACTCCAGCCAGCGGCTCTACGAGGAGTTGATCAGCGACGATCACCTCACCGCGTGGCTGATCTGCTGGATGCACGATCACGATACGGGGTTTCACGACCACGACCGGTCGGCGGGAGCGCTGGCGGTGGTCAGCGGGGCGGTGCGCGAGGAGCGCCTCGCCATCGACGGCCCGCCGCGTGAGCGGACGTGCACGGCAGGCGAGAGCTTTCACTTCTCGCAGGCTGACATTCACCGCGTGCGCCATGCCGGCTCCGCGCCCGCGGTCACGCTGCACGTCTACTCCCCGCCGCTCGAGCGTATGGGGGCTTACGCGGTGGACAACGATGGCGTGTTGGTGCGCCACGCCGTGTCCGCCGCCGACGAGCTACGCCCGCCTGCGATCAGCGGAACGCCTGCATCCCCGTGAGCGCGCCGCCGATGACGAGCGTGTGCACGTCGGCGGTGCCCTCGTAGGTGACGATCGACTCGAGGTTGTTCATGTGGCGGATGACGGGGTACTCGAGCGTGATGCCGTTGGCGCCGAGCACCTGGCGCGCGCTGCGCGCGACCTCGAGCGCGGCGTTGCAGTTGCCGAGCTTGCCCATGGAGACGTGCTCGGGTGCGAGCCGGTGCTCGTCCTTGAGGCGCCCGAGGTGCAGCGCGAGCAGCGTGGCGCGGTTGACCTCGAGCGCCATGTGCGCGAGCTTGTGCTGCTGGATTTGCGTGGCGGCGATCGGCCGCCCGAAGGCGATGCGCTCCTTGGCGTAGTCGAGCGCGGCCTCGAAGCACGCGCGCGCGGCGCCGGCGGCCCCCCAGACGATGCCGTAGCGCGCCTCGTTGAGACAGGACAGCGGGCCGCGCAGCGAGGAGACCTCGGGCAGCACGGCGTCGGCCGGCAGGCGCACGTCGTCGAGCAGCAGCTCGGAGGTGACGGACGCGCGCAGGGAGAGCTTGCGGTGGATGTCCTGGGTGGTGAAGCCGGGCGTGCCGGCGGGCACGAGAAAGCCGCGCACGCCGTCGTCGGTGGCGGCCCACACGACGGCGACGTCGGCGATGGAGCCGTTGGTGATCCACATCTTCTGCCCGTGCACGATCCAGTCGTCGCCGTCGCGCCGCGCGCGCGTGCGCATCGCGCCGGGGTCCGAGCCGGCGTCGGGCTCTGTGAGGCCGAAGCAGCCGATCGCCTCGCCGGCGGCCATGCGCGGCAGCCAGTGCTCCTTCTGCTCCTCCGAGCCCCAGCGCCAGATGGCGTACATGGCGAGCGAGCCCTGCACGGAGACGAGCGAGCGCAGCCCGCTGTCGCCGGCCTCGAGCTCGAGGCAGGTGAGCCCGTAGGCGGTGGCGGAGGCGCCGGCGCAGCCGTATCCGGCGAGGTGCATGCCGAGCACGCCGAGCTTGCCGAGCGCGGGCGCGAGCTCGCCGGTGGGGATGGTGGCGTCCTCGAACCACTCGCCGATGTTCGCCAGCACCCGGTCGGCGACGAACGCGCGGACGGTGTCGCGGATGTCGCGCTCCTCGTCTGAGAGCAGGTGGTCGATGTCGAGGAAGTCCCTCGTGTTGATCCTCGCCGGCGCGGCTGCGGTGCTCGCCATTGCTGTCCTCTCGTCGCCTTTGTGCGATCGAGGATGTCATATATGCGATGAGGGACGGCGCGGTGGCGCGCCGGCGCTGTCGGTCAGGGCGACTGGGCGCTGTGGCTGCCCAGGGCGGGCGGATGCGGTCGGACTGGCAAACGCGTGCGTAGTTGACCGCAGGAGAGCGACCGCGAACAGCGGATTACCGGCGTGTGCAGCAGGTTTACGTTGGTCAAGCCATGACCATGCACGCGTTTGGAACGAGCGGATGAGCGCCCCAGGCGTCGTGCTGATCGTGCTCGCGCTGGTGCTGTTCCTCGCCGAGGCGCACCTGTCCACCGGGGGCTTGATCGGCATTCTTGGCGCCGCTGCGGCGGTTGGCGGCATCGTGCTGGTGCTGCTCGCTGCGGGTGCGAGCACTGCGGTGGTGTTGATCGTGCCGCTGTGCGTGGCCGCAGCGCTGGTGTCGCTGCTGCTGCTGGCCAGGCGCCGGATCTTGCTGCCGATGCTCGCACGACCGCGCACGGGCAGGGAGGCGCTCGTCGGCCACGTGGGCGTGGTGCGCTCGGCGGGCGGGCCTGAGGCGGAGGTGTTCCTGGAGGGATCGCTGTGGCGCGCCGAGCAGAGCCCGCTGCACCGCGACGGCGAGCTGCACGAGGGCGACCGCGTGGTCGTCGAAAGCATCGACGGCCTCACGCTGAATGTGCGCAAGGCCGAGGAATGGGAGCTGAGCAGATGATTCTCACGATCGTCGTGGTGGTCCTGGTTGTGATCGTGGCGCTGGCGTTGATGCTGGCGTCGGCGTCGGTGCGCATCCTGCGCGAGTACGAGCGCGGCGTGATCTTCCGGCTCGGGCGGCTGCTCGACCAGAAGGGGCCGGGGTTGGTGCTGCTGATCCCGTTCATCGATCGCATGGTGCGTGTGAGCCTGCGGACGGTGACGCAGCAGATTCCCCCGCAGGAGGTGATCACGCGCGACAACGTGCCGGCACGGGTGACGGCGGTGACGTACTTCCACGTGGTCGACCCGAACCGCTCGGTGGTGGAGGTGCAGGATGTGCTGGCGGCGACCTCGCAGATCGCGCAGACGACGCTGCGCTCGATCCTTGGCAAGGCGGAGCTCGACACGCTGCTGGCCGAGCGCGAGCGCCTGAACGAGGATCTGCAGAAGATCATCGACGACCAGACCGAGCCGTGGGGCATCAAGGTGACGGCGGTGGAGATCAAGGACGTGGAGATCCCCGAGGACATGCAGCACGCGATCGCGCGCCAGGCGGAGGCCGAGCGCGAGCGCCGCGCGAAGATCATCAACGCGGAAGGCGAGTTCCAGGCGGCGGCCAAGCTCAGGGAAGCGGCCGACGTGATCGGCGGCAACCCCGTGACGATCCAGCTGCGCTACCTGCAGACGCTGCTGGAGATCGGCGGCGAACAGAACTCCACGATCGTGTTCCCGCTGCCGATCGACCTGATCGGCCCGCTGACGCAGGCTGTGAACGGCAAGAGCACGGCCCCCGCCGTCTCGCCGCGGTCACACGACGGCCTCGGCCGAAGTTCCACTTCGGTCTAGGCCGAGACGGCGGCGGCGCCGGCCCGCACGGCCTCCGCCACCTGCCTTACCCGCCAGGCGAACAGTGGGCTGTGCCACACGACTTGACCGTCGGAGAACGTGAGCTTCCCGCGGACGCGCGTGACCGTGTCCGGACCGAGCGGATACTGCGCGAGTCGCGCACCGGGCTGATGGAATGGAAGGTCGCGATACACATACGCGTGCTGATCGGTCACGAGCACGGTCCTGTGAAAGTGGAAGAGCAGCAGCGCGACCAGGAGCCCCACATACGGCAACTCCTCCAGCACCCCGGCGATGATCGCGATCGCCATTGAACTGAACCCGAACGAGATCGTGACGGCCCCCTCGCCCGAAATCTTCGCTCGCCGGGCATACCGCCCAGCCATCCGCCTGCGCCTGCTTCCCATCCCTGTCCCTCCAACTCATCGACTGACGAGGCCCGCGCATCGTACCTGCTCTACATGGCGGCCTATGCGCCGAGCAGGTCGCGCCGGCGAAACGCGGCCAGCGCCGCGCCCGCGGCGAGCAGCCCAATGGCGACCATCACCGCGGCCGCCGGCCCGCGGAACGGTTGCGTGGGCACGGCGCCGACGTGTGCGAAGGGGGTCACTTCGAGCAGCAGCTTGGGCGCGCCGAGCAGCGCGCCGACGAGCTGCCACAGGAAGGCAACCGTCACCAGGCCGTACGCGACACCGGAGCTCGCGCGCGGCACGAGCGCGTACGCGAGCGCCGCGAGACCCAGGAACAGCAGCGCGGCGGGCAGGCAGTTGGCGCCCGCCTCGAGCATGCGCGCGAGCGAGATGTGGACGTCCTCGGCGGCGGCGCCCGCCCAGGTGAGCACGCCGGCGGTCAGCGACAACGCGACCGCGCCGGCGCCGGCGAGCAGCAGCCGCCCACCGAGCCAGCCGACGCGGCTGGCGGGCAGGGCGAGCAGCGTCTCCAGTCGCTCATCTGCCTCCTCCTGGCGCGCGGCTCCCACCTGCGCGCACGCGAACAGGCTGACGGCGAGCACGAAGAAGATGAACACGAACGACAGGTAGCCGGTGGGCGTGGCGATCGAGCCGGTGCCGAGCTTGGCGAACTCTTCTCTGATGCCCTTGGAGATGCCGGCGGAGGAGATGCTGGCGGAGACCAGGCCGAGGACGAGTGCGAACACGCCGAGGGAGCCTGCCCACACGAGCAGGCTGGCGCGCTCGCTGCGCAGTGCCTGGGCGCTCGGCGATGAGAGCAGCCGCAGGCGCGGGTCGGCATCGTCGCGCGCAGGCAGCAAGCCGGTGCCGATGTCGCGCCTGGCGGCAATGCGCGCCGCGAGCGCCAGCAGCAGCCCGGTGGCGATCAACGGCAGCGCCAGCACGAGCGGGCGGGCGCCGGCGAAGGGGCGCAGCTCCTCCGCCCAGCCCAGCGGCGAGAGCCAGCGCAGCCAGCCGGCGCCGCTCGAGGTGTCCGCCACCGCGCGCACGAGCAGCGCGACGCCGACGGTCGCGGTGCCGAGCTCGAGCGCGATGCGCTTGCTGGGCGCGAGCTGGCTGACGAGTGCGCCGACGGCCGCGAAGGTCGCGGTGGCGGTGGCGGTGGCGAGCGACAGGTAGGCCGCTTCCCCGGCGGGCAGCCCGGCGAGGAGAAAGCCGAGTGACTCGGCGAGCCACAGCAGCACGACGCCGGCGCCGACGGCGCCCATCGCCGAGACGAACGCCGTGCGCCGGGTGAGCGCGCCCGCGAGCACGAGCTCCGCGCGGCCCGCGTCCTCCTCGGTGCGCAGCGCGCGCACGCCGCCCAGCACGCCGAACACGGCCGCCGCGATCGCGAGCGTGCCGCCCACGCGCCAGGCGGAGTAGCCGCCGATGCTCACCGCGTTGTACGGGTAGCCGTAGAACAGGCGGATGGCGTCGTTGCCGGCGAAGCTGTGGACGAACGCGAGGCGGCCGGCGAGCGTCGGGTAGGCGTGGCGAAAGCCGACCGGCTGGATGTAGGCGTAGATCGCGAACAGGTAGGTGAAGGCGAGCGTGCGCGTGCGGGCGTCGCGCAGCGCGCGGCGCGCGAGCGCGCCCACCAGGGCGAGCGCGGAGGGGGCAGGCGACGGCGCGCGCGGCGCGTCGGCCGGCGCGCCGGAGGCGGATGGCGCCGCGCTAGCCGCCGGCGTCGACACGACCGTCCGAGCCGTCGTAGTGGTGCAGGAAGATCTCCTCCAGCGATGGCTCACGGCTCGTGAGCGTCTTGATCGAGTCCCCACCGGCCTGCGCCAACGCAGTGATCAGCGGCCCGATGTCCGCGAGCACCTCGAAGCGCAGCGCGTTGGGACCGGCACTCTCCGCACGGACGCCCGCGAGCTGCGGCAGCGTCGGCGCGGGACCGGCAAACGTGACTTCGACGGTCTGTGCGCCGAGATGGCGCAGCTGCTCGAGCGTGCCCTCGTCCACCAGCCGGCCTTGGCGCAGGATGCCGACGCGATCGCACACCGCCTCCACCTCGCTGAGGATGTGCGAGGAGAGCAGGATCGTCTGCCCGCGCTCCTTCGCCTCTCCCACGCACTCGCGGAAAGCCATCTCCATCAGCGGGTCCAGGCCGCTGGTCGGCTCGTCCAGCAGCAGCAGCTCTGCACGGGTGGCCAGCGCGGCGACCAGCTGCACCTTCTGGCGGTTGCCCTTGGACAGCGCCCTGACCTTCTTGCGCGTGTCCAGCTGGAAGCGCTCGACGAGCACGTCGCGATACGCGACGTCGGTGCCGCCGTGCAGGCGCGCGAGGAACGCGAACGTCTCCGCGCTGGTCAGCGCCGGCCACAGGAAGGGCTCGCCGGCCACGTAGGCAACGCGCCGGTGCGCCGCGACCGGGTCGCGCCAGGCGTCCACGCCGAACAGCTGCGCACGCCCGGCGCTCGGGCGGTGCAACCCGAGCAGCAGACGGATGGTGGTGGTCTTGCCGGCGCCGTTGGGTCCCAGGTAGCCATACACCTCGCCCTCGCGCACCTCCAGGTCGAGCTTGTCCAACGCCAGCGTCCGCCCGTAGCGCTTGGACAGCCCTTCCGTGCGGATGGCGCTCATTGCCCGCACGCTAGAGCAGGGCGCGGTTGGGTACGGCCGTGCCCGGCCGCGGCGCCGCTACGGGCTTTCGCGGATAGCGTTTCGCGGGTGAGCGTCCCGTTCGTCCACGAGCTGCGCGTCCGCTACGGCGAGTGCGACCCGCAGGGCATCGTCTTCAACGCCAACTACCTGCTGTATTTCGACGTCGCCTTCACGGAGCTGTGGCGTGCCGGGGTGGGGCCGTGGCAGGAGATGGTCGAGCGCGGCTACGACGCGGTCGTGGCGGAGGCCAACCTGCGCTTCCACGCGCCCGCTCGCTACGACGACGTCCTGCAGCTGCACGCGCGTGTCGCGCACTTGGGGACGACCGCGATCACCACCGAGATCGACGTGCTGCGCGCGGGGGAGCTGCTGGTCGCCGGGCGCCTGCGCCACGTGTGCCTGTCGACCGAGAGCTGGCAGAAGACCGAGCTGCCCGAGTGGGTCCGCGCGGGCCTGCAGCCCTTCGTCGGCGACGCCGCCGCATAGCCCGGCCGAGCTCAAGCGAGCTCGAACGCAGCTCGAATCGCGTCGCTGAGCCCCAGGTCTGCTGACGGTCGAGCAGCACGCCGAGCTATCGGCGTGTTCCTATCTGTTGACGCACGCGCGCCCGCGCGGCTATGTTGGAGCGGCCAGGCAGGGACAGGGCCGGAGTCGCCCCTTGGGGCCGCTTCGGCCATCAATGGGGACCAAAGAAGAGAGGGAATTTCATGCTGAGGGTCAGAGCGACCATCGTCGCTGCGGCTATCGCTGCCGCTTTGAGCATCGTCGCGCCAGCCAGCGCAAGCGCGAAGTACTCCGTTCCCTACGGGAACACCGCATTGGCGGATGCCATCTGGAACGAGACGTGGGAACCGGAAACGGTGGAAGGGGCAAACAACGGCTGCAAGCCGAGCTCCGCGCACCCGTACCCGGTGGTGCTGGTGCACGCGACGCTCGCCGACGAGGGCTCCAACTGGGTGACGCTGGCGCCGCTGCTCGCCAACGAAGGCTACTGCGTGTACGCGTTCAACTACGGCGCGACGATCGCCTCGCTGGAAGTGTGGCCGTTCATCGGGCCGCGCATCGATGGCATCGGACATATCGAAAAGTCGGCGGAAGAACTGTCGTCGTTCGTCAACAACGTGCTGTCGAAGACGAAAGCCGCGAAGGTTGACCTCGTGGGTCACTCACAGGGCGGGATGATGCCCAACTACTACATCAAGCTCCTGGGCGGCGCCTCCAAGGTCAACGAGCTGATCGGCCTCGCGCCGAGCAACCACGGCACGACGCTCGACGGCATCACCACGCTCGTCGAAAAGTTCCCGTTCGCCGCGGAAATCATCAACGGGCTGATCGAATTCCTCGGCGCGCCGGCGCTCGCCGAACAGGAGGAAAACTCGGCGTTCATCAAGAAGCTGTTCGGCTCCGGCGAACCGGTGGCGTCCGGGGTGAAGTACGTGGTGATCGAGACCGAGCACGACGAGGTCGTGACCCCCTACACGCACGCGTTCCTCAGCGGCTCCAACGTCACGAACATCCTCATCCAGGAACAGTGCCCGAGCGATCCGGTCGCGCACATCGGCATGTTCGACGACTCGCCGTCGCTGCAGAACGTGGTCAACCAGCTCAGCTCCAGCCCGAACCCGTCGTTCAAAGCGAGCTGCAGCAACTACGGGCAGGACTTCTGAGGCAGCCAGCGCCGCAGATGCGCGCCGGCTGACGGCCGGCAGACAAGCACGACGGCAATTCGGTGGGCGCCGGGAGCACCCGGCGCCCACCGCGCTTCGCGCGCCACCGCCCGCGAGCCCTTGGATATTTCTCAGTGATCTGATAGACTTTCTGCACTATGCGAGCCCAACTGCACACCCCCAGCCGGCGCGGCTAGCCATCTCGTGACCGTTTTGCTCCTCCTCGCCCTCATCTGGCCGATCGCGCTCTGCCTCGTCGCGGGGCTGTGCGCGGCCGCGCGCGCCGGCGATCGGCAGCTCAGCGACGGGCGGACTGCGCAGCCTTCGCCCGCGCCCGCGCCCGCCCGGCTCGCCGGGACTTGGCGTGCGCGGGGCGGGCACGCATCGCCCGCAGCACGCGCGCGAGCGCAGCGGCACAGCGCGGGCAGAACTGCGAGCCAGAGTTGCCCTTGATCTCGCGCAGCGCCACCCCGTGCGCGAGCGCGCGGCGGTAGGGCCGGTTCGATGTCATCGCGTGGTAGGCGTCGCACACGAACACGATCCTGCTCAGCAGCGGGATCTCCTCGCCGCGCAGGCGGTTGGGATAGCCGGTTCCGTCCCAGCGCTCGTGCTCGGCACGGATCACCGGCGCCAGGTACGACAGGCTCGGCATGGCGGCGACGATGTCGGCGCCGATATCCGGGTGGCGGTACATTTCCGTCCACTCCGCTTCGCTGAGCCCGCCGGGCTTGCGTAGCACCGCATCGCTGATCCCGATCTTGCCGATGTCGTGCAACAGGGCGACGCTTTCCAGGTCGAGCAGCTCACGCTCGCCCAGCCCCAGCTCGCGCCCGACGGCGAGGGCCAGCGTGAGCACCGCCTGGGAATGATCCTCGGTGTCGCCGTCGCGGGCGTGCAGGGCTGCGAGCAGCGCGTTGACGTTGGAGGCGCGCAGCGCGACGGAGTCGCCTTCGCGCGCCGCGGCGTCGATCTGCTCGGCGATCGCGCGGCGCACGGTGATCTCCGTCGATGCCCCGCCCTCGGTCGATGCCCCGCCCTCCGTCGATGCCCCGCCGTCCGGCTGCGTTCTGGCTGACGCGCCGGCGAGCCTCGGCCGGCCTTGGCGCTCGCGCTTGGACTCGTACATCGCGTGATCGGCGAGCGCCACGAGCGCCTCCGCGCTCGGCGACTCGCCACGCGAGAAGGCCACGCCGAGACTGACCTGCAGCGTGATCCGCGCGCCGGGCAGGCACACCTCCTCGCGCTGCGCCTCCGCCATCCGCGCAGCCAGGCTCATCGCCTGCTCGGCAGAGCCAATGGCGGGACACACGACGAGGAACTCGTCGCCGCCGATGCGACCGACCGTGTCGCCGTCACGCACGCAGCCCTGCAGGCGCTGTGCGACGACGCTCAACACTTCGTCGCCGACCGCGTGGCTGTAGCGGTCGTTGATCTGCTTGAAGCCGTCCACGTCGATGAACACGACCGCCCGGTCGCCCGCGCGCTGCGCGCTCGCGATGCCGCCTGCGAGCGCGAGCATCACGGCCGCGCGGTTGTGACAGCCAGTCAGCGCGTCGAACGTCGCCCGCTTCTGCAGCTCCTCGCGCAGCCGCGCACCGTCCGTCACATCCGCCACACAGGCGATGGCGCCGCTGATCGTCCCCGCGTCGTCGCTGAGCGCGCGCAGGCCAACGGTGCACGAGCGCAGCTCTTCGCCGGTGGGCTGGCGCAGCTGCACCTCGACGTCCACCTGCGCCCCGTGCTCGAGCACCTCATCGAGCGCACGCTCGAGCGCCGCGCGATCGCGGTCGAGGACTGAGCTGAGCTGTCCCGCCACCCGCTCCGCACGCTCCACGCCGAGGATCTGGTGCAGGCGGTCGTTGGTGTAGACGACCTTGCGCTGGATGTCCAGCTGCAGCAGTCCGACGGGCGCAGCCTCGGCCAGGCGGTCGAGCAGCTGCTCGCGCGCTCGCAGTTCCTCATGCGTGGCCATCTCCTCGGAGATGTCGACCATCTCGCTGACCACCGCCGGGCACTGCGGATCGCTCAGCTGGTTGTGGTTGGTGACCTCGAACCACACCCACGTGCCGTCCTTGCGGCGGTGGCGCAGGCGCACCCTGCGCCCTGGGCCCGGCACCGCGAACATCTGCATCCAGTTGTCGACCGCCAGCGCGGCGTCGTCGGGGTGGATGAACTCGATCGAGCGGCGGCCCTCCATCTCCTCGGCGCTCCAGCCGAGGATCTTGGTGGTCGCCTCGTCGATCTGCAGGATGATCGCGCGCGCGTCCTTGCGCACGGTGGCAAAGCGGGGCACCACGTCCGGGATCTCGGGGAGCTGCACCTTGCCGTTGGCCACGGCCTCCTGGTCGTACACGGCGACGGTGACGATCGCGCCGTGACGATCGCGCAGGTCGAGCAGGTACAGCGTGCCGGACACGTCGGGATGCCCGACGGGCGTGAACGGGCAGCGGGCGACGCCCTCGGCGAGCGTGCGGTCCCACGCGCTCATCACGCGTGAGTCGAACACGAGCAGATCCACGCCGGCGCGCGCCTCGAGCACCGGGTTGCGCTGGAGCGCGACGGAGCCGGGCATCGCCATCATGATCCCCGCGTCCGTCAGCGCCGAGACGGGCGCTGTGGGAAACAGCGCGAGCAGCGCGTACAGCGCCGTGTCGAGGGCCTCCCCGTCGAGGTGCTCGGGGTGGGAGCGCGCGAAGTACGCGCGCTCGAGCTCCTCCAGCTGCAGCTGGGCTTGCGCCGGTGCCGGCTCGCGGCACGGGATTGCAGCGGGGTGTTGGGCGGGCGGCATGTGTTCTCGATCTGGCGCTGGCGTGCTGCTTGATACTTGTGGTACGACGTGTTTCTAAATCCGTGCAGATGATCGATCGCCGGGCGCGCAAGCTGGAGCATCGCGCGGGGTTTCTGGACGAGGTGATCCTCGCCCCGCGAGCGGCGCCCTACAGCACGCGCCGCGCCCAGGTGAAGCTCTGGGCGAGCCAGCCGGAGGTGAGCGGCAGCACGTACACGCCCTGACCGGAGGAGTTGATCGCCCATTCGTCGCTCAGCGCGATCGCCTCGTGGATCACGTTCGACGCGGTGGCGGTCGAGTTGAAGTGCGCGGAGCCGAAGAACAGCAGGTCGCCGCCCTGCACGCCCGGCAGCTGGATGCGCGCGCGCTTGGGGATTTCACCCGCCTGTTCGGCGGCGGTGCGCCCGCGGATCTGCCGCCCCCACGGCAGTCCCGAGACCTTGTACACCCGCCAGGCGAAGCCCGAGCAGTCATAGCCGCCGTATTCGAGCCCGTCGGCGGTGTTGTCGGTGGTCCCGCCCCACACGTACGGCATGCCGACCTTCGACACGGCGATCCGCAGCACCTCCAGCTGCGCGGCGTCGTATTGCGGCAGCGCGAAGCTGGCGAGCGTTTCGCGCGCGTTCGCCAGCGCCCACGGGCCCGCTTCGAGCACGACCGCGAACGAGTGCGCCGCTTCGGCGCGCGTGATCGGCTGCCAGGGGTAGAGATCCAGCGCCTGTTCGCCAACCGGATGCTCGTAGCGCAGTTCCAGGTAGCGCGCGACGACCTCGCTGCCGAAGTACGCGGGGGGGTCGAGCCCCGCGGCGTCGGCCGTCTGCTGGACGTGCTCGGCGACTTCGCCGAGGCCGAGCTGTTCGACGAGCAGGGCATCGAAGCGCACCACGGTGAGCGGCCCGCCGCCGGTGACGGCAACGGGCGGGAGCTGCTCGCGCGCGGCGAGCGCCGACAGCGCGGAGCTCGCGGCGGCGGCGGTGAGCTGGCTGGCGCCCGCGAAGCTTTCACCGACACCCGTCGGCATGATCCCTTCGCTCTGCACCAGGCGTTGGGCGGCGAGGTCCCAGTTGGCCGCCGTCAGCTTGCTGCTCGCCACCGTCCACGCGCTCGCGGGCGCGGCGCCTAGCAGCGCGAGGGCGCACCCGAGCACGAACATGCGTCTCACGTCCGTGTATATCGGCGCGCGTGGCGCGCGCGTTGAGCCCCGGCGCTACGCGTGCGGACCGATGGCGGCGGCGCCCCCAGACCGATGGCAGCGGGGCGGCGGGCCGATGGCGGCGGCGCCCCCAGACCGATGGCAGCGGGGCGGCGGGCCTCGCATTCCCCATAGCATTGCCCAGCGCCGGTGGACGCCCCCAAGATGCACAGCACAGCCATGTTTCCCCGCCTACTCGACGCGCCTGAGAAGCGGGCCGTGGAGATGCCCGATGGGTGCCTGAGCTACGCGGAGCTGGACGGCGCCGCGGCGAGCGTGGCGGCGCGGCTGCCGGCCGACGGCCCGCTCGCGCTGTGGGCCACCCCGTCGCTCGCCACCGTCGTCGGCCTGCTCGCGGGACTGCGGGCGGGCACGCCGCTGATCCCGCTGAACCCGAAGTCGGGCGAGCTGGAACTGGCGCACGTGATCGGCGACGCCAAGCCGAGCGCGGTGCTCGCTGCCGCCGACGTGCGGCTGCCGCGCGCGCTGGCGGCGACGGCGAGAATCGACGTGGGCGCGCGCGCCGACGACGACGCCGTCGCCGCCGACCGGTCGGCCGGCACGGGCGCGCCGCCGCCGGACACGCATCCGGCGCTGATCATGTACACGTCGGGGACCACCGGCCCGCCGAAGGGCGTGGTGCAGACGCACGGATCGTTGGTCGCCAACCTGGACGCGCTCAGCGAGGTCTGGGGCTTGACGAGCGCCGATCGGCTCGTGCACGCGCTGCCGCTGTTTCACGTGCACGGCTTGGTGTTGGCGACGATCGGCCCGCTGCGCTTCGGCGGCACCGTCCGGCACGTGGGCAGCTTCGCGGTCGCGTCCGTTGCCCAGGCGCTGCAGGAGGGCGCGACGGTGCTGTATGCGGTGCCGACGATGTACCGCCGCCTGCTCGCCGCCGCCGAGCACGACCGGCGCATCGCCGACGCGTTGCGGCGAGCGCGGCTGCTCGTGTCCGGCTCGGCCGCGCTGGCGGTGGACGTGCACGCCGGCATCGAGCGCTTGAGCGGCCACGCGGTGGTCGAGCGCTACGGCATGACTGAGACGCTGATCATCTCCTCCACGCGCCCCGGCGAGCGCGGCCGGCCGGGGTACGTCGGGCGGGCGCTTCCGGGGGTGCACGTTCGCGTGCGCGACGACGACGGCGCCGAGGTCCCGTGCGACGACACGGCGATCGGCAGCGTGTGGGTCCGTGGCCCGTCGGTGTTCGAGCGCTACGTCGATCGTGAGCCGCCCGCCGCCGAGTCGTCTCGCGACGGCTGGTTTCAGACGGGCGATCTGGCGGCGGTGGCCGCCGACGGGGCGCTGCGCCTCGTCGGTCGCAGCTCGAGCGACCTGATCAAGAGCGGCGGCTACCGCATCGCCGCGGGCGAGATCGAGTCGGCGCTGCGCGCGCACCCGGCTGTCAGCGAGGCGGCCGTGCGCGGCATGCCCGACGCCGAGCTCGGCGAGCGCGTGGTCGCGTGGGTCGTGCCCGCCGCCGGCGCGAGCGCTGCGGCGGTCGCCGACGGCGAGCTGATCGACCACGTCGCCCGGCAGCTGACCCCGCACAAGCGACCGCGCGAGATCCATCGCGTGGCGTCCCTGCCGCGCAACGAGCTCGGCAAGGTGCAAAAGCAGCTGCTCGATCGGCCGAGCTGATGCTCTAGTACGGTGTGCGCATGAGCCTGCTTTCGCGCTTCGACCGTCCGGTGCGCTGCCGCAAGGGCCACCTGTTCACGACCATCTGGATGCCGGGCGGCTCGTTGAAGGCCGCGCGGTTCGGCAACCGCCGCTTTCAGCGCTGCCCCGTGGGGCACCACTGGACGCTGGTCGTGCGGCTCGATCGCACCGACGCCACGCCCGCGGAACTCGAGCAGGCGGCGACCGTGCACGACGCGCGCATCCCGTAACGCACGGCGGCGCCGTACGATCACGATCATGCCCGTCGAGCGACGCGACCCGGCGTAGATGTCAACCCTGCCGGCGGCGCTCGGCGACGTGTTGGAGTTCCTGCGCGCGCAC
Organism: Solirubrobacteraceae bacterium; assembly: GCA_035504435.1. Taxonomy (GTDB): domain Bacteria; phylum Actinomycetota; class Thermoleophilia; order Solirubrobacterales; family Solirubrobacteraceae; genus Palsa-744. Next base: position 54,242 of record DATJRV010000049.1, read on the forward strand.
GCGCCGCCCGACGTGTACGAGCCACGGGACCTCGAACGCGTGGTGGCCGCGGCCGACGTCGAGTTCTTCCTCGCCGGATCGACGATCTTCGGTCGGGACGCGCAACCACTCGAGCAGCTGCGCGTCGTGCGCACCGGCGCCGTGGAGATGGTGCTCGACGAGCGCGTGCTCGAGCAGCTCGGCCCCGGCGACTGCTTCGGTCACGCCGCGATGCTCTCCCGGCTCCCCGCGGGAGTCGCTGCGCGTGCGCACGAGGACACGCTGTGTTACCGGCTGCCCGCGCAGCCAGTGCAGGCGCGGGCGCACAGTGGGCCTGGCGCGCCGACGCATCGCACCGCCGCGCGGGCCTACAAGCGCACGCGCCTGCCCAGGGGCCGGACGCCGTGGCGCGAGGCGCGCTATTGCGCGGTCGACCTGGAGCTCAGCGGCCTCGACCCCAAGCGCCACGAGATCGTCTCCTACGGCGCTGTTCCGATCGAGGACGGGCGGGTGCAGCTGGGCGCCGCCGTCCACGGGCGCGTGCGCCCGCGGGGCGCGATCAGCGAGGCGGCGGCGCAGGTGCACGGCATCCGCGCCGCCGACCTCGCCGACGCGCCGCCGCTGGAGGACGCGATCGACCCGCTGCTGGGCGCACTGGCGGGGAGGGTGCCCGTCGCGCACGTGGCGGCGATCGAGCGCGGCTTCCTGCGCCCGGCGCTGCGGCGGCTCGGCGTGCGCTTGCGCAGGCCGATGATCGACACCAGCGTGCTCGGTCTCGTGTGGCTGTACGAGCGCGACGGGTCCGCTCCGCGGCACACCTCGCTGAGCGCGCTCGCCGACACGCTCGGCCTGCCCGCGCACCGACCGCATGATGCCCTCGGCGACGCGCTGACGACCGCCCAGGCGTTCGTCGCGCTGGCCGCGCACCTCGACGCCCGCCGGGCGGAGACCGTGCGCAGCCTCATCTCCGCCGAGCGGCGGCTCGACTGGCTCAGGCGGCGCTGACTCGTGTCTGGGTGGTCGTGACTGCGGGCGGGCTCTCTGGCGCCTCTTGTGCCGAGGTCTGTGCGATCGGGAACAGCGCGATCGCGAGGAGCACGTACAGCGGGCCCGAGTTGAAGTCGGTAGCCCCGCCCGCCCAGAACGGGCCGCCGAGGCTCTGCCCGAACAGCCAGTAGGCGAGCGAGATCACGATCGCGAGCGCGAGCGCGGCCCAGCGCAGCGGCGAGGGGGCGAACACGCCGAGCGCGATCGCCGCCGACAGCGCGGCGAGCACGATCGCGATCGTGGTGCCGTGTCCCTGGGCGTGGTGCACGCCCCAATCCTGGATCTTCGCGAGCCAGTGGGGCGAGGCTTCGGCCATGCCCTTGATCATTTCGCTGGTGGCGCCCTGGGCGCGGTTGACGTTCACGAGCCACAGCAACGCCCCCAGCAGCCACAGCCCCGCCCACGCGAGCTGGGCGCCCCGCTCCCTGAGCGGGCCCATGCCGCCCGGCGAGCGTCCTGTGCGCCTGCCGGTGGGCCACACCAGCAGGCCGATCAGTGCGTACAGGATCACTGCCCCTGGGGCGCCCATCAGCGGCGCGGGGAGCGTGTTGGAGAGGAGCCCGCCGAAGCCCTCGCCGAACCACCACACGGCCAGCGCCCACCCGAACGAGGCGATCAGCGCCGGCTTCACGGTCTTGCGGCTGAGGATCAGCCCGAGCCCGATCGCCAGCTGGATCTGTGCCGCGAGCGTGTTCCACAGCGTGAGGTCGCGGCCGTAGAAGTCGTCGATGGTCTTCATCGAGGCGGCGATCCACGAGGGCTGGTGTTCCATCGCTTCGCCGAACACTTCGTTGATCAGCCCGTGCGTGTACATGAAGCTCTTGAACTGGAACAGCCCTACGCACACCCAGATCACCCCGAGCGCGATCTGCACTGCGCGGGTTGTGATGCGACCCCGCCAGGTGAGGCTCTCGAAGCCGATGGCGCCCGAGACGGCGGCGGTTTTCGGACTGCTCATGCGCGGGAACCCCTCTCGATCGCGCGTGGGCGACGGCGTGCGCTGCGCGGCCTGAGCCGGTCGTGCTTCCTGCGCTGCGAGCGCCTCATCGCGGCTGATACTACATGAGCTCAGTGCGCCGATGAGCGTCTGAGGAGCTGCGGGGGCCGGGCTGTCAGCGATCCGACAAGCGCCCGCGGGGCGCTGCGGAAGCTCGTCGGAAATGCTACGTTGCGCGCGGTGGGCGGTCGATGAACGGGATGAGCATGTCGCACTCTGGCGGCCTCTCGCACATGTCGATGAGCATGGGCGGCGTGAAGATGGCCGTCGCCGGTCACGGCAGCACCAACATCCTGCCCGCGTGGCTGGCGGTGGTGTGGACGCTCGTGTTCATCGCCGTGCTCGTGATCCACGCGCGTCACATCTCCGAATCGAGCGGGCAGCGGCGCATCTGGCACAGCGGCCACGTGGCGATGGCGCTGGGGATGATCTTCATGTACGCCCCCGCGTCGATCGACTCGTTCGACATCCCCCCCGGCTTCTGGCAGATCGCCTTCGCCGACATCGCACTGGCGATCCTCGCCTTTGTGCTCGCGCAGGCGGTGGCGCGGCGGGCGGTGAACGTGCTGTGGCTGACGATGGCGCTCGACATGGGGGCGATGGCGTACATGTGGTCGCCCACCGGGTTCCAGGCTCCGCTCACGTGGGTGCTGGCGGCGTACTTCGTGTTGCAGGGCGGGCTGTGGGTGACCGATCGGATGCGCTCGATCGACCATCGCACGCTGTGGGGCGGCGGCGCGTCGATCACCCCAGGTGGGGCGGTCGCGATCGAAGCGGCCGAGCCGCTCGTGTGCTTCAGCGACCTGCGCTACTCGATGCTGGCGATGACGCTTGGCATGGCGTACATGCTCGCAGCCATGCAGCTGATGATGTGATCGTCAGCCGCGCTGGTGGGCGGTAGCGTCGCAGCCGTGAGATCGCGGGGCGGAAGACCCGTCGCGGCTTGGCTATGCCGGCCGCCTAGCCTCTCGGCGGTGACGGTGGCGGCTTTCGTCGCGCTCGCCCTCCCCGGGTCCTCCCCGGCTGAGGGTGGCGCGAGCGCGGCGCTGCGGGAGAGCGAGAACCCGATCAATACCGAAGGCAGCAAATACGACTATCGCTCCATCGTCACCGCGATCACACCTGCCCAGCCGGGCCTCCAGGTCAAGGTGATCCAGTACGCCGACCGCCTGCTGCTGACCAACCACACGGGCCAGACCGTCACCGTGTACGGATACCAGCACGAACCGTATGCGCGGGTGCTCGCCGATGGCACGGCCGAGCTGAACACCCGCTCGCGCGCCTACTACCTCAACCAGAACTTCTTTGGCCTGGTCAGCGTGCCGCCGTCAGCGTCACCCAGCGCCACACCGAGCTGGACCGTCGTGGGCGCCGGCAGCCGCCTGGAATGGCATGACCACCGCATCCACTGGATGCTCCCAGGCATACCACCGCAGGTCACCGACCGCTCGAAGCGCACCAAGGTCTTCGACTGGACGGTGCCCATCAGGGTAGGCGGACAGCCCGCTGCGATTCGCGGCGAACTGGTGTGGGTGCCCGAAGAAGACTGGTTGCCGCTTGTCGTTGTCGGCGCGCTGGCCGCCGCCGCGGTCGCGCTGACACTCACCTTGATGATCGCGCGGCGCCGCAGGACTCGCACCGCGGTCCGCGGTCCCGGGGGCACGGCGACCTCCGCGCCCGACGAACCGTGGTGACGTCGATCCACCAGGCCACAAAGCACACACCCGAAGCCGCAGGCCGACATCTGATCGGTCGGCATCCGCGCGACGGGTATAGCCTGGCCGGATGACCCCTGTGCCAGCTGCCAGGCATCTGTTGCGCGCCCGCGATCACGCGGACCGCCACTACGCCGAGCCGATCGGCGTCGGCGAGCTGGCGGCCGCCGCCGGGCTGTCGCGGGCGCACTTCAGCCGCGAGTTCAGCCGCACGTTCGGCGAGTCACCGAAGGCCTACCTGATGACCCGCCGGCTCGAGCGTGCCGCCACGCTCCTGCGCAACACCGACCGGTCGGTGAGCGAGATCTGCCTCGACGTCGGGCTGGTCGGGCTGGGGTCGTTCACCACCAGCTTCAAGCGCCACTTCGGCAAGTCGCCGACGGAGTACCGCGCGAGCTTCCCGCCGGCCTCCGCCCAGGTGATCGTGCCTGCCTGTTACATGCGCCTGTACGGCCGCCCGCAACACAGCACAAAGGGAGAAGACCAAGCGGCGTCGGCGGATTAGCCTGCCTCTCAGCAGACCACTGAAAGGAGCAACGATGAGGGTACAAAACGCACAACTCTGGGTCCACGACCAGCGCGAGGCGCTCGACTTCTATGTCGGCAAGCTCGGCTGGGAGGTCCGCGGCGACGTCACGATGCCCGAGCTTGGTGGCTTTCGCTGGCTGACGGTCAGCCCGCCGAGCCAGCCCGACTTCGCCGTCGTGCTGATGGCGATCCCGGGCCCGCCGGTGATGGACCCGGAGACCGCCGACCAGGTCCGCTCGTTGATGGCGAAGGGGTTCGCGGGGACCGTGTTCCTGGTGACCGACGACGTGGACGCCGACTACAAGCGCCTCAGCGAGGCCGGGGTGGAGTTCACGGCGGCGCCGACCGACATGCCTTACGGCCGCGATTGCGGGCTGCGCGACCCGTCCGGCAATTCATTGCGGCTGGCTCAGCTCGCACCGCAGTTCGCACGATGACGATCCCGACCGGCCCACTTACTCCAATAACAGGGGCAACCTTGTCTCCGACAAACTGCACCGCCCATAGCGCAAGGATGATCCCGACAGCATAGACAGGCACTCTCCGCCTTGACAGACCGACAGATGATCTGGACCAGGGTTCCATCATGACGCCAGAACGAGGTCGGAAAATAGGTAACTTATAAACGGGTGCACAAGGAGCCGGATCCGATCTCCGGATGATAGCTCCCTCCCATGCTGCGTCGAGTCACCTCCGAGCACGCTGAAAGTCCCTATGCGTAATACGATCTGCACTGGACTGACCGGCGGTCTCGCAGGTGCGTGCGCTTCGAGATAGCAAAGAGATTATGGCAACCTTCACCGAACTACCCGCCGGTAGCTTTGTGCCTTCGCCTTGGGCTACCGCGTTTTCGTTGACTTTGCTTGTGCCGCCGAGTTCGCCGACATCCCTTGACGAGGTTTCCGCCAATACTAGCCAAGCCTCCACGTCATTTCCGCGAGCGTCGAAACGGACCGCTCGACAACAGCCTCATAATCGTTGGAAACGGCCCCCGACCATATCGAAACCACACCCAAGAGAGAATGCCGATCGCGATGCTCACGATGACTACCACCAAAACAAAAGCCGCAATAACACTGTCGCCGGGACAGCCCTTGGCGGACGCGCGACAATCCGCACTGGCGAACAGCCACATCACAGTCCGCGACACCTCTGCTCCCGACCGGCCGTACTCACCGAGTTCGCGTATTGTACATCGATAACCGTCGCAGCGTCCGAGCGCCTGCTCGACGTCAGGCGATCGTGTGCCCCTCGTTGATCCACCTGCCGAGGAAGACCTCGAGAGCGCGGTGGCGCCGGCCACGGACAGACGCCGGCTGCTCGGTGCTCTCGACTCGTCGCTACGCGCGACCGCGCCTAGAACAGCTGCAGGTAGCGCTCGAGCTCCCACGGCGTGATCTGCTCGTGGGCGGCCTGCACTTCGCGCTGCTTGACCTGCACGTAGTAGTCGAGGTAGTCCTCGTGAGGGCCGCGCCCGCCCGTGCTGCCGAGCGCGGAGCGCAGCACCTCGCAGCGCGCGAGCTCGCGCGTGGCGTCGAGCAGGTTCGCCGGCAGCAGCTCGATCCCCGCGGCGTCGCGCTCGGCGTCGCTGAGCGTGTACAGGTTCACGCCGTTGGGCTCGCCGGGGTCGAGGCCGCGTTCGATTCCGTCCAGGCCCGCGGCCAGCATCGCGGTGGCCGCCAGGTAGGGGTTGCACGAGCCGTCCACGGTGCGGTCCTCGATGCGGCCGGGCGCGGGTATGCGCAGCATCTGCGTGCGGTTGTTGTAGCCGTAGCTCACGTACGCCGGCGCCCACGTCGCGCCGCTGGCGGGGGCGCCGACGGCCAGGCGCTTGTACGAGTTGACCGTGGGCGCGGTGAGCGCGATGTAGGCCTGCGCGTGCGCCTTCAGCCCGCCGAGGAACTGGTAGGCGAGCTCCGAGAGGCCGAGGCCGCGCGGGTCCTCGGCGACGTCGCGTGCGAACAGGTTCTCGCCGTCGCGCCACAGGCTGACGTGGAAGTGGCAGCCGTTGCCCGTCAGGTGCGCGAACGGCTTGGGCATGAACGTCGCGATCAGCCCGCGCTCGTGCGCCAGCGACTCGACCATGTAGCGGAAGAACACCGCGCGGTCGCACGTGGTGAGCGCGTCGGCGAACGCGAAGTTCTGCTCGAACTGCCCGTTGGCGTCCTCGTGGTCGGTCGCGTAGTTGTCCCAGCCGAGGCCCGTGACAGCGCCCGCGACCTCCATCACGAAGTCCAGCCCGCGCGTCAGCGCGCGCATGTCGTAGCAGGGCTGCTCCAGCGTGTCGAGCTTGTCGGCCAGCTCCAGCTCGCCGTGCTCGCCGCGGCGCAGCAGGAAGTACTCGAGCTCCGCGCCGAGCTTCATTTCGTAGCCGAGCGCCGCCGCGCGCTCGAGCGCGGAGCGCAGGATTGTGCGCGGGCAGTACGGCCAGGGCGCGCCCTCCACGGTCACGTCGCACGCGAAGCGCGCCACGTTCTTGCGCCACGGCAGGATCGTCAGCGTGCGCGCGTCGGGCATCGCGATCAGGTCCGGGGAGTCCGGCCCCTGGCCGATGTCGCCCGCCGCGAACCCCGCGAAGCCGGCGCCGTCCGCGAGCAGGTCGTCGAGGTGGCCAGCCGGCACGAGCTTCGCGCTCGGCTTGCCGTGCATGTCCACGAACTGCGCGAACAGGAACTCGATGCGCTGCTGCTCGACGATCGCCCGCACCTCATCCGCGCTCTGCGGCTGCGCGAGGGACGGGGCGGAGGGCGAGGAGGCGAGGATCCCCCGCCGCTCCTCGGCGATCTGTGGCGGAGCCGACACTGGCGCCGAACATACCCGCCCGGCGGGCGCCGGACAATGGCCGCGCCCACCTCTCGCCCGCCGGTAGCATGTTCATCGCGCACATATGTCCACTACCACCGAGCTGAGCGGCCTCCGCGAGGAGAACCGCACCCTCTACAGCGTCATCAAGCTCGTCTCCTCCTCGGTGGAGCTCGGGCCGATGCTGCAGGGGATCGTGGAGCTGGCCACGCAGGCCACCGACTGCCACGCCTGCTTCATCTACCTGCTCGAAGACGACCGGCTCACGATCAGGGCGGCCTCGCAGGTGTTCGCTGACGCGGTGGGGCGCGTGCAGCTGGCGATCGAGGAGGGCCTGACCGGGTGGGTGGCGCGCCACCGCATGCCCGAGTTCATCCGCGAGGGGGCGATGGACGACCCCCGCATGAAGTACGTGCCGCTGCTGCAGGAGGAGCGCTTCCAGTCGATGGTGGCGGTGCCGATCCTCTCCCGCGCGAGCGACACGCTGGGGGTGATCGTGCTCCACACCGAGGCCCCGCGGGAGTTCACCGAGGACAC